>CACWHC010000001.1:0-253380 GCA_902760645.1 uncultured bacterium
GCTCATACTCGCAACGAAAACTCAACGTTTACGTTGACTCGTATTCGCCTCTCGCCTTCCGGCTCGTGGCTCTGCTCGTGCCTCGGAATCATTTTTCTTAGAATTAACAAGTATTGTTTGTCGTTTCCAAACTATTCTGTTTTCAATGTTCAGGTACTTTTTAGACCAAACCGACACCATACTGTGCCATCTGATTTTCATCAATTCACCGACCATTACGGTCACGGGGTTCTGTCTTCCTTTCATAAAAACGGCTAATACAAACCGCATTTACTATCTTATTCCTTAAATTTTCACTGTCAAGTTTTATTTTATATTTATCTTAATATTTGTTAATCATCAAATTTATATAATGATTGCTTGACCCGTATGCAACATGTTATTACATAAAATAATTTTGTCAAGTGCTATAATTGAACAAAATTTTCAGTATTTGTGTAAAAATTTTACACTAAACGTAGGACGATTAATTTTTGCTTATATTTTATAATCAGTATGTAGATGTATTAAAGTGTGAGGAGATTTTATGAAAAAATTCAGTAAGATTGTTTTATCAATTATATTTGCATGTGCATGCTCGGGGGTTGTTATGGCGGCAGATTTTACTCCGCTGAATTTTGAAGATGCAACATACACAAGCAGTAGTAACAATACTGTTATTGCAGCTACTACACAGGATGCCAAAGCACAGTCAGCAGTAAAACCGGCAGTTGCAGATACAACAGGCAGCAAAAATATGCAAAGTGCCATTTCTCAGCTTGACAATGCACAGGTTGAAGTAAGAAATGAACTTTTAAATTACAAAACAAAATATTCTGAAGTAGATGCAAAATACAATGCTATCAAGGAAGAAAGAGCAAGTCTTCATAAACAAATTAAGGCATGCGAAAGAAAAATCAGAAGATTAGATAATGCAAAAGAAAAAATCAGAAAAAACATGGTTTAATTGAATTTTAGTTAAAACATAGCAAAAATCCCGTCAGACAATTGTTTTGACGGGATTTTTTAATGAATTCATGTAGCTGATTTTAGCGACTTTTCAAACAGTTTTAAACCTATATAATTATACTTAGAAAATGTAATTAAAATTACATTTTCTAATCCTTTAATTATCTTACTCTCTTTGCGGGGGGTGCGTTTGTACCCCTCTTTTTTTACGCATAAAAAAAAACAGGAAGTGATTTCATTCCCCCCCTGTTAAGATTTACACTAGCCGAAATATAAATAGCATGTATATTATACCACCTTATTGCATAAAGTTCAAAATATAATAAGAAATGTTAATAAATATTTATATTTGAACAATCTTAGATTTATGAAGACTGGAACATCTTAAAGGTTTTATCGATGCTGCCTTTTATCAGATTTTGAACGGATTGCATTTCAGTGGTTAATGCACTAATTTCGGCATCTATTGATTTCATTTCGATATCAATTTCATCTTCTTTATAGTTAATTTTGCTCTTTTTATATTCATATTCACGTTCAGCCTGAGCAACTGCTTCTAAATCAGTTTCTTTTCTGATATTTTCGCCATAGGCTTCTGTATATTTTGACTGATAATAGTAATTATCTGCATTTTTTGAAACGACAAATAACTGACCGTTCATCAACGCATTATTTAAATACTCATTTTCTTGAACTTGTTCATTTTCGTACATGCCATTTGTACAAATACTATTAAATATAATGCTGTAAAATTCTGATTCCCAAATATGTTCTTCTGCCTCTTCAGCAATATTTACGTTGTACAAATATCCGCCGTAATCAGTAATATATGTAGATTTTCCGGCTTTTTTATCAATTAAACATTCATCTTGATAAGCATCCATACCATTTACGAAATTAGTTAAGAAGGTTTCAGTAAGGTTAGAAAGACTTATTGCCCATTCATTACCATATTTAACCCAGCAATTATAGCCGTCTGCTGCTCTTACTGCTCCTTTAGCACAGGATTCAGAGTTAAACGGTATATCAGAAATTGTTACATAGTTCGGATCCGAACCGTTATAACCATCAATATTTCTAAATCTGGTAATTATGTCTGCCAATGCGGTATAAAAAGCATTCTGCTCAACTTTACCCGGATTTTCAGGATTCGGCATCAATAATGCATACATGCTTTTTGCCAATTTATCGAAATAGTTTAAGATTGCAAGTGAACTTTTAGCCTTTTCAGAATCAGTACCGCCTTCTTTGGCTAATCTTACTAAGTCAGCATATGTATGTAAATTTGCATCTGAGCCATTTTCTTGTGCAGTTTTAGTGTAACTGGCTTTCATCTTATCATACCAGATATCAACATCATCTGTAATTAATGTCCAGGTATTCATGTTGGAAACATTGTTGATAAGGTGACTCATCATCTCAAGAATTTCACTATAGTTTTGTTGTCCGGTAACTACCATTGTAATATCTTCATTTAACAAATCTGCTAAAGTAAACGATCTTGAAGAATAAGTACCATATTTAGCTTTGTCAGCATCTGAAAGTTTCTGATACTCCTCACTGGAAGTATCAGGACATATTTTCCCGGTTGTACCAAAACTTGCATTATTCAAGTAGTCACCATTTTTTAAAACACATGTTGAACCTGATTCCTTATCCCAAGTATAATTCAGATTACATGATAAATCTGCTCTTTTACCCCCCAGTACAGCTTCGCCACCTGCCTGATGGAAACGTTTTTCATTTTCCCATTCTTCCGGAGTATCATAATACTCTGTTCTGTTGAAATCAAATATTAAATTTTCTGCCAGAGCAGCTTGCGTGGAACCGGGTTCAAAGTATCCGTTTGCCGTATTTATCGTAATATAATCAATATAACTCAGCAAATTGGTCATATTCATAACATTCGCAACTTCTCTGCCATATAATTCATCGCCTAATCCGGCTTTATCAAAATAAACATATTTTGGTTGCAAATTACCATCAGTATTAAGCATACTGTTTGCCAAACCTGAAGAAATGGCCTTATTATCACGAAGTGCATCTATATATTTTGCAAACATTTCACCTTTGACAACGCTATAATCAACTTCATGACCGTTTGCATCGTATATCTTATCACCCGGATATACAACTTTACCACCATATAAAATACCGCCATCTGTACTCCAAGTACCGGTTGTAGGGTCTTGTACCATATTAAATATACCTTCAGCTGCTTTCATAAATTTGTCATTCATCGCAATCTTGCCATCCTGACGTGCAAGCAAATATGGCATATATTTATTATATTCTGACGGATTCATCAATAAATCATAAGATAAGTCATAAACATAATTACCCGGATCTGTAGGAGTCAAATCCCAAACAAGTTTAGCTGCCTGAATTGCATCCTGATAATCTTCCGTTGCCGCCTGAAGTTCACGAGACATCGATAACTTCTGTTGGGCAAGTTCCATTGATCTGAATTCACAATTTGCCTTTCGTGAAGTTACTGCGAGAAATCTAGCTTGTGATGCTGATAAACCCATTTGTACCGCTCGTTCCTTTCGCTTATCTTAGTCGCATGTAGTCCTATTAATCTGCATGACGGATTTATCAGCAAAAACTTTAAGTTTTTTATTGATTATGTTAACAAATGTTTACAATGCGGAATATCAGCCTAAACATTTAAATATTTATTACAAAGATTTTCTTTCAACTTCTTCGGTAGTGGAAACTTCTATAATATCACCTTCGGCTATATCGTTCCACTTAGCAAAAGAAATACCACACTCAAACCCTTGAGCAACCTCTTTAACATCATCCTTGAAACGTTTCAGCTGGTCAATTGCACCTTCAAAGATAACTTCGCCATCTCTGATAAGTTTTGCATCTTTTGAGCGAACAATCTTACCCTCAGTAACGTAACAGCCGGCAATTTTTGTAGTCTTGCCGATTGTAAATACCTGTCTGACCTCGGCTTTACCAAGTTCAACTTCTTTAACTTCCGGCTCAAGAAGAGATAACATCGTTTGTTCAATATCTTCCAATATTTGATAAATAATATCATATTTTTTGATAGTTACACCTTCTCTCTCAGCCGCAGCAAGAGCATTTGAATCTTCCTTAACGGTAAATCCCAAAATTAAAGCGTTTGATGCTGATGCCAACATAACATCGGCTTCTGAAATATCACCTACACCAACGTGAATAATCTTTGTCGTAATTTCTTTTGAATCTAACTGAGCAATTGCCTGTGAAACAGCTTCTGCCGAACCATGAGTATTTGCTTTTATAATCAAATTCAAATTAGGAATATCCTCTTCCCCTGCAGCAGCTTCACGTCTGATATGTGCAGGCAGCATAGCCTCTAATCGCTTGTCACGTTCTTTTTCTTTACGAGCAGCAACTATAGACTTCATTTCCTTTTCGTTTTTAACAACTTCAAATTTATCACCTGCCTGAGGAACCTCTGTTAAACCTAAAATTTCAACAGGAGTAGATGGTTCAGCTTTTTGGATACGCTCCCCGCTGTCAGACAACAATGCCCTGACACGACCGCAGGCAGTACCGACAACAACGCAGTTCCCGACTCTTAATGTACCGTTTTGTACAAGCAATGTTGCAACAGGACCTTTACCTTTATCAAGATTTGCTTCAATTACAACACCTGAAGCCTCAGCTTTCGGATTAGCTTTTAAATCCTGAACATCTGCAACAAGCAAAATATATTCCAATAATTCATCAATACCTGTTGCCTGAAGTGCAGAAACTTTGACCGTAATTGTATCTCCGCCCCATTCTTCCGGAACAAGTCCATGCTCGGTTAACTGCTGAAGAATTTTATCAGGATTAGCTCCCGGCTTATCAATCTTATTAACCGCAACAATGATAGGAACATCCGCTGCTTTGGCATGGTTAATAGCTTCAATAGTCTGAGGCATAATTCCATCATCAGCTGCAACAACAAGAATAGCAATATCTGTAGCCTTTGCCCCGCGGGCTCTCATTTCGGTAAATGCTTCGTGACCCGGAGTATCCACGAATACAATTTTCTTTTCCTGTTTATTATCAAGATAAACCGTATAAGCACCTATAGACTGAGTAATACCGCCGACTTCAGTCGCAACAATCTTATGTTTTGAAGCACGAATACTGTCTAACAATGTTGTTTTACCGTGGTCAACGTGCCCCATAATACTTACAACAGGAGCACGCTTTTTAAGAAGTTTCTTATCAATCTCCGTCAAAGCTTTCTTTTCTTCTTCTTTTTCCATCTCCTGTTCTATGTATGCTTCTAAATCTTCTTCCAAAACTTCAAGATTATATTCGGCACAAATCTTTTTAATTACATCCACATCAATAAGCTGATTTACGGTAGCCATAATTCCGTTCATCATAAGGAATTTTACTATTTCAGCAGGTGTACGCTGAATTTTTTCTGACAATTCACTAATTGTCATGGCATGTGTTACGACAATTTGAGTAACTTCTTTTACTTCTTCTTCTTTTTGAGTTCTTTTTTTATGCTTTTGTGCAGCTGCTTTTTCTAATGAAATACGTTCCTGTTCTTCTTTTTTATTGAAATCTTTATCTTTTCTCTTTGAATTATCAGGACGTTTTTTTGAAGGGCTTTTGGTTTCATAAATTTCCTGAGAAATTATGTGACGTTGAATAGGTTTTTTCCTTTGTTCATCAGATTTTTCAGCCGATTTTGGTTTATCTGAACTTTCAGGTTTGCCTGCAAAAGGCTTGCGATTTCTATCCGCAAATTTAGAACCTGTATTTTTTCTTTCATCAGAAGTTCTTGCCGCAGAATTTGAAGAATCTGCAGGTTTTGCTTTCCTTACAATTTCAATTCCGCTTGTTTTAGGACGTTTTACAACTTCTACTCTCGGACGCTCCGGAATTTCTTTTTTTGCCTCTGTATTTTTAATAATTGGTTTTTCCTGAACCGAATTTACAGGGGTTTCCTTAATTTCAACTTTTTCAACTTCCTTAGACTTTTTAACAATAAATGCTTTTGGCTTTGCAGGTTTTTGAACTACCTCGCCTCCTGCAATAAAGTCTTTAATCTTCTTCACCTGTTCGGGAGTTAATGTGCTTGAATGAGTTTTACCAACAATAGAAATCTTTGCCAGTTTTTCCAGCAATTCTTTATTGGATAAATTCAATTCTTTTGCAAGCTCATTAATTCTGATTGTGTCGTAACTCATCTGTTAATTGTCCTTTCAGCTCCGCCGGAACGGGTGTTTTTAATATTTTTTGTAATTTATTTTTTTTAAAAGCATTTTCAATACAAGTATTATTATAGCAAAGATATGCAGATCTGCCAAATACATTTGAATTTCCGTTTATAACAAGGCTATTGGTCGAATGCTCCTTTGTAATTTTGATTAAATCATTACGATTTTTTATTATACCGCACCCGACACATTTTCTATCTGACATAAACCACCCTTATTCAACCTGAGCAAGCTTTTCCAGTTTTAATTTTTGGTCATACTCCATAAGCAGTTTAATAAGTTCATCCAAATCGCCGTCAATAACAGTCCATACATTCAGGTTATGATTAATACGATGGTCGGTTAATCTGCCCTGAGGGAAGTTATACGTTCTGATACGTTCGCTTCTGTCACCTGTGCCGACCTGAGAACGGCGTAAATCAGTAATTTCCTGCATTTGCTTTTGCACTTCCAAATCATAGAGTTTTGAACGCAAAATTTGCATCGCACGTTCTTTATTTTGTAACTGAGAACGTTCTTCCGTACAGAAAATCATTATACCTGTCGGTTTATGGAACAATCTTGCCGCGGTTTCAACTTTGTTTACATTTTGTCCGCCTGCACCGCCCGAACGAGCCGTTGACATTTCTATATCTTCAGGTCTGATTTCAATTTCTACATCATCAACTTCAGGCATAACAGCGACCGTAGCTGTAGAAGTATGAACTCTGCCCTGGGATTCCGTTGCGGGAACACGCTGTACACGGTGAACACCCGATTCATATTTTAGTCGTGAATACACGGAATCACCCTTTATTGAAATAATAATTTCGGAATATCCGCCTGCTTCACACTCTGTTTTAGACAAAATTTGAGTCGTCCAGCCCTGCTTATCGGCATATTTCAAATACATTCTTGCCAAATCACCCGCAAAAATATTTGCTTCATCACCACCTGCACCGCCTCTGATTTCAAGCATGATATCTTTATCATCCATCGGGTCACGGGGAAGAAGCAACACTTTCATTCTCTCTTCAAACTGAGGGATTTTGGCTTCGTTTTCTTCCATTTCCGCTTTTAAAAATGCTTTCATTTCCTCATCAGTTTCCGAATGCAGCATTTCTTTTGCATCTGCTATGGCTTCTGTTGTTTTTTTCCATTCATAATATACATTTACGGTTTCTTCCATTGACTTACGCTGCTTTGACAAATCTCTGAAACGGTTATAATCCTGAATAACCTCAGGATCGGACAATGTTTTGCCAAGTTCAATGTACTTTTTCTCTATCTGTAATATTTTATCTAACATATCTTTCATAGTTTTCAGTCTAACAAGAACATAAAAATTTTTCAAATCGGCAAAATGTAAAGATGTTTTAACAATCGAACAATTATTTTTGTGTTTTTACTTTGTATCAATACTATGATGAATACAGTTACTCCAATTAATGAAACAAAAAGCCCGATGATTAAAATTTCGGGCGAGCCGCAAAAAACAAAACTTTTATCAGACAAAAAGTTTGATAACATAACTTTAAACAATGATAAGAATTTGTTTTTAAAAGATTACGTTATGAAAAAGCTTGAAAAATCGGGTATTAAATTACCCAATGGCTGGGAAATTAACGTAGCATCACCCGAAAAAATATCAAAAGAAGATAATAAACTTCTCAGAGATGTCAGAGTTAACACCTATAAAGCCCGTGTGGATGACTTATTTAAACTTCTCGAAAAAGATTCTCTTACCGTAAATAACCGTATCAGAGAAATGAAAATATCCGAAGAAGAAAAAGATAACCTCGCAAAACTCAAATCAAAATATGATAATTACTATACTATTACTCTGAAAACCAACGACAAAGAATATAATCTGTTTAATCTAACCGAACAGGAAAAAGCAGAATTAAAAAGTAAAAATCCGAAAATCGCAGAATTTTCGGAACAGGAAAAAGACAATATTGACAACATTAAAAAACAATTCGCATCTTCTGAAATAAAAAAAGAAGTTCTTGCAGAATCAGGCAAATCATCCAGATACGGGGCATATGCACTTGTACCGGTATTACTTGTACTTGGAGCACAGGCTGTATTTGAGCAAAGAGCTGCAGCAAGAGCGATAAAAGCAGATGCGGCAAAATATTTAAGAGAACAAATTGCGATTTACAATGAGGGAAATCCTCTGAAAAAATACTTTGCAAAAGGCGGGTTCAAAGAATACGTAAATTCAATTAAAGAAGGGGAAAACAACTGGTGGCGAGTGCTTGCCATAGCATTTGCAGGGTCTTGGGATGATGACTTGGGTGCGGTAAAAGACTTCTTTCAGGATCACGATAACTTTGGCACCAAAAAGGCTGGCTTAATTGCAATTCCGTCAATGGTTATCGGCACTTTAACAAGCCTTGTTATAGCACCGCTTATGTCAGGAATGATTGATTACAGCAGAGCAAAAGCTTATGTAGCAAAAAATGCACCACAACTGCATGTACCGTTGAGCGGTAAATCAAAGGCTGCATTTATTGCAGGAAATACGGCTCTCGGGTTAATATTCAGTTCATTCTGCTCGGGTTCCAGCTGGACATCAGAAGCCCTTACATACTTACAGCTTAAAAATAACAAAAAACATTTAAAAGAAAATAATATTATTACTCCGGAAGAAGATAAAAATTCTTCTACATATAAAAACTTTATGTCCTATGAGGCATACTCAGGGAAACTAAACGGTATCTTAAAAGCTGATCCGATATCAGGTGCAGGATTTGGAGCATTAGGATTGTTAACAAGTGCAAATCCATACATCAATGCAGTAGCAACAACGACCTGCGGATGTATAGAAACAATTACCGCAAGCGTAAAACAATTCACCCAGGACGGTCAACGTAAAAGAGATATTGATAAAGATAAAACAGAATTACTTAAATCCGTAGGATAATAAATAAACATAATATATGTTATAGGAACAAAAATATTTGAAATTAAAATAACAACCCTGTTTGTCATGCTGAACTTGTTTCAGCATCTGACCCATGATAAAATCTGATTATGGTTTATACTAAACAATATTATGTATATATAATCACAAATTATCAACAAACGACATTTTATATAGGCATAACGCATAATTTGGAACAACGAATATGGGAACATAAAAACAAAGTTTATGATGTTTTTCTGCGAAGTACAATCTAAATCGCTTAGTTTATTACGAATGTTTTGATGATGTGAATTACGCAGTTGCACGAGAAAAACAACTAAAGAATTGGCATAGACAATGGAAATTAAATCTAATAAGAAATATGAACCCTGATTTTAAAGATTTAAGTATAGATTTTGGTTTGGAACCTGAAACAAAATAAATAATTTGAAATTTTCAGGTGGTCAGATGCTGAAACAAGTTCAGCATGACAAACGGGGTTGTTATTTTAATTTCAAGTATTTTTGTTCCTATAACATATATTATGCAACATATTCCATATAATCCCAAAAGTCTTATAAGTTAATCTCCAAGACTTATTTTATCAATATCAATGTATATCCTGTAACCGAGAATTTTGCATATCATTTTCATTTCGTTGTATCTGAGAGAACCACTGGATAGTTTATGCGAAATTAAACTTTGCGAATAGTTTTTACCGCTTAATTCCGTCATTTTCTGAGCAAGCTCTGTAATAGTCATACACTTAGAGCCGAGCATTATTTTTACTTCGTCTTTTAAATCCATACCGACATTATAGCCTTATCTTGACAAATTATGAAAATAATTGTATAATAATGAATATTATTCATATAATATGAAATAACTTCATTTTTGATTAACGGAGGACATATGAAAAAAGGATTCACTTTAGCAGAAGGTGCTACGCACGTAGCTCAGTTCCCAAAGCCCAGTTGTGCTGCGTTTACCCTCGCAGAAGTCTTAATCACCCTTGGTATTATCGGAGTTGTTGCGGCTATGACTCTGCCAACACTTATACAAAACTACAGAAAACACGAAGTAGAAACAAAGTTAGCGAAATTTTATTCCGTTATGAATCAGGCAATTAAACTTTCCGAAGTTGAAAACGGTGAAATGTCCGCTTGGGGTAATGTTAAAAGCGGATTTGAAGAAGATGAAGACGGTAACAAAGATTATTCAAAACCACTTAATGAGGCGTGGCTACGTAAATACATATTCCCATACCTTAGTGCAGTCGAAATAAATAAAATTCCAAATGCAGAAAAATTTGAAGTATTTTTTAAAGATGGCAGTCTTGCCTTATTTGGAGCCGATAGTGTTATTTATTATGTAAACAAAAATGCATATAAACTTAACGGGAACACAGAAGGGAAAGCTGCATACAATCAAATAGATTTTGGGACAAGGGCATTTACTTTCTTTATTAAAAGGGCTCATACATGTGAATATTCAACTATCCCTGAAAATCAAAAATACTCATGCGATGATTCAGGACTACAACCATATAAAATAGGTTGGAATGGAACAGAAGCAATGCTGCGTAACGACTCCAGAATTGGATGCAATTTAAATGCAACAAATGAAGCTGCATATTGTACGGCACTAATCCAGCTTTACGGTTGGAAAATACCAAAAGATTACCCGTTCAAGTTTTAAAAAAGCAAAACCTTTAAAACAAACTTTACATACCCTCTCATTCCGAATTTTGATATAAATTCTCTGCGGTTATCTAACAGAAATTTCAATGTTTCGGGGCGGATTTTTATGTTGTTTGAGATATTTCTTTTTGTAGTTTCATCATTGTTATATTTTTTGTCCCCTGTTACATAATCAGAACCGCCTGCATTATTTTTGTGCCTTCTGTATGCAACCAACGGCATTGAAATATTTATTGAACCGCCTATCAAATGCATTAGATTAAACAGGAACTTGTCGGGACAAACTCGCCATTCGCCGGCATTTTGATAATTTAAAATTATTTCTAAAGCGGATTTTCTGTGCATTGCGGAACTGTTAGGTGACCAGTACCATCCGCCAAAACATTTTCTTTTAACTTTTTTGTATCGGATACTTTCCACACTTGCCAATTCTGACAACGTCTTTATTTCATCATTATTTTGAGGGGATGAATTTGAATATGCCGTATGCATCTCATTATTTTCATCAATTTCCAATAGTTGACAGGAAGTAAATGCCACACTTGTTTCAAGATGAGTCTTAACATGAACCGCCGCATATTCGGGCATCAGAATGTCATCAGAATCCACAAAACTTACAAATACACCCTGAGCTATTTTCAACCCGTCAATCATTGACGCAAATTGCCCGAGATTTTTGCCGTGCTTTATGAGAGTAATTCGCATATTCTGGTTATTCTGAATAAAACGCTCAATAATTTCCGTTGAATTATCCTCAGAACAATCATCCACAACAATAATTTCAAAATGCTTATAAGTTTGTTCTTTTATACTTTGCAGAGTTTGCTCAACAAATTTACCGTAATTATAAGAGGTTACAATAAAACTTACCAAAGGAGTTTTAAGCATTTTCATTTCCTTCATTTTCGGCAATTAAATTTGCACGTCTTTTGTTATGAACAACGGAAGAAATAAATGCGGCAACAATAAAGCCTAATCCTATTAATCCCGTTATAACTTCAGGAACTTCTTTTACCGTTGAAACAAGCATTAAGCAGGCTAAAGCACCTATCGCCCAATGTGCACCGTGTTCAAGATATAAAAACTGTGCCAGAGTTTTCTTTTCGACAAGTAAAATCGTCAGAGAACGTACAAACATCGCACCGATTGAAAGACCTATTGTAATAATTATAATATCTTTACTTAATGCAAATGCACCGAGTACACCGTCTAAAGAGAAAGATGCATCTATTAATTCAAGATATATAAAGCTTATCAGACCCGTACAGGCAAGTGATTTACCGGTATTTGCAGCGGCACGCATTTCTTCGTGTTTTTCCAAAAAATGCGTAAACCCTTCAATTAATAAATATGTAATAATACCGCTTATACCTGCTATCATAACACTCACCTTTTGCTCATCAGGCACAAAGGTTTGCGTTGCAAGAAGCATAAATAATGCAATAACAATTTCAATACCTTTTAAGTGGTCAAGATGTGAAAGCGGAAGTTCAATAAATTTAATCCAGTGAACAATTTTTTCGTGGTTGAAAAAGTAATTTAGGAACAACATAACAAGGAATAATCCGCCGAATGTAACAATCGGAGCATGGGTTAAGTGCAGATAATGTGCATATTGTTCCGCATTGGTGGTTGCAATTTTAAATACTTCCAGCATACTGAGTTTTGCAAATATAGCAACTACAAGTATCGGGAACAAAAATCTCATACCAAATACCGCTATTGCAATACCCCACGTTATAAATCTGTGACGCCAGGTTTCCGACATCTTTTCCAATTTCATTGCATTAACAACAGCATTATCAAATGATAAACTTACTTCAAGTATTCCAAGTACAAGTGCAATAAAAGCACACTGCAAACCGCTTCCGGGATGCACGTGTTCCCCCCACAGGAAAGCACCTATTAAACCTGCTGCCGTAACCAAATATGAACCTAAAAAATATTTTAACATTACTCTGTCTCCATTCTACGTTTTATTAAACCATATTAATCTGTTTCTGACAATACAACGCCTGATTGAATATCAAAACATATTTAATCTGTCGGCAAAATTTTTTATTTCGTGTTATAATATATTCACTAAGGAGATAATTATGACTTTAAGAAACGAACGAGTGAGAAAAGAACTTATGCGTGATATTTCTGAAATCCTCAGAAAAGAAATTCGCGGATTGGCAGGTGTAGTATCTGTAGTGGATGTAGAAGTAGCACACGATAATTCTTTTGCTAAAGTTATATACAGCGTTTTAGGTTCGGAAGAACAAATAGAAAAAACCAAAGAAATTATAGAAAAAAGTACCCCGAAAATAAGATTTGAAGTAGGAAAAAGAATCCGACTCAGATTAACTCCGGAATTAAAATTTGTGTATACTGATTCCCTGGAAAAAGGTTCAAGAGTAAATGAATTAATAAATAAGATTTCAAGAGGAGAAATCTAAACTGCTATGTTCGGGGTAATTAATATATATAAGCCTAAAGGTATAACCTCGCACGATGTAGTAGGAATAGTAAGAAAAATTCTGGGGATAAAACAGGTTGGACATACCGGTACACTGGACCCTTTTGCAGAAGGTGTTTTACCGATTTGTGTCGGCAAGGCAACCCGATTAATTGAATATTTTGATGACGATAAAGAATACATTGCATCCGTTCAGTTTGGTTCCTCTACAGAAACCTACGATACAGAGGGACAAATAACCGACAGAAGCGATAAGAAGATTACTCAAACAGACATTCTTGAAAATCTGAGATTTTTCAGAGGGGAAATTGAACAAACTCCCCCAATTTATTCCGCAATTAAAGTTAACGGGAAAAAATTATATGAATACGCAAGAGAAGGTAAACCGGTTGAAATAGAACCGAGAAAAGTTACCATATATGAAATTGAACTGCTCGGATTTGATAACGCAAGACAAATTGCAGATATAAGAATAAAATGTTCAAAAGGCACATATATCCGCTCAATTGCAAACGATTTAGGGAAAAAACTGGGATGTTACGGACATCTTATAAGGCTTGTCCGTTCAAAAGCAGGGAAATTTAATGTGGAAAATTCCGTTAAATTGCCGGTTTTAATTTCCTCTGACAAAAAATACACTATTGAAAACGGTGCAAAAGAAAAATTACTGCCCTTTATACAAAATCCGACAGAAGCTGTATCAATACCTGTAACAGAAATTTCAAATGCTGATTTTGAGAGAGTTTCACACGGTAATTCCATAAAAATTTCCGATAAAAAATTTAAATGTGGTGATTTTTTAATTTTGGTTTATAATAATAATGTTGTTGCGACAGCTCAACAGCAAGAAAATGAAATTAGAGTGAAAAAGGTGTTTGTAGAATGAAAAAAATTGCGTTAGTTTTAGGTTTAATGTTTATGCTTGGTTCCTCGGTAAATGCAAGCTCTTATGAGTTTTCATGTCCGACAAATCCGTATTCGACATCGATTGGATTAAGCAATATCACCGGAATCAATTTTTTGGCGGAAAGAACAGCCGATATGCTTATAAAAAACGCTATATTAAAAGATTCCAAGGGCAAATATAAAGTAGATATGCAGTCTTATAATATAAGTTCACTAAAGAAAGGTATATTCAAATCACTTGAAATTAACGGTAAAGACACGAATACTGACGGCATATACATCTCAAACATAAAATTAAAAACACTTTGTGATTATAACTACATTGAACTGGATAATAAAAACAACACCGCAAAATTTAAAGAAAATTTCCTTATGGCATTTGCACTTCAGCTTACTCAGGATGATTTAATAAATACAATGCAAAGTAACAGACACTATTTAGAGTTAATCAGAAAAGCCAACAGCATAGGTAATGCATCAAAATTGTTTAATATTGTATCAACATCGGCAAAAATACATGATAACAAAATGTATTATGTAATGAAAGTTGCAATACCGCTTATCAAGAAAAGACCGGAAATTGTTATTCAAACAGATTTAAAAGCCCGTGCAGGCGAAATTATAATTGATGATTCCCATCTTATAACTAACAGTTTTTCGCTTGATATGAGCAAATTAGACAAGATTTTAAATTACTTGAACCCGTTAGAATTTGCGATGGGTATTTTTGAAGAAAAACAGGCAGTGACAAAAGTTCATGAAATTACAATTCAAAATAATACGATAAATGTTACGGGAACTCTTAATGTTCCGAAAGATGTAGTAACAGAACAATAGAGAAAGGGTTTATGAATTATGAATAAACAACAGCAAACGTTATTACTTGCTCTTATAGGTATTATTATCTTAGCATTATCAATTTTTATAGGAATAAAAGTCATTAGTCCTTTGTTCGGCGAACCTGCTGAAGAACCGGGAGTTGTTGCAGAAAATCCGGAATTACCGGAAAATCCGCCGGAAAATCCCGAAGAACCAAAGGATAAAGAATATGTGCCTATCGTGTTTATAGGTAAAAATTCCAATGGTGATGAAGTTTACAAGGTTGTAAAAAGAGAATACGACAAAAATATTGACGGCTCAAAACTTCGCCACGCAATCAGTTCACTTATTTTAGGACCTAAACAGAATGAAAAAATGAGCGGAATATACTCAGAAGTTCCGACAAGCACAACCATATTACACATTTATGATAATGAAGACAAAGTTATCATTGATTTGTCATCGGGATTTGCATATGGCGGCGGAACGGAAAGTGTTTATAAAAGACTGTTCCAGCTTATAAAAACTATTTCAAGGAATACTGAAAAGCCTGCATATCTGTATATTGACGGCAAACAGGCAGATGTAATAGGCGGTGACGGAATAATGATTACTCAGCCGCTAAGTGAAAAATCAATCGGTGAATAAAACATGGAAAAAGACTTAGATTATTATCTTAATCTTGATTGGACATTAATTGAAGGAGAGGATTTGGATTTTGAAGGGAAACCTTATCATTACATTATGATAGACGAAATTCCAAGCTTCTGCTTCTGCTCTAAGTCTATAGAAAAAGCCCGTGAAAACTACAAAAAGCAATTAAAACTGACTCTTACGGTAATGCTGGAAACCGGCGAACACATTAAAGAACCGGGAGAAGAAGACAATGAACCCGACTGGGAAAGTCTTTGCCCATAATAGAAGGAATTAAAAATGGAAGAAAACATTTTCGAAAACCTAATACCAGAAACAAACGAACAAGAAGAATGCAAATGCAAAAGTATTTTGATAAAAATACTTAAACTTCCGCAAAATCCGATAATATTAGCAATAATATCTTTGATTTTATTGTATACGGTAAATTTCACTCCGATTGTATTTACAACGGCAGCACTTATATGGTTCTGTTACAGAAGAAAATTCATAGATTTTAAATCTCTGATGATATATGCAACCATATACTCTTTCGGACAGTTATTTGTAAATGCATATCTTGTATATCAGACAGGTTTTATAGATATAACAGGCTTCCAATTTATTGCATTAAGAATGTTCGGCTTCTTCGTACTTTCATTCGTTTTGGGAAGTTTGATGTTCTATCTTGCCAACGGTATTTTTTACATTGCATATAAGCTTTTAAGAAAAATTATGCGAACCGATAACCCTGAATAACATTTACAAGACAAGTATTTAAGGTTATAATAAAATAAAGAATTTAATTGAAAGGCTGTAATAAAATGATAGAAATGAAAGTTATGGGTATTGCACTGGATACAAGAACAGGCTCCCCGATTGTTGTTTTACATGATAAAGAAAACAGAAGAGCACTTCCGATATGGATTGGTTCTGCAGAAGCAAGTGCTATTATCAGAAAAATAGAGAATCTTAGCGTTGCAAGACCTATGACTCACGATTTAATTATAAACGTAATAGAAAAAACGGGTTACGAACTGGAAAAAGTAACCATCAATGATGTTGAAAAAGAAACTTATTACGCTACTTTGTATCTGAAAAATGATAAAGATGAAGTCATTGAAATAGATTCAAGACCGTCAGACGCAATTGCAATTGCAATAAGAGTAGATGCACCGATTTATGTAACACCAAACGTACTTTCAAACGGTTCTGTATCAACAGATTCCGCAAAAGACGAAGAAGAAGCTCAGGAATTTAAAGAATTTATACAGAGTATAAAACCGTCAGACTTTGCAAAATTAATGAAAGATAATGACCATCACGAAAGTGATCAGTAATTTATATTAAGAATGTAACAAAAATTTCAGAAACTGAAATCAGTAAAAAAAATATTCTTTTATATAAATACAGAGAGCAAATTATCAAGAGGTCAAGAAGTTGGATTATTCGGTTAAAGCAGTACAGGCACAGCAGCTATACAAGGTGCAGCCTGTCAGTCTTGAAGACAAATCAAATCAAAGAAATTTCCGTCAGCAGGAGATGGCGGGTATAAATCCGTTTACACAAAAAACGTATAACCCGTTCTATCCGTCAGTGGAAAACAGTCCCACACTGGCACGCTCGTTGGATTTACTTGGATAAATTCAGAAAAAAAATAAGGAAAATATGCCCTAAAAAGGGTAGTTAATATTTCGTAATATTATGCACAAAATTACGCAATTCTTTGTGCATTTATTTTTTTATATATATGTAAGGAAAAATTAAGGGGTAAATTATCATGGCACCAATATTCGGACTTGGAGCAATAACATCATTTAAACCTGTAAGTGCAATTAGCTTTGGGGAAGCACAGAAACCAGAGCAGTCCTCAAAATTTATTCAAAACACGATTGCTTCAAAGTATTCACTTACATTTCCAAAAGCTGATAATTCTGTACCCGGAGGAGATTCACCTCTTGGGGCGAAATTACCAAGACTTTACGCTTAAAATTTTTATGCAATCTCGAAAAATGTAAATGCCGGCTATATGCCGGCATTGTTGTTATATTTAGTCATATTCGCAAAAGATAATAATATATTATCCTAGTAATCCATTTTGCCTTCTTCAAGTACTCTGGCTGCACAACCAATACCATAACTGCTACCATCCATTTTGCAATCATATGAAGGGTCACTGGTTGTTCTCCAGTATTGCGTATTTTCGTTTCCATTATTCATAGCTACGGAAACAACTTGCGAACCATGAGGGTACACCCCTCCTACATTTCCTAAATATAAATAGAATATATCTCTACCTGCTGTATTTGGATTTTTCGACCCATTAACATCTAGATAAAAAACACCCAACACCCCTTTCATTACCCCATTAGTCATATGATCCCTTAGATAAAAATTAGGTTGAAAAAGATATGAACCGTCAGGAAAGCGGATTACACAAGTATTTGATAAATTACCGACAACTCCATTCAGTGATTTCATACTAATATTTTCTTTGGTAAAAGTTATACCTGAAAAAGTATTTTGTAATCCCTCACGAAGAGTTTTACAGCTATCACTATCAAAATTAGAACTTGAACAAACAACTGACATTCCACCAAACGCTTCCGTATCTTTTAATTCGGTTACACCGTCTTTACCCATCATAAGGGCAAAACCCTGACTCAGAGAAGAGACAGATTTTTTAAGCTGATTAACATATACCTGTTTTTGGTAGTTTGCAATCAATGTCGGCAATGTCAATGCAGCGACAACACCAATTATACCAAGCGTAATCAAGACTTCAGCTAACGTAAAACCCTTGCCACAAGAGGATTTGCCCCCCCCCCCCCATAGGTTGAAATACTGTCATAACAATATCCTCCGCTGTTTTGTATCCACATTATCATTATAAACTATTTTTTTAATTTTTACAACCTTTTAATGTGAAATGTTTACAAAACTCTTCTTAATCTCCATTTTACAATCAACTATCTTTATGTTAGGCTAATTATAAAAATATACTTATGTTGAGAGGGAAAAAGAATGAAAGAAGCATATTTTCCGCAGGAAATAGAAAAGAAATGGCAAAAGGTATGGGAAGAAACGGGAGCATTCAAAACTCCTGATGACAGCGATAAACCAAAATATTATGCACTGTCAATGTTTCCGTATCCGTCAGGCAAATTACATATGGGGCATGTCAGAAACTATACGATTACTGACGTCATTGCACGATTTAAAAAAGCTCAGGGCTTTAACGTTCTTCATCCGATAGGATGGGACAGTTTCGGGCTGCCTGCCGAAAACGCAGCTATGAAACACGGTGCAAATCCTGAAACCTGGACTGATGAAAATATTGCTTATATGACTAAACAGTTAAAGATGCTTGGTCTGTCTTACGACTGGGACAGAGAAGTTGCAACCTGCAAACCCGAGTATTATAAATGGACACAATGGTTGTTTTTACAACTGTATAAAAAAGGACTTGCATATAAAAAAGAAGCTGCCGTAAACTGGTGTAACGATTGCGGTACGGTTCTTGCAAACGAACAGGTTATTGACGGCAAATGCTGGAGATGTGACAGCGTTGTTGAAAAAAAATATCTTTCCCAATGGTTCTTAAAAATTACGGAATATGCTGACGTTTTACTTCAGGATTTGGAAAAGCTCCCCGGCTGGGGCGATAACGTAAAAACAATGCAGGCAAACTGGATTGGAAAATCATACGGTGCAATTTTCAGATTCCCTGTTGTTGATGCTCCAAACGGCGAAAAGATGGAAGTTCCCGTATACACAACAAGACCTGACACCGTACATGGTATTACATACCTTGTTGTAGCACCGGAATACAAAGATATAGAAAAACTTACAACACCTGAAAATAAATCTGCCGTTGAAGAATACAGAGCAAATGCCCGTAAAATGTCTGAAATAGAAAGACTTTCTACGGAAAGACCAAAAACAGGTGTTCCTCTCGGTACACACTGCAAAAATCCGTTTACGGGTGAAATATTCCCTTTGTGGACTGCGGATTATGCCCTTGTTGAATACGGAACAGGTGCGGTTATGGCTGTTCCGACCCATGATACAAGAGATTTTGCGTTTGCAAAAAAATACAATCTGCCTTTGAAAACGGTTATAAAACCGGCAGATGAAGATTTAGGGGACCCTGAAACTTGGGCTGATGCCTATGTTGAACCGGGTGTACTTGTAAATTCATGCGGATTTGATGGTATGGATAACGAAAGTGCTAAAAAAGCCATTACTCAAAAAGCCGTAGATGAAGGCTTCGGTGAATTTAAAACACAATACAGACTTCGTGACTGGTTAATTTCCCGTCAAAGGTACTGGGGAGCACCTATTCCTGTCGTATATTGCGACAAATGCGGTATTCAACCTGTTCCGGAAAATCAATTACCCGTAATGTTACCAAAAGATGTTGATTTCTCTGTAGTGGGTAAATCCCCGATTACGACTTCCCCGACATTTAAAGATACGGTTTGTCCTGTATGCGGCGGACATGCTACAAGAGAAATGGATACAATGGATACTTTTATTTGTTCAAGCTGGTATTATTTAAGATATGCCGATGCAAGAAATGATAAAGAATGTTTTAATAAAGATAAAGTAAACCACTGGTTACCTGTTGACCAGTATGTAGGCGGTATTGAACACGCAATTCTTCACCTGCTGTATTCAAGATTCTTTACAAAAGCACTAAGAGATTGCGGATTATTGGATTTTGATGAACCGTTCAAAAACCTGTTAACACAGGGTATGGTATTAAAAGACGGTTCAAAAATGTCAAAATCAAAAGGAAATACGGTAGACCCTGATGAAATATTTGAAAATTATGGTGCTGACACCGCAAGATTATTTATTCTTTCCGATTCACCGCCGGCAAGAGATTTTGACTGGTCAGATGCAGGTGTTGAGGGCTGCTACAAATTCTTAAACAGAGTTTGGAGATTAATCTCAACAAATCAAAATAATATTTCACTTCAAATTCCTGAAATCAAAGCAGGGGATTTAAAGAAGAAAGAAAATGATGACCTGCTGCGTATTGTCCATATGGCAATCAAAGGAATCACAAATGACATTTCCAACGATTTCCAGTTCAATACGGTAATCTCAAAATACAGAGAATTAACAAATGCTATATACGATTGGCAGGGTAAAAAATCTTCACTTGATGAAGAAGATAAATTGATTTTGAGTTTTGCCATCACTTCATTAATGAAACTGATGTCCCCTGTTGCCGTACACTTAACGGAAGAAGCATGGCACGAATTGGGCGGTCAGGGTTCTATTCATAATCAGGAATGGTGCAAGTGGGATGAAAATCTTGCAAAATCAAGTTCAATAACTTTGGTTGTCCAGATTAACGGGAAAGTTAAGGATAAAATTGAAGTTGATGAAGGACTCGGTCAGGATGAGTTAAAAGAAAAAGCTTTAGCCAGCGAAAAAGTTAAGGCTTTGACTGACGGTAAAACAATTATAAAAACAATAGTTGTACCAAAGAAACTTGTAAATATCGTAGTTAAATAAAATCAGTGCCCCTTAAATAAAGGGGTACTTTTTTATGAGGATAAAACGTGAAAGAAAAATTATTTAATATATCAATTGAAAAAATTTTTGTTGTAATTGCACTCGTTTTTGGATTCTTATACACGATAATACTTCCGCCGTTCCAATCCGTAGACGAAGCTTCTCATTTTTTTAGGGCATATCAGATTTCTGAGGGTAATTTTAAAGCCAAACATGTTGATAACAATATCGGAGATTATCTTCCGACCGCACTTCATACTTATTATCAGAAATATCAGCCTATGATTAAAAACATAGATAATAAAACGAATTTTGCAAACATTAAAGAAGATTTTAATATTAAAACGGATAAAAATGATACCGAATTTATCACTTTTTCAAATACAGCATTGTATTCTCCTGCTTGTTATATAGGACAGTTACCCGGCATTATATTGGGAAAACTTATTACAAATAAAATAGCTTTGCAATATTATTTCGGCAGGTTCAGTAATTTGCTTATGTACTGTTTACTTATATTTCTCGCCATAAAAATTATACCGTTTTACAAATTACCCTTGGCTGTTATTGCATTAATGCCTATGAGTTTATCTGTCGGAAGTGCCTATTCATCCGATGTTATGGTATTCGGATTAAATTTTTTATGGACAGCCATAATTCTAAAAATTGTTTTCGGAAAAGAAAATACTAATATTAAAATGTTATCCTGTATATTGATATTACTGGCATTTTTTATAGCACTTACAAAATCATACATACTGTTGATTCCGTTGTGTTTTTTAATTACACCCCAAAAATTTAATTCTGCCAAAGTATATACGGCAACAATGTTTGCAATAATACTATCTGCGGCCGCAGGACTCGTTTTATGGCACGGTTTAATATCGGATATTCCTGTAAACATGAATGAGGGAATAGCAGATCCGAACAGCCAAATCCGTTTTATACTGTTGCATCCGTTAAGTTATGCAATTATTTTGCTTAAAACGTTAATTATAAAATTACCAAGATTAATCATAACAATGGTAGGAGTCCTTGGTTGGCAGGATACTCCGCTCGATTTCTGTACATATATCCTGTATCCTGTTATTCTTTATATTTCAATGTTTTACAATAATATTGAATTTGAATTGAACAAATTTCAAAAGATTGTGGTTATTTTGACCTTAATATCAGGGATAATTATTACCTTCACAAGCCTCTATATTATGTGGTCGCCTGTAGAAAACGGCGTTATACTCGGACTAAACGGCAAATATTTTATTCCTCTGTTAATCCCTGCATTATTACTGTTAAAAAAGATACGACCAAATTACGACTACGAAAAATTAATCGGAATTGGAATATTTTTGTTAATTCTGACTTTGTTTTCAAGCGAATTATCGTTACTGCACAGGTTTTATGACATCACACCACAGCTTTACTACAAAATATAAACTTTATGCTAAAATAAAACTATGAGAGAATTTGATTTTTACATAGTACCGACACCAATAGGCAACCTCGGAGATATAACAAACAGAGCCGTTGAAATATTAAAATCTGTTGATATTATTGCCTGTGAAGACAGCCGTAATACCCAAAAACTCCTTAACCATTTTTCAATAGGAACAAAATGTGTTTCTTACCACAAATTCAATGAAAAAGAACGAGTATCCTATTTTATAAAATTAATAAAGGAGGGTAAAAAAATAGCACTTGTATCAGATGCCGGTACTCCTTTATTCTGCGATCCCGGTGCAATACTTGTAAATGAATTAAAAAAGGAAGGTATAACAGTAACCGCACTTCCGGGAGCGAATGCTGTTGTAACATTTCTTTCCCAAATACCAAGAGATACTGAAGAATATGCGTTTGTAGGATTTTTACCGAAATCACAAAAACAAATTATTGAACTTATTAATAAATACCAAAATACCGATATGATTTTTTACGACTCCCCAAACAGACTTTTGGAAACTTTAAAAATTATCGCATCAGAATACCCTGCCAGTACAGTTTCAATAGGCAGAGAATTAACAAAAGTTTTTGAAGAAGTAATAACCGATACAATTGAAAATATAATTGAACATTTTTCCGGAAATGAAATTAAAGGCGAAATTGTCGGTATGGTACATAAAAACACATCTCATGACGGAATAGAAAAATTTGCAGACAAAATCAGACAGCTAAAAGTTAAACACTACTCTGATAAAGACATTTCCGTAATAATTTCAACCCTTTTCGATATAGGGAAAAATGAAGTATACGGGTATCTACAAAAAACAAAGTAAATTATATATTTACATGTTTTCTTTTTTATTTTTTGATGATATAATGTTTGTCGGGTAGGAAAATTATTAAGGACCGGATGTTTGAAAAATCCCAAGATTTATAAGTTAATATTAGCATTTGCACTGGCTGCAACATTTCCATTGTCAGCGTTTGCCGTAGATAATTATTTTCCGAGCATTGCTGCTGTCGGGGAAAATACTGCCGCAACTCAACAGGAAACAGAAACTCCGCAAGATAATAATGAAGAATCCACTCAGTCAGATGAAAATATTAAATATATAAAAGACGTTGAAATTCACGGAACAAACGTTATATCGGATGAAGAAATTTTATCAAAATTAAATCTTCATAAAGGGGATGTTTTTAAAAGGGAAAGTATAAAAGACGGTCTTAATGCTGTTTATGCGACAGGTTATTTTACGGAAAAAATGAGAGCATTACCTGTTAACAATCCGGATGGAACAATTACCCTGAAAATTATCTTAGAAGAAAATGCTCCTATAACAGATTTTACAATTGAAGGAAACACGGTCCTTTCTACCGAAGAAATACTTACCCCGCTACTACCTCTGAAAGGTAAGCCGCAAAATATTGCAAAACTTAATGAAGCAGTTGAAAAAATTCAGGCGGAATATAATTCTAAAGGTTATATTCTTGCCCGTATTGAATCAGTAACAGATGACCCTGACGGAACCGTTAACATCAAAATTCAGGAAGGTATTATAAATTCAATTGCAATATCCGGAAATAAAAAGACCAAAGATTATGTAGTCGCAAGAAATATTCTTACAGAACCCGGTACCGTATATAACGAAAATCAAATCCGACAAGATTTGGTAAGATTATACGCTACACAGGCATTTAAAGATGTTACACGAGAAATTGAACCTTGCGAAGATGATCCGGACAAATACGACGTTACCATTAATGTTCAGGAACCTAAAGGGGCAACAACAGTATCTGTCGGTGCCGGTTTGGATTCTGTAACAGGTGTATTCGGTAATGTCGGAATAGCAAACAACAATTTCAGAGGCTTGAATCAAAGAATTTCGTTGAACGGTATCGTAGGTACCGGTACAATCTTGAATGATTCTTCAATTAAAAGAAGAATGAATATGCAGTTCGACCTGAGTTTCTTTGAACCTCATTTCCTGAATGCCGATACTTCATTACTGGCAAAATTATTCTATAGAGATTACGGTTCTTATCAAGTTCCTCTTGCGATAGAAAGACGTTTCGGCGGAGAAGCAACAATTGCCCACCGAATGAAGAAAAATAAATACTTAACTTCACGATTTACATTAGGAGTTGAAAATATTAATGTCCGAGAAGGTGATTTTAACAAGATTTCAGATATGTATGCCGGTGCCGGTATTCCTATAAGCGAACGTGCTAAAGAACTTAGCGGCGGTTTATTCATGACACTAAGTCCTGCACTTGTATATGATACAAGGGATAACAGCACTGTTACAAGAAAGGGAACTATTGCAAATATCAGATTTGACGAAAGTTTCTGTCTGAATGGATTTAATAAAACACACGGCAAACTTTCGGGATCAATAAAACAATACATTCCTATAGGTAAGAAATCTTCATTATCATTTATGGCAAGAGCCGGCGGCAAAATACACGGCGATCATATGCCTGAAGTTATGGCATACCATTTGGGCGGACCGTATTCTGTAAGAGGTTATAAGATGAGTGCAGTCGGTACAGGTAATGCATTTATAATGGGTTCTATGGAATTTGCTACTCCTATCCCGTTTCTCGACAGAACAAAACTGTCCAGAGGAAAGATGGGAAATTTCTTGAACAATATCAGATTGACAGCCTTTGTTGATGCCGGAAAAGTTTTCGACAAAACGATTGCATCGACATTGTATGACAGACCTATGTATGGTGTATCTGCCGGTGTCGGTGTAAAATTATACGTTCCGGGAATGGGACCGATATCAATTGATTATGGTATTCCGTTCACTAATGTCGGCAAATACGGCTCTAAACATGGTTACTTCACTTTTGGTGCAGGTGATTTCATATACTAATAAATTAACATTACAGGATTATATAACAGACTACAGGAGGTTTTATGAAAAAATTTAAATTAGCAACGGCTATAATAGGATGCGGATTTATGCTTTGCGGCATCAATCAGGCATTTGCCGGCGGCATAGGATACATTGACTATGGGAAAGTTCAGGAAGATTATCCGTTAGCACAACAAGCTATTAAAGAGGTTGATGCTAAAGCACTTGAACTGCAGCAATTTATGGTTGATAAAGAAAAACAATATAAATCGTTGGATACACCGCTAAAAAAACAGAACTTTGAAGAAGCAACAAGCAGAGAACTTGATGCTAAGCAGGATGAATATGCGAGATTAAGAAACCAAAAAGAAGAATTAGTATATAACAACATTCAAGCAGCAGCAAAAAAAGTTCTTGTTGAACAAGGTTTAGATGCAGTTGTTGACTATCGTGTAATATTTGTTGGCGGAGTAGATATTACAAACCAGGTAATTCAAAAATTAAGAAGCGGTAATTAATAATGAGAATAGTCGATATTATCGATGAGAAAAAAAAAGGGTTAGAGTTAACCAAGGATGAGATAAATTATTTTATAACATCTTTGGTTAACGGTTCAATGCCTGATTATCAGGCAAGTGCTTGGCTAATGGCAGTATGGTTTAAGGGGATGACAGAAGATGAAACCGCATACCTCACTGAAGCTATGCTTAATTCGGGAGAAAGAATCGATTTCGGGTATTTAGCCAAACAAATTGTCGATAAACATTCAACAGGCGGAGTCGGAGATAAAGTTACCATAACCCTTATACCGTTGCTTGCAGCCGCAGGAATACCTATTGCCAAGCTGTCGGGTAAAGGGCTTGGGCATACCGGGGGAACTATTGATAAGCTCGAATCTATTCCTGGCTTTAATTGCAATTTAACAATCGAAAAATTAAAAGAACAGGTTGAAAAAATCGGAGTTGCAATCGGTCAACAGACCGGCAATCTTACTCCTGCAGACGGGAAACTTTATGCTCTGCGGGATGTAACTGCTACAGTAGATTCGCTTCCGTTAATTTGTTCCTCAGTAGTTTCGAAAAAAATTGCTGCCGGGGCTGACAATATTGTATTAGATGTGAAATACGGCTCGGGAGCATTTATGAAAACTCCTGAAAAAGCCGTTGAACTCGCACGACTTATGGTTAAAACCGGTCAAAAACTAAATAAGCAAATAACTGCAGTAGTAACATCCATGGAAGAGCCATTGGGCAGAGCAGTCGGAAATTCTCTCGAAATAATTGAGTCCGTTGAATTTTTGAAAGGAAATATTGTAACAGGAGATATTGCAGAACTGACATATGATTTTGCGGTAATTGCATTAATGCTTACCGGGAAATTCCTTGATGAAAACACCGCAAGGAGCTATTTGCAAGAATTGATACACAGCGGGCAAGCACTGGATAAATTTAAAGAATTAATAGCTGCTCAAGGCGGGAATGCCGATGTTACCGAAGATTATTCATTATTTGAACAAGCAAAGTATAAAATAGAAGTACCGTCTAAAAAATCAGGTTACGTTTCAAAGATTGATGCCTATAATATTGCATACGGATGTAAATTGCTTGGGGCAGGCAGAGAAAAGAAAACTGATTCAATTGACTATAGTGTTGGAGTCTTTTTAAACAAGAAAACCGGTGAGAAAGTTATTGAGGGTGATATTTTATACACTATTTACGCTAATTCGGAAGATAAAGCCGAATTATGCAAAAAATATTGTGATGATGCTTTTGAATTTTCTTTTGAGCAACCGGAAGCAATAAAACCTATATACGAAGTTATAAAAGCATAATACGGGTAAGTGGATATGTATAAAAATAATAAAATGCAGTATGTTATTAAAACTTGTTCCGGAGAAAATCCTCAGGATTTGCAGAACCTGTTGAATGAAATGTCAATGAACGGCTGGGAATTATACAGCCTTAATGAAATGGAAACGGATGACGGACTCAAGTATAATTGCATTTTTATGTCAGAAACAGCAAGTTCTGACGATGAAAGTGCAGGAGATTTAATCAATATAACATCTTTTAAAAGCCAGATGGAAAAAATGTTATCACCTGAACTCACCCCGTATGAGAATTGCCTTGATATACAATCAAAAATATCAACTCAGCAAAAAAAGGTTTCAAAAATAAAATCCGAACTTGAAGGAGAAGCTCCTGCATCTGTTAACAGAAAAAAATTAAATGACAAAATTTCTGCCGGATTAAAAGAACTTGATGAATTAAAAAGAAAACTTGCAAGAGCAACGTCACCGGATATAATGTTTTCAAGATTAAAAGAGGACAAATTATCCGTTAATCTGAGTGAAGAATTACTGGATTATGTTGATTCCGAAAAAGATTTTTCTGAAGATGATTTAGTGGCAGCTACAGTTAAATCGAGATTAAAACTGACTGATGAATACGGTTATGTTATGCCGCAAATTACGTTTAACGAAGACCAAACGCTGAATCCTTATGAATTTTCTATAAAAGTAAGAGGATACGAAGTTCACAAATCCTGCGTATACCCGGCACATACTATGTTTTTTGCAGATGATTTACACATGGATAAAATGCCCAAAGAAGCGATTAAAGATATAGATACAATTACCGGAAAGAAAATCGTATGGCTGGGAAAAGCTCAGACAAAAGATTTCTGGGAAAAAGGATTTTCAGGTTCGGAATATATTACAAGGATGTTGGAGTTTTTCGCAATAAAATACGCAGATGAGCTTGTTGATTATGCGGAAATAGAAAAATATATTGATGTTGTTGAAAAGGTTAATCCGTTTCTTGTTGAAAATATAATTCCGGATTATATTGCTCTGTCAGATTTAAAATTTATTCTGACAAACTTAATCAAAGAAAGAATTTCAATAAAAAACATAGTTTACATATTTGAAAAACTTAATGATTACGCAGATGATTGCCCGAAATCAGACTTACTGAAAAAATTACGCTTGGCAATGGCAAAGACAATTTGCAGCAAATATGTAAATTCTGACGGAGTAATTACGGTATTTGATTTGAGTGATAAAACACTTGAAGAATTTGCACCAAGCTGCGAAGAAGATGATTCTTTTGTTATAACAATTGATAGTACCTTTGCAGAAAAACTTGCACAAAAAATAGCCAAAAAAGCTGCCAAACTTGGTATATCAGCTCCTATTCTTGTAGTTCCGCTTGAATTCAGACAGCTGTTCTTCACGCTGTTATCAAACTATTTGAATAACATTACTGTCCTGACGATGGAAGAATTGGGATGTAATTTTAAAATAGAAATTGCAGCAGAAATATAGTTGAAAAAATTTACAAATAAATAGCAAAAAATTTTTTGTAGAGGTTTTAGATTAACCATGCTAGTTGGAAAAATTAACGTATATACAAACAATAAAATTCAAAATCATACTTCTGTGCCTTCATTTACCCGTAAATTAGAAAAGGATGAAATACAGGACTACAACGAAAATGCCATTCGGGCAGCTTTGGATTATCTTGGCACTCAGTCTGTTGCAATGATTTTACATGGTTCTTGTAATCCTGTAATAGAAAACGATTTAGGTATAGGTTCACCCTGTAATAAAAAAGCAAAAGAAGTTATTGATTTTGAAAGATTACACGGATTCAACGCAAATCAGCTCGGACCTATGGGCGAAATAACAAGAGGAGATATTTCACCATATTCGGCATCCGTATTTGCTCTGAACCGGTTATTTATTGATGCCGATGCTTTAACAAGTGACGAATATGCTCACATTATACCTGTAGATGAATTAAAAACCCTTCGTGTAAATTATGAAAATGAACACGGAGCATATACTTATTCAAAATTCTTTGATTCTTTTGCAAACTATGACAAAATTATCAAGGATGCATATTTGAATTTTAAAGAAAAAGTAAGAGAAAAAGATCCGCAGGCAATAAAACTGGCAAAAGAATATGATGCCTTCAAAGCTAAAAAACAAAATCGGGCAATGATGGCTGCCATATTTGAAGAATTAAGTAAAGTTTACGGGACAAGGGATACTTCCGTATGGGAGAGCGAAATTGACAGAAATTTACCTTGGCTGTTAGAACAAAAAAACAAACAGGCACTTGAACGATATAAACAGATTATAAAACGTTCCGGCGAAGACATTAACAGCTACATGTTCGGGCAATTCCTCATTAATAAGCAATTAAAAGACAATAAAGCTTATCGGGATTCTGTTGGATTTGAATATATAAATGATAATCTTATAGGAAACGATAAAAGCGAAGAGTGGATGTATCCGGAGGTATTTTTAAAGGACTACAGACTTGGCTGCCCTGAAGGCGGCAAAGATAACGGACCTCAGCTGTGGGATATTCCGGTAATTGATCCGAAAAAATTATTCAATGCAGACGGAACACTCGGACCGGCAGGTCAATTTTTAAAAGATAAACTTGATGCAGGACTTGAATACTGCGAAAATATCCGTATAGATCACGCACTTGGGGTAGTTGATCCGTATTTATATGACAAGAGAACCGTATATATAACAGACGGACACTTAGACAGAGGAAGATTATACGGCGACAATATTTCAAGAATGCAGCATGTTGACCCGCAAGGTGATTACAAGAATATTCTTGAACGTATAGTATTACCAACACTTGCTGAACACGGTATTACTCCGCAAAAAGCTGTTTGGGAAGACTTGGGAAATCAAACGGACACTTTCAGATACATATATCACGACAAACTTCATATCCCCGGAATGACACAATTACATTGGGATAGAGGTGAACTCAAGCCAAGAGAGAATTGGGCATTGATGGGTTCACATGATGAGCCGACAGCAATAAGTCTTATAAAAGAAGACTGGATGAAAAATCAATGGGATAACAGTGATACTGCTTGGCATATTGATTACCTTGCAGGATACCTGAACCAAGATGATGCAAGAGTAAAAGAGCGTGAACAGTTTAAACAAAAACTGCTGAGCAATCCAATAGAGCGTGTAAAAGCAAAATTTGCCGAGCTGTTTACCACATCTGACAGAGTACAAATTCCTTATACGGATTTCTTTGGAATAGAAGCAAGATATAATGAAAAAGGTTCGAAGTCTGCAAAAAACTGGAAATTGCGTTTGAATGAAAACTATAAAGATGAATATTACAAAAATCTGCAAAGCAGTAACCCGACAGCACTGAACATGCCGGAAATACTAAAAATTGCTGTACAGGCAAAGGTTGATCATAGCGTTACACAATATAAGAGAAGCAACGGTAATATTGAGAATGAAGCAGTTCAGCAATACAGAGAAAAATTAAATGAACAGGTTAAACCAATTTTAAGAAAACTTGATTACTACGAAAAAGTTTTAAAGGAACAAGAATAATTACATCATTTTCAATTAAGCACAATTATGATAAAATATAATTATGAGGAGAGCAATACTTACAATTTTATTTGCTGCAGTTCTGTCATTTTACCCTGCAAATAAGGTAACAGCAGAATATAATGCTGATATGGAACAGAATAATCCGACAATAAATACGGAAGAAACTCCGGTGTTGCCGAGCATATTTATATGGCAGCTTCCGGATACAGTAACTAATCAGGAAGAAAACACCGATGATTATGCGGATTATTTTGAAGACAATACGCAAGCAGAAAATTCCGATTATGAAGATATTTTTTTAACGGATGAAGCTCCTCTCAAGGGTTATCTTGAATTTGTTGAAGACTCAAACGCAATAACTTTGAAAGAAAATCATAACGAACATGTCATAAATTTAAGGAAACCGCAAAAATTTAGCGGTAAAAAACTGCAAACACATGATATAAATTTGCCGCAAACAACTTTTTCAAGAAACGTATATACAAGAGCAGGCAATATAGAATATTATATTGCACCACTTGACGCATCATCAGAAATTACCAAAAAGAAATTAAAGTATGGCAGTTTATCCTTTGGTACATCGTATAATGAGAGTATTGATACATCCGATTTAGGCTTCACTACTTCATTTTATACAAAATATGAGAATAAATATTTTGCACTAAGCACCTCTTACGACAAAAATTCCGGAGTAGCATACAGCGAAGTTATTGATAAATTTTCTTTCGCACCTGAGATTAAATTAAACAGATATATTTCAATAAAAGATATTATTACTTCAGATATTACTCGAAACCGAACCAAAAATGAGATTATACTGTCAATAAAACCTACCAAAAGCGATAGAGTAAGATTTGAGTTTGGAGCTAATCAAACTTATGACCAGAATAATGCTCTTCTACGTTCACAATTAAAATTTTCTACTAAAGTAAAACTATAGACAGTCATAGAAATTTTATATATAATTATATTAGGAGTACTGTATGGAAAACGAACAAAAATATAATGAGCAATCTCCCGATAATAATCCGCAAGTTAACAGCAAGATTGTTGAAAAAGCAAAAAATAAATCAAAAAGGCACAAACGCAAAATTGTGTTTTACTATTCGTTTTTGACCTTTGTCCTGCTGTTTTGTATTGTTCAGGTAGGAGCAAGCGTTATCCTCAATACTTCAAAAACTGTTGCCTACCGCAGTAAAATAAAAACTATGAACAAAGTTCGTGATGAAGCTGAACAGAGAAATAAAGACTTAAAAAACGACATAAAATTGTTCTCAAAAGCCTCAAGCCTTGAAGAAATTGCGAGAAATAATTTAAAAATGGCAGGAAATAAAGAAGTTCTTGTTATCATAAACAACACACAACCAACATCAACAGGTAAAGAAAAAAAGAAAAAAAAGCATAGTAAAAACAATGATTAAATTACAACGGGGGCATCATGGCAGAGAATGAAGAAATTTTATCATATATAAAAAGAGCATTTGAACTTAAAGAGCAAGAATGCTACAAGCAAGCTATTGAAATGCTGTATAAAGCAATTGCCCTTGAACCTGATAATACGGAAATTCTGTTCCAGATAGGAGAACTGTATTATATGCTCAACAATTATACAAGAGCCATACAATATCCCGAACAGGTTTTAGAACAGGATGGAAACCACATCCCGTCCCTGAAGCTCCTTAAAAATATCTGCTTAAAACAAAATGAATTATACAGAGCAAAAGAAACTGCCGAAAAAATATATGAATTAGAAAAAACAGACGAAAATCTGTCTTCTTTAATCGATATATACGGGAAACTTGATTTGTTTGAGGAAATAGAACAATACACTTCCGAAATAGAAAGAAGTGAACTTTGTTTATTGGCTTATGCAAAAACTTGTTATTATGCATTAAAAATTGATAAAGCAGAAACAATTACAGATAAAGCACTTTGTATAAATCCTGAGAATGAAGATTTACTTGTATTAAAAGGGAAAATATTATTTGATAAGAATGAGCCTGAAAAAGCAAAGGCTATTTTTTCTAAATTTGATAAAAATACAACTAATCCGGAAGTTTTAAACTACTTAGGATTATTTGCAACAGATGAATTGAATTTTATAGAAGCAATTAAATATTTTTCAAAAGCAGGGAATCTGGACAAAAACAACCCGAGATATTTATTTAATCTTGGAAATGCATATTATTTGAACGGATGGTATGAAGAATCTGTAGCAGCCTATCAAAAAGCTATTCTTTTGGCTCCTGAAAACTGTGAGTACAGATATGCCATAGCTTACGCATATTATGAACACAACAGTTTTGATAAAGCCAAAAAAGAAGTAGATTATATATTGCTTAATAACAACACTCATGCCGGAGCTAAGGTTTTAAGGGCCCTTTTAATGTTTCACGACAAAAATTTCATTGAGGCAGAAAATATACTTAAATCTAATATCGCTTCCGGCAGTAATGATAACTTTACACTGTCATCTATTGCAAAAATTGAAGCAGAACTGGGCAAATATGAAAATGCAGAAAATCATATTAAAGAAATTCTCAAAAGAACAAATCATAATTTAAGCTATAAATATGACCTTGGAGAAATATATATCCGAGAAAAAAAATATACTGAAGCTATTTCTATTGCAAATGAAATTCTGGAAGAAAATCCGAATTATATAGACGGCTACATTCTAGGAGCAAAAGCTGCATATAACAACAATAATTTGGATGAAGCAAAAAAATACGCTCAGGAAGCACTTTCAACTGATATTAACTGTGATGGTGGTTATTATTATCTTGCTATGGTAAGGAAAAATGAAGGTGATTATGAAGAAGCCGTTGAATGTATGAAACGGGCCATAATGTACAACGTCAATAATGCGGAATACTATGCGGAAATGGCAGATATATACAGATTGTCCGGAGATAACAAAACTGCGTTTGAATATGTAAAAGAAGCAGAAAATATTGATTCTTCAGAAGAATACAAGCAGCTTTTCCGTCAATATGCGGCCATGAACAGGAAGTAAAAAAAATTTGACGGAATAATAAATATCAGTATAATGTAAATATCATTGAGAATTAAGAGGAGATTTTACATAGCATGAATTTGAAAAAGATTACATTAACACTTGCCGCAATACTATTGTTACCGATAAGTACACCGGCAAAGTCTGATAATATTGTTATACCGCAAAATTTTCCGGATAAATATACCAAAGAATATATTCTGGACGTTATGCCGCTATACAAATCTGTAAGTAAAGAACCGGTAATAATGGCGGCTCTCGATATGCTTATCGGAACAACCGGAGAATTTTCCCGTAACGCAATTTTAGGAAATAATTTAAGCCAAAGACCGATGAAAGTAGAATTTAAAAATCTGAGTGAAATAGACAGTAAATATGCTAATTTTGATGCACTTGGCTGGAAAAAAGGTAAACAACTATACATATATATAAATGCAAAACATAAAGATGCACCTCCGGGAGCTATAGCAGCCCTCTTATCACACGAAGCTTTGCATCAGGATGAATACAATTCCGTTGCGGAAGAAACTTATGCCTGGACAATGGAAGCCGCTGTTTGGTGCGAAATTTTAAGAATTTATCCAAAAAGTGATGAAAATCTCTCTTCACTTGTAAAACGTGAAAACAACCTAAAAAGGATGTTTGAAAAAGGGAATTATTCCGATAAATACATAAAAAAAGAAATTCGGGTAAATCCGGGATACAAAAATCTTCCGCAAACATCACCCGGTTTTGAAGACATATAAAAATTTGAAATTATACACCTACTTTTAAGCATTTTACTGCATCAGCAATAATTTGAGAAGTAGTTAATCTGTAACGGGAATATAATTCATCTAAGGAATTTCTGTCCGTAAATTCTTTATTTGCACCATAATTCAGGACTTTTACATCAGAATCACCAAGATAACTTGCTATCTTTTCACCAAAACCGCCGTTCAGCTCACCATCTTCAAGCGTGATTACAACATCATGATTTGCTTTCAAACCGTCAAGCATATCTTTATCAATACCTGTTATAAAACGGGGATTAATCAATGTCGCATCAATATCAAGTTTGTTTTTAATTTCCTCAACAACTTTTTTGCCGAGATTAAAGAAATTACCCAAACCTATAACAGCGATTTTTTCGCCTTCTTTAACCATTTTAAATTTATTGATTTCATTAGAATAGTCTGTTATATCTTTAATTCCTGTTGAATTTAATCCGCAGGTAGGAACTCTTATTGCAGTGGAATATTTATTTTGATTTACTGACCAGTCAAGCATCCCAAGATATTCTTCTTTATTTGTCGGAGCCAAATAAATCAAATTAGGGATATTTCCCATCATTGCCATATCAAATGTACATAAATGCGTAGCATCCGCACCTGAAATACCACCCCACCAAATAAGTAATGTTATCGGAGAATTGTTCAGGCACAAATCCTGAGATAATTGGTCGTAAGTTCTTTGAATAAACGAACTCATTACATTTAAAATAGGTTTTGCACCACCCTTTGCGATACCGGAAGAAAAAGCAACTGCATGTTCTTCACAAATACCAACATCAACGTAATGGCTGCCTAACAGTTTTCTGTAGTTTGCATCGAATCCAAATACTCCCGGAGTACCTGCATTCACAACAACTACTGAATTATCATCTTTAATTTTGTTTAAAATATAATCTTTTGTAATACTGTTCCAATCTTCGCCCGAGCTGTCTTGTGATTTTACAATTTCATTGTTTTCATCAAGAGTATTCGGCATAATCCAGTGGAACATTTCCTTATTTTCAGTAGCAGCCTTTAATCCGTGACCTTTTTCCGTCACAATATGAACAATTACAGGATGATTTATGTCTTTAACTTTATTAAAACCGTTAATAAGTTTTTCAATATCATTACCATCGTCAATAAATAAATAATCAAAACCCAATGATTTAAAGAAATTACATTCAGCCTGACCGTTTGTATCACGGAGCTCTTTTAAATTTTTATATAAACCGCCCTCATTAGGAGCAATTGACATATCGTTATCATTAACAACAATTATAATATTCGTACCAAGTACGGCAGCATTATCCAAACCCTCAAATGCCTCGCCTCCGCTGAGTGAACCGTCCCCGATAATGGCAATAACATTATATTTTTCGCCTTTCATATCTCTTGCTTTAGCCAAACCTGTTGCAAGGGAAACAGAAGTTGAAGTATGTCCGATTTTAAACATATCATGTTCACTTTCTTCCGGGGCGGTATAACCTGTATAAAGGAAATAATTTTCAGGATTAGTAAACCCTTCTTTTCTGCCTGTCAGGAATTTATGCGGATAACATTGATGTGAAACATCAAATACAAATTTATCCTTAGGCGAATTAAAAACATAATGTAGAGCTATTGTAGCTTCTGCGATACCTAAATTCGGTCCGCAATGTCCGCTTATTGTATTAACCTTTTTTATAACAAAACCTCTAATCTCATCAGCTAAAGTACTCATTTCAGCTGCAGATAATTTCTTAACATCATCTGGTGAATTAACTTTATCCAATATCATCTAAATTTTCTCCTATCTAATATATAATAATTTTATAACTTGATAATTACGATTAGTCAAGCTTTTAAAAAATATAAGCGGCAAGAATTGCGAAAATAATCAACGGGATATTGAAATGCAAGAATGTCGGAATACAGGTATCCGAAATATGATTATGCTGATTATCAGCATTTAAACCTGCCGTAGGTCCAAGAGTAGTATCCGAAGCAGGAGAACCTGCATCACCTAACGCAGCCGCCGCTGCAAGAATTACAACGGATGCGGCAGGAGAAAAGCCCAAATGTGAACAAACAGGAATAAATAATACTGCCAAAATCGGAATCGTACCGAAAGAAGTACCTATACCCATAGTAACAAATAATCCGACAATAAGCATTAATCCGACGGCAATAAATCTGCTGTTCTGCATAAACGGTATCATTGAATTTACAAGCACCTCAATACCGCCTGTCTGTTTTAAAACCAAAGCAAATCCGGCAGCTACAAGCATAACAAATGCTACATATCCCATTAAACCGATACCTTCGTTTATCAGTTTATCCATTTTTTTATGGCTGACAGCACCGCCGCCAAACACAATACCAAGCCCAACCAACGCACCAAGCGGCAGTGATTTTGTAAGTAGCTGAATAACTAATGTTGCAAATGCCCCAACCAAAGTTATATAGTGATTTTTATTAAATTTTAAGGCTTCTTCATCATCTTCCTCGAGTTTATTCTTGGCAAACTCAACATCATTATACTCTCTTGGCTTTCTATACGATATAATAACCGCGACCAAAAGTCCTATAAACATACCCAGACCTAAAATCCAGGTGGACTTCCATATATCATTTTTCAAAACAGACATTCCGTTCAACGTCATATTTTCAGCAATTAACCCCTGAAATATCAGACCAAATCCTGCCGGAATAGTAATATAAGGTGCCTTTAAACCGAACGATAACGAACAGGCAACAGCACGTCTGTCAAGTTTTAATTTATTCATAACATGCAACAGAGGCGGAATTAATATCGGGATAAAAGCAATATGAACAGGTATTAAATTTTGAGAAAGCATTGCAATAACGGTAATTATGGAAAGCAAAATATATTTTTTACCATCAATAACAGCTGCAATTTTCTTAGCCAAAATAGTTGCAAGTCCCGTATGAGTCATAGCTGCCGCAAAAGTCCCCAGCAAAATATAACTCAAAGCGGTTTCCGCATTACCACCCATTCCTGAAATAAAAGTATCCATAACCTGACTGACAGGCATACCGCCTGTAATACCTGCAACTATTGCAGATATAATAATGGCAAGCAGAACATTAACTTTGCGTAAACATAATATACAAAGCAAAATTACGGATATTACTACAGGGTTTAAGACTATATTCATAAGAAAATTATATCATAAAAACGTTAAAGGCTGTCGTAAACCCGCTTTACTTCCTTAATATCCTGCCACATCAGCCATTTTGGGCTGCCTTTTTCATGAGATTCATTCCTCAAAAGATATGACGGATGAAAAATCGGCATCATAAGACTTCCGTAAGGTCCTTCAAACCACTGACCCCTTACCTTTGTAATACCTGATGAAGTATTGAGCATAGAAGTTAATGCTACCTTTCCGCAAAGAAGTATTATTTTTGGTTTGAGTATCTCTATTTGTGCATCAAGGAATGCACGACATGCTTCTTTTTCTTCCGGCAGAGGATCTCTGTTATTCGGGGGTCTGCATTTTAAAGTATTGCAGATATAAATATCTTTCTCCCTTGATAAACCCACAGATTCAAAAATTTTATCCAGAAGCTGACCGGCCTTACCGACAAAAGGTTTCCCCTGCATATCTTCATTATACCCCGGAGCTTCGCCTATCAGCATTAGTTTATGATTTGGTACGCCGTCAGAGAATACAATATTAGTACGGGTTTCCCCAAGTGAACAGTTATTACACAATTCACACAGCTCTTTTATTTCTTTTAATTCTTCCTCAACACTCATATCAAATCCTTAATCCGTAATAAAAATCTAGCACGAATAATTTAACGAATCAAATATTTCAGACTAGCCTGACTGATGAATTTAATTTTTACAAATCCGTTTTACATTTTTTGTGTAAAAGAAAGGAGCATAAGTTATGAAATTTAATCCGCTAAAAGAAAAAGGAATACCCTTAGAAAAACAATTAAGGACTTGGCACAACATAGCACACAGGAAATATAACAAAACAAAAGTAAATTGCTACACAAGAACCCGGCAAATTCTAATGAACGGCATCGAGGTAGAAGCCTGGAATTTTAAGCACAATTTTGCAAGAAATACTAATGACAAAGAAACATTGGAATTTTTAGCAAGAACAAAACGCATAGAAGATGCACAGCAAACAACAATAAACTGGCTTGCACCATGCGACCAGTCTGTATTGGAAACAACACTTGGTTATGAACAGGTGGCAGTAGATTTAACCGCCTGGATGGCACAGAATGAACCCGACAAATATGTAAAAGAAACATTCGATTTTGGATTGTTGGAAGATTTTGACCACTTATACAGGTATTCACAATGGGCATATATGGTACACGGTATTGAACCCGATGATATAGTTCAGGGTAACACTGACGTAATACTCGGCCGCCCGACCCAAAATCACCATAACTGCAACGTATTAAGGTTAAGAAAACCGTACGACAAAGCTACAGCAGCACCTCAGACTAAAGTAAATATTTTGACTCTTGTTGCAGGGGAACAACAAACACACAATTATTATGGAGAACACGGATTTGAGTACGGCAGCGAATTATTAAGAGAAACTTACGCCGAAATAAAAGACGTTGAAGAAGAGCATGTTACGATGTACGAATCTCTTATTGACCCGACAGAGTCATGGTACGAAAAATTACTTTTGCATGAATTTACTGAAGTTTGTACATACCACAACTGTTATGAAGACGAAAGTGATGAGCTTATAAAACCAATATGGGAAGAATTTTTGGCAATAGAATTAGACCATTTAAAAACGGCGGCAGAATTATTTAAAAAGCACGAAAACAGAGATCCTGAAGAAGTTATCGGGGAAGAAGTCGTTCATCCTTGTCATTTTGAATCTCAAAAGAAATATGTAAACAAAGTTCTGGGAAAAGAAATAAATAAGAGATTAGGAACAGATAAAGATTACTTATATCTTGAAAACTTACCTGATGACTGGGCAAGTTACCAAGTTCAAAAAACGGTAGGTGAAGACGGTTCCCCGTCAGAAGTTACGATAAGAGTAATAAATGAGCAAAAAAATCACGATATAGTAGCGGCATCGGACGAAATGATAAACAATATTCCCGAAATGATGAAACAAGCCACTCAGGCAAAGGGAATGACCTTTGATACTTTTACTCCGGATGAGTATGAAGCAATGGTCAGAGATGACGAATAAGCATTCAATACAGCAGACAGAAAATTCTGTCTGCTATTTTTATATGTTTTTGCTAAAATAATTTTGTTATGGGAAATAATGGTTCAAAAAACATATTAGCAATAAATTTTGGCGGAATAGGTGACGAAATATTCTTTTTACCCACACTTATTTCATTAAAAAAGGAGTTTCCCGATTCAAAAATAACACTGGCATTAGAGCCGCGAAGCAAAAGTGTTAAAGATTTAACCAACATAATTGATAATTTATTTTTAATTGACATAAAGGGAAAAAACAAATACTTTGAAATACTGAAACTTATTTTTCAGGCACGCAGGGGGAATTTTGACATGGCAATTTCTGCAGGCGGAAATAAGTTTATGAGTATCATATTATGGCTGACCGGAATTAAGGAACGGTACGGATATGATACAGGTGCATTAAGCAGAAAACTTCTGACAAAAGCTATACCTTTAAACAAAAATCAATATGCCTGTGCAATGTACCATGATTTAGTCAGACCTGTGACAGAACATAACACGGAATTACCGATTATTAACATCACCCCCCGAAACAAACTTGAAAACACCGTTTTAATCCATCCCGGAGTGAGCAAAATGAGCATAAGCAAAGGATGTATAAAAACAGTAGGTGCGGAAGTTTGGGCAGATGTGGTTGATTTACTTGTACAAAGAGGTAAAAAGGTAATACTTGCAGGCGGACCTGATGACAGGGAATGCATAGAAACAATATTAAATAAAATTTCGTGTAAAGACAGCGATAATTTTGAAAATTATTACGGTAAAACCAAGTCATTAAAGGATTTGGGAGAATTAATATCCGGTGCGGAAAAGTTTTTATGTTCGGACTCAGCTCCGTTACATGTTGCAGTAGCCTTAAAAACACAAACTTATGTAATATTTGGGTCAACTGATGATAACAAATTAATTCCGAAATCGGATAAAGTAGTACCGATAAAAGCGAATGATAACTGTCCCCTAAAACCATGTTTATGGGAAAGACGGATGACAACATGCGAAAGCTTAGACTGTTTAAAGATAACAGCAGAAGATATAGTAAATAAGGTTTTATCATAATTTAAACTTGACAATATATTATGTGTTTCGTATTATTATGGAACGAGGTGAGGCGACATGGCCAAGTGGTAAGGCAGGAGCCTGCAAAGCTCTTATCCCCCAGTTCGAATCTGGGTGTCGCCTTTTTTAAGTAATATGGTACAGGGGTATAAAAATGGGTTCAATTTTTGGCATAGCAGATTTACCGATAGGTACAATAGGTGATACAGTACAGATTAACAGCAACGGCAAGGTTCCTGAACCTGAGGTCAGACCGATTGAAATCAGAGATTTTGGGAAGTCGGTAAAAGGCTCAAATTTAGCACCATTAAATTCTGATGTTGCACAATTTCCGAAGAAAAAACCTTTTGCAAACAGCATTATAAAGATGAGAAATGGTTTTGGAAAATTAATGCATCACTTTAGCGGAATAAACCCTAAAAATATAATCAGAAAGTAGATTTTAATAAAAACCGGCGATTGGCACTCTGCCGACGCAGAAAAGGGCGATTAGCGCAGTTGGTAGCGCATCTGAACGACATTCAGAGGGTCACAAGTTCGAGTCTTGTATCGCCCACCATAAAAAGAGGATAGGATTTTTCCTTATCCTCTTTTTATCTTGGGATTCTGAAAGACGAGAACTTGCACAGCAAAGCTGTGCCAAAGTTCGAGCGGATTTCCGTACGGCATTTATGCCGGATAGCGAACAGATTGAGCATACTGTGGCAAAGCCACAAATGCGAAACTCTGTGAGCGTGGAGGAAATCCAAGAAGGTCTTGTATCGCCCACCATAGAACCTCCGAGATAATCGGGGGTTGTATTATGCGATACAATTGACGAGAACTTGTCGTTTCAAGTTCGAGAGTGAACGAGCTGAGGCTGGAGCATTTTTGTTTGGAAGAAACGAAGTTTCTGAAAACAAAATGCGGAATTGCCGTACTTACACTATTGAGGGATGTAAAATTTTTATGCAAACAACATAATTAAAATATGATTGATTTAACCTGGTACAACGAATTAATAAAACCTGCATTCAGCCCGCCATCTTGGATATTTGCTCCCGTATGGGCTTTGCTATATATCACAATAATAATATCATTCATGTTATTTGTCGTTAAACAATCCGGCTGCCGAAAAACCGAAGGATATGTTTGGTTTTTTGTACAAATTCTGCTGAATTTATTATGGTCCCCTGCATTTTTTATTTTAAAAAATATAGGACTTGCCTTGGCTATTGTAATATTTATGGATATAGCAGTATTTATTGTAATAAGAAAATTTTATTGCGTATCAAAATTTGCAAGTACACTGCTTATTCCGTATTTTGCATGGATACTGTATGCGACATATTTAAATTTTGGATTTTACTTGCTAAACCGATAATGTTTGGTTGACATATCAACAAATACGTTTTCATAACCTTATTTTTTAATAATTAGTTAAAATGTTACTAAAACTTAAAAAAAGCATAGGAAATTTTTGACATGACAATATTTTATTGATATATTGAAAACGAATTTATAAATGGGATTAATGGGACATAGGAGTTAAATAAGGTTATGAAGAGATTATTATGCACAGTATTGTCATTAATGCTGTTAAACTCATATAGTACGTTAGCATACGGTGCGGCAGTAAATCCGAACATGCCTGCAATACCAAAGCCAAACTTACAGGCAGCACCGAATGCCAGGTCAATAGAATTTGCATTTGTATTTGACGGACCGTCAGATAAGAATGCAGAAGTATTAAAGACTTTCCAAAAGACAATTACTATATCATTGTTGCCTGACTACAAAGCGTCATTTCCAAAAGACCTAATATTTTCGGGGGACTGGACTAAACAGGGAGCAATTAATGCTTCAAACAAGGCACTTTCTTCAAGAGCAACTATGGTAATTTCATTAGGATACATGTCCAGTGATTATTATTCAACTAAGAAAAATAAAAATAAATATGTAGTAACAATTGACCAATACGGCTTACGAGATTTGGGAAATAATTTCTTCAACCCATTGCAACAGTCAATAAACGACTTTGTAACATTTAAAAACCTTGTTCCAAATATCAAAAAAGTCGCAATTTTGATGAATGAAAACTTTTACAGAACGCAGTCAAGCTGGAACACAATAATTTCAAAAAAATTAAAAGAAAAAAATTGTGATATCAATTATGTAGTTATACCAGTAAATTCAAATGTCAAAGCATCCTTAGCGAAAATCCCTTCAGATGTTGATTCGGTATTCGTTACTCCTCTGTTTAATCTGACTTCTGCACAGAGAAAAGAGGTTTTTAGTTATATAAACAGTAAAAAATTACCTTCATTCTCGACAGTCGGACAGGAAGATGTTGATTTAGGAGTAATGCTTGGTACATCCGCATTTGATGTAGACAGAAAACTTGCGGAAGCAACATCATTTAATATTCACGGTGTTTTGCACGGTAATGTTGTAAAAAATGAAAAAATTCCTTACTATGATGATAAAGTTTTGTTCTTTAATTCAGATACTGCCGAAATGTTAGGCTATACCGCACCTTTGAGATTACTTAACAATTCTACCGTAATTTCACATAAGGTATTACCGCAGTACGATTTGGATATGCTTTTGACGTCATTAGACAGCGGCAACCTTGATATGGCAAGAAAAAAATACCTCGTCAGTGCCGCGAGAAGATCTGTTGCAAGTGCATATTTAAGATACCTGCCGACTTTAAGGCTTGATTTGGGTTATCAGACATATAACGGTGATTATGCAGAATCATATGCTGCTGTTCCATCCCGTGTCGGTGCATTCACAATAGGAATGGATCAGATTATTTATTCACCTGACTTAGTTACAAACATTATTGTTAAACATAAAAAATTAAAGTTTGATAAAGCTGAAGAAGCCCTTGTGAGAGCAAACACGGAATATCAAACCGCGGATTTATATATTGATACTTTAATGCTCGGAAATGCAATCAAAGTACAGGAAGAATATGTAGAACAGGTTAGAGAAAGCCTTGCTATGGCACGTGTAAGAGAAAAAACCGGCAAATGCGGTAAAGAGGAAACTCTACGCTGGGCAGGTGAAGTAAGCGAAGCCGAAAAGAAACTTCTTGGTATGAAAGCTGAATATAAAAATATTAAAATTCATATCAACAAACTTCTGAATAAAGACCAAAAAGATGATTTTACGTTAAAACCGCTGACAGCGAGTGATAAGGCATTTTTCTCGTCAGACGTACATATTATCGACCACGTCAGAAATCCGAAAAAATTAGAAAAATTCACGGAAATGCTGATTAATGAAGTAATATACTTATCACCTGAAACTACAAAATTAAAAGCTGCAATAGCAATGAAAAAAGCAGAAATGTCAAATTATGCACAAAAATTTGTACTGCCGAATGCAAAAATGTCATTAGAGTACACTACACAGTTTGACAGACATATACCTTATGAAGATGCAGGTCATGACCAATTAAAAGCTGCAAAAGCTACTGCAAAAGGGTATGAAGCTCAGGCAAGGGCGACCGCAGCTGCTGCTGCAAATCCTGCAAGCTGGGCAGATCCTGCAACAGTTTCCGGTATTTTAGGCTCAGGAGCTAAAGCATTCAGTGATGCCTGGGCTGATTCACCTTATCTCGGATTGGATAAAAATTCATTCAGATTCTTAATCGGTGCACAATGGAAACCGTTTGAAGGTGGTCATAAGATTGCAGAGATTGCAAGATGTAAATCAGAACTAAATGAATTGAAGGCATACCTGGAGGAGGTTGATACCGAAATTGAAATGAAAGTTCGTTCGGTTGTAAACAGAGCTATTTCAAAATACTTTATGATAGAAAAATCATATAAAGCAATGTTTGCACAGGCAGAAAATTACCAGATGGTTAAACAGCGTTATTTGGTAGGTAAGGCTCCTGTTGACCAGCTTGTTGATGCTCAGGAACTTTATTTCAACGCTAAATTAGAGGCATTAAATTCTCAATATGAGTTTTTCAAAGAACTTATATGGGTACAGAGAGGTTTGTTGGCTGTTAACTGGGCTAAAGCAAACGATAAGGCAAAAGAATGGATGAACAAAGTTCCTTCTATATTGCCATACGAAGAAGATTTTTCATTACAGAATTTATAATAATAAGGAGAGAGATTTGGACAAATGCCGACACTTATAAGTGTCGGTTTTTTATTTATATACCGTTACATTTCTTGCTAAATAACAAATTCGGCATTATAATGCAGTTATGAAAGATATAAAAATCGTTGCACCGGTCAAAAAACCTGAAGATATTGAGCATTTTGCAAAAAATACGTCATGTCGGGATTATTATGTTTATTACAAAAAGTTTTTAAATAATAATTTTGAGTATGTAAAAGATTTTGTAAGCATTGCTCAGGGATTTAACTGCAATATTTACATCAATTTTAAGCATGATATAAATGAAGAAAATCTGCCTGAAATTAAAAAGATGCTGAAATTTCTGAAAACTTCAGGTATAAGCGGAATATTTATCAACAGCTATGCAATGCTTGAAGCAATAAAACTTTTTAACCTGCCTTTTAAAGTTATAGTTGATTCATATTTTGATATACATAATCTTTCGGGAATAGACTTTATTAACAATTTCCACAAGGTCGATGAAGTAATTATTACTGAAGAAATCTATATGAAAAATATAGAAAAAATAAAAAAATATACAAAATTACCGCTTGCAATTGATACGGATAATCTACCGTATTGTGCGGAAGAAATTAAAAAATCCGGTGCAATCGACAAAGTAGTTATAAAAGGGAAATTTGAAACATCAGAAGATATTTTGGATGCAATAGAATTAATCCAAAAAATATTGGATAAGCCTAAACTGTTCAGGAAACAAAAATTACCGTTCAAACACGTCAGAAAAAGTATTTATCAGACTAACCATTTCTCAGGAGAAATGATTTGTGCGGAAGGCAAAAACTTTAAATTCAGCAGAAATATCCAAAACTTTGAATGGGATATAAAAAGGACAAGAATTAACAGAGATATAGATTTTGAGAAATCCGAAGAATTTAAAATTAATCTCAGACTTTCAGAACTCGCCCAAATTAAAGAGTTAGAAAATTATATAAAAAAAATAGGTTTAAATCCGGTTTATTCTATTGAGTATGGAGAAATTCTTTCAACTTCAGACTTATCGACGAGCAGTTTTTGTGAAATTATAACCAAGGTTAAAAAATTCTGCAAAAAATATGATATAAAATTTCAGCTTTCCACACCCCGTATTCTGATTGAACGTGATTTTGACAGAGTATACGAGTACGGAAAGCAATTAATGCTTACCGACTTTGAACCGGACAGTATAATAATAAACAATATAGGATATTTCTGGACATTTATTAATGACAACGACATTAATCACATCCCTATAGAAATCGGACAGGGAATAAATCTCTTAAACAGCCTTTCAATAAAATGCTTAAATAATCTCGCACCAATCAGCACAGTAGATTTTACGGCATTTGACGATATTGAACTGGCAATACAAACAGCCAAAAAAGTTAAAAATATTATTCCGAATAAGAAATATACTATTGCAGGAAACATAAGAGTACCAAGCCTTGGGCTGTGTCCGTTGAATAATGACAGCGCAATAATATCAAGACTATCCTGTGCAGCACCTTGCCACAGAGGAGGTTATGCACTTAAAGATCCGTCCATAAACAAAATCTTCCCGTTTACATGTGATGGATTTTGCAGAATGCACATGTTTGAAGACAGAGTTCTTGAAGATTTTGAAGATGTCGAAAGACTGCATAAAGCAGGAATAAATGAGTTTATCTTTGACTTTTCTGCTCTTAACGCAAAGTTTGTTCCGATACTCCTTGATAAATTTTTAAGGATGGATAAGCCCTGCATAAAGCCTAAAGAACTAATGCTGTCTTAATCGTTATGACTAATCATTTTTGATACTATATTCTTTGCTGTCTGGAGCTGTACATCTTCCTTATTACGGATATTTTTTTCGGTAAACTGAACCTCAACATCCGGTTTGATACCTTTTTTGTTGATATCAATACCATGCGGAGTCAGATATTTTGCAACAGTTAAATTAAGTCCTGTTTCATTTTCCAGCGGGAAAATTTTCTGAACCATGCCTTTACCAAAAGTTTTGGTTCCGACAAGAGTAGCCTTTTTGTAGTCTTTCATTGCACCTGAGAAAATTTCGCTTGCACTGGCACTTCCGCCATCCACAAGGATAACTGTAGGTTTATCTATAAAGAAATCGGTATTTTGAGCATTTATGTCATATCTGTATCCGCCCCTGCCTACGATACTAACCAGTTTACCCTCAGGAATAAATAAGTTCGCAATAAATATAGCATTTGGGAGCAAACCGCCTGTATTTCCTCTTAAATCGATAACCAAGCCCTCAGCATCCTTCGTTTTTTCGGCAGCTTCCAAAAACTCATTCGGGGTTGTAGAACCTATAAAACTTGCTATCTGAATATACCCTATATTATTCTCGACAGAACTTTTAACGGTCTTAATTTTTATTTCTTTTCTGACAATTTTTTTAACAAATTTATCATTGTTTCGCATAATAGTTAACTGAACAGGGGTATTTTCAGGACCTCTGACAAGATTTGCCACCTCCGCAACAGAAAGTCCGCTCGCTTCTTTGCCGTCAATATCAAGAATTATATCACCTGACTGAAGATTTGAAGCTTGTGCCGGAGTGCCGTCAATAACATTTATTATATGAATTTTACCTGATATTGAAGATATATTCACTCCAATACCACAAATTTTAGAATTTATGGAAGTATTTTGATCATTATATTCTTCCTTATTCATAAATCTTGAATAAGGATCATTTAAACTGGCAAGCATAGTATCAATAGCAACTTTGGCATCTTCGTCATTTTTGATTAGTCCGTCATAACGGTGCTTCCACCTGTGCCAATTTTGTTCATTCATGTCAGAATCATAATAATTTTTCTTTACTAAATTCCAAACATTTTCATATAATTTTTGAGAAGAAATTTTATCATGGTTTATGAGCTCCTCGTCACCCGAAGTTACAGGATTATTAATGACCATGACCGCCTTGTTAAGTCCCAACAAAACACAGATTACAATTAATATAGAAATATATAACTCTTTTCTTCTCATACAAGTATTAAACATCAATAAAATTCTATAATCAATATACTTTTTAAGTAGTTTACAAAGATATTAAAATATATTTTAGAATTTTAATCTTATTATGAGCAATTTTAAGAATTAAAAAACGTTTATATAAATATACGGGGAAAATATTTTATGACGGGGAAAATACAAGGTAACAAACCTATATATTTCAGATATCATGAAGGCACATCACAGGAATCAAGAGATGCCGTCAAAAATACTGTCGTCGATTTTTTAAAAAAAACAGGATATAATGCAGAATTTTTAAGAGGTACAAATATTTTCGTAGTTGATAAATACGGTAATCTTTCAACGACTTCTCCATTTTTAAATTATCTCCAAAAACATGGAGATAAAAACCACCCACTGACACACGGATGCACTATTTACCCCGAAATTAATAATAATAAAAAAGAAATTGTTATAAAAACGGAAGAATATAAATTCCCTCAGAATATATGGCGAAAAAGCCTGAAACCAAATATTTTAAAACAAGGTGTAATGCATGAAATCGGGCATCTGTTTGATGATTATTACGGAACAAAAAACAGTCGAATAATTAAAAACATAAAAAGAATACGGTTATCGGATAATTTTAATCCCAGAGAAACACAGCTCTTAAAAGAATATGAAAAACATAAAGACTTAAGCGATAATCAGGATTTTAAGGATGCCTGGAAAAAAGATGTTGAGGATTGATAAAAAGAAATATGAAAAATTCAAATCAGGTCAAATAACTTCATACTACACTCCTATAGAAATTGACATAACTGATGGAGTAACTGATGCTGAAGCAGAAAAAGCAGATAAGGCCCGTTCTGAAATATTTGCACAGCTGTTTAGTTATGCGTTTGGGAAAGATGACGGCTGTAAACAAGAAATTCTTGAAACTTACCCGAATACATACAAAATAGTAAAAAAATACATTCAAAAATATTTAGGTGTAGATTGTAATAATCCGCATGCACATTTAACATTTTTATATTAAAATAATCTTAATGGTAGGTCAGACATCGACTGACAACGTTAATAAGGAGAGATATAAAAATGTTAACAAAAAGTTCATCGGTTAAAACAAGCTTTTCAGGAGTTGATTTTTCAAAATACTCTTCAAAAGTTTCTGAATTTGTAAGAGAATTTTCTTCTCGCGCAAATAAAACGGGGCATTTTCTTAATTGGGTAAACCTCCCATCAGAACAACTTAAAAGAGTAGACGAATTATATGCAATGGTATCAGCATTTAAAGCTCAGACAGGGGTTTCAAAACTAAGCGTAATGGGTATTGGCGGTTCAAAGCATACCGTCGAACATATGCTTTCCATAAATGGTTTAAATGTTAAACACGATTCCGTAGAATTTTATTCTGATGTAGATTCCGTAAGTTTAAACAGATACTTATACAGATTAGGTGATATTACATCATCAAACTTCATGATTGCATCAAAATCAGGTTCTACTTTTGAAACTAAAGACGGATTTTTAAGAGTACAAAAAATGTTAATTGATGCATATATGGCAAAAGGTCAGTCAGAAGAAGCTGCTAAAAAATCCGCAGCAAAACATTTTATTGCAGTAACTGACGGAAACAGTGAAAAAAGTGAATTACGCCGTACATCAATTTCTGACGGGTGGTTAGGTGATTTATTTATTCACGATGATGTTGGCGGAAGATTTTCAGCATTTGATGATCACGCTTTATTTACACTTATTTGGGCAGGCATGAAGAAAGAAGATATGATTTCTATGCTGAATGCAGCTCAGGATATGTCTAATCAATCCTTATCAGATGATTTGGATATTAATGATGCTTTAAAAGAAGGTATTTTCTGGGCAGATGCTAAATTAAACGGAATTGAAGCATCTGTTCATCAGTATATGGGTTCATTATTCGAAAACACAGTATACTGGCATGCTCAAATGCAAAATGAATCCGTAAAAGATACATTAAAACAAGTTGCAAAAGTACCTGATGCAATGCACCACTCAGCAGAAGCTCATTTCAATCCGGCAAACAAATTAGTATTTGCTCTGACGGTTCCCGTTGATAACGGAGTATGCAGAGAAAATGCCCAAAGCTATATTGAAGCATTAACAAAATCCTACACAATTACCGGTGCATTCTTTAAGGAAGAAGTCGAAACCTCATCAATGGGGTTAACTCCGGAAGCAGCAGGTGCTATGACAATGCTTAGAGCATACGCAACAGTTTATCAGGAAATTGTACAAGCTGTTATGACAGGTAAAACATTGCCGGAAGTTCTTGACAGCGTGCTTCAGCCACACGTAGAATTCTACAAAAAGAATTTAAAAGGCGGTGTAGTTGTTCCGGGAAGAATTTCTCAATAATAAAACTGTAATATTAATACACAAAAAAGGTCAGATTTTAATAAATCTGACCTTTTTACAATTTAACTTATCTCCCGATACTTATATATTCAAATCCCATTTTCTTTAATCGTACGACATCATACTGATTTCTTCCGTCAAAAATTAACGGTTCTTTTAAGAGTTGTTTTATTCTCTCAAAATCCGGACGGCGAAATTCATTCCACTCGGTCAACAAAACCATAGCATCCGCACCATCAAGAGCCTCATACGAATTTCCCATATATGAAATTTTATCCCCAAAATGTAATCTTGCATTATCATACGCTTTAGGGTCATAAGCTTTTATTATTGCGCCATGCTCAAGCAAGCTGTTAATAATAGTTATTGATGGAGCTTCTCTCATATCATTTGTATTTGGTTTAAAAGATAATCCCCATACAGCAATTGTTTTACCACTCAAATCATCGCCCAATTTTTTGAAAATCTTATTAACAAACAGCAGTCTTTGCCTTTGATTAACATCGTCAGCAGCTTTTAATATTTCATAATCACAATCAAAATCTTTTGCTATTTTGGACAATGCTTTTATATCCTTAGGGAAACAGCTTCCGCCAAAACCCAATCCCGGGAAAAGAAATTGCGAACCGATACGTTTATCGGAACACATTCCTAATCTGACCATCTCGACATCAGCTCCGACTTTTTCACAAATATTTGCAATTTCATTTGCATAAGAAACTTTTACTGCCAAAAACGAATTTGAAGCATATTTTGTCATCTCAGCAGATCTTACATCCATAATTATAATAGGATTACCGGTTCTCATGTAAGGGGAATACAGCTCCTGCATAATAGAAGTTGCCCGCTCTGAATTTGAACCGATAATAATTCTGTCTGGTTTAAGGAAATCTTCAACCGCAGCACCCTGTTTTAAAAATTCAGGGTTTGATACTACATCAAAATCCTTATCCGTCTTAGATTTTATAATCTCTGCAACCTTATCAGCCGTACCGACAGGAACAGTAGATTTATCCACAATAACTTTATATTCATTTATTGCTTCCCCGATTTGACCTGCGACATCATATACATACTTCAGTTCTGCACTGCCGTCATCTCCCTGAGGAGTACCAACAGCTATAAAACAAACCATGGAATTTTCAACAGCATATTTTAAATTATCGGTAAAACTCAATCTGCTTTCCGCAACATTCAATGTAATCAGTTCTTCTAACCCCGGCTCATAAATAGGAATAATACCCTGCTTTAGTTTTTCCAGTTTCACTAAATCGTTATCAACACAAATAACATTATTTCCCATAGATGCAAGACATGTTCCTGCAACAAGCCCTACATAACCCGTACCTATAACACATATTTTCATTATCTGTTATTCTCCCTGATTAATTTCGCAAAATATTCAATTGTTTTGGACAAACCTTCCCTAATATCTACCTTTGGTGTCCAGCCGAGTTTTTCTTTTGCAAGACTGATATCAGGTTTACGGCGTGTCGGGTCATCACTTGGTAAAGGTTTATTAATAATATTTGACTTTGAACCTGTCATTTCTATTACAAGTCTTGCAAAATCAAGTATGGTAGTTTCCGTAGGATTACCCAAGTTTACCGGACCTATAAAATTCTCTTTGTTATTCATCATTCTTACCAAAGCATCTGTCAAATCAGCAACATAACAGAATGAACGAGTTTGGCTGCCATCACCATAAATAGTTATATCCTCATTTTTCAATGCCTGGACGATAAAATTTGAAACAACTCTACCGTCATCCATACACATATTAGGTCCGTATGTGTTAAATATACGAACAATTCTGGTATCTACATTATGCTGCCTGTGATAATCCATCATAAGCGTTTCTGCACAACGCTTGCCTTCATCATAGCAGCTTCTTATTCCAATAGGATTAACATTACCCCAATAGTCTTCTGTTTGGGGATGAATTTTTGGATCACCATATATTTCGGAAGTAGAAGCCTGTAATATTTTTGCATTACAACGTTTTGCAATTCCCAACATATTAATTACACCGATAACAGAAGTTTTAATAGTCTTAATTGCATTATATTGGTAATGCGGAGGACTCGCAGGGCACGCCATATTATATATTTCATCAACCTCAGTAAAAAATTCCTTTGTAATATCATGCCTTACAAGTTCAAAATGATTGTCTTCAAGTAAATGCCTTATATTGTCTTTTGAACCGGTAAAGAAATTGTCTAAACACACAACGTCATTGCCGTCTTTTAATAAACGTTCACATAAATGACTGCCTATAAATCCTGCACCACCTGTAACCAGTATACGTTTTGACATTATATAAAAGCCCTCTTAATTTTATACTCTTCCGTAACAATCTTCATAACGAATAATATCATCCTCTGATATATAATCACCTTTTTGTACTTCAATAATCTTTAATTCCGTATCATAAGGATTTTGCAATGAATGCTTTGATTTTAACGGTATGTCGATACTATCACCTGTATTAACGGTATATTTTTCCCCGTCAAGCAGTACAAGTGCGGTACCTTCTAACACCACCCAATGTTCGGAACGATGATTATGTGACTGAACAGATAATTTTTGATGAGGAAGTACGCATATTGTTTTTGTTAAATACCCTTCACCGCTATTCATGCAAGTATAATATCCCCACGGTCTGAATACAGTTTTATGAAGCTTTGTTGTATCACTTGCATTAGCTTTTAACTTCTCATACAGCTTTTTTACACCCTGTGATTCATCCATTTTGCAAGCCATAATGGCATCTTCGGTTTCCACAATAATAACATTTTCTAAACCGGAAACAGCAACAATCTCTTTTTGGGAATATATAAGTGAATTCTTGACATTATCCGTAACAACTTTTCCTGTTATAACATTTCCGTTTTCATCTTTATCTTTTACATTATAAATTGATTGCCAAGAACCCAAGTCGTTCCAGTCTGACTGTAATTTCACAAGAGCAACTTTATCGGATTTTTCCATTACGGCATAATCAATAGAAATAGATTCCATACACTCATATACCCCGTAATTTATTTGAGTAGAAGATGAAAAATCAAGTTTTGAAAGGTTTGAATATATTGAATTTGCATATTTTTTAAATTCCTCCATGAATACGGAAATTTTACCCATGAATATTCCGCCGTTCCAATAGTAATCCCCGCTTTCAAAATATTTTTTTGCAGTATCAATATCGGGTTTTTCAACAAATTTTTCTACCTTGTAACCGCCTAATAAAGGTTCAGAAGTCTTTATGTATCCGTAACCTGTTTCAGGATAAGCAGGTTTAATACCAAAAGTAACTATATAACCTTGCTGTGCAAGAGCTATACCTGCCTCGACAGTTTTATTAAACTTATCAATATCATTAATCAAATGATCGGAAGGTACAATCAGAACAATGTCGTCGGAAACCTTATTTTGCAAAAAATACTCCAATGCTGCGGCTATAGCCGGTGCAGTATTTTTACCCATAGGCTCACCTATAACAATGTTTGATTTATCAATAGAATTCAACTGAAGTTTAATATTAGGGTAATGTAAAACATTAGTAATAGTAACAATCTCTGACGGTTCAGAAAAAGCTGTTAACCTTTTAAAAGTTTTTTGCAATAAACTTTCGTCCTCATCGAATTTCAAAAGCTGTTTTGGAAACATATCTCTTGATAAAGGCCATAAACGACTCCCCGACCCTCCTGCAAGTATAATAGACTTCATGCTGCAAATTCCTCTCTGTTACATCCCATCGCCATTTAATAATAACATAAAATCAGGATTTTAACACTATAATAATCAAACATACAGAACAAATTTTAGATTAATTATAAAATTAAGATATTTTCGCTGATTCGGTCACAATTGGTAGAATAAAACCAAATACATTACTATTATCCTCATAACTTTTTGCATATATACTACCGTTATGAGCATCTATTATTTGTTTGGACAGATATAAACCAAGGTCAACTCCAACTTTATTAAATTTTGCAGCATGCGAAACATATTTTTTAAACAAGTTATTCATTGTTTCCGGGTTTATATATCACCCAAAAAACTATTATCCGGGTGGGTAATAAATTTATAAATAATATTTTACATTAAGGATAATTTTTTGTCAGCTGAAAAAGCTCCTAATGGCGACTAACACAGGCTTTAAATAAACAATCAACAGTAATAGTCCGGCAAATCTCAAGGCTATAAACCTGCCTCTATCGCCCTGTAATTAGGCATATTTACCTAAAAACTCCAATCACAACTGTCCTGAAAACCTATAACAATTAAACCCGATAAGGCGATGCCTATCGGGTTTAATTCGGAAAAGGTGGGATTTATCTTGCTCGGGTGCGTTTAACGTGTCTACGGATTTTGACATCAAGAATTTCATTCTTTCATCAAAAGTCCTCCGCACTCAGCACCCTCGCGTTGAACCCACTGACAAAACTTCGTTTTGTGTGGGTTAAATTCTAATCCCTCTATACACAATGATAGCCGACATATCTAAAGATATATCGGCTATCATTCGGAAAAGGTGGGATTTGAACCCACGGTGCAGGTAGCCCCACACAACACCTTAGCAGGGTGCCGCCTTAAGCCACTCGGCCACTTTTCCAATCTCGTATTGTCATGGGAATCTTATCCCTATTTCATACTAGCATAAAATTTTTATTTTGCAAAACTTAAATATATCACCCGATAGGGCAATCTGTTATTTTATTCTAAAAAACATTTATATAGATGATTTATTACAACAAAAATTAGTATATAAACATACTGTTGTATAACAAGGAGGACTATATTAATGGTTATTAAAAAAAATTATGAAGATTTAATCAGAAATTATCAGGGCGGAGATTTGAATTTATCAGGATGCAACATGAAAACCCTGCAAATTGACCACGTTAGCGGTAATCTTAATATTTCAAAATCCAAAATCGGAACTTTGACAATAGGCTGGGTAAGCAATGAATTAAATATGGCAGGTGCCGAAATTAAGACTATTACAAATCCTATAGATGCTGAAAGTGTTATTATGACCGGTGCTACTATTAAAAAATTACCGGCTCACGTATATACAAATTATTTTGATATTTCAAAAAGCTCTATTACTAAGCTTAACACAGATGTCAAATGTAATATTTTAAATATCAAAAATTCTAAAATAGAAACTTGGCCTAAAGAATTGAAAGTAAAAAGACTTGTTGTTGACTCTAAAACAGCGAAAAATTTGCCGCTCAGCACTCTTATGAATTGTGAAGCAGTAGAGTTTGACGGAACAGTATTCTCAAGTGTTACAATGAATAATTTTGAATTTTGCAGCGTTAATTCAGAAGAAACCTCTTGCTGCGGAGTTTAAAAATTTAAAATCACTATTTAGCAAAAGACCGTATTTAACAATACGGTCTTTTTAGTATATAATTTTACCGAAAGGATAATTTATGCTTGCAGATTACCATATACATACAAGCTATAGTGATGATTCAATGTATCCTATGGAGGACTGCATAAATAAAGCGATTTCGCTTGGGCTTGATGAGATTTGTTTTACCGAACACATTGATTATGGTATTCCTAATGCGTTTTGCTGCGATTGCGATAAATATTTGGACGGATTTAAATATTACAAAGACAAATATATAAATAAAATAACTCTTAAATTTGGTATTGAATTTGGTATGCAGGCACATCACAAAGACCACTTCGAAAAAATATTTCATAAATATCCCTTTGATTTTGTCTTAATGTCCTTTCATCAAATTGAAGATAAAGAATTGTGGAACGGAGATTTTCAGTCCGGTAAAACTCAGGCTGAGTACAACAGAATATATTTTGAAGAAATGTACAATTCCGTAAAAGCATTTAATCACTACAGCGTACTTGCTCACATGGACCTGATGAGAAGATACGACGATGCAGGAGAATATCCTTTTGAAAAATCAAGAGAGCAAATTGAAGAAATATTAAAACACCTGATAAATAATGAAAAAGGAATTGAAGTTAATACTTCTTCGTTCAGATATAAATTAAAAGACCTCATGCCTGCTACACCTATACTCAAACTATACAAAGAATTAGGCGGTGAAATTATTACTATAGGTTCAGATTCACACAGAGAAGCCCATCTTGGCAGCAATGTAGAATACGTCAGAGAAATTCTAAAATCATTAGGTTATAAATATTTTGCAACATTTGATAAGATGAAACCCGTTTTTAACACCTTATAGCCAAATTTATTTGTGCTTAATATTATGAAATAAAATCTGAATTTTGGGCAATTTTGGCAAAAAAATTTCCTTATTAAAATTATAGAAGGTAATGTTTTATAGGAGTTTTTTAGATGATGAATCCACCAATTCAACCGGTACAACAGAGTTATACTACTGCTCCAATAAATGGAGTAACTTCACAACCTCAACCATCCGTTGAACAGCAGCAAAAATTTAACGAAGAACAAAGAATGGCAATATCTTTTGATATAGCGGCAGAATATAGTGCAATCAGCAGAATGCAATCAATTATTGCAGATATGTCGAATCAGCTGCAAAAAGAAGAAGACCCTGACAGAAGAACGTTGATTGAAAACAGAATTAATACGCTGAATAATATGATTTTACAAAGAGAAGCTAAAATTAATCAAATGGAACAGACAAAAGCACAGTATAATACCCAAATCAAATAACATCATAACTTTTTAAGTGCGTCAAAATCAGCCTGAATTTCATCCGCTTTATCATTCAGTCTGTTATATGTCTGTGAATTTATTTCACCGCCTATAAGAATAAGAATAGATGTATAATACAACCACACCATCAATACAGCGAAAGCTCCTATTGTACCATATACCATATTATAAGTTTTTAAATTATTGACGTATATTGAAAAACCCCAGGAAGCAACCAACCAAAAAATTACAAAGAAAAATGAACCCGGAATTGCACTTTTTCTTTTAAACTGTTCGTTCCCTTTTAAATCCGGCAAAATATAATAACTTAAAAATGCCATTAAAAACAGAGCCGCAAAAGCAATCGGCCAACGCAGCAGCATTAACAATTTTGCAACTGTCGCTGTAATAAAAGCGTGATTTAAAAGGAAATTTATGATTATTCTGCCGAAAATAATTAAGTTTATTGACAAGAACAGCACCATGACATCGACAAGCAACATTAACAAAGCCAATATTCTGGTATAAAGAAAATTTCTTGTTTCTTTGACTTTGTATGCACGATTTAAACCCTTGAGTACGACTGCCATAGCATTCATTGATAAAAACGTTGTCGCAATAATACCGATAATTACCATTATTCCGCCCTGTTCAAAAATCATAACCTCGGAAATAACAGTTCTTATAAGATTCATTGCCTGCTCGGGCATAAAATTACCCAAAAATATCATGATAGGATCCATTAATGACTGATTTCCAAGCCAGCCAAAAATAGCCATTAAGAAAAGCATAAAAGGGAAAATACCTATTACAAGCATAAACCCCATTTCGGCGGCCATTCCAAAAAAATCATTATCAATAATAGAACAGATAAGACGCTTAATTCCTTCTATAAATCCGTAATGACCCTTTATCCTCATAATTTCAGATTTGTAACCTCATCAAGCATTCTTTTTGCTGCATCTTCGGCAGAAGCTTTAATCAAACATCCGGCAGCAAGTTTATGACCTCCGCCTCCAAATTTTGCACAAACTGATGAAATATCAACAGATTCACTTCGCATAGAAATTTTTGCGGATGAAGCTGAAAGCTGCTTCACAATAAACGCTATCTGTACTGATTTTATTGCTCTTAATTTTTCGGTAAGCCCTTCTGTACAGTCTTCTGCAACATTATAACGTTCCATATCTTTTTTATAAACTATGATATAAGCAATTTTATTGTCGTTACAAAATACGGCATTACTAATACAATGTGCCTGAAATTGCACATGTTCTTTTGTATTCGATTCATAACAATACTTATAAATTTCAGACGGGACTACACCTATATCCGCCAATTTTGATACTGTCAGCAAAGCCTTTGAAGTAGTATTACTAAATCTGAAAGAACCTGTATCCGTAAGTATAGCGGTATATAAAGCCTTTGCAGTATTTAAGCTGATTTCCCAATTTAAATTTTCCATTATATCAAACAAAACTTCACCTGCAGAACTTGCCTGAGAAGAAATAATATTCATATTTGCATAACCTTCGTTAGTAATATGATGGTCAATATTGACGGTATATTTGGCTTTATCAAATAAAATTTTTGACTCAAACATTCTGTCATAAGATGCAACATCTACGTTTATAACAAGATCATATTCCCTTGAAGTGTCATATTCGCTAATATGTTTTGCCAGTCCCACATAAGGAATAAATGTATAAACATCAGGCAGTTTAGACATCAAAAGCATATCCGGTTTTTTCTTGTAATTGTCAGATATAGCCGAATACATAGCACACATACTGCCCAACGTATCCCCATCAGGATTAAGATGAGATATAATCAATATATTTTTTGATGATTTTATGATATTATCTAATTGCAAGCAATCCATTTTCTAATCATATCAAAAAAAACACGGTGACGCAAATTGAAAAAAATTTTATATACTGATTTCGTATCCACGGAAGAATTAATGACAGAACTAATGGGAGATAAAGAAATTAAAAAAGCCATCACCCGTTCAAACCTGTACAAATTTTGGGGACGTATTGCAGGTTCTAAATTTGCACAAAAATCCAAACCGTATTCTATGCAGCCGGGAGGGATTATGGTAATAGCTTGCGAAAGTCCGGTTGTTGCACAAGAGCTTATGCTGAAAAAAACTCAGTTGATTATTAAATTCAAACCTTATCTTGACTCATTAAAGATAAAAATCAATGATATGAAATTTGATACAAAAAAATGGAAACAGGAATAAAATTTTAATAATAAAAAAATCTATACTGCCTTGCGGAATTATAACTGTTTAGCTGAATACCACTTATACAAAGGACTTGAGGCAATATCTTTAAAATATTTATCAGTATTTTCCGCGCATAAATAATCTTTGCCGTCCTTTACAAAAACTCTCCACGGATAAGATGTTTCATACCTCTGTATAAAGCCATAATCATCAACTATAACTGTTCTTATGGGGAACTTTTTGTTTACATCGTCTGAATAGTAAAAATCTACTTTTTTATTACCGTCTTTAAGCATCTTTATACTTATTACATCTCCGTTTTTGGTTCTGAATTCACCTGCCGGCACACCATAAGAACTTATTTTGTTCTGAATTTTTGCAATAAATTTATTATTTACAGTTATCTCATTATTATCAACAACACGATTTGACGAAAATGATTTTATGAATTTATTCCACATACAGCTTAAATCTTTAAACATTTTATTTGTACGCAATTTAAAAACATCAATACTACTGCGTTCATTATACAAACGAACAGCCCCAAAAGCAGGATTATATTGCTCACGCTTGGAAACAAAATTATTACTGTATAATTTTATAGGACTTACTTTTGTAATCATAATAGACTCCACACTACACTACAAAACACACAAATTATTTTTTTTGCTAACTGTGCATTTCATTTTGATTAAACATTCTATACTGAAGTGCCTGCATTAAATGCACCCGACTTATAATTTCCGCTCCCTCCAAATCGGCAATAGTTCTTGCGAGTTTAAGAATCCTGTCATAACGCCTGCCTGAAAGCTGATATTTAACAATAGCAACCTTGAACATATCTTCAGCTTCAGGCTCTATTTTACAATATTTTTTGACTAGCTTTGGCGTCAACTCCGAGTTAGTTAAAAATCCTTCGCTTTTATACCTTTCTGCCTGAATTTTCCTGGCTTTAACAACTCTTTCTCTGATTTGTGCGGAAGTTTCTTCTTTTTCGCCATATGAAAGCAATTCATCAGAAGTTAATCTCGGAACTTCTATCTGCAAATCAATTCTGTCCAGTAACGGACCGGATAATTTTGATAAATATCTTTGAATTTGATATTCCGAACATGTACACTGTTTCTCTTTATCTCCAAGATAACCGCAAGGACAAGGATTCATAGCTCCCAAAAGTATAAATTCTGCAGGATATCTTATTGAATGTTTTGCTCTTGAAATGGATACCTCACCATCTTCAAGCGGCTGCCTTAAAACCTCAAGGACATTTCTCGGAAATTCTACCATTTCATCAAGGAATAACACCCCCCTGTGAGCCAAAGTAATCTCACCCGGCTTAGGATTAGTTCCGCCACCGATAATACCGACAGGGGAAGCCGTATGATGAACGGTACGAAACGGTCTTTGTCTTATCAAAGGTTCGTCCGAATGCAACAATCCGCAAACACTGTATATTTTAGTAAGCTCCAAAGCCTCCGATAATTCCAAAGGAGGCAAAATTGAAGGAAAACACTTTGCCATAAGAGTTTTCCCTGAACCCGGAGAACCGAACATCAACATATTATGTCCGCCGGCAGCAGCAATTTCCAGTGCTTTTTTTGCTTTGTGCTGTCCTTTTACATCTTTAAAATCGTAAACATAATCCTGCCCCGCAGAAGAATTTAAATATTCCGATATATCAACTTCAGTTTTTTCAAGCGGATTTTCAACAAAATGATCAATTACTTCACCCAAATTATTTGCACCAAACACATTTATTCCCTGCACAAGTGCGGCTTCCTTTGCATTATGTGCCGGCACTATGACATTTGAAATTCCAAAACTTTTTAATCCCATAACAAGAGAAAGAACACCGGTAACGGGTCTTAAACTGCCGTCAAGAGAAAGTTCACCTATAAATCCGTAGTTTTCAACAGCCTGAGGAGTAATGACTTCTTCTTCGACCTGAATTCCAACCGCAATCGGTAAATCAAAATTAGACCCTTCTTTCTTTAAATCCGCAGGTGCAAGATTTACGATAACTCTGCCTGACGGGAACGTCAGATTAGAATTTCTTGTTGCCGAGCGGACTCTGTCTCTTGCCTCATTAACCGCAGCATCAGGCAAACCTACAATGGATATCATTGGGGAAGAATGCGTTGTATCAACCTCCACATCAACCCTGTACGCATTTAAACCAATTACGGTTGCTGTTGTGACTTTATTTACCATAAATCAATTATACTACATTTTTTAATATTAGCAAAAATGTTTTTAACTAATTATTTAGCCAATTAAAACAAATTTGTTTAAATTCATCTTCAAAATGAAGGTACAAATCTTCTGCATGACAGCCGTTCTCAAACAATTTAAACTCTTTTTTACATAAAGCTTTATCGTACAGCTCTTTTGTATGCCAACAGTGAACGGTAGGATCTTTTTCGCCTGCCAAAAACAATACCGGGCATTCAACTTTATCAATTATATCTGTCGGCTTTATCTTTTTTAAAGGAATCGGATAAGGTCTGACTGATAAGAATCGGCTTAACTCAAATTTTTTAAATGTTTCCCCCCAGGCTTCTTTTTTCCACATTTGATTTTCGATTTTGCCAAAATCAGCAGGAGCCGAAACCGCTATTACCGAATTTATATTTTTATTTTGGGATGCATAAATTAAAGATGTACCTGCACCTAAAGAAAACCCTGCAAGATATATTTTTTTATAATTTTTTGTTTCCGCAAACTGAACTACCGCATCTAAATCCAATAATTCTTTTGCAGTAAAGGTAAACCAGCCGCCGCTTTTTCCGTGTCCCCTGAAATCAAAACTTAATACATCAAACTGTTCAGAAAACATCTGAGCAATACTTTTAAAAGCACCCGAATCTTTTGTCATACACCAACCGGGACTGATAATAACAATGCCGTCATTTTGGTTTTCATAATAGTCTGCTGCAATTTTTACATTATCATTTGTTGTTAAACTTATAATTTCCATACAATTTATTATAATATTCATAAATTCAATCTGCAAATACTTTATATATATGGTTGAGCAGTATGAAAAAATATGTTATAATAAACAATAGTTTTAAAGTACAATCCATATTATCCGGAGGGCAATTAATGAAAAAGATAGTGATAATATCCGCATCACCAAGGAAAGAAGGTAACTCAGATATTTTATGTGACAAATTTGTAGAAGGAGCAACCGATGCGGGTCACCAAACAGAAAAAATATTTTTAAGAGATAAAGATATAAATTACTGTATGGGATGTGGTTATTGCAGCATTAGCGGCTTTAACGGATGTGCAAAAAATGATGATATGGATTCTATTTTAGACAAGATGATAGCAGCAGATGTTATAGTTTTTGCAACACCGATATATTTTTGTGCAATAGCAGGGCAATTAAAAACCTTTATTGACAGAATTTATGCAAAATATACAAAGATTAAAAACAAAGAATTTTATTATATTATGACTGCCGGAAAAGACGATTATGAAACCATACAGCATGCTCTTGGGGAATTTAAAGGGTTGCTCAGATATTTGGCAAACTCTCAGGAAAAAGGATACGTTTTTGCCGGCGGAGTAACCCAAAAAGGTGATATTAAAGATACGGAATATATGCAGCAAGCCTATAATATGGGTAAAAACGTATAATAAAACCATATTAAATACACCGCTTGCTTGATGTTAAAAAACTTTCGTCATTATACAATAGTAAAATATTTTAGCGGAAGGTTTTTATGGCTGCAAATTTTGATTTTTTAAAAAAAACAGACAAAGATATATTTGATATTATTGATGAAGCCGAATCATTATATCGTGATGAATATTTTGATCAGTGTATGGCTCAGGCAAGAAGATTTGGAGAAAATGTATGCAAAAAAGTTTTGGGCGACAAACGCACAACAGAGGATACATTTGACGAAATGCTTGCAACATTAAAAGACACAAGTTCAGGAGAAGAACAGGAAAAAGAATTTATTGACGACTTATACTTCCTAAAAAAATACGGGAATGATGCCGTGCATTCATCCAAAGTAAACAAAAGCGGAATGGATGCACTTGAATGCTTAAAACGTGCATTCGAAGTTGCTATAAATTATGCTGTTTATACCAAGGGTGCTGATAAAGACATTTTAAAATTAAGATATGATACAGAACTTTTAGTTACCGGTAAAAAAGCTAAAAAATCTTTGTCTGAAAAATATCAGGAAGAAAGCCGCAAAACAACCTCAATAAAAGCAGAAAAGAAATCAACAGGAAATAAACGGGGAAGAAAATCTAAAAAATCCATAAATATATTTCCGATAGGCTGGGGATTACAGAAGGAAAAACCTCAAAAGAAGGAACCAAAGAAAAAATTCACAAAGCAATCCTATTCTATGTCTGTACAAAATTCAGGGAAAAAGCATTCAATATTTTGGGTAATGGTAGGAATAACATCATTTATATCTATGATAATTATTTTGGGATTATTTGTTGCTACACGTTTGTAAAATTAAAAATATAGATGTATAATATAGTTCCAAACTATATTTTTAAAGTGAAAGGTTTTTATATGAAAAAGGTTTTCCTGATTGTTATACTTGCATTGTTATTGCCAAGTGCCGGTTTTGCAGATATATATAACAGTTCGTATAACAATGGGCAACAATATATATCCCTGCATGCACCCGAATATATGAAATTTTACGATTTAAATCCGACTGAAATTACTATCAAATTCAACCGGCTAAACGAAACTGCCGAAAAGCAATTATCGGGAAAAACCAAGGAAATATATAAAAAAGCAAAAAAAATAGAACGTTATATTTCGGAAAACAATTTTGAAAAAGCATTAAAAGAAGATAATGATTTCTTACCGACACACATCCAATATTACAATTACCACCTTGATAAAGGGGACTACCGCTCTGCAATGAATGAAATTATCTCAATAAAAAGGATAAACGTAACGGACAAGATTTTAAATGATGATATAGTTTCTTACAAACTCGGAATGCTATATTACATAAACAAAAATTATCAGGTGGCATTGACCTATTTGACTCACTATACAGACAGTCATAACCCGTCTGAAGATAATTTATGGTATGTATTATCCGATATATATTTTAATCTTGGTAATTATGATGACAGCATAAAATATGCAGGGAAAATTCCGAAAACTTCAATTAACTATTCTCCTGCACAGGAAGTTTTATTTAATGATTACTACAATACAAATAATGTAGAAGAAGCGTACAAATGTGCAAAAGAACTTGTAAACAGAAATCCAAATGCACATAACTATATAAGACTTGCAGCAACATCAAACGATAATGATACAAAAAAATTGGAAATGCTTAACAAGGCAAGAAATCTGGCTCTCACAAATGATGATTACGATAATCTGATGAGAGCAGACATAGGAATTGCAAGACTTGAACAGAAAAAAATTGACGGTGCTGTTGCAAAATTAAACGGCTTCGTTGAAAAACCCGACTGGAACAAAATTTACAACCAAATATCACAGATAACAGAACCGCTTGAACTAAGTCAAAGACAAGCAAATTTCTTTAAATCCGCAAATTACTGCATGGAAAAATATTCGGGACAAGACTTAATAAAATGTTTTGAATATATGGACAGAGAAGAAGACAAAATTACAAATAAAATATTAGCCGATTATCAGCAGGAAATAATTGAAAAACAAAAAGAACTTGATAATATCAGAGCTCAACAACAATTTTTGGAACAAACTTACTTTCAGAGAATGTATATGGATGACTTTTTATACATGAGAGAACCATATCCGTACTTTTACGGAAATTACTGGTAATTTCACCATTCATAGAAAAACATATCAATCTGTTTACAACCGGAGGTTAAATATGCTTAATATCATTGACATTTAAAACGATACGCTATAAAATTATAGTGTTAATGATTAAGGGGTTTGTGTATGGAATTGAGAAACAGTCATATTTTATCGTTATTAGAAACTAAAACGGGTGATTTCCAGGACAGAATAGCTCTTGGAATGAAAGGTCTATACGGGTGGAGAGAATTTACTTACAAAGGTATCGGATTACTTTCCAGACGAATTGCAAGATACCTGATTGAAGACGTGGGAATTAAAAAAGGTGAATGCCTTGCTATACTTTCAGAATCAAAACCTGAATACGGGGCATGTGTTTTCGCCTCTGTACTGACAGGTACGATTACGGTACCATTAGATATAAAATTGTCCAAATATGAATTGGTATCAATACTTTCCGATTGTATGCCGAGTGTAATGCTTGCATCTCAAGAATATCTTGAAATGGCACTTGCTATACAAAAAGAAATACCGTCAATCAAACATATTCTTGTAATTGATGAACATGTATCCAATGAAAATGTAAAAAATATCTATAATTTACCTGAAAAATATGATGCAAAATGGAGACAAAGAAGTTCAAAATCCACTGCGTTTATTATATATACATCAGGTACAACCGGCGCACCTAAAGGTGTAGAAATTTCGTTCAGAAATATTAAAGCCCAAATTGAAGATTGTACTGATGCAATTAATACAATTCTGCCTAACGGTGAAAGAATTAATTTGTTGTCAATTTTGCCGATGAATCATTTGTTTGAGATGACGATTGGATTTTCAACATTTTTGCATTTCGGTCATACTGTTTATTATACAAGCAGTCTTAAACCGAAAGATATCACCGGAATTATGAGAGAAAAACACATTCAATTCATGATTGTTGTTCCTGCGTTTTTAAAATTGTTAAAAGCAGGTATTGAAAAAGAAATTAATGCAAATCCGCCATTTATCAGATATATGTTTAAATTTATGTATCATCTTGCGAAATTTGTTCCGTTCTACTCCGTTAAGAAAGTTATGTTCAAAAAAATTCATGAGAACTTAGGCGGCAAATTTATGGGATGCATCTCAGGCGGGGCACCGTTAGATATTGATGTCGGCAGATTCTTTGAAAGAATCGGTATAAAAGTATATCAGGGTTACGGATTATCTGAAACAAGTCCTGTTGTTTCAGTAAATCTTGATAAACGTCACGAATTGGCATCAGTAGGACATCCTTTGAAACACTTTGAAGCAAGAGTAGACAAAGAATCCGGGGAATTGTTGCTCAGAGGACCTTCTGTTATGAAGGGTTACCATAATCAACCTGAAATGACTGCAGAAGTTATTGATTCCGATGGCTGGCTGCATACAGGTGATATTGCAAAGATTGATAAAGACGGTCATCTGTACATTACAGGCCGTATCAAGAATATGATAGTTCTGTCAGGCGGTAAAAAAGTATTCCCTGAAGAAGTTGAAGCCGTTCTTGAAAAGAGTCATTACATCGCAGAAACATGCGTACTTGGAGTTTCAAGAAGCTTCGGTTCAAAAGACGGTACAGAAGAAATTACTGCCGTTATAGTTCCTAAAGATGAATTATATAATTCCTACTCCGATGAGGATATTGAAAGAATGATTAAGCTTGATATTAAGACTTTATCTATGCATCTTGCACAATATAAACGTCCGACAAATATAATCATCTCTAAAGAAGCACTTCCAAAAACGACTACAAGAAAAGTTAAACGAAAAGAAGTAAGAGCTTTGATTAACGCTTAATAAAATAATATTATTATTTAAAAATCGGGCAGGTTAAATGATGACTTGCCCGATTTTTGTATATCAAATAATGAAATATTAACTTTTGTTACAAAAAATACACTTTGTGAAATTGAGTATTTTCAAAATACTTTATATATGCAAGAGAGTAAAAATAACATAAGGAGAGCGACTATGACATTCATGGCACAATATTCACAGTTTATGCTACTTAAACTGGAACAAAATGAAATGAAACATAAAGTATTGATTACCCAAAACAGAATGACTCAATTATCCAGAGAAAGTCAGTTGTTGGAAGAAGAATACGAATCACTTGGAATTTCCGATCAAAACGAATATAACGCTGAAGATTATGCATATTACAAATATTTGGAGCATGAAAGTAACAGACTGGAAGTTTTAAACACAAGTTACCAACAGCAATTAGATGAATTGACTGAAATGGCAAATACTTTAAAAACGCAAGTTAATAACGGTATTAAAGACTCTTGTGCTATGACATTCAGTGGCGGCGGTAAATAATAACAAATAAACCCTTAAATATATAAAAATTTAAAAAAAGCGAAGTTTGTGGTGTTTGTTCTGATTAATTCAGATTACTATGAGCTTCGCTTTTTTGAACCATATATAACTCATAAGTATTCAGCATCAAAGAAGCAATGGTCATTGGACCAACACCACCCGGAACGGGTGATATATAAGAAACCACATTAACTACATCCTTAAATTCTACATCCCCTCTAACTTTTCCGTTTTTATCACGGAAAATACCAACATCTACTATTACACTATTTTCTCTAACCATATTTTCTTCTATTAATACTTCACCTACTGCAGAAATTAATACATCTGCAGTTTTTGTTATCTGTGCGAGATTTTTTGTATGACTATGACAAGTCGTAACGGTTGCATTCCTGCCTAAAGCCATCAAAGACATCGGCTTACCGACGAGGTTTGAACGACCGACTACAACAACATTTTTGCCGTCTAAATCAATTCCGTACTCATCCAGCAACAGCAATATACCCTTTGGAGTACAAGGATAAACATACGGCTTCAGACCGGCTGCAAGTTTACCATAATTTACTGAAGTAAAGCAATCCACATCCTTCTTAGGTTCTATCGCATCAATAATTTTTTGTTTATTAATATGAGCAGGCAACGGTAATTGCACAAGAATAGCGTTCACTGATTTGTCATTATTTAATTCTGCAATCTTGTTGAGTAAAATTTCTTCCTTGACATCCGCAGAAAATTTAATAACCTCGGATTGGATACCAAGTTTTTCGGCAGTTTTTTTCTTGTTGTTAACGTACAGCACGCTTGCAGGATTATCACCGACTAAAATAACCGATAATTTCGGCTTTACTGTCAGCACATCAATATCTTTTTTTAATTTTAAAAGGATTTTATCTCTTAAAGCCTTTCCATCTAAAATTACTGCCAAAATAACACCTCCGACTACATATTTTCGCCGTTATTCTGCGGCAAATTCAAACGATAATAAAACTGTTTTATAGCATTTTGAATTGACACAGACTCTCGTGACATTGAATTTTGTTCAAGCGTATCATCATAAGGTATCACACCAAGAACTTCCAAATCAAACCTCTTTAGCATTCCATAAACATGCTCTAACGCATTATTATCAACCTTATTCAAAATAACTCCCAACTGATTACCTGCAGCATATTTTGCACTAAATTCTTCAATACGTTTTGCCAAATGTGCAGAATCTTCAGTAGGATTTGCAACAATAAGTGTAGCATCTATCTGCGTATCAACAAGCTGATTTAGATATTTTAAATCAAATTCGCAGTCAAAAATTACTATATCATACCTGTCGATAAGTTTTTGAACTGCATAATTAATTTGACCGGTTATAGGACATCTGCAATCTTTTGAACCGACAAACCATGAAACAATCAAATCAACATTCTCATCTAAAGATACAAGAATATCCTCCATTGCCCATTCTATAAATTCCTGCTTAGACATATTTTCAGGAATACCTGTTTTATATTCATGCTTACCGCTTCTGATACCATATATGGTATTTCTAACATCCAGCCCAAAACTGTGCCCAAGTTCCCCTGATAAATCATTATCAAATAATAATATTGATTTCTCAGGAAACATATCTTGAAATATTCTTAGAAAAGCTTTTGTTATTGTCGTTTTACCGCTTCCGCTTTTCCCTGTTATTGCCAGTTTATATGTCATTATACCTCTCTTTTAAACTACATGATATTTCTTTTGTCAGGCTGAATGCCTTTTGGGCAAGCTCAATACTCAAACTTCCCGCACCGCATGATGTTGAAACAAGTGAATTATCTATAATAAGTTTCTCATTAATACCTTTATCAGTCAAATATTTAACAGCAGAATAGAATTTACTTTCAATAATTTTTACATCTGCTTTTTCAAGAGCAACTTTATCTAAAGTCGGGACAACACCCCAAACTATCTTGCCGCCATGCAGTAAGAATTTTTCGACATCCTTAGAGTACACACTCAAATTTTTTGCATAGCTGTATGCATCAAGATTTAGCATATTCACACCGCTTTCAACAGGGACTTTCCAGTCACACTTACCGCAACAATGAATTGCACTGAAAGCTCCGGCAGACTTTATTGCATCCGATACCTCTTTCAGCATGCATAAAACATCCTCCTCGGATATTGTTACATATGCAGAAGTACCAAGCTGAGAAATCGAAGGCTCATCAATAAAAATTATAGGCGTAATATCAGGATTTGCTTCTTTCATTTTTCTAATCTGCCATAATGCTTTTATTGTAAGGATTTTTTGTATAATCTCTTTTAAAGTATCATCATATATTGCACAACGCCCATCTTTATCAACCAACGTAGTAGATAAAGTGAACGGACCTACAATTTGTCCTTTCGCATACTTTGCATTTGCAGCCAATTTTAAAAATTCATTAAATGAAGATGAACAGGTGCTTGATATTCCGTATTTTGAAATAATTTCACCGCTATTATCCTCACCAGAAACTATTTTCTCATAATCAACGAAAAAAGTTTCTAAATCATCATAAAAAGCATCATAATCAACATCCAAGTAGGATTTACCAACAAAAAACGAAGGCATACCCTCCAAAAATTGGATAATCATGTCTTCGTTTTTTGATAATTTTACCATCTGCGGCCAGAAAGGTATTCTGTTAAAATATCTGCCTACAATGGACATTGCATCATTGAGGTTATTATGGGGCATAGAACCGATTGCTATACATTCAAGTTTCAGGTCTTCAAAATTTGCTCCCATTAAATCCCTCGTTAGCAATAAACTATGCTTCTGCTTCAGTACCTTCAACAACTTCTTCAACAGATTCTTTCAATATTTCAGAAGCTGTAACAGTAACTGCTAATTCGCATTTTACTTTTGAAGTTAATTTAATAAGCATTTTATATGAACCAACTTTGTTGATAGGAGCGTTCAATGAAACATTCTTTCTGTCAACAACGATTCCTGACTGAGCCTGTAATTCTTCAGTCAATTTCTTAGTAGTAATTGTACCGAACAATTTACCGGATTCACCTGCTTTTGCAGACAATTTCAATTCAGCAAATTTTTCAATTTTTTCAGCTGTAGCAAGAGCTTCCTGATGAAGTTTTTCTTGTTTTGCTTTAATTCTTGCAAGATCTTTTTCTCTGTTCTTGATAGCACCTTCAGTAGCTACTTCAGCAGCATTCTGAGGAAGTAAAAAGTTTCTTGCATAACCGTCTTTAACGTTTACCATATCACCGGCTTCACCGAGATTTTGAACGTCTTTTTTCAATATAACTTGCATTTCATATTCTCCTTTTTCTATTTATATTTCTAACCGTGAAAAAATATTACAACAAAGAAAACCGTTTGTCGATAGTTTTTTGCCGAATGTTAAGATTAACTACATTGAACAGCAGGTATTTATAACATTTTAAACTATTACCATTTTAAAGGATAATTTTTTGGAAACTGCCAGCCGTTATTCACAATTTCATACGCACAATATGAACCTACATTGTCGCATTTATCCCAATCACTTCTGCGTTCATCTGCAGTCCTGTCATGTCCGTCAGGAAGAATTCTTCCATCAGGCATAAAATCGAATACAAAAATATCTTTACCTATCCAATTTGGACGTCTATCTACTCCGTTTACATCTATAATGAACCAATGACGCTGATCATTATTCCCGTTCCAAGTCCATCCTTGACGAGATTGCAATTGAACACACGCACCATTAGTTAAATGCCATACATAATCAAATCCCGGATTATGTGTTAAATAACCGCCTCCTGTAATTTTACCGGCACCGGCAGTTACTGCATCAAATGATTCCGCATCTTTGTAGCACGCAATACCTTCCGGGTCAGATCTATGCCAGTCAGTTGGAAGATATTTTGCAAACTCAGGACCGAATAATGTCGTATCAATATACTTTGCACCGTCATATCGGGTTTTCATATATGTAGATATTTGCGACGGATCGACATTATCATTATGGGCTTTTAACATTTGAACAGCCTGATTTAATATTGCATAATTCTTTTTTAACTGAGTCAGGATAACCTGCTTTTGGTAATTTTGGATTAAACCCGGTAACGTCATTGCCGCAACAACACCGATTATACCAAGGGTTATTAAAACTTCTGCTAGGGTAAATGCAGCACGACGAGGCTTTGCAGACTTAGCTACGTGCGTAGCACCCTCAGCTAGGGTAAACGCGGCTTTTCTTTTTAGTGAACAGTAACCTGTGAACCGTGAACAGTTCTTATCGGTGCTGTCGCACATTTGGGATTGCTTATCAACCCGTAATGATGACGTAAAATAGGCGTAATTCTTTCATCACCGTGGTTTAAAAAATTCCACGAGCGAAGCATCTCTAAAGGCAGGCTAGCCTGTAAACCCTTACTGCAAGAGGTTTTGCCCCCCCCCCCTAGGCTGAAATTCAATTATAGTCATAATATCCTCCTTTTTTACATATAGTACTATTATAACATATTTTTAAAACATTCGCAAGATGATGCCGATTAAACACGCATTATATTAATCCTCTTTTCTTTAATCCGGTTTTAACAAGCCAATTTATCCAGTCTTGCGGAAGTTTAGACACAAGCTCGGCAGCTTTTGCATCGATACCAACAGTATATGATGCTTTTGGATTTTCTGACTCTATAACTTTTTTGATGACATTCACAACTTTTTCTACGGATAATCCTCGTTGACCGTTTTTCAAGGCATTACGCTTCATATAATCCATCTGCTTTTCATAGGATTTATCTTCTGAAATACTGTCTTTATTAATTTCAATAGATTTTTGCCACAAAGGAGTAGCTATGACACCGGGTTTGACCGAAACCACTTTTATCTTGTTACCTGTTTCCAATTCAAGTGCGGTAAATAATATATCAAGCGCTCTTTTAGAAGCACAATATGGAGAAACATACGGGAATATCCCAAAACTTGCCATAGAACTTATATTTATTACTTTTGAGCCGTCCAGTAAATCTAATAACTTCTGAGTAAACCTTAAATGAGAGAATGTATTAACCTGAAATTGTTTCTCTAATTTAGACAAAGGCATGTTTTCCATCGGTCCTGCCATAACACACCCTGCAACATTCAGCAGAATATCAATTTTTTTAACCTGACGCTTGATGAAAATAGCCGCCCCGTCAATAATCGAAGGTTTTTCCATATCTATGAAAAAGGGAATAACATTCGATGAAATTTTTATAAGACTTCTTTCGTAATCAGGATTTCTGTATCCGGCAAAAATTATATAATCATCTGCCAAACTCTCAACAAGAGCCCTGCCTATACCGGACGTAGCACCGGTAATTACGATAACCTTTTTTTCCATAATACTCTTTTCTAGTCTACATAAGATCCGAACAACGGTAAGTACAATGCAAGAGCCAATGTCAATACGATAGAACCGATTACGATTAACATCAAAGGCTCAATCATTTTTGTCATTGTATCAACAATATCATCTAATTTTTTATCAATATATCTTGTTGCCTGCAATAACATTTCACCTAAACGACCTGACTGTTCACCTGTAGCTATCATAAACAGAATCATCTTCGGAACAGCCTCCGTAGAACGCAACGCAACTGAAAGGTGCTGCCCCTGCTGAACTAACTCGGTAGCCGACTCAACTTTATCCTTCAAAGTATAATTTGTTAATGTCAAAACAGCTAAGTGCAAACATTCAACAATAGGAACACCCGCATCATATGCAACCTGCATTACCGCAACGAAGTTCGCAAAATTTGAAAATTGAACCAAATCCCTCAATAAAGGAATTTCAAGCGAAAACTTATCAATTTTTTTTCTGCTTGGCGGCCAATTAAATAAATATATAATACCGTATACAACTGAACCCAATAACAACGGTACCAAATACCAAAATTCTTTTAATTTTTTACCAATTTCCATTAATGTAGCGGTGATTAACGGCAATTCTTTACCCATACTCTTGAACATATCATCAAATACAGGGAATACGAACATTAACATGACAAGTACAATAAGAACCGCCAAACAGATTACGAATGCCGGATACATTAATGTACCGATAACCTTACTCTTAATAGCCTGCTGTTTACCAAGAATTTCCAACAAACGGTCCAGAGTTTTTTCCAATTCACCGGCATCTTCACCGGCTTTACAAAGACCTATATAAATCTGACCAAACTGTGCAGGATATTTCGCTATGGTATCCGCAAATGTTGAACCTGCCATAATTTGTGTTCTTAATTCTCTTGCTACAAGTCTGATTTTAAGTTTTGCAGCATCCTGCTCAATAAACAGTAAAGACTCAATCATAGGAATACCTGAAGCAGCCAATATTTGAAGGGTTGAAGTAAATTCAATCTTATCACTCAAACCCATGGTCTTCATTTGACCTGTTTTGGTCGTAGCCGCAGCATCCTCTTTGGCGTCTTTTCCCATACGCTCTTCGTAAATCTTAGTAGGCATAAAGCCGAGTTTTCGGACATTGTCCTTCGCCTCATGGACGTCTTCCGCCTCAACTTTACCTTTTACAATTTCTTTACCGTCTTTTAATGCTTCGTAATTATATATAGCCATAATTCAATATTATTCCTATTCATTTACAATACCGAGTACACGAACAAATTCATCAATAGTAGTATATCCGTTCACAATATGACCCTTACATGAATTATTCAATGTAACCATACCGTTCTTTACCGCTAAATCTTCAATTTCAATATCATGGGCACCTGATGCAATCAATTTTCTGATACCCTTGTTAATTGCCATAATTTCATATACGCCTAAACGACCTTTATAGCCTGAGAAATTACATTTATTACATCCGACAGGTCTATATAAAGGCGTTTTCATTAATCTTTCAATTTCTTCTTCGTCAACAGTTATTTTAGAAACTTCTTCCCTTGTAGGATAATATTCTTCTTTACAATCGTCACACAATCTTCTCACAAGTCTTTGAGCAATTACACCTGACAAAGTGGATGCAACAAGATAATCCTTAGCACCCATTTCTACCAAACGTGTAACAGTAGCTGCTGCAGAGTTTGTGTGGACCGTACTTAATACAAGGTGACCGGTAAGTGCCGCTGCAATAGCAATTTCCAAAGTTTCGTAGTCACGAATTTCACCGACCAATATAATATCAGGGTCCTGACGTAATATAGCTCTCATACATGAAGCAAACGTGATACCCGCTTTAGCATTAATCTGCGACTGGTTAATACCCTCTAATTTAATTTCTATCGGGTCTTCAATCGTCGTAATATTAACATCTTCATTATTTAAGCTCTTTAATACAGAATACAGAGTTGTAGTTTTACCTGAACCTGTAGGACCCGAAGTAAGAATAATACCGTTCGGACAGGATATCATATTTTTAATCTTATCAATATCTTCTTCTGTACCGCCGACAAGACTAATATCTTTATCAGCAGAATTCAATGAAACAGCAGGTGCAAGTACACGGATACAGACCTTCTCTTTACCGGAAACAGGCAAAGTATTAATACGGAAATCAAACGACTGATTTTTGTATTTTATAGAGAAAGTACCATCCTGTGGACGTCTATGCTCTGCGATATTCATTCTGGATAATACTTTGAAACGTGATATAACAGAAGTTTCAACCTTTGACGGAATATCCAATACCTTAGACAGCATACCGTCCTTTCTGTAACGGACAATATAGCCCGCCAGTCTTGGCTCAATATGAATATCGGAAACATGTGTGTCAATTGCCGTGGTAATAATTTGGTTTACAAATTTTGCAATGGAACCGCTTGAATCTTCAAGTTCTTTATCAACTTGCTGCCACAATGATTCCTCAACCTGAAGTGCAGCTGTTTCATCCTGAATGTCTTTAATAATTTTCTGAGTTTCTTTTTTATGCTCAGAAAAGAAGGTATCCATACAAGTCTGAAACTCGAAATGAGTCATCAACAACTGTTTTGGATTTTGACCTGTTAAATAAATGATTTCTTTTAAAACATCAGGTTTTACGGGTGCAACAACACCAAGTACAAGATTTTTACCATCCGATGAAACCGGAACTACCTTATTAGTCTTAATAAAATCTTCAGGCAAAATATTAATAAAAGCAGACTGTTTTGCAAGCTGATCAGCTGTAACGACATCAAATCCGGTCTGATTATGCAAAACCTCTTTTAATTGTTCAAGAGTAATAAACCCTAATTTGTAAAGCATTGAACCGACGGGAATCTTTTGTCGTTTACTTTCAGCTAATGCCTGAAGCAACTGTACATCAGTAATATATCCACGTTCAATGAATAATTCACCCAGTTTTGACTGAGGCTGAGATACCACATCATTACTTGCAGAAGAAGGCGGCATATCAGTAAGGGATTCCCCTGTAGGCTCAGGTTCAGACTTAGGCATTAAATTGTCAATAAGTTCATCCAAATCCTTGTCCGGCACCTGAATAAATTTTATCTGATATTGAAAAGTAACCCGCAATTTTTCACTTATTGTATCCTTATCAGATGCAGAATTAATGGCAACGAACAAAAAACCGTCTTTTACACTGATAGGAACAAACTTATGTTGTTCCATCAGTGATTTATCGACCTGATTCAAAATCTGTTTATTTATACTGTTTTTTAATCTGTTTTGTAGTTCGTTCATTGTTCTTCTTATCTGAAAGAGTATTTACATGCCTAATGCCACTATGCAATTATTATTTAATTTATATGAATTGACTTTACTATAAAGTTGGTCTTTCCATTGCAGTAGCCGGAGCATCATTATCGTTAATAATCTTCGGTGTAATCAAGATAACTAACTCTGTTTTGGTTTTTTCAGTACTTGAAGTTCTGAATAAAGTACCAAGTCCAGGAATATCACCTAAGAAAGGTATCTTGCTGACAGATTTAGTTTCATTTTCTTTCATCATACCTGCAATTACAAGTGTATCACCATCTTTAATTCTTATATTCTTTAACTCAATATTGTTCTTTCTGAGTAATGTAGCCTGTAAGTCTTCTTCACCTGTTTCAGCATTCTTAACTTTTACGTCACCTGCTTTTGTTGAATAATCAGGTTTTACATTCAAGTAAACGAATCCATCCGGAGATATGAACGGAGTTACATTGATTTTAAGACCCATATCATCACCGATTTCGTAAGTTCTTTCTACTGTCGGAACATTAGAATAAGAACCCTGAACAATCTGAGATGTTACGGTTTTTACATAATCTTCAGTCATATCAACTGTTGATTCCTGACCGTTAGTAACAAGAACTCTCGGATTAGAAATAGTTCTTGCTTTACCGTTTTTCAACATCAAGCTGAGTGAGTATAACAACGTAGTACTACCTGTTGTATAAGTAGGTTTGTCACCAAATAAAGCAATTTTGTTGAAATTAGTACCGGTAGAATCATAATTGAATTTAAAGTGCTTACTTACAAATGACCATTCATTATTAAATTCTCTTGTACCTGTTTCAGATAATTCTATAATAGAAAATTCAATATATGCCTGAGGCTGACGTTTGTCATTAGCAGCAATAAATTCCTTAATAAGTTCTACCTGATGCGGAGAACCACCAATCAAATTAATTGTACCTAATTGTGTATAATAAGCAACTGTCAAACCATGCAAGCCTAAAGGTTCAGCAGAAGTACCACCTGAACCGGAACCGGAACCGCTTCCGCCTGATGTAACTGAACTTGAACAAGCTATAGCACCTTCACCAAGAGTAATACTACTGCCACTACCACCTGAAGAAGAAGATGATGATGATGATGAGTCACTTGCACCACCGGTTACAACACCTGCGGCACCACCTGTTGATTTACCATCAGGAACATCACCTGTACTTGGCAACAACATACCGCAAATCATTTCAGCCATCTGCTGAGGAGTGGTATGATTTACCTTGAATGAAGTTACGGAAGGTTTTTTATCAAATTGAGCAATAACTCTGCGTGCAACTGCAACATCATTGTCATTACCAAATATTAATATTTCATTAGTAGCAGGATTTACTGATGCTATATTTGAACTTGACAGTCCCGGTTTTTGCATACCGTAAATGTTCTTATTCAAAAAGTTAGCAATTTGAGTCGCATTTATGTATCTGACCGGAACAACAGCCATTTCTTGTTTGCCAATACTTGAAGAATCCTTTGCATCAGCAACTATAATAGTGTTATCTTGCAATGTATATGTTAAATCAGAAGCTGCCAATACCATATTAAAAGCAGAATTCAACGGAATATTAACTAAGTCCATTGTAATTTTGCCCTTGCCGCTGCCGCCACCTTCGGAACTGCCAGAGCTGCTATTACCAACATCACCTTTGAATATAATATTCTTGCCGGCTTTATCAGCAAACATTCTCAAAACTTGTTTTACGTCTGAATCTCTCAAGCTCAAACTTATAGTAGGATTAGTATCAGATATTACCCCTCCTGCAGATTCAAACGAAACTATTGAAGGCTGACTGCCTCTAATTTCAGGCATATAGTCCATGCTATAGCCTAAATCTCCACCAGCGGCGAATACCAATGATGAAGAAACCTGTGTTGTTAAAGTAAATGATAACAACATCGTTAATGCCATAAATTTTTTAATCGAATTTCTCATTGCTGCTCCTGCTTATCTTCTTATTTAATTACATTACTTTTTATTACCGCCAAATTTAGTAGATAAATTTGCAACAGTATTATAATTTACAAGGTTTCTGCCTTCTTCTACAAGCTGACCGACCCCTGCTTTATAAACATTTGAACCGACCTGAACTGTGACAACGGATTTACTTATGGAAAGAACTTTATATCCGTTTAAAACGTCACCGGATCTGACAAAATAATCCAAACCGTCTATATTAAGAATAGCTGACGGGTTATTTTTGTCAAACATTATACCGGAAATTCTTGTCGTAGCCGCCCTTCTTGCGTTTTCATCAACCGCTTTTGCCGGTGTTTCCAAAGGAGGCAACACATCATACTGTAATCTCTGCTGCGGAATTGATGCTACAGCATTTTTTGCTGATTCGCTCATCTCCGGCTTTTCTCCCGGCGGCATAAAAGGATTAGCTCTGCCAACATTATCTACTGATACAGAAACCATCTTATCCATATCAGCATCGTCAGGTATGCTAATCTCATGAGAATTTGCCTGTTGCTGATCCTGAGATTCATCAGACACCGGAATATCTACTTCCTGCTGAGGAATACTATCCGTCAAATCCTCTGTACCGCTACCACTTGTACATCCCGAAAGATTTAATGCTACTATAAATGCGAAGGCAATAGTACTACAAATCGCCCAAAATTTCCTTTTCATAAGCATTCCTGTAATATTTCCCATACTTTGTTTTATCCACTTCTCTCTTTTTTGTACAAATTACACATTTGTCATTTTGATTATATTAGAATTAATTAATTTGTGTATCAATCTTTTAGTGTATTTATTTAGAAATTACCACAATAAAACTAATAATATCATACTTTATATAATAACATATATTATAAATTTTGGCAAAATTGTTTAATATACAAAGATTTGCGGTATTAATAAAATACATAATTCAGGCTTATTTATTGAAATAATTGAGATAAAACGCATATAAAACCCATGCTTTTATATAAAATTTTATTAAGTTATATTAAGATACAACCGGTGTTTGCTCATAATTATTAGTAAAAGTATAAATATATTCCAAAATATCTGCAAAATATTCCAAATCAGCATTTCCGTTCAAGACTATATCCGACTGATTTCTAAACGGTTTGACATATTTACAGCCCACATCATTCAAATAATTCCAATGCTTAATAGCATTTTCTTCATCCTGATTTCTTTCATTGCATGCTCTGGAAATAAATCTTTGTTTACGAATATCATTTTCTGTTTCGACATATATTTTTATATCAAACACATCCTGGACGGTATCATACATGGTTGCAATACCTTCTACAACAATAATTTTATTTGATTTTATATCCAAAGCATTCGGAACCGAAACTCCGGTACCATTTGGAAGATACATGGGAGCCTTTATATTATCACCGTCAGACAAACTCATCAAATCTTTTTTTAATATATCAAGCTGGAAATTAGACGGAGCATCCAAGTCATAGCCTGCATCTCTGAGGTTATCAAACCCGCCGTATTCTTTTATTTCTTTAGAAATATCGTTAAAATAATTATCCGTACTTAACACTGAAACCGGAAGACTAAATTTTTCAATATCTTTTTTAATTTCTCTGCAAATGGTTGATTTGCCGGAGGCTGACTCGCCTGTAATACCTATCAATAATCGTTTGGAAGGATTGTCGATTAATCTTCTTGAAAATTTACTCGCAAAATTAGGATTAATTCCTCTAAACAGAGGATTTTTACAATGACTGTCATAAGAAAGTATCTGTTTAAATTTCGCCTGCAGATAAAAAACCAAAAATTCCCTGCCGCTTTTTGAGCTAAAATCAGGCTTTAAAATTTTATCGGCAGATTGTAATTCTTTTTCAATTAATGATTTCATTCTTATGATTTCCAAACAACAAGTATTTATATAAATAAAGTGATGTTTAGAATAATACACCAGAAATTATTTTTTTGCTAGGTTTTAGGTTAATTGTTAATAATTATTAAAATCAGGTAATTGCGTGAACAGTAAACCGTGAACTGTGAACAGTTCTTTTCGGTGCTGTCGCACGAGTAAGGCTTCTCCCATCGGGAGAACATTTGCGAGAAAACTTGTTTTCTCTGCAAATGTTGATGAGGGGTTGAATAAAATTTACCATAATCTGTACGTTTGACCCCTCACCAATTTTTCTAAGTTCACTTCGTTCACTAAGAAATCTTTTTCATGTCATTGCGAGCGAAAGCGAAGCAATCCAGCCGTTTGGTTATTCATGTTTTATAAATATTTACTTCCTTACTCATTTTTTAAATTTTTTGGATTGTCTTATATTTTTATAATTATGGCTTCTAAATAGCTGGATTACGTCGTCGGGCAAGCCTTTGCCCTCCTCGTAATGACTCCTCGTAATGACATGGTTTAATTAATCGTGTGGCAGCACCGATACGAACTGTTCACTGTTTACTGGTCCCTGTTCGGGATGACGTAAAATAGGCGTAATTCTTTCATCACCGTGGTTTAAAAAATCCCACGAGCGAAGCATCTCTAAAGGCAGGCTAGCCTGCAAATCCTGTAAGCCCTTACTGCGAGAGGTTCTTACCCCCCCCCCCTAGGTGAAAACTTAGTCATAATAATAACCTCCGCTATTTTTGTAATACATTATCATTATACATTATTTTTTGAATTTTTCAAGGGGGTGTCCTGGTTCAATACATATTAGATTAAGCTGCATTTTCTATTATCCTATAAAAATACAGGGCGGTATAATTACCGCCCTGTCTTTAGTATTTAACATTGAAAACTTACGCTTCTTTATTAATATCTTTAACACTCAATGCAATTCTGTGTTCTTGCGGAGTGAATTTCTTAATAAGAACTTCAACGCTGTCACCAACTTTGAATTCGTTGAACGGATTAACGTTTTCGTCACTCATTTCAGAAACAGGCAACAATGCTTCTACACCTGGGAAAATGTTAATAAATGCACCAAAACCTGTAACTTTATTAACAGTACCCGTAATTACCTGACCCTCTTCAAATTGACCTTCAATTTGCTGCCAAGGATCTTCGCCCATTCTCTTTAATGAAAGTGAAATTCTCTTTAATTCGCTGTCAATCTTAATTATTTTAACTTCCAATGTTTCACCAAGAGATATTACATCTGACGGATGTTTAATTCTCTGCCAAGAAATTTCGGAAATAGGAAGCAAGCCGTCAATACCGTTGATATCGATGAATGCACCAAAATCAGCAATTCTTACTACTTCACCTTTAACTACCTGATCTTCTTCAAGTGTTGAAAGAATATTATCAACAACCTGATCTCTTTGTTCTGCAACAGCTAATCTCTGAGAAAGAATTAATTTGTTCTTCTTAGGATCAGCTTCAAGAACTTTAACTTCAATCTTAGTATCAATAAGACCGTCAAACGGCTGACCTGTTCTCAACTGGCTTGAAGGAATGAAACCTTTCAAATCAGCAACGTCAACCAAAACACCGCCCTTAACAACAGAAACAACTTTTGCCAAAATTGTATCACCCTGAACTTTTGCATCATTCAACTGTGCCCAAGCCTGAGCAAATGCCAATCTCTTCAATGAAAGAAGCATACCCTCTTCATCATTTTCTTCTTTTAATACATAGAATTCTTTTTCATCACCGACTTCAAGAACATTTTCACCTTCCATAGAAGATAATTCTCTGTTTGGCAAGAAAGCTTCTGTCTTTGCACCACGAACACTTACCAAATATCCGTCGTTATCTTTTTTCATAACAGTACCTTCTACGATATCTGCTACAGTGTATGATTTTGAAAAAGATTCTTCCAGTAATTTTTCAAATTCATCCAAATTGGTTTTTCCTAATGTTGTTGTCATTTTTATTTTCTCCTTTTCTTTTTATTTTATTTTTTCTATAACTTTTTCGATTACATTTTGCGGAGTGGAAGCACCCGCAGTAATTGATATTTTTTCAGAACCTGCAATAATATCTTTGTAATTATCAAGTTCACTGTCATTTTCTATATGAATAGTATTAGTAATATTTTTCAGAATTTCAGCCAAATGAGTAGTATTTGCACTTTTCTTTGAACCCACAACTATCATAAGGTCACTTTCTTTAGCCAATTCTTTTGCCTCAGACTGACGCATAGCGGTACTTTGGCATATTGTATTTGCGACATGCAATTCTTTGGAAATGGAAGTCAAATATTCCACAATCGGATTAAGAGTTTTCAGCATCTGAGTCGTCTGAACAACTATTCCTACTTTTTTATGAGCCTTAATATCATTTTCATAAGCTTTTAACTGTTCAACAGAACTTGCAACCACAACATTATCACTCCATAATTTTGCATTTGCGTTTATGCCGATTACTTCAGGGTGTTCTGATTTGCCGACAATAACAACATAATAATCATCTTTTGCAAGCTCAATTGCCTTTTGCTGAACCTTTTTAACGTCAGGGCATGTCAAATCAACAAGCTCAAATCCTGCATTACGGATTTTTTCAATCACTTCAGGACTTTCACCATGACTTCTTACAACACAAATACCGTCACCCTTTTCGGGAACTTCCGTAATGGTTTTTATACCCAAAGCCTCCAATTCATTAATAACATCAGTATTATGAATAAGCTCACCCAATACAAAAACATTTCTGTCAGGGTTTTCTGATTTTAATTTTTTTGCAGTTTCAACGGCTCTTTTTACACCGTAACAAAATCCTGCGAACTTGGCTAGTTTTATATTTTTAGGCAACTAAAATTGTCTTCTTTCTGTTGGACTCGCAAATATAATTTGCTGTAAAAAGATTACAACACAAACAAAAGAAAATAGCAAGGTATATAAGATAATTCAACTATGCCTGAGTTTTGTCTGCGTGTTTTCTCAAGAAAGAGTTAGCAATACCGTCACCAATCGCACCGATTGCCAATCCTGCACCAAGTTTCAGCGCTGCAACAACAGGAATACCAATCCTTATACCGTTTACAAAAGCGGTTCTTCTTACTGCTCTGAAATCAGCTCTTTGTAATGGTTTTGATTTTGTGTAATCATCGATAGATTTTGCAATAGAATCAAAAACAGGGATAAACATACGTTTCAAATCTGCCGATTTCGATACTTTTGAAGCATCATAAAGAAACTTTGACGCAAAACCTGCACCTGCAAGTCCGCCAACATATTTACCTATATTAGATTTTTTATAATCATTGCCTTGACTTGTTTTTTGAGGGGTCATTATTCTTAATGAACTAATCGGATCTATTGCCATGCTAACACTCCTTGTATATTTATTTACCGTGTATAATACATCTAAAAATGAATTTTTGCTATCATGCAAAAAATATATTTATAAAAATTTACAAAATACCGCTACACTTCATCACAATAAGAGATTTTAACCTTTTCAAAACCTGATAACAAGGCTTCCACATTACTTTTTCCTGCAGAAAGTGCTTTATCAATATGTTTGTTTGAAATCCATACCTCATCAAGTGAAGTTTTGTATGCAACATGAGTTGAAGTTTTACCCGAATACAAAATTGTCGCCGGAATATTAAAATTCCTCAAAAAATTTATAAATCCATCAAACAAAGTCTTGGCTTCTTTACCTGAAGAACCACCAATAAGCACTGCCTGAAGAAATAACCCATGGATAATCCACGAAATTATCTCTGTTAAACGTTGACGTCCGCACAGAAAAATCTACAGACCTTACAGGAACAAGTTTTGATGTAAAAGTTATTTCAGACATAGGATAAATAAATAACCTAAAAATAATTATTTGCTAAAAAAACCCGAGGAAATCACCTCGGGCTTTTTAAATATTAAATTAACCGAATTATTAAGCTTCATCTAAAGCTGCAACACCCGGAAGTACTTTACCTTCAATAAATTCTAATGATGCACCGCCGCCTGTTGAAACGTGAGTGAAATCTTCTGCCTTAAAGAATTTCTTAGCGGCAGAAACGGAATCACCACCACCTATAACAGAAGTTGCACCATTTTTTGTAGCTTCAACAACGGCAGCAAGAACAGCCTTTGTTCCTTCTGCAAATGCAGGATTTTCAAAAGCACCTACAGGGCCGTTCATCAAAATAGTTTTTGAAGTTTTAAGAACTTCAGCAAATGCTTTTCTTGATTCTTCACCTGCATCAACACCTTCAAATCCGTCAGGGATTTCGTTAATCTTAACAAATTTATTTGTTCCGTTGCCTGAGAAATCGTCTGTTACAAGAACGTCAGTAGCCATAACAAGTTTAACACCCTTATCTGCAGCTTTCTTTTCTATAGCCTTTGCAACTTCAATCTGGTCATCTTCACAAATTGAATTACCGATTTTACCACCGTTAGCTTTAACAAATGTATAAGCCATACCGCCGCCGATAATCATGTTATCAACTTTATCCAACAAGTTTTCCAAAACACCGATTTTAGAAGAAACTTTAGCACCGCCGACAACAGCCGTGAATGGACGTGTAGGATTGTCAAGAGCCTGAGATAAGCATCTCAATTCTTTTTCCATCAACAAGCCTGATACAGCAGGTTTAAGAACTTTAGCCAATTTTGCTGTTGAAGTATGATTTCTGTGAGCAGCACCAAACGCATCATTTACATAGAAATCGCCAAGTTTTGCCAATTCATTTGCAAAAGTCATATCATCATCTTTTGCTTCTTCTGCTTTGTAGTAACGAATATTTTCCAATAAAGCTACCTGACCGTCTTTTAAGTTTGCAAGTTCTTTTTCTGCACCTTCACCTACAGGGGTAGAAACAAATAAAACTTCTTCACCTAAAACTTTAGACATATGTTTTGCAACAGGTGCTAAAGTAAATTCAGGATTCCATTCACCTTTTGGTCTGCCCAAGTGAGCCATTAAAATAATCTTTGCACCCTTTTCCTGTAAAGCTCTTACGGTAGGTACAATAGCCTGAATTCTTGTGTCATCGGTAACATTTTTATCTGCATCAAGAGGAACATTAACGTCAACTCTGACTAACGCTCTTTTACCTCTAACGTCACCTAAATCGTTAATTGATTTTTTCATAGTTTTCTCCTTATTTATAACAAATAAACATCTCTCGCATGTCAATCGTACAAGAAACATAAAAGATTATCAAATTTTAAATTACAACCGAAAATTACATTTTTTGCACCTGAAACAAAAAATCCACAAATACTTATATTTTTATCCGGAGAATTAATCCCTGCGATGTAGCTGATTTTGCTCCTGTAGAGTTTTTTTCAAAAACTCTTACGTCGCTATCGTAGTGTTCACCTGCTCGTCTTTGCCGAAGCAAAGCCGACACCGTGAACACCGGCTCACGCATTTTAGCGACTTTACAGGGCTTTTATCGCATGTCATAATCGAAATATTGTATTAATACAGATTTTACACAATTTTTAAACCAAATAAGGAGGAAATATAATGGAGCCAAGAAATTACGAATACGAACATGAACAAGATTATTGAGTGATATTCAAGCGTTAGAAATTGGAGTAAACAGATATATCGACAGATTACCTGAACTTGGCAGAAATAGTAACGAAAAAATGTTTCAGAATAAATCATTTGAATTAATACAAACGGTTCCGTTCTTGTGTAAAACTTTGCTTACCTTGTAAATACGAGTTTCGATCTCCAGATAATGTTCAGCTTTAAAGAATTACAAACGGGGACTTATCTACGAAACAGTTTTTAAAAACTTTGGGTGCGTGCAGCCTTATTCCGTTTTTTAATTCATTTGTATTCTACTATCTTTTACAAATTCATGATACAAGGTTGCAGTAAATCATAGATTTACCGCAACCTACAAACTTACAGCTCAGCAAGTGCAAATTTTTTGTAACGAAATATTACATTTCATATGAGAAAAAGCAAATCTATATAGCAAAATGATTTATAATATATATATAATATATATAAGAGAGAAAGGAGTAATATGGCATACACATATCAATTAGGTGCAAATCAAATGAATCCTTCAAACTGGTTTCCGCAATGGTCAGGTGCCGGAAATACAACAGGTGGTAAAGTCGGTAATTCTGATACTGTTTTTGAACAATTTGAAAATAGTAATGGAAAGATATTTAATCACACTTGTGCAGAATCCAATGCCGAGCAAACTCTGAGCGATGCAGAATATAAAGCAGTTTCTGAACTTGTTCAATCCGGAGCGGTTAATTCGGTAGACGAAGCGATTCAAAAAGTCACAGGTAAAACTGCAAAACAGATTGAAACTGACTATTTTTCAAATCCAAAAGAAAACATCCGTTCTTTGGGTGGGTATATTCCCGACTGGGCTTAGTATAATTAGAATGGGTTGAATATTTTCATTCAACCCATCAATATAATACAAAAAACAACAAAATTTCAGTAATTATGCTTCCAATTCTCTGCGTATGTCTTCTACAGTTACATGAACCACAGGGGTATTTTCATCCTTTTTCAAATAAACATCTTTTATTCCGGACTGAACAATAAATCTTTTGCACAGAATACAAATAAAATTATGTCCCCAAATATACATTGTGGAACCCTTACATCTGTCCTGTCCCGCCTGAATGATTGCATTTTGTTCAGCATGGATGGAACGGCAGGTTTCGTATCTTGTACCGGATTCGATATTATTTTCTATACGATAGCATTTTCCACGCTCGTAGCAAGATTCTACTTTTGATGGAGTACCGTTATAACCTGTTGCTTTAATTTTTTTATCGTCGCCCACAATAACAGCTCCGACTTGAGCCCTTAAACAATTAGAACGGCTTGCACAAGTTTTTGCCAAATCCAAAAAATATTCTTCCCAGCTTTTTATTTCCATAATCTTATCCTTAGTGTTTATAATTTTTAATTCCTGTCAAAATCATTGCGATATTATATTTATCTGCAAGTTCAATAATTTTATCCTCGTTAGCTGCACCACCCGGCTGAATAATTGCGGAAATTCTGCCCTGAGCCGCAGCATAAACGCAATCTGCGATAGGTAAAACCGTATCAGATGCAAGCACGGCATCCTTAGCCGCATCACAGGCTGTATTCAGTGCAACCTCAACAGCCGTAACGGGAGTAATAAATCCCTGAGTAATAGCTGCCGTTTTAAAATCCTTTGCAATAACAATTGAATTTGAGCGTGCATATTTTGAAACTTTCCAGGCAAAAACAATATCCTCAATTTGTTCTTTTGTAGGTTTTGTTTTAGTTACAACTCTGAATGAATTTTTGCCAAGACGACTCTTATTTGAATCCTGATATAATGTTCCGAAAGGTGTCACATGAATATCCTTTTGAAGTAAATTTTTAAATTCTTCCAAAGGTGTATTGAGTTTTATAATCTTAATCAGAGGATTTGCCTTAAATATATCCAAAGCTTTTTCTTCATAATCAGGAGCCAAAACCATTTTAACAGCCATTGAATTTAAATGTTTTGCTAAATCCGCAGTAACTGTTTTGGTACAACCTATTGAACCAAAGAATGATGCCATAGGATCACAATCAAATGCCTTTGTGTATGCTTCACCTATAGTAGGAGCCAAAGCAACTCCGCAGGGAGCTGCATGTTTTACAATGGCAACCGCACATACATCATAAAATTCACCCAGAATATTTGCAAGTTCCGTTAAGCTCAAAACTTCATTATAAGAAAGTGTTTTATTAAACATTACTTCATAATCAGCCATACCGTCAGTTTTCAGTATTCCTGCACGCTGCTGAGGATTTTCACCGTAAAACATATCCCACAACGGAGTAAATTCTCTATTTTCCTCCAGTTCCCAACTCAACATTTCGTTTAAATTATCATATACTTTTACACTTGCCTTTTTAGCCATAACAAACCCTCTTATAGAAAAACATAACATAAATAATATATTTTGTAAAATTATAAAATTGTCGGTTGAAATAATTTTACCTTTTTAATATAATGCAATAGTTAGGAAGTAAAATAAAAAGGATTTAGAAATATGAGTAGCAACAAAATGACTGAAGGTGTCGGCAAGAAGATTGTAGAAGCTTTAAAACAGCAATCATCAGATGTCGATATTATTCCTGTAGCTGAAACGGCAGAGGATATGAATATTTCGGATATTAATACCGTTAATATCAAGAATGAATATTCTGAAGAAACTCCTGCTGCAGTAAATACTTATGATGAAGCTAACAGCAACATCACATCATCATTAAATATGGCAAACGCAATTGACAATGCCTTTAATCGTACAATGTTAAACTTCAGACAACCGATGCAGGATAACAATTTGTCTGCGGTTGATGATATGGATTTACCTACAAATGTTGCCGTACTCAAACAATTAATCACTAAAATCCCTGCAGGCGTTTCAAAACAAACAGGGGCTTTAATTATTAAGCAAACAATGGAAGCTCTTGGAATTTCAATGACTAACGTTTTGCAGGAAGCTCAACAGGTTCAGGAAACATTAACTCAATCTGTTAAAGATTGCCAGAATAATGTTCTTGAATACAAAAAACAAATTAATATGCTTGAAGTTCAGGCTCAGAAATATCAAAGACAATTCGCAGCAATTAACGATATAATCAGCCTTTTCATTCAAACAGGTAATTAATTTTAATAAATTATTTTAAACTGTAAAAGAGGTCGGAATTAGATTCCGGCCTCTTTATACTTATAACATATTTTTTATGACCCGCAATAATTAACTTATTTTTAAGACAGCACTATGACGGTTTGTTGTTGCATTTTCTTTCCTGTATGAAAAGAACAAGTCATTATTACAGCAGGTACAGTATGGGGCAATATCAATATTTTCAACACCGCATTCCATAATCTGACGTGCATTTATATTTTTTAAATCAACATATATTTCACCGTTACGAATCTCATACAAACCGCTAAAATCGGATACCGTAGTCCTTAATTGATTATAAACCTCCTGTCCGACATTATAACAACACATTCCTATTGCAGGTCCAATAGCGACAGATATATTTTTAGGACTACAACCGAATTCATCAACCATTTTACGAACAGTTTTTGTAGCTATGTTCGCTGCAGTACCCCGCCATCCTGCATGAGAAACAGCTCCTACCTTTTTGACCTCATCATAGAAAATCAAAGGGGTACAATCAGCAAAATTCAAAAATACTGCTATATCCGGATTATTTACAATTAATCCGTCCGTTTCAGGATAATCCGATTTACCTTTTTGTGCCAAAACAACATTGGAAGAATGCGTCTGCGAAGGATATATAAGATTTTCACAATCAATTTTCAAATAATTACAAATATCCTGCTTATTATCCGAAACAAAATCAGACATATCAGGTTCTTTCGACTTGATACAGCATTGTCTGGTCGTAAAAAAATGTTCGGCTTTGATTAAATCTGATTTCAAAACCTTTTTATCATTAATTCTTTCAAAATAAAACATTTAATATTAATTACTTTTTAACGTCTTCTTTAATCACGATAAGATTGTTCATTATCTTCATTGCACAAGTAGGAAGAACAACATGTTCCAACCCGTCAGCAATACTGATAATTTTACCTGCACCGAGAATAACGTCTTCTCCTTTATACATAAATTTATAATCTTCTTTTCTGTCAGAACGAATAGTAATTTTATCCATTGTTTTTCCTTTCTGTTTACCAAACTAATTTATATACTAATCTTTTTTTGAAATTCCTAAAGGATTATAAAATATTCCTTCCGAAATAACTTCATCATACAAAACATCATCATTCTTGAATTCTTCTTCCGTATAAGGATACACGTCTAAAGATACGTCTAATTCCGTTTCTATTTTACCTATAACAGGCCAGATGTTTTCTCTTTTTGCTTTATCCGTGTTATCAAAAAGTGCAACTATTTCGATATCTTCATCTTCATGCTCTTGTCCGTCAAGATACGCACCAAAAAGATATAAGCCTTTATAGTCGTTAAATCTTCTTCTAAATGCTCCCGAGAGCAGTTTTATTACTTCATGAACCTTGTTTGACATACTTATATCATAGACCCCTTATACTTATTAGACCATTTTAGCCGCATCACTTCTTGATACTGTTTTTTGCTCGGAAGTTTCCAAGTTCTTAACCGAAACCTCATTTGCTTTTATTTCATCTTCACCTAAAATCAAAGCAAAACGAGCGACTTTTGAAGCTTTTTCAAGCTGTTTCGTAAATTTTTTATTTGCCAAATCAAATTCAACTTTCTTACCCTCGGCACGAAGTTCTTCCGCAAGAGCAAATGCCTCTGTCGGCGAATTTGATACTATATATCCGTCAAGCAATTCCGGTTCAACTTTAGGCAGCAAAGCGTTTAATCTTTCCATACCCATAGCCCAACCGATAGCCGGAATATCATCCCCACCCAGGTTTTTGACCAAACTATCGTATCTGCCGCCGCCGCACACTGCATTTTGAGAACCCAAATTGTTTGATTTAATCTCAAAAACAGTCCTGTTATAGTAATCCAAACCTCTGACAAGAAGTTTATTTTCTACATATTTAACATTGGCTCTGTCAAGATACTCTTTTAACTGAGTGTAATGCTCTGAACATTCTTCGCACAAGAAATCCGAAAATATAACATCTCTGATTTCAGGCTTATTAAATATTAACTGACAGGATTCAACTTTGCAATCTAAAAGCCTTAAAGGATTTTTTTCGTATCTTGTTTGGCAATCTTCGCACAAATTATTAAATTCAGGTTTCAAAACCTCTTTAATTTTTGCTTTATATTCTTCCCGGCATTTAGGACATCCCAAAGAATTTAATTCTACTTCCAAATCATTTAGTCCTAAAGCTTTTAAATAATTTATCGCAAGTAAAATCACTTCAGCATCGGCAGCAGGCTGTTTAATTCCGAACATTTCAACACCAACCTGATGGAATTGACGCTGACGGCCTGCCTGCGGACGTTCATAACGAAACATCGGTCCTTTATACCATAACTTAACAGGTGCAGACAATCTGGACATCCCGTTTTCAATAAACGAACGAACAACCCCTGCAGTATTTTCGGGTCTTAATGTAAGAGAACGGTCGCTTTTTTCAAAAGTATACATTTCTTTATTGACGATATCGGTAGTATCACCCACACCACGGGCAAACAATTCTGTCGCTTCAAAAATCGGAGTTCTGATTTCCTGATAACCGTATCTGGAAAAAACATTAAGTGCTGTTTCTTCTAATCTGTGCCATTCACCGACATCCTGAGGTAATATATCCTTCGTTCCCTTAATAACGTTTATAATTTTTGCCATACGAAAATTATAGACACATTAAAGGGAAATGTCAATAACTGTTTGAAATACAAGCTGCTGCTATGCAAGATAAGCATTCAGATTAGCTTTGGTTTTCCAGTAATCACCTTCATCTCTGTTCAAATTAGTTCTTGTAGAACCTGACTGAGAACCGAATACGGCAGAAGCCTGATATGACTGCTCATCATCCGTATTTTTCTGTTTATTGGCTTTAACATTATCATAATCATCGCCTTCTCTTTCGGCAACAATCTTGTTATAAAAGTCTTTTACTGAATCACTGAAGTTTCCGCCTGAATTGCTCTTAATATATTCCATAGCATCAGCACGCTTGCTCGGAGTTTTCAGCATTTCCATCAAAATAGCATTTTTTGTTGCAATGTTAACCTGTCCAAATCCTGTTAATAATTTTATACCGTATCTGTCAATGAACATTGTAAGCAGTTTAGGACTATATTTTGCAATCTTATCTAATATTGATGTTTGTAATGAAGTAGGCCAAGTTCTGAAATCCGTACAAATTCTCTGATACAATTCGGTTTGAGGTAATTTTTTCAATTCTGCAATGTATGCTTTAACTTTGTCGGAATACTCCGGACTTTTTTGACTAATACCTTCAAGTTCTCTGCCAAGCTTTTTCTTCGTGTAATCGCTCAGCAAATCTTCAAAATGACGGCTTTCCATAGCTTCTATCTGAGTATTGATTTCATTTCTCAAAGCCGCAACCGCAGATGCAGAAATCAAATCCAAATTAGATATTACAATTTCAATAGCTCTTTCATCACCGGTTGCAAAAGTTAATCTCATTGCATCAGCCTGAACAGAAACATCATATTTGTGAATATTTTGAGCTGCATGTTCTACAACAGCACTATATTTAGACGTTGAAATCTCCTTGTGCATTGCAAGCTGATTTGATGCATCACACTGTACAATTTGGTCGGATAATTTATTTAAAGACGAAACAGCCTCATTTTTAGGTAAGTTCTTTTCAATACTGTTTTTTAAAGAGCTGAACATAGCTGTCTGGTTTTCTTTACGATATTTAGAAGGAATACCGTTATCAACCATATATGCGGCAGTTTCACCGTTATCTTTAACGTATGCGGCACCATATTCAGCTTCATGTGGAGAACCGACAGTACCCAAAGCTGCTTCCTGCTGACATTGCTGAGAGGCATGCTCTTTAGCACTATTGATAGCATTTATACCGTCATCTACGTTTTCGCAATGATTTCCTCTGTCAAATACAAGCGTCATACTGGTATCTAATAATTTTTGGTCTTTGACATTGGAACCGATTGCACCCGCAGCCGTATCTAAATCTTTATCCTGAACCGTATTTATGCCGTAATGATTAAATAAGTTTGTTAAATTTTCCTCGCCTAACAACGAAGCACCCAATTTGACAGCTGTCTGCATGTGTTCGGGTTGTAAATGACCAAGACCTGAATTATTTAAAACAGCAATATTTTTATCTCTTGATTCGGCTAATTCTTTTGAAAGATTTTCGTCATTTCCGACAAGAGCATGTATAGCAATTGCAGTTTCTATATTACTGTGTTTAATTTCATCCAACATTATCTCTTTAATTTTTGCAGGTTCATTTTTATATTTTTCCGTAATATATTGCAATTTATAAACCTGACGCAATGCAGGAGTAGCATTATTAAATTTGTCCGCATATTTTGAATCTTCTGCTATTTCTTCATCTATTGAAGATTTACCGGCTTCACTACCGTAAGCTTCAATTAAAGACGGCTCCAGTTTATTTAATGCCGCAAATTCCAATTTCTCTAAATCAGTTAAATCACCGGATTCTGATTTATTAGCCAAATATTCTTTTGTCGCAACTGCCATATTTACTTTGTTATTTTTGACATACTCTGCTACGTTTTCGTGACAAAGCCCGTCCGCACCATCCATACCCTGCTTCTTAGCATAATACTGTAATGCGGATAAAGATGTATCTTCTTTATCCATAAATAATTTTTCTGCTACAGAAAATTGCGAATAATCATAATCCTTAGCATCATTAGATTCAGCGAATTTATCATTCGTTTTACGTTTTAAATCGAGCATTTCATACTTTGCAGAATTTCGCTCATTCTTATCAAGCTTATTAAACTCTGATAAAGTAGTACCGTTTGCCGATGCTGTCTGTAAATCTATCATACGGGTATTCAGCATTATTTTTGCGATAAATTCATCATCCATAGCTGCAGAGAATGACTTGTCCGCATATACTTGCTGCTTCGCCTGCTCAATATATTTTTGTTTTTCATCTTCCGGTAATTTTACCCAATCAGCATCTGATTTAGGTTCATCAGGATTTCCGAAAAGAAAATTGTTTTTTGCATATTGACGAATATAAACCTGTTCCATTTCAGGTTTTGTCAATTTTTCGCTGTAAGTTTTTGTATCAAAATCTGTCTGGCGGTCAAAATACTCCGCTATTGTTTCGTTTTTCTGCTTACCGTCTTTTGCTGCGACAGCAGGAGCTTTATCCTGTTTATCTTCCGTCTTGACAGATTCCTCAGCGGCAGGCTTAGTTTCAGCTTGTTTAGCAGATTCAGGCTGAGTTTCAGCTTTTGCTGCAAATAAATTCTTTGCAGCAGGTTCAGAATTTTCTTCTGCTGCATTTTCGGCCTTTTCTAAATTTTTGAGTAAAGCTTCTATATCAGTATCAGAGGCAACCTCAAAAGGATTTGCAGGTTGCGAGGTTTCTGTTTCAGATGATGCAGCCGCATTTTTAGCACCGGATTCAGCTTCCGGCGTTGGATTAGGAACTTGTGCTGCACTACTTTGAGAAGATATAAAATTTTTGAATGCTTTATTTAATTCTTCAGGAGTTTTAGACAGAATATCAGGATTTGCATTAATAAATTCCTGAACCTTCTCTGTAGAAAGTTCAAAACCTAATTTTTTAGCGTACTTTTTAAAACCCTCAAATACACTTGTAACAGCGTTTGATTTTTGAGGTTCCGCCTTTTGAGCAGATTGCCCCGCACGCACAGCTTGCACATTCAAATCTAATTTTACTTCCTCATTGACCATATAATAAACATCCTCTGATTATTCTCTCTAAACATGTAAAAACATGTTGTGGTACGGGATTTCATCATGTAACAAATATTGTAATAAATATTTACAATTTATATATTAATTATATAGAAATATTATTTTGTACTCCGGTCACAAATCCGCAGATACACTTTTATTCCTTAATTTTACCGGAAATTTTCGGTGCATTATTTATTTTTGAAGCACCAAACACTGAAGATAATTCTTTTTTGGACATTGTAACAATAGCATTATTATTCATAGGAGATTCTGCCAGCCGTAACAGACAACTTCCTATTGAAGACGGCACTTTACATATCTGGTTTTTCATCTGAGCACCGTCTGCGTTCACTTTGGTATACACAACTATGTACTGTCCATCAGATGTTTTTGCAGGGCAAATAGCCTGAAAAGCTCCCCTCATCTTGCTGTTACGACCATTTTTCATATTTGCACTATAATCAAAACCTATTACTTCATAATTAGCATAATTGGCATCTGATGTATAGGCTTTGAAATCATATTTTTCATTCCCGACAATTTTTGTATCACTTGCAAGCAAAAACAAACTTTTAAACGGATCTTTGTTTGCCTGTTGACTATGATTAACATTATTTACACGAACTTTTTTAACTGCTGTCCTGTTCTGCTCGGATGGCCTGTTGATAACCCTTATAGTTCCATCCCAGTCCTGAACTCTATTAATCTCATCTTCTATTTTTGGAACATTCACAATTGCGTCTTTGCCAAACGAAGCAATATAATCAGCTTTTTTAGCAACTTTTACCGCATCATTATTTTGTTCGGAATTTGCAAAATTTATTATATATTTTGCAAAACTTGACGGAATCGAACACAATCTTACATTATTGTCGAATTTATTATCAGCTACACCTACATAAGTAGCCAACACTCTGCCATCTGAATTCTGAGTATTACAAACAGAATAGAAAAAGCCGTCCAATAAACCTTTGTACCCTCCTTCGGACTGGTAATGATATTTAAAGGCCAAAAGTTCGGCATCGTTTCTTACCTTATCCGAATCATATTTAATAAATGTACAATGCTCATAATTGCTGTCAACAGTCTTTTGTCCTATAATATTACTTTGAGTTTTTGAACGTTGCTGCTCCATTAGTTCAATTCCGGAATACCCGTATTCGACAGGTGTTTTAGAAAAACTGTCGCTTACTGATATAGGACTCATTGCAATAAGCAGCACTACCGGAACTCTTTTATACGCAGACGGACTATTTTGATGTGCAGGTTCAACATTCTTGCTTCTGTTCCCAAAATTAACAGGACTAATTCTGTTTATAGAAAAACCTGTCACAGGTTTTATTGCCATATATACCCCTTAACATTTTATACACTAAAGAGATTATAACAGCTGAACTAAATTTTTTGCAAATAATATATACTATTTTAATAAATATTTACAGTTTTTAAAACAGCCTGTATTAAAGGATTATACACTACTTGTAACTACATTATGTTTGTTATATTCTAAACATGTAAACAAGAGCAATTATGTAGGTCGAATTTATATTCGGCAAAATTATAAAAGAAGGAGAACAAACAAAATGGCTGAAAGAAAATTAGTCGGAACAAATGAAATGTTCAAAAAAGCATTAGCCGGCGGATACGCTATCGGTGCTTACAACGTAAACAACATGGAAATTTTACAGGGAATTGCAGAAGCTGCTGAAGAAACTCAATCACCTATTATTTTGCAGGTATCAGCAGGTGCAAGAAAATATGCTAATCAAACATATTTAATCAAATTGGTTGAAGCAGCATTAGCTACAACTACTGTACCTATCGCATTACACTTAGATCACGGTGCAGATTTTGAAATTTGTAAAGCATGTATTGATGGCGGTTTTTCATCAGTTATGATTGACGGTTCAAGATTCCCGTTTGAAGAAAACGTAAAAGTAACAAAACAAGTTGTAGATTATGCTCACGCAAGAGGAGTTTCAGTCGAAGCTGAACTCGGTAAATTAGCAGGTGTTGAAGATGACGTTAATGTTTCTGATAAAGATGCTAAATATACTAACGTTAAAGAAGCTGTTGAATTTGTTAAACAAACAGGCTGCGACTCTTTGGCAATTGCTATCGGTACTTCTCACGGTGCATACAAATTCAAAGGCGAAGCTAAATTAGACTTTGAAAGACTAAAAGAGATTAAAGATGCATTGAAAGAAGCAGGATTTGGTGATTATCCAATCGTTCTTCACGGTTCTTCATCAGTACCGAAAGAATTTGTTGAAAAATGTAATAAATTCGGCGGTAACTTGCCTGATGCACAAGGTGTTCCTGAAGAAATGCTTAATTATGCTTCTAAACACGGTGTTGCTAAAATTAACATTGATACAGATTTAAGATTAGCAATGACTTCCACTATCAGAGAATTCTTTATTGAACATCCTGAAAAATTCGACCCGAGAGAATATATGGGACCGGGCAGAACTGCTGTTAAAGAAATGGTTATGCACAAAATGCGTGACGTATTAGGCACAGCAGGACATGCTAAAGACTAATTCATAGAAATTAATTAATATAAAAATGATCCTGTCTTAAAAAGACAGGGTCATTTTTTACTTTTTTAAATACGTTTATTATTCTACATGAAAGCTTTTGTTATAAGCAGCCATAATATCACTTGAATTTATTGCTCTATCTTTGAATGCGTACAACATTGATGAAATATTCTCATCTCCTCTGCCGCCTTGTGCTGATATAATTTTCCCGTCTTTCATATGCCAAACATGGGTAAGACCTGATTTGACATCATTCAGAATTTTTACGCTGGAACCGTCTTTCAATCCAAAATTGCCGATACCATAATTATATTTTTTTGCAAACGCACGAATATCAACTTTTAAACCGTAACTCATATTTTAATCCTTTCACTATATTTACTTTTCGCATGATATACAAAACATGGGGAAATAATTTTTTGCTACCAAAAAATTAATTTACACTTTATAAAATAAAACGGGCAACCTCCCGATTACCCGTATAAAATTTTTCATACTTCAATTTTTATCATAATGATAAATTACTTCTTTAAGAAATCAGGTATTTCAATGTTAGAAAATCCTGATGAAAACTGAGGTACAGAACTTCTCTTAGGAGAAGATGAAGAACTACTGCCTAAAGAGCTTGAACCTAAATTGCTTGAGAATGAACTGCTGCCGAAGAAATCAGCTGCATTTAACTGTTTAACATCAGCTTTGGTAAGTTCTTCTTTCTTAATTTTGAAACCTGTTGCAATAACCGTAACATTAATTTCATTCTGAATATTTTCATTAACTGCGGTACCGATTATAACAGTAGCATCATCCGTAACTGCATCGTGAATAATATTTGCAGCATCTGAAATTTCGTGCAATGTCATATCAGGTCCGCCTGTAATATTAACGATAACACCTGTTGCACCATTGATAGAAGACTCTAACAATTGAGAATTAATAGCAATTTCAGCAGCCTTGATAGCTCTGCCTTCACCCTGAGCACGACCGATGCCCATCAATGCTGAACCTGAACCCTGCATTACACTCTTAACATCGGCAAAGTCAACGTTAATCATACCAGGGATTGTAATTATATCAGAAATACCCTGAACACCTCTTAACAATACTTCGTCAACAATCAGGAATGATTCAGTCAATGAAACTTGTCTGTCAACAACCTGCAACAATTTATCGTTAGGAACAACGATAACTGCATCAACACATTCTCTGAGTTTTTCCAAACCTTGTTCTGCCTGATTTTGTCTTTTACGACCTTCCCAAGAGAAAGGTTTTGTAACAACTGCAATAGTTAATACACCCAATTCTTTTGCAATTTTAGCAACAACAGGAGCAGCTCCGGTACCGGTTCCGCCACCCATACCTGCAGTGATAAATACCATGTCAGCACCGTCTAATGCTTCTGTAATTTCTTGCTGAGCTTCTTCAGCAGCCTTTTCACCTACCGAAGGATCTCCACCTGCACCAAGACCTTCTGTTGACTTAGCACCAAGCTGAATTTTATTTTTAGTCTGGCCATATTCCAGAACTTGTAAATCTGTATTCATTAACCAAAATTCAACACCTGAAAGACCTGATTTAATCATTCGGTTAACAGCGTTACCGCCGCCGCCGCCAACACCTACTACTTTAATTTTTGTAGGGTTAACACCTGAACGAGACGTCTGGTCTGAAGTTGAATTTGTTTGAGTTTCATCTTTTTTCGCAAAGATATCTGACACGAAATTTTCCACTGATACATACCTCTTATACTATATATTACTTATTTTTCATACCTTACACCCAATTCTATATTAGGTATCTTAATTATATACTAACATACTATTTTAAATAAAAAAAAAGTACAATAAATTTACACGAATTATGAACAAAAGTTAAGGAATAAACCCAAAAGGCACATATAACTATATGTTTGCAGGCGGAATACCCCAATGCAATTTATCTCTGAGCACCGAATAAAATTCTCTGCCGTTTAACAGTGCAAGTTTCACGGAATATTTTGATTTAGAAATATTAATTTCGGAATTTACTTCCAAAAATTCCTGACCATCGGCAGAAAAGAAATACGTTGATTCTTCTTCCAAGCCGCAAATCGTTATTTTTTCCGTATCGGGAACAACAATAGGTCTTGCCGTCAACGTATGCGGACAAATCGGAACAATTACAAACGCATCCAAAGACGGAACCAAAACGGGACCACCTGCAGATAAACCGTATGCCGTAGAACCGGTAGGAGTAGAAATTATTATACCGTCAGCAAGATAATCACACACCTTTTTACCGTTAATCTTCAGAGAAAATTTCGAAGTTCTGCCGGATAATGAACTTTTTATTACAAAATCATTTAATGCGGTATAATTACCAAATTCGAGCATTATCCTGTCTTCTAAAGTATACGCACCCTCTAATATCTTATTTACGGCAGCGGAAATATTTTCAGCCGAACACTGCGAAAGAAATCCTAACCGCCCGAGATTAATACCAAATATCGGAGTACCGAATTTTGCAAAAAATCTTGATGTTTTAAGTATGGTACCGTCACCGCCCACAACTATTACAAAGTCATAACCGCTTTTTAAATTATCTACATCAAGAGCTTCCGCCTGAATATTATTTTCAGCCAGAACAGAAATTACGGACTCTTTCACATCTACGGAATGAGAAATATTATCGTTATAAACTACAGCAAATTTACTAAAATTCATAAGGCAAATATATCACGAATAAATAAAACTTTCAGTTTAATTTTTGGATACATTTACAATAATCAATAAAAAAGCCGTATAAAATACGGCTTACAAATTAAACTATCCTCTATCTCTTCTTGATTTTTGCATAAGATTATTGTGTAAACTCAACTTACTATTATTGTAAAGGAGCTCTCCACAATGAATCGCTAAATTTTGTCTGAACTTCGTTCATATCTACTGATAAAGTAACGTTGCTCGGAGTGAATACGAATACTAAATCTCCGACTTTTTGAGGTTTGCCGTTTAATGCATGAGCAGCACCGCAAACGAAATCGATTGTTCTCTGAGATTGTTCTTTATCTAATAAGTGGAGGTTTAGTACAATAGTTTTTCTTTCTTTCAAATACTGAACAATTTGAGCAGCATCGTCAAAAGAACGAGGTTCCATAACCATTACTTCGTAACCTTTGTAGTTAGGGTGATTTACAACTTTTAAATCGTTAGTCGTATCTTGTTTTGCCTGATATGAATAAGCAGGATCAACAGCTAAGTTTCTGTCAACTTCATAGCCGTCTTCGCCTTCCATTCCTTCATCCATATCATCCCAAAATTCTTCATCATCTCTTGATTCAAAACCTTTTACAAAGAAATCTACAACTGATTTGATTTTATCTGTAACTGCTGCCACCGTATTTGCCTCCGTCCTTTATTTTAATTTATTTTTACTCTCTCTAACTAAATAATTTGTGTCCTATCCTCAACATAGTCGCACCCTGCGTCACTGCAATTTTGTAATCCTGACTCATTCCCATGGATAACTCAGGAAGTTTACAAGCAAACTCAATCTCTAACTCATCCCTTACCCTTTTAACATCAGAAAAAAGCTCTCTCAACTTTATCTCCTCCGCTCCTAAAGGTGCCATATTCATTAAACCCAGAATGTTCAAATTAGGAAGTTTTTTTATATCCTCGAAACTATCAAAAAGCTCCTCTTTGGAAAATCCTGATTTCTGAACTTCGTTAGCATTATTCAGCTGCAATAATATATCCTGTGTTTTGCCAATCTCGGAAGCACTCTCTGAAATAATCGCCGCCAGTTTGTACGAATCAACCGAATGAATAACGTCAAATCTTGCTACAGCCTTCCTTGCTTTATTACTCTGAAGATGTCCTATAAAATGGAATTTTGAATTTTTTTGAACATCCTCCGGCAATCCGTTGATTTTTTCGGTTGCTTCAATAACTCTTGACTCCCCGAAGTTTCTCAACCCTGCCTGATATGCTTCCACAATAGCATTTCCATCAAAATACTTTGTTACTGCAATGATATTTGGTTTATAAGGTACGATTTCTTCTTGTATAAGTCTAAGATTTTCTTTCACGTTGTATTGCATTATCTAACCTCTACAAGAAACTGCCCATTTAAGAGCATATTTTAATTCTAGCTTATCGCCATGATATGGACAACTATTTTATTTTTTACACTTATTTCCCCCGAGTCCATTCCCCCAAAACCATGATAAACACATGCTTTTGCGGAATTTAATATTTCTTAAAAGTTGGTTAACATTCTGTAACAATACGTTAAGTACCCATGCTTTCAGATATCTTCCCCAATCTTTTGGTTTTAAAGTACAAAAAATAATTACAATGATAGAATAAACTATATTTAATAAAATTTGTTCCTACAAACAGACGATATTTTGAAAGATAAATTAAAGTTTATAAAATTTAACCAAAGGAAAATTTACATCAATTATATGAACGGATTTTGGCATATATATGGTAAAATTCTAGGGATTAATTAACAATACAGAGGTGATTATGCAATTAACCGAGCATTTACAATATATAATACATTCAGCAAAAACAATTGCTTATGCAAGGGATTTCAAGTTTGTAGAACCTGAACACATAATGCTGGCACTATTCATGGATGAAAATGACTTGCCAAAACTCATACTTGAAAAAATAGGATTGAATAATCCCAGATTAATAAGAGATTTTAATGACAGTATTCCGAGAAATAACAACGTGCATCAGGCTCGTTCGGGAGATATGCCGCTTTCCCCATCAACCATAATATTAATGGAAAATGCGGAAAAAGAAAGCTTGGTATTTGATGATGACATTGTAGGGTTGGAATACATGTTTATGGCATTGTTCAAATCAGGCAATCAAACAATGCGTAAGGTGTTTAAAGCATACGGAATTACCCTTGGAGAGCTGTACAACAAAATGACAGAAGTAGTTCAGGGAATTGAACGAGTTGACATAATAAACGGTCAGACAATTTCAAAGGGTAAGAAATCAGACAAAGTGACAGAGAATGTTTCTGCTTCACAGGAAATAAATTCTGCATCCGAAAAAAGGACTTCTAATAAAGAAGTGAAAGAACAGGACTCAGCTCTTGCAAAATATACAACAGACTTAACAAAAATTGCCGCACTAAACAAACTTGATCCTGTTATAGGCAGAGATGACGAAATAAGAAGGGTTATCCAAATCCTTAACAAACGTTCTAAAAATAACCCTGTTATAGTAGGTGAACCCGGAGTCGGTAAAACAGCCGTAGTAGAAGGGCTTGCTCAAAGAATTATAAGCGGAGAAGTCCCCGACAGTTTAAAAAATGACAAAATTTTATCTCTTAATCTCGGTTCATTACTTGCCGGAGCATCATACAGAGGTGAATTTGAAGAGCGGCTTAAAAAAGTATTACAGGAAATTGAAGATAAAACAGACGATTTGATGCTGTTTATAGATGAAATTCATTCAATTATGGGAATGGGTGCATCAGAAGGGTCCGTAGATGCCGGAAATATGCTCAAACCAATGCTTGCCAGAGGCAGGATAAGGGTAATCGGTGCAACAACATTGGATGAATACAGAAAATATATAGAAAAAGATAAAGCTTTAGAAAGACGATTCCAGCCAGTATTGGTTGATGAACCGCCTATAGATGTTGCAATCAGCATTTTAAGAGGACTTAAACATAACTATGAAGTATTCCACGGTATAAAAATCCTTGATGATGCTATTGTTCAGGCAGTTAAATTATCACACAGATACATATCCGAAAGATATTTGCCTGATAAAGCTATAGACCTTATAGATGAAGCAGCAAGCTCCCTGAGAATTAATATTGATACAATGCCTGAAGAAATTGATAATTGCACAAGAGAGAAACTTCAGCTCGAAATTGAAAGAAAAGCTATTACGGAAGAAAATTCAAATGATTCCAAAATTGTTAAACTTTCAAAAAAAATCGATTCCTTGGAAGCTAAAATCGGTACATTAAGATATCAATGGGAACAAGAAAAAAAGATAATTAAGGCAACAACAAAAGTTAAAGAAAATCTTGAAGTACTTAACTCACAGATAGAAAAAGCCAAAAAGCAGGGGGAATTAACCTCCGCACTTGAAGAAAAATTAAAAGAAATGCAAGCTATGCAGGAAAAATTAAAAAAACTTCAGGGTGATAACTCTAAAAAGCACTTGCTAAAAGAATATCTTGATGGAGATGATATATCACAAATTGTTGCAAAATGGACAGGAATCCCTACAACAAGACTTGTCGAAAATGAATCCGAAAAACTAATAAATATGGAAGAATATATGCATAAACGACTAATCGGACAAGACGAGGCTGTAAATAAGCTTGCAAATGCAATACGACTTTCCCGCTCAGGATTGCGTGACGGCAAACGTCCGATAGGTTCATTCCTGTTTTTAGGACCTACAGGTGTTGGTAAAACAGAATTAGGCAAAACCCTTGCAGAATTTTTATTTAATGATGAAGATGCACTCATCAGAATCGACATGAGTGAATTTATGGAAAAGCAATCTGTATCTCGTTTAACAGGAACTACCGCAGGGTATGTCGGGTATGATGAAGGCGGACAATTAACAGAAGCTGTACGCAGAAAACCTTATTCCGTAATCCTTTTTGATGAAATAGAAAAGGCACATTCGGACATTTTTAATATTATGCTCCAAATGTTTGATGACGGACGATTAACAGACGGGCAAGGGAAACTTATAGATTTTAAAAATACAGTTATCATTATGACCAGTAACCTTGGAAGTGATATTTTACTTGATGAAAGGTTGACCGATAATGATAAAAAAATGCAGGTTAATCAGCTTCTGAAAGAAAAATTCAAACCTGAATTTATAAACAGAATTGATGAAATAATAACCTTTAAACCACTTACAATAGAAAATCTGAGCAAAATTGTCGACATACAAACCGCATCCTTAAAGAAACGTATAGAAGAACAAGGTATGGGGCTTGTAATTACGGATAAAGCCAAAGAATTTTTAGCAAATGAAGGCTATGAACCGCTTTATGGTGCAAGACCATTAAGACGTGTAATCAGAAATAATATAGAGATACCTTTGTCAATGAAAATTCTTGCAAATGAATTTAAAACAGGCGATACAATAACTGTTGACAGCGAAAACAATCAGCTTGTATTCAGAAAATAAAGCTATTAAATACCTTACATAAGTAAATGATTAAGATTTTAAGGGAATTACTTAAATCTTCTCATCATTTTCATAGCTTTACTCATGGCATGCCTGCCCTGTTTACTGTGAGGATTAAAATTTTCACCTGATTTACCGGCATGGGCAAACATACCTTTTAACCCAGCCATACCGGACATCATAGCTCTCATTTGATTGAATTGTTTTATGAATTGTGTAATTTCAGACAATTCAACACCACAACCCTTTGCAATTCTTTTTCTGCGGCTGTTATCAATTATATCAGGGTTTTCACGTTCTTCCGGAGTCATACTCTGAATGAAAACTTCCATTTTTTTAAACTGTTTTTCACTTTCATGGGATAGTTTATCTTTCATATCTTTGCCGATATTTAATCCCGGAAGCATTCCCAAAATATTTCCCATAGAACCAAACATTTTCATTTGCTTTTGCATTTTAAGGAAATCGTTGAAAGAAAATCTGTCCTTACTCATTTTTTCTTCCAGTTCCATAGCCTGCTTCTCGTCAAAAACTTCCTGAGCACGTTCTACAAGCGAAACTATATCCCCCATGCCAAGAATTCTTGTAGCCATTCTTTCAGGATAAAAATCTTCTAACGCATTAAGTTTTTCGCCGGTACCCGTCAATTTAATAGGTTTACCTGTACAGTGAACAACACTGAGTGCAGAACCGCCTCTTGAATCTCCATCAAGTTTTGTCAAAACAAGACCGGTAAGTCCTAATTGAGCATCGAAATTTTCTGCTACATTAACAGCTTCCTGACCTGTCATAGCGTCAATTACAAGTAATTTTTCCTGAGGATTAAAGATTCTGTCAATCAGCAATAATTCTGCCATCATATCAACATCAATCTGCAACCTGCCTGCAGTATCCAAAATAAGAACATTATAGTTATTACTATTGGCATATTCTATTGCATTTCTGACAATACCCTGAACATCCTTTGAATCGGGAACTGTGAATACCTCAACGTCAATTTCCTTACCTAATGTCTGTAACTGGGTAATCGCCGCAGGTCTGTATACGTCACATGCAACCAATAACGGATTTTTACCTTCTTTTTTCAATTTAACGGCAAGTTTAGCAGAAGATGTAGTTTTACCTGCACCCTGTAAACCAAGCATCATAATAAGTGAAGGATTACCCGATAAATCAAGAGGTTTTAATTCTTTCCCCAATAATTCAACCAGTTCGTCATTTACAATTTTGATAAGCTGCTGTGAAGGATTTACACCCTCAACAATATTCTCGCCCTCAGCCTTATCCTTAATCGCAGAAATAAAAGCTTTTACAACCCTTAAATTAACATCAGCCTCAAGTAATGCCCTTCTTATTTCTCTGAGAGCATCCTGCATGTTGTCACGAGTTAATTCTTTTGCACCCGTATTTCGTATTATCCCTTGTAATTTTTCACTTAAACTTTCAAACATATAAATATCATAACACGAACATAATTCTACCAAATAAAGATTTACAAATTTAGATATTTATGATAAATGTTAAGATATGAAAGCGCTGATTCAAAGAGTTAAAAAAGCTTCCGTAACCATTAATGCCGAATTATATTCATCTGTCGGTTTTGGATTACTGGTTTTTTTAGGGGTTGAGAAGGGTGATACGGAAGAAAATGCCAAAAATCTTGCTCAAAAACTCGTCAATTTAAGAATATTTGAAGATGAAAATGAAAAGATGAACCTTTCTTTAAAAGACGTTCATGGTGAAATGCTGGTAGTATCACAATTTACTCTGTGCGGTGATTGTAAAAAGGGAACACGACCCAGTTTTGATAAATCTGCCCCGCCGGATATTGCGGAAAAGTTATATGAACGCTTTGTTGAATATGTAAAAGAATTTAATATAAAAACTCAAACAGGTAAATTCCGTGCTATGATGGATGTAGAACTCGTTAATGACGGACCTGTAACCTTTATGGTGGAAAAATAAATTTGGCATCTTGATTATATTTGACATTTGTGTTATAATAATAACATTAAGATATATCGTTAATTATTTTCACAGAGGATTAATAGTATTTTTTAAGATTTTGAACCACTTTATTTTAGTTTATGATTTTATTTTTCAATTAAGAGGCTTTTAATTATGTATGTAAACAAATGCGTCAAGTGCGGTCGGGAATTTGAAACAAAAAACCCCAAAAGAGTAATATGTCCGGATTGTTTGTATCCTGATAAAAAGATGATGATTAATGCACCATCAGGAGAAGGAGATGAAGCTCCCGCTCAGAATGCTTCTGAAACACCGCAGGAATCAGGTTATACAACCGAAAACCAACCGCAATTCTATAGCAGTTATAGTGCAGGAGAAGAAAGACCGCGTCCTCAAAGAAATTATAACCCGCAAGGCGGATATAATAACCGTCAGGGCGGATATCAAAGACGTGATAATCAGGGCGGCGGATACAACCGTGGCGGATATAATAACCGTCAGGGCGGATTTAATCGCGGCGGATTCAACAATAACAGAAGACCTCAACAGGGCGGATTTAACCGCGGCGGATTTGGCAACAAGCGTCCGATGAACAGAAGTAAAGCACCAAAACAGCTTTTGGTAAGCAAGGAGCAATTAGAACAAATTGAATTATTATATAAAACCATGCTTCCGCTTCCAAATCCGGATGCACATGAAGTTATTGGCGAAAAAATCGGTTTAGAACCAAGAAAAGTATTTTTTGGGATTAATCTTGTAAGACAAAAGATGATGCTTCCAAAATTACCGTTCCCTAAACGTAAGTTGGCAATAACACCTGATCAGTTGTTCGCTATTAAAAATTTATATGAACCACTTTTGCCTCTGCCTCCAATCGGATGCCACAAAATTATTGCTGCACAATTAAAAATGGATGAGTGGCGTGTACATGTCGGTATCGGATTAATTCGTTCTCAAATGGGCTTACAGCGTTGGAATCAGGAAAGAGATGACGCTCCCGAAGAATTTAAAAATCAGGCAAAAGCTGTGGAAGAAGATAAACCTAAACGCGGCAGAAAAGCTAAAAAAGAAGAAGAACCGACTGAAGAATAATTATGGATAAATACATTTCCGTTGGTAAAATCTTGAATTTTCATGGAATTAAAGGGGAAGCCAAGGTCGGTTTCAGCCGTGGGCAGGAAGATTTTATCCTCGGACTTAAAGAGGTTTTTGTAAGGAAAGATAATGAGTACATCCCTTTTGTTGTTCAGAATGTAAGGCTTAACAAAAATTTTGCTTTATTTAAATTTAAAGGAATTGACTCAATTAATGAACTTATGGATTATAAAGGTTCACTAATTTTTGTTGAAGAAAGTTTTATAAGAGAAAATCTTGAAGAAAACGAATTTTTGATAGATGAACTTGTTGGTATGAGTATATATGATAATGACGGCAACAAATTAGGTTTTGTGATAGGAGTTTCCAATAACGGTGCAAATGACTTGCTGTCAGTAAAAACAAATACAAAACATGTCTCACTTATACCGTTTGTCGAAGCATTTATCAAAAAAGTTGACATAAAAGAAAAAGCCATAACGATAAATAATATTGCGGGGTTGTTAGAATGATATTTGACGTTATGACATTATTTCCGGAAATGGTGGAAAATTATTTTCAATACAGCATATTAAAACGTGCCGTTGACAGTAGAATAATAGAAATTAATACGGTTAATCCGAGAGATTATACTGAGAATAAACACAAAAAAGTTGATGATATCCCATATGGCGGCGGTGCGGGAATGGTATTAATGGTACAACCGTATGTGGATGCATTTGAGAGTATTGAAAAATTAGAAAATTCAGTAACCGTAATGCTTTCACCGCAGGGAGAACCATTGAATGACAAATTAGTGAATGATTTTACGAAATATGAACAAATTGTATTGATGTGCGGACATTACGAGGGTTTTGATGAAAGAATACGGGAAATAATAAAACCCAAAGAAATTTCCATTGGTGATTTTGTATTAACAGGAGGAGAATTACCGGCATTATGCCTGATTGATGCCGTAAGCAGAAAAATTGAGGGAACTCTCGGACATATAGAATCTGCAGATGAAGACAGCTTTTCAAACGGGTTAATAGAATATCCGCACTACACAAGACCCAGAGAATACAGAGGCTTAAAGGTTCCGGAGGTTCTTCTTAACGGAAATCATAAGGAAATTAACGAATACAGATTACAAAAATCTTTAGAACGGACACAATCACGCCGTCCTGACTTATACTTAAAATATATTACAGAAAGAGATACAGCAAAATGATAAAAAAAATTATGACAGTCTTATTATGTACAGTTATAAGTGCCGGAGCTTATGCGGCAAGAGATAAAGTTTTGGAAGAACATGTTAACAATGAACTTGCTTTTTACAAAAATGTCAGCACATGTACTCCGACTGAATCTTCAGAAGAAAATTCACATTCCGCCAGAAAAATATATGGTATGGAAAATAATACCTGTCATTTTTTGTACAGAAACAACATAGATTGCCATTTACCAATGGACGTTGCAAACAAATTTTCAGAAATCGGATTAAGGGTGTATAATGATTACAGTGATTACGGAATGATAACATCCACTACTGCTGATATAAAATATTTGGATAATGAAGTTTTGTACAACACACGATACTGCAGGATAATAAAATAAATCAATTTATCAAATTAGAATAAATTAATTGTTATATGATAATATAATTATTGTAAAATAGGAGAATATGAATTATGGAACAAAATTTAGAAACTAAAACTCCAAATGCTGATTTCCAAGACATCAGAGAAATTCAAAAATTTAATTGGGGTGCATTATTTTTCTGGTGGATTTGGGGGATATTTAACGGTGCCTTTAAACAAACATTCATACCATTTATAATATTGCTTGTTGTAAGTTTTATTCCTATTATCAATTTATGTGTTATATTTGCATCGGTAGGGATAATGGTATATTTCGGATTAAACGGAAACCAATGGGCATGGGAAGGTAAAACCTGGAATAGTACGGAACATTTTAACAGCATCCAGAAGAGATGGGCTATTGGGGGAACCGTTTTAGGTACAACTGCTATAATGTTCCTGATATTATCTGTATTTGCAACTATAACTACTCTGAAAGCGATGAATAACTATATTACAGAAGATTATAAAACAGACAATTATATTTCAACAATTAATTTAAGCAGTGAACTGAAATATTCGCCTGACAGTAAAACACTGACAAGTAATATGATTAGTTCATTAAAAACAGTGAATAACAAAACACAAAATCATGAATTGTATAACGAGAATACAATATCGGTAAAAACATATGACAAAACTACTGGGAAAATTGCTACCAACGAATTATACTCTTTTGTCAAAAAAGGGAAAGAATGCAGTCTTAAAAAGAAAAATTGTTACATTGTAAAATATGAAATACAAGGTACTAAAGCCGTTCCGGAAAGAAAAACATTCTTTGACAGCAATGGTAAGACCAATGTGATAATAATGAAAAAATAGCAAATATCAAAATAAAAAAAGACAGAACATAAGTTCTGTCTTTTTTGGTATTCATATAATTAAACTGATGCAGAAGCCTTATATGAAACAAGGCACTGAGCCAATTGATCGGGACAACTCGTAATTTTACCGCCGCATGTTGTTCCCTGCAATTTTTCTATTACATCATCAATCTTCATACCCTTTATCAAGGCTTTTATACCTTGTAAATTACCGTTACAACCGCCAAAAAATTCCGCATTTTCAATAATACCATCCTCACTTATCTGTACCTGCATAAGCTGGCAACACACACCCTGCGGTTGATATTCAATAACTCTGCTCATAACTTTCTCCTTTTTGCAGATTATACCATAAAGGTTAATTTTATGCTATAATGAAAACCTTGAAAGGGATAATTGTGAAAAAAGATTATAAATTTGAAAGATTAAATTTTATAACAGCGGGGATGCCTTTAAGAACAGGTAAAGGCAGCTACCCTGAAGCATTCAATATCCTGCGGGAAATGAATTTGGACGGAATGGAATTAGAATTTGTCCACGGAGTCAGAATGAGTCCCGAAAGTCAAAGTATTGTAAAAGGTAATGTTGATAACCATAATATGATTATTACCGCACACGCACCATTTTACATAAATTTGAATTCAAAAGAAGAAGAAAAAATTGAAGCAAGTGTGCAAAGAATTATTGAAACCGCAGCAACGGCATTTTCTGCAGGCGGTTTTAGCATAACGTTTCACGCTGCATTTTACATGGGGAAAGAAAAAGAAGCGGTATATGAACAGGTAAAAACTCAGATAGAAAAAATTAATAATACATTAAAAAAAGGTAATATTGATATCTGGGTCAGACCGGAAACAACCGGGAAAGCAACGCAGTGGGGTGATATTGATGAAATTGTAAGACTATCAAAAGAATTTGATAATGTACTTCCCTGTATAGATTTTTCACACATACATGCCAGAACAGCCGGTAAATACAATACTTATGATGAATTTTGCGAAATTCTTGAAAAACTGGGGTCAATAGGTAATTACGCTATAGACAACTTTCATGGACATCTTGCAGGAATTGATTACGGTGCAAAAGGCGAAAAGAAGCACCTTGACCTTGAAGAATCCGATATGAACTATAAAGACCTCCTCAAAGCAATGAAATCTTTTGGAATTAAAGGAGCACTTGTTTGTGAAAGCCCAAGCATAGAAGATGATGCTTTATTGTTAAAGCAATACTACATGAGTCTTTAATCTGTAATACATTTAATGTATTTTTTTAAAGTTTTACCTGAAAAATGACGTATAATGTCATGCGTTTATCAAAAAGAGGCATCTTATATGTTCAATTCCGTAAACAATCCTTTCAACAGACGTATAGAATCATCAACATCGTCTGACACAAATGGCAGACAGCAACGTCAGCAGGAACAAAAACAGCAGGAAAGAAATCTTTTGGATGAAGAAGAACAGGACGAAGTCAGAATCGGCGGACGACCTATTATGAGCGAAGATGATATAATCTATATGACAAAAGATTACATAAAAAGGCTGAAAGACGAATATCCGGGAGATGAAAAAGTCGCCCTAAAAGCTGACCGATGGCTTGAAAAGTTTGATGTTAAAAAATTTATGAAGAAAAATCCGGATATAACAATATCAGACTTTAACATGATTATGTTTATGGAAACTGAATCAATACGAAAATAACTTTTTATTATTTTATATCAGGGAAAAGATATTTAATGCCGTCATCACTTCTCCAACGAATAAAACCTGTTTTTGGAGTTCTGTCAATATCAACAACGGTAACGAGCATCCAATTACCTCTTACAAAATTCAAGTTAATCATACTTGGATGATTAATTGTGGAAATCTTCTTTTGGCTATCCGGAGAACCATACATATATGTAACACTTTCCGGAGAACCTTTCAAAATTTTCAACCCGTATTTACGACCGTACATATTATAAAAATTCACCCAGGTATTAAATTTATACGGATCATCTTTTTTAATCCAACCTCTGTCACCTGTAGAACTGTTATATATAACTTCTACCCAGTCCTCAGTTTCATCTGTTACAGCCATCAGCGCGAAGTCACTTTTTTCCAGATATAAAACAAACAAATCCTGCTTCCTCAAATTCTGAGGAATAACATTGTCTTTACTCCATACAATTTTTTCTTTTACAGCAGAATTTTCATCAGGTTCACTATACAATACAATAGAATTACCTACCTGATAAACTCCGAATGTATTAGTGTTACTTATACTGACATCTTCAGGTATAACATTTGCAGCCATTGCGGCAACACTAATCAGTAAAAATGTAAATAAAGATAAAACTGTTTTTTTCATAAAATTACTCCCTGAACGAAATATCTGCATATGCCTTTTGAAGTTTTTCTCTCACAGACTGCATATTTCTTTCAATTACATCATCAGTCAAAGTTGCATTTTCGTCTAACATTTTTATTCTGAATGCTAAACTTTTGTATCCGTTTTCGATATTATCACCCTGATAAACATCAAATACTTCACTTCCTTTGAAAATGTTTTGCTGGACACCACTTTTTATAACTCTTTGGATATCTTCGCATGAAACTTTTTCGTTTATAACAAATGCCAAATCACGTTTTACCTCAGGGAACTGCGGCAAATGTTTAAATCTTGGTGTACTTTCTTTTATTATGGAAATCAAAGCATCCACATCAACACTAAATATAAATGCATCCTGGTTCAACTTCAACTTATCCTTTAACAGCGGATGAATTTGACCGATATAACCTATTTCGGTTAATTGTTTACCGAGAAGTCCGATAGCTGCACTTCTGTACGGATGAAGAATAGTATTGGAATCCTTCATTGAAGATTCTTCCAGCGGAACAATTTTAATACGTTTTTGTACCCCGAATTCTTCAAATAAGTTTTCTACAATACCTTTTACGGTAAAGAAATCAGGCTGAGTTTTAACCTGCCATTTTGAGTTTTCGATTTCGCCGGTAATTATGCCCTGAAGAACCTGAGTTTCTTTAACTCCGGAAAATTTTACATCAGCATCTTTTTCTACGACATAAGTTTTACCTATTTCGTAAGCCCAGAAATTCTTTTGTCCGTTATCGTAATTATATTTCATACAATTAAGAGAAGATACGGCTAAATTTTGCCTTAGCATAGTACATTCTTCACTAATCGGATTCATAACCTTAACTGCTTTTTCATCGTCATACGATAACATATATTTATCCAAGAGCGGTTTGCCGACAAATGAAGTTGTTATAATCTCATTTAATCCTGCAGCCTGCATTAATCCGTGAAGTTTTCCGATAACTTTTTCTTCCAAAGAAATAACAGGGGTCATCATCTTTTGAGGAAGAGTCGGCGTAATTTTATCATAACCGTTAATTCTTGCAATTTCCTCAATCAAATCAACTTCTCTTGTAACATCGTACGCTCTGAATGACGGAACAAGGAATTTAGCTGCTGCAACATTACCGCCTAATTTTTCAAACCCGAGTTTTTCTAAAATTGCATCACATCTTTCGGGAGCAATTTCACAACCCAAAAGTTTTGTAACCTGATTGTACCTCAACGTAATTTCTATAGGTTCCAGTTTGTTTTTACCTGCTTCCACAACACCTTCCACTTCAGCATCAGCTAACTCAATTAATAACTGAATAGCTCGCATAAGTGCCGGTTTTACAGCTTCAATATCAATTCCTCTTTCAAATCTTGCACTTGCTTCACTTCTGTATCCTACACTTCTTGCACTTTTTCTGTTAAAAGCAGGAGTAAAATATGCAGCTTCTAAAGCTATAGATGTTGTATTATCATCGATTTCCGAATTCAAACCGCCAAATACGCCGCCAATACATACAGGTTTTTCTTTTGTAGCAATAACAACCGTATCATTGGTTAAATCTCTTTCAACTTCATCAAGCGTAACAAGTTTTTCACCAACTTTTGCACGTCTTACACAAAGATATCCGTCCAATTTATTCAAATCAAATGCGTGCAGAGGACATCCGTATTCCAGTAAAACATAATTTGTAATATCAACAACGTTATTTATTGCTCTTATACCGGATGCCAATAATCTCTTTTGCATCCAATCAGGTGACGGTTTGATTTTAATATTTTCTAAAATACCTACGGAATAATATTTACAAACATCTTCGTCAATAATTTCGACCTTAAACTTATCAGTAGTTAAATCTCTTGTAGCTTCAATAGGATTAAATTTTAAAGGAGTGTTGAAAAGAGAACTCAATTCTCTTGCAACACCTATTACAGACATCTGATCTCCGCGGTTAGCTGTCGGAGCAACATCAATTACTGTATCTTTTTCAAATCCCAAAACATTTTCAACTTTTTCGCCTAATTTTACATCAGGGAAAATTCTGTTAAGAACGAGTATTCCATCTTCTTCCTGATAATTTCTGTCAGAAACTCCAAGTTCATCAGCAGAACACAACATACCTTGAGATTCAACTCCACGAATTACCGCCGGAGTAAGCTCAAACTGCTCACCTGTCTTTCTGTCAAGCACTTTACTGCCAACACTTGCATAAGGTACAATTTGACCCACCTGAATATTCTGAGCACCACAGACAACCGTTTTTGTTGCAGAACCTGTATTTACAGTAACCAAATGTAAGTGATCAGAATTCGGGTGATTATCTATTTTCTCAATCTTGACCGTAATAATATTAGTAAACTGAGGTTTTACTTCCTCAACACTTTCTACTTCCAAACCGCTCATAGTCAGTTCATGAGCTAATTGAGAATCCTCTATATTTGATAAATCAACAAATTCATTTAACCAGTTTACCGATACTTGCATTTATATTCCCCTCTACTGTCTTAATTCATATTATAAATTTACAACAAACAGACATTGATGTAAATACAACGAAAATTAAACAATAAATGTTCAAATTTACATATAAAAGCAGCGGTCGATATACAAACAACCGCTGCTTTATATTTAGAAATGTTTATTATGCATCTTTTTTGGCAAAAGATTCATTGGCTCTTGATTTAATCTCTTTTTCGAGAATATCAATAAATTCTTCCACCTTGAAAGTACCGACTTGTCCGATACCTCTTGCACGAACCGCTACAGAACCTGATTCGATTTCCTTATCACCGATTACGCAAACATAAGGAATTTTCTTATCCTGTAAACTTTCACGAATTTTGTAATTCATGCTTTCGGATCTGTCGTCCAATGATGCTCGGATACCTGCATCACGCATCTTTTTGTAAACAGTTTCTGCATAATCGGTATGTTTATCATTACTGATTGGAACAATATTTACCTGAGTTGGAGCAAGCCAAGTCGGAAATGCTCCGGCATAGTGTTCAATAAGAATTCCGTGAAATCTCTCCATAGAACCGAATATTACACGATGCAACATCAAAGGAGTCTTTAATTGTCCGTCCTTATCCTGATATTTTATATCGAATCTTGCAGGCAAATTAAAGTCTAACTGAATAGTTGCACATTGCCAAGTTCTGCCGATTGCATCTTTTACCTTGAAGTCAATCTTAGGACCGTAGAACGCACCATCACCCTCGTTGATGTCATATTTCATGCCTCTGCGATCCATAGCTTCTTTCAACCCTGCTTCTGCCTTGTTCCAATTTTCAATTTCCCCTACATAGCTTTCGGGACGTGTAGAAAGTTCAACTTCAAAATCCATTTTGAAAATTGCCATAGTATCAGCAACAAAATCAATGATTGCATTAATTTCATCAACTAATTGTTCAGGAGTACAGAAGATATGAGCATCATCCTGAGTAAAGCCCTGAACACGAGTCAAACCTGATAAAGCACCTGATTTTTCTTTTCTGTATACCGTACCCAGTTCAGCCATTCTCAACGGTAATGAACGGTATGAATGCCTGTTTGCCTGATAAATCAAGATATGAAACGGACAATTCATAGGTTTGATTACATACTGGTCATCAGAATCCTCATCTTTTTGGACAAAGAACATATTTTCTTTGTAGTGATCCATATGTCCTGAAATTTCCCACAATTTTGATTTTGCAATTTGAGGAGAATAAACGGTAACATAACCGCGTTTTCTGTGTTCAGTTCTCCAGTAGTTTTCAATTTCTTCTCTTACAATAGCAAGATTTGGGTGCCATAGAACCAAGCCGCCGCCCAATTCTTCACGGGTTGAGAACAAGTCTAATTTGGCACCTAATTTTCTGTGATCACGTTTTTCAGCTTCTTCAATAAAAGTTAAATATGCAGCCAAATCTTCCTTTGTCCAGTATGCAGTAGCATAAATTCTCTGAAGCATTTTATTTTTTTCATTACCCCTCCAGTATGCACCTGCAACTTTAAGTAACTTAATAGCATTTCCTTTTATATAAGAAGTGTTAGGAATGTGAGGACCTGCACAAAGGTCATTAAACAATACATGTCCGTCTTTATCTTTTGTCAAATACAAAGTAGGATTATCGTTTCGGTGTTCTTCCAGTAATTCCGCCTTGTAAATTTCACCTTGCTCTTTAAATTCTTTAATTTGTGCATCAACATCAGGAATAACATATTTTTCGAAAGTAAGATTTTGTTTAATAATCTCTTTCATCTTTTCTTCGATTTTAACTAAATCTTCAGATGTGAATGCATGACCGTCCGTTAAATCAAAATCATAGTAAAAACCTTCATCAGTAGCAGGTCCGATAGCTAACTTTGCTGACGGAAACAAGCTCTGAACAGCTTGTGCCATAATGTGTGAAGTTGAGTGCCTCAACGTACGGAGCGTTTCGTTGTTCTTTTCCATTTTTAATATCCTTTCATATCCTTTTACGCCTGCTTAGTTAAACAAAAACCCTCGTATTAACTAATTATCTGCAAACGCTTTTTGGGGCGGATCCCCCTAACTGTTAACAATTATTTTATATCACGGAAAAATATAAGAGTAAAGGAAATGTTATTTATCCTTAATTTCAGGCATTTTATAATATATTAAGTTTTGTTAATAATAATTTTACAAAAAACGCAAATTTTCTGAAATTATATACTTAATATATATAAGAGATAAATCGAGAGGTATAAGACTATGGCAAATGATAGTCCGATATCCGGCGTATCCGGAATTTCACAAATGCGAATGGTATTTCCAAACGATGTAGTTAATACTTACTCATCACGAATTTTGGACATTGATGCAGACGTCCAAACACAGAGTACCATGAGAATCGCAACTTATGTAAATTGCAAAACATTACCGACAAATATTACGGGACTGAACGGTCTGACACCACCTGATTCGGATTATACAACCAACCCTATGCTGGGAACGATGGCACATAATGCACGGGGTGACGGCTCAACAATTGAACTTTTCGGATAAATAAAAATATAAAGGACAGAGAGAAACGAATGCAATTAAACGGAATCAACATACAACCAAAAATAGGCTCAGATTTTCAGGCACAATACGGTGCCGTTGATTCTGCTATTAATGCAAATACAATGGTTCAGGTTTCTAATCCTTCAGCACAGCACTACGATCAGACAAGAGTAACCCAAAATACAAACCCTGAAAAAATTGCGGAAAATATTTCAAAATACGAAACAGCACAGGGTAATTATATGAAAATGTTTCACGGAATAAATTAATATAAAAAAACCTGAGAATTAATCTCAGGTTTTTTATTTATAATTTGCTTTATTTCCATTTATAATCGTGTTTTATTTGCCATCCGTCATCAATAATTTTCTTGGCACAGGCATATCCTGAAGTCATCCATCCTGATGCACTGCTTAAGCAATCATTTCCATGATCCCCGGCGTAAGGAATTACACTTCCACTATGAGTCAGTTCGAACATAAATGTGTCTTTTCCTAACTGATTAGGATTTTTATCACTACCGTTAATATCTATATATATTAATATATGAGTGTTTGCATCCCACGTCCAGCCACCACGACTATTTATTGCAAGGCAACTGCCATCATTAAGAATCCACCAAATATTTACTACATTCCATGAGTTTAGCTTACCACCACTGGCATACTTATAATATTTTGTAGTATCATCAGGCAAGCACATTTTTACTTCTGTCGAATATGTAGGATGCTCACCTCGTTCCGAATAATTTAAGTGCTTACTCAATTCATCGGCAAACATACCCTGGTCAAAATATTGAGGATGATTAAACTGTTGATGTACAAACGGCATACCTAACATATCAGAACCGCCGTAATCGGCTCTTATAAATTTTTACACAATAGTAGACAAAGACGGAGCAATCGCAATAAAGTGTCTTACCAAATCGGCATCCCAAAGTTTACCTGCACCTTCCTGCAATATCTGACAAGCTTTTTCTACAGACATACCTTTACGATACGGTCTGTCGCTGATTAGTGCGTGGTATGTATCAGCAACCGCAACAATTTTTGCGGTTAACGGGATATCATTACCCTTTAAACCTTCCGGATAACCGCTTCCGTCAACGTGTTCATGGTGATATTTTACTATAGGAATCAAATGAGCAAGTGCTTCATTTGGAGCAAGCACCTTTTCCGCACCGATAACAGGGTGCTGTTTCATAATATTCCATTCATCAGGTTCTAACTTACCCGGCTTTCTGAGAACAGTTTCAGGAATACCTATTTTACCAACATCATGAAGCAATCCGCCCAATCTGATTTTCTGAACTTCATCTTCCGGCAAATTAATAGCTCTTGCTAGAGCTTCGGCATACCTTGAAACACTTGTTGAATGACCTTTTGTATAAGGGTCTTTCGCATCAATAGCACCTGCCAACGAAGTAACCATTTCTATTAAGTGGTTTTGAGAAATTATTTCTTCATTGTTGAACTTATGTACAAGTTCATCTTCAAAATTAATACCTAACTGAGCGTGACGTTTCGCAATAACTTCAGCAAACGAATTTAATGCGGTATCATCCCAGAAATTAAAGTCTGACGAACTGATAATAGCAGACATACCTTCTTTATAACCTTTTGCCTGCGATATAAACATAGCCTGTTCTGCAAGTATCAGTAATTTTTCCTGATCCTTTGTATTATCAGGATAAGTCGAAATACCGACCGATACTTTTACAGGTCCTACATCATCAACAAAACAGCAAGATAATGTATAGGTAATATATTCTGCCAGATATTTGGCATCGGCAGTAGATGTATTAGGTAAAATTACCGCAATTTCATCACCGCCATAGCGGCCTGCTTTATCATTAGATCGGATATTCTGTTTAATTTTTTCAGCAAGAAGTTTGATTACCTCATCACCCTTTGCATGTCCTAATTCTCTGTTAATCTTTGATATGTTATTAATATCAAACATCACAATAGAAAGCTGAGTATCATTTTCTTTCGCTTTCTGAAGTTCACTTGCAAGAACCTCCTGAAATCCTCTGTGATTATAAAGATTTGTAAGATTATCCGCATTAGCGTATTTATTTGTCTTTTCTTTCAGTTCAATATTTTGCATATACATTGCAGCATAACTTGCTATAAAAGAAAGTACATCCAGATTACAATCTTCATCTTCTTTTCCCAAAAGCATAACGCCCAAAGGCTGATTTAAAGAAATCAACGGAAGAACAACTGTTGAAGAATTTTTCATATACGGAATATTCAGAAATTTATTGTCATTCTTTACAAAGGCGGAGGAATTCATAAAACATTGAATAACCGGATTGTCCGTTTCGGATAAAAATATTTTGGAGGAATAAGTTCTTCCCATAGAACCGGTAAGTTTAAGATTTATACATTTTGATTTGTCATGATAAATTCCGAAAGCTACAAAACTGCAACGTAATCTTGACATCAAAGTGTTATTAAATGAAACAAAAAGATCATTTAATGTATTTTTATTAAGCAAAGCAGCATTCAATTCTCTGATTATTGAAATATAATCAACAGACTTTGAGTGAGAAGAAAGTGTATTGGTCAAATAACCGCCGTACATTTTGTTGGCGGATTTAACCATATTTGCATTATTAATTTTTGCAACTATATCTCTGTTTCTGTTAACAATATTTTCAATAGGTGAAAGATTCTTAGGTGCCGAAGCTAAAACATCGGAAATTGCTTCTCTTTTTCTTGAACGAGAAGCTTTTTTTCTGACATTTTTATCCGCAGGCATGGTATCTCTTGCCGACGGGTTGGATACCGGTGCGGTTAAAGTCTTGTCTGATTCAGTTTTTTCCGGATTTTGTCCGCTAACCTTATTATTCAATTTCACCTGCCTGATACTCACATTTTAAAACACATCAATTTTTTTTATTGACAAATTTGAAAATGTTTTTAACATTACTTAAAATTATTCTACACTTTTAACCGTAAATTACAATCCATCATTCAGATGGCAACCTCATTCAATCCTTTCTACTAACCAAACATTTATACTACACTTGTAGTATAACATTAAATTTGTATTTTTTAAACCCTTTTTGACATTTTTTTTACAATAATTCATTATTTTATATAAAAAATCTTGTCAAAATCTGAAAAATGTCGTACAATTTCGTTATGTTCAGATGTAAAGAATGCGGCAAAATATATCCCAATCGCACACAATATTGTGAATGCGGAAGCAGCGAATTTGTATTCACGGATAATAAGAGCAAACCTCAGCCCAAAAAACAAGTGGCATTAGATTCAAATCAGATGGTATCTTGGGCAATATTTGCTGTGTGTGTAATTGCGGCAATTATAATATTGTGCCTGTAATACAAAATTACAATATTTTTATATTTTACTTTCTACTATCGGAGGAATAGCAGAGATAATTATTTGTTCGATTAAATCGTCATTTGCAGACTTTATTTCCTTACCTGCCGATACTATTTCGGACTCTGAAAACGTATAATAACGTGCGGTATATTTCAGTATCATAGTACCTTTTGACGGATGCGGTTCGTATTTATATATATTATGTTCTATGTAAGGCTTGCCGTCCGATTCTCCAACATCTATAAAGCTCAGTACGGCTTTATTTTGCTTTTTATTTTCAATAAATTTTAGTAAAACAACACTTGCTTTTGTTTCTATTTCTTTATCGGCATTTTCGGCAAATTTTATTGAGTTTTTTACTTCAGGATAATAATAAATTCCAAGCATCTTGTCAGGATTTTTCAATTTGTGATTTTCGGGAAAATATTCATTTTCAAAACCTTTATTAACGTCAGAAAATGTTACATTTTCCAAAACATAAATATCGCTGTTAAAGTGTATATTTTCTGCTCTTGAACATTGGGCAAAAAAGATAAATACAAACAGCAGAGTAACGTATATAAACACATTTAGTTTCATAATAACCTCTTACAGACATTCTAAAACTCATCTTAATAAACTTCTATTCCACAAAAGGATAATGTTAATTTCTTGCGTAAAAATTTACATTATAGTAGTATAGAATAATAAAGGAGAGATGTGTGTTATGGAAACATTAAACAAAAATGAGGGATTAATAACGAAAATAATCGGTCCGGTAATAGACGTTGAATTTCAACCGGGGGAACTTCCTGAAATATATACGGCACTAAATATTACGGCAGATGATGGAACCGTAATTGTTGCGGAAGTTCAACAAATGCTGGGTTCAAATAAAGTAAGAACCGTTGCAATGTCATCTACTGACGGACTAAAAAGAGGCATGAAGGTTATTAATACAAATGAACCGATTAAAGTTCCTGTCGGAAAACCTATTTTAGGCAGAATACTTAACGTTGTCGGTCAACCTGTTGATGAACTCGGTCCTATTGAAACAGACACATATCTTCCTATACACAGAGAATCCCCAAGCCTTGTTGACCAAAATACCGATGTCGAAATTTTGGAAACAGGTATTAAAGCAATCGACCTGCTTCAGCCATATCAAAAGGGCGGAAAAATCGGGTTATTCGGTGGTGCAGGTGTTGGTAAAACAGTTTTGATTATGGAATTAATCCATAATATTGCACAAGAGCATTCCGGAGTTTCCGTATTTGGCGGTGTAGGAGAAAGAACCCGTGAAGGTAATGACCTTTGGAATGAAATGAAAGAATCCGGCGTTATTGATAAAGTTGCACTTATATACGGTCAGATGAATGAACCGCCGGGAGCAAGAATGAGAGTCGGCTTATCAGCTTTGACGGCTGCCGAATATTTCAGAGATTTTTCAAAACAGGATGTATTATTGTTTATAGATAATATTTTCAGATTCACTCAGGCAGGTTCGGAGGTTTCAGCCCTGTTAGGACGTGTTCCATCAGCTGTAGGTTATCAGCCGACACTTGCAACAGAAATGGGTGAATTACAGGAAAGAATTACATCCACAAAAGACGGTTCAATTACATCAGTTCAGGCAATTTATGTTCCGGCAGATGACTTGACAGACCCTGCACCGGCAACAACATTCTCTCACCTTGATGCATCAACCGTATTATCCCGTCAGATAGCATCATTAGGTATTTATCCTGCGGTTGATCCTTTAGAATCATCCTCAAGAGCATTAGATCCGAATGTTGTCGGAGAAGAACACTACAACGTTACAAGAAAAGTTTTGGCTATTCTTCAAAAGTACAAAGAATTACAGGATATTATTGCAATTCTCGGTATGGACGAATTGTCGGAAGAAGACAAAGAAACCGTAAACCGTGCAAGAAAAATTCAGCGTTTCTTATCTCAACCGTTCTTTGTTGCAGAACAGTTCTCAGGTATTGCAGGCAAATATGTAAAAATTTCCGATACAATCAGAGGCTTCAAAGAAATTATTGAAGGTAAACATGACGATTTACCTGAACAGGCTTTCTATATGGTAGGTACAATTGAAGAAGCCGTTGAAAAAGCCAAAACGCTTTAATAGCAAGAGGGAAAAATGCACTTAAAAATTATTACGCACCAAAAACTTGTATTTGATGAAGATGTAGATGAAATCTACACAAAAGGTACTGCCGGAGAGTTCGGCATCCTGCCTAATCATATTCCGATAATGTCCGCATTGGATATCGGAGTAACTAAAATCATACAAGACGGGAAGGCACGTTACTTTACCACAATGGGAGGTGTTTTGCAGTTTAAGGATAATGAAGCAATTATCTTAACCCCGACCGCTGAAGACGGTAACGATATTGACGTTGCCCGTGCAAAAGAAGCTTTGGCAAGGGCAAGAGCAAAACTTGCGGAACGTGATGCGGAATTAGATGTTAAACGAACAGAAGCAGCCGTAGCCAGAGCATTGGCAAGACTAAAAGCTACTATGACTAATTAGTAAAATACTAAAATTTCAACGGATAATCTTTTGGAATCTTCCAACCGTTCATTTGGATTAATTTGGTACAATAGTTATTTTTTGTTCCGACACCGCATGCATAACTGTTAGAAGTATCTGTAAGACCCACTATTGTGCCGTCCCAAGCATATGAATAAGGCTCGAATGTTGGACCAATAGTACCTCTAATCCTGACATCATTTGGATTTCGATTGGTAGAAACGATTGGTGAAAATCTGAACGCAAAAGAGTAAACTCCCATGTTGTCAATATATTTTGGATTTGTATGGAAAATAATATCATATAAAGAATTATAAACCTGCAGTATACCACCATCATTTAAATATACATAAAAGCTTTTCTCATCATCTGCATTTTCTATTTTTGATATAAGTAAATGATTACCTATATATTTATTAAACTTATCTTTTGCTTCATCAATTGAACAGATTGGACTACTGGTTTTACCACAATCCCAATCCCAATATTGAGGCTCACCATATTCAACAGTAGAAAGTTTTATTGCCTGATTTACGACTGAATAGATTTTAGCTAACTTTGTTTCGACTTCATGTTTTCTGTGATTTTGTATGAGTGTCGGTAGAGTCATCGCAGCAACAACACCAATTATTCCGAGGGTAATCAAAACTTCCGCCAGAGTAAATCCTTTTTTCATATATCCTCCAATTGTATTTAATAAATTAGCCTTTGTGTAATAGTACATATTTATGATTTTAAATCTGATTACTAATCTATATTATACGACTATCGAGCAATTTTGTCAATACTGATTATGCCTAATAATCTATTTATATGCTGATAGAAATGAATTATTATAATTAAGAGGTTAATTATGAATAATTTAAAAATCCGGCTGGGCAGAAGAATTAAAAATCTAAGAAAATCTAAAAATATTACTCAGGAAAAGCTCGCTGAAATTATCAGTATGGATATAACGAGCTTGAGTAAAATAGAAACAGGGCGTAATTATCCGCAGCCGGAAACCGTTGAAAAGTTGGCAAATGCACTAAATGTAAGCATTGATAAATTATTTTTATTTAAAGATGATTTTTCAAAAGAAGAATATCTTAATGAGATAAATAACAACATTAAGTTTATCAGTAATGATATTAATAAATTGAAGATTTTGTATAGTGTTTCATCTTCTTTAATATAAACATTTTTTCGTTATAATAAAACTATGCAAAAATCTGTTTGGAATATTTATAAAACTTTTTTTAAAATAGGAACAATACTGCTTGGCGGCGGCTACGTTATTTTACCGCTTTTACAGTCTGAAATTGTTGATAAAAAAGGCTGGGCAAATTCCGAAGATATTGTCGAGTATTTTGCATTATCTCAGAGCCTTCCGGGAATTATTGCCGCAAATATTTCCATTTTTGTCGGTTATAAATTACAGGGAGTAAGAGGAGCTTTAGCGGCAATAACAGGGGTTATAACTCCTGCATTTTTGGCAATAGTACTGATTGCAAATATATTATCGGAGCTGGTTGCAAAACATTCAATACAAAGTATATTCTCAGGCGTTGCAGTCGGGGTTGTAATCCTTGTACTTTTAACCGTTAAAGAAATGTGGGGGAAAAGTTTGGTCGATAATTTTACCCGAATTGTTTTTCTTATATCAATGGTACTTGCCTGTTTAAAGATTTCACCGGTATTAATAATACTGGGCAGTATTTTTGCAGGAATTATATACAGGAGCTTTAAGGATAATGATATATCTTCAGCTGATATTTGAATATTTTAAAACAGGTCTTTTTTCTTTTGGCGGAGGGTATGCCACTATTCCGTTTTTGTACCATTTGGCAGAAAATTATGACTGGTTTACAACAAAACAGCTGTCGGATATGATTGCGGTTGCATCAATCACACCCGGTCCGGTTGGGGTGAATGTTGCAACATATTCGGGATTTACTACAAGCGGAATATTTGGGGCGTTAATTGCTACCGGAGCATTGATTTTTCCGTCATTTATTATCGCAGTCATTGTTGCCAAACTGCTTGCAAAATTCAGAGAGAATAAATACGTTCAATCTGCAATATATGCCTTGAAACCTGCCGGATGCGGTTTACTTGCTGCCGTTGCAATAGGCTTATTCAGGGAAAACGTAGTACAGTTATGGGCATATATTTTGTTTGGTTTACTCTTTTTAATGAGTTTAAAGGTTAAAAAAGATCCTCTTGTATATTTAGGTCTGTCCGGCATTATCGGATTAGTTCTCGGCGGATTAAAAATATTATAATAATATGTTATTTGCTGTTTACTTTAAATATTGAGCATGTTAGTATTTTGTCATAGAAAAGGATTTCTATATTAAGGTGATTATTATAAACATGGAAAGGAACACTATGACAGAAAAAAGAGTATGGCTTTTCCGCGAAGGTAACGCAAATATGCGTAGTCTTTTGGGTGGAAAAGGTGCAAACCTTGCAGAAATGACAAATTTAGGTCTTCCGGTACCTCCGGGATTAACTATCACTACAGAAACTTGTATGGATTACATTAACCACGGTAATGTTATGCCTGCAGGTCTGATGGATGAAGTCAAAGAAGCTTTGAAAGATGTTGAAGCTAAAGCAGGTAAAAAATTCGGAGATACCACAAATCCGCTTTTGGTTTCTGTTCGTTCAGGTGCAAGAGTTTCTATGCCGGGTATGATGGAAACTATTTTGAACCTTGGTTTGAATGATGAAACAGTTGAAGCTATGGTTAAATTAACTAATAATCCTCGTTTCTGCTATGATTCATACAGAAGATTTTTAACAATGTTTGGTTCAGTTGCTTGGGAAATGGACAGACAAAAATACTTCGAATCTGAAGTTGAAAAAGTTAAAGCAAGAGAAGGCGTTACAGAAGATACTCAAATCTCTGCTGAAGGCTGGAAATCTTTGATTCCTATTTACAAAGCCACTATTAAAGAAGTTACGGGCAAAGACTTCCCGCAAGATCCGTACGTTCAATTACAGGAAGCTATCGAAGCCGTATTCCGTTCCTGGAATATTCCTCGTGCCGTAGCATACAGAAATATGAACAAAATTGACCACAATTTCGGTACAGCAGTTAACGTTCAGACAATGGTATTCGGTAATATGGGTAACGATTGTGCAACAGGTGTTTCTTTCACCCGTAACCCTGCTACCGGTGAAAATAAATTTTACGGTGAATATTTGGTAAATGCTCAGGGTGAAGACGTTGTTGCAGGTATCAGAACTCCGAAGCAAATCGCTGAACTTGAAACAGATATGCCTGACATTTACGAACAGTATGTAAGCATCGCAAAACAGCTTGAAAAAGGCTATCACGATGTACAGGATATGGAATTTACCGTTGAAAGAGGTAAATTATGGATTCTTCAAACCCGTAACGGTAAGAGAACAGCTAAAGCTGCTATTAAGATTGCCGTTGATATGTGCAATGAAGGTATCATAACTAAAGAAGAAGCTATTAAACAGGTTGATCCTTATTCAGTATATCAGGTATTGTTGCCTTGCTTTAATCCTGATAAAGTTAAACACTCACACAAAGTTTCTAAGGGTGTAAACGCATCTCCCGGTGCTGCTGTTGGTAAAATTGTATTTGATACGGAAGAAGCAGCTCGCCGTGGCGAAGCAGGTGAAAAAGTTATCCTGGTTCGTATTGAAACTTGTCCTGATGATATTCACGGTATGGCTGTTTCACAGGGTGTACTTACATTAAGAGGCGGTGCAACTTCTCACGCAGCAGTTGTTGCTAAAGGTATGGGTAAACCTTGCGTTTCAGGTTGTGAAGATTTGAAGATTGACCTTGCTAACGAAACAATCACTTGTGCAGACGGAACCGTATTCCACAAAGATGATATTATTTCTCTTGACGGTGGAACAGGTGAAGTTATGGAAGGGGCTATTGAACTTGTTCAGGCAGGTCTTGATGCCGATTTTGAAACCTTCTTCGGATGGGTTAACGAATATAAGACTTTGAAAGTTGAAGCTAATGCTGATACTCCAAAAGATATCGAAAACGCAATTAAATTTGGTGCTGAAGGTGTAGGTCTTTGCAGAACAGAACACATGTTTATGGATCCTGACAGACTTCCTTGGGTACAAAAAATGATTATTGCAGGTACTAAAGAAGCAAGAAAAGAAGCTTTGGATAAATTATTACCTATGCAGTATTCAGACTTCTACGCAATGTTCAAAGCATTGGGCGATAAACCGCTTACAGTACGTTTATTAGACCCGCCGCTTCACGAATTCTTACCTTCTAAGATAGAATTAGTTGAAAAAGTTGCTACTAAGAAGGCTTTAGGTCAGAATTACGCAGAAGATGAAAAAATGCTTGAAATCGTTGAAAACTTGTCTGAATCTAACCCGATGATGGGATTGAGAGGATGCCGTTTAGGCTTAACTTATCCTGAAATCAACGAAATGCAAGTAAGAGCAATCTTTGAAGCATGCTGTGATTTGACTAAAGAAGGTCATCATATCCAACCATGGATTATGGTTCCTCTTATCGGTCATATTAATGAACTTAAAACTGCAAAAGAAACATTGGTTGCAGTTGCAGAGCAAGTTATGAATGAAAAAGGCGTAAGAGTTGATTATAAATTCGGTACAATGATTGAAATTCCTCGTGCAGCATTGACTGCTAAGGAAGTCGCAACAGAAGCTGAATTCTTCTCTTATGGTACAAATGACTTAACTCAGATGACATTCGGTTATTCAAGAGATGATGCTGAAGGTAAATTCCTGAAGAACTACGTTGAACAGAAAATCTTACCTTCTAATCCGTTTGTAACATTGGATGTTAACGGTGTTGGCAGATTAATTGAAATGTCAATTGATGAAGGTCGTGAAGTTAATTCAAAACTTGTCGGCGGTATATGCGGTGAACACGGCGGCGATCCTGATTCTGTAAAATATGCTCACAAAATCGGGTTGAACTATGTATCATGCTCACCATACAGAGTTCCTCAGGCAAGATTGGCTGCTGCTCAAGCTGCCATTGACTGCAAAAAAAGAGAACTTGCAGGCTGCTGCTAATATAAGCGGTAAGCAACAAAATTCAGAGGGATGTCTAAATTGACATCCCTCTTTTATTACATAGATTTGAACTAACTATCAAGAACTTCTTTAAACTTATCAATCATGATACCGGTACATTTTTGCCAGCTAAATTGTTTAGATCGTTCAATAGCTTTTTCACGGCATTGATGTTGAAAATTCTTGTCATAGTACATTTTTTTATACGCATCAACCATTTCTTCATCAGATTTCGGATTGACCTGAATACCTGCATCACCTATAACTTCAGGAATTGATGTAACATTAGAGGTTATACAGGCACAACCGCATTGCATTGCTTCTAACACAGGTAATCCAAAGCCTTCATACAGTGATGTATATACAAAGATTTCGCTTGCACTATACAATACTGGTAAGTCTTCATCATCCACATATCCTGCTTTTATTATTTTATCTTTGTAATTTATTCCTGACAACTCTTTATCCAACAAGTCCAAGAATGCCTGCCAGTGACCACCGCCCATTACAAACACCAAATCATCAATATTATTATCATTTATAAATTTTACAAAATTTTTAACCGCAAATATCAGGTTTTTTCTTGGTTCTATTGTACATAGGCTGAATATAAACTTTTTATCGGACGGGATTTTGTATTTTTTCCTAACCATATTTATTTTTTCTTCATCACTGACAGGATAAAAATTTTCATTTGCACCAAGCAACGTTGTCGTAAGGTGTTCAGGATTTAATTTATCACAATATTTTATAAAATCTTGTTTTGTATATTCTGAATTTGTAAAGTAATAATCTTTCTCATTTAATGTATTAAATAGCTGCTTAAACCATGAATTTCTTATTTTCATATTAAAAAAATAGTCGTCCAAAACAATAGGAATAGCATCATGAAGCAGTACAAATCTATACATGTTCTCTATATTTAATATTTGCCGGGGCGGAGCCTGATTTGGAGAAAAATATATCCTGCACTCTTTTAATAAATTTTCATCAAGTTTTAAGAAAAAATCATATTGATTAAAGAATTTTGAAATTCTTGTAGTAAAAAATCTTACAACTTTTTTGAAAAAATTATCTTTTTGGTCTAACTTTCGGCAGCTGTATTTCCAGTATTCTACCAAACCAAGAAAATATGTAAATAAATTAGTCTTTTCAATAACAGATAAATTTGAAAATTCCGGACTCGCTTCAAGGAATTTATGTATCCCCAATACATTGGAAGGCTGCACATAAAGGCAAATTTCAATATCCTCACGTTTCATAAATTCTTTAAGCACATTAAGAGCTACAAAAAATATTCCGCTTCTAGAAGCAGACTTTTTATAATCATAAGATAAAATATTGGCATCAAATAAAAGTTTAATTTTTTCGCTCATATAATTCCTTTAAATTTTCATAATAACCTAAAATATTATTAAACTGTATATCAGTCTGACAAACTCTATTACCCTTATATAGTGTAGGTTCATCATTTAAATTTAGTTCTCTTTCAATGTTTATAATGGTTAAATTTGATATTGAATTTTCTGCAATTCTGATTTTTGTACCATTTAGCACTGCCATTGTATAAAACCACAAATCATCATTTGTCGGGCATAAATTTAAAAATAAATTCTTGTTACTAACCTCATTATACAATGAATTTGGAGGATACAAAACACCCCCCACACCCAGTAAAAAGTTTGAAAATGCCGCATCATTTTCTTTTTTATCCGTCCAGTTTTTATATGGCACAGGTCTGTTTTCAGAGTCCAGCTTAATATTTTTATGTTTATGCACGATTACATCACCTGGATATTTCTGATGCGTTACTAACAGATTTTTTAACCAATCAGATTCATAAAAAATATCGTCATCTGCAGTTACAATCGTTTTATCAGGAAATTCTTCCAGCGCAGGTACAAGTTTCGTAAACGATTTTACATCCTCAACAAACCTAAATTCCAACCCGTAAGGTTTGAATGCAAGCACCTGCTCGGGAATATCCTTTTCACCGTTTGGGAATTTATCTTTACCAAGGTACAAAATAAATTTTTCGGGTTTTACACTCTGGGTTATTACCGAAAAAATTGCGTAATGAATATCATACATCCGATTTGGGATTGAAGTCATTGAAACAACCACATTTTCAGCAGTTTCAGTAATTCTTTTTTCATCAGACCTCAAAAAATTATCAATAACTTTTTGCAGCTTTGTTTTATTTATTCTTTTAATATTGGGATAAAGGTTGAATACATTTATAGCTGTTTTATAGTATATTCGCCTCAATATTTTTTTAACACCGATAATACCGTTTTTTAAATTGTATACAGCATTCTTTGCAATCATAAAAGACAACGGCAGGACTATCTGCCAAAAATATTTTTTGTATAAATTTTTATGCAATTTAATAATATTTTTTCGTATTTGAATATATTTATGAAATTTCAGAGCTTCTTCCGTTCTTGTATTCGGATGCTTTCTGTAATAGAACAAAATCGCGGGTATTTGGTAAATTTCATATCCGTTTTCAATAAACGACAGCCATAAATCCCAATCCTCACATCCTAATTCACCATCAGGCCTATAACCGCCAAATTTAGTAAAATCAGATTTTCTGAACATTGAAGCTGCAAAAATTCTGTTCTGTGTAAGCATATTTATTACGGTTGCCGGTTTTAAATTCAGCTTGCCCGACTTTCCTCCAAAATATTCAGCCTCACAATAAACTACCCCAATATTCTCATTTTCATCAAGAATTTTAACCGCCTGCTCAATATATGTTGGAGCAATTTTATCATCAGCATCAAGCGGTAATATATATTCGCCTGAAGCCGCCTCTATTCCGTTATTTCTCGCACGGCAAACCCCCAAATTATTCTGGTGAATAATTTTTAAATTATCATAACCCTCTAAAAGTTTATTGAAATCTTCTTTTGAAATATTATTAGAACCATCATTTATCACGATAATTTCAACATCTTTAAATGAAGATTCTTTTACGGAATTCACGGCATCTAAAATGTATTCAGCCTGATTATAACAAGGTATAATAACCGATAATTTTGGCAATTTATTTTCCCCTAACCTTGTTATTATAATATCACACAGGCAGAACATTGTGAATAATTTTTATTAAACAGGTACGGACAAAATTTACACAAAAAAAAGACCTCTTATCTCGAGGTCAAGGTTGGTTATTTTGGTTATGTTATAGTATTGTTATGGTTATATGTGATAATTATTAATTTCATTTTTGTACTTTTATTAATAATCCTCAAGATTCATATTTGCCTGACAATAATAAAAATTTTACAAAACTTTACATAACTTGTTTAAATTATTTTTGGGGTAATATCCACGGCAGGTATCTGTCAGGAACAAGTGCCTTATAATCCCATATAGTATTGATTTTAAGCTCGCACACATCTTTGTTGTTCACATAAGAATTCCATAAATTTTCAGCCTCTGGACTGTACCAATATGGAGGATTACTTGTAAGCATTGTATTATAAAGATTTGCAGACTGTTCACTATTGAATTTACAATGCAAATCAATAGTCCCGTACTGTGATTGTATAATTTGATGGTAACAGCATCTGCCGTCCCCGTTCGGGGCAAAAAACTTTAAATCATTAAATACGGTACCTTTATTGTTTACTGAATTTTCCTCTGCAAACATCTTGCAGGTTTTAAAATTTTCAATGAAATCATCTGAAAACCCGTTAAAAGCATGTGCCTGCACCCCAAAAAAGAAGACTATCAATAAAAATACAAATTTTTTCTTTTTAGATAGCTTACTCATTACTTTATCAAACGGAACAATCGGCTTCATTTCGTAACCGCAGTCATCAGATAAAGCACCGCCCATAGAAAATAATTCTTCCTGCGGATAACGTCTGCATATACCCGGACGGGTTTTATGAATTTTACATTTATGAGTTCCCTTATCGAGGTTTTGGCATTCAAAAACAAGCCCCGTTTCATCTTTATCAACAACCTTCAGATAGGTATAAAAACGATGAAGATATTGTAATTTTTTAAATTCTTCCTCATCCTGAATAACGTGTTTAAAGTGTTTTACATATATCTTTTCACAACATTTGCCGCAAGCTTTGCACTTACCGGTACGATAATAGTGTTTACGCAGTATTTTTGACAGAATAAATTTTCTTATTTCAAGCAAAAAGTTTTCCATACCAATAGTATAATAGCATGGAAAACTTTAAAAACTTAAAATTAAACAACATTACAGAGAAGAAACGTTAAAATCTCTTTCTGCCATTGCACTTGTTGATTCGCAAACGAATTTTATACATTTATCAATAAATGCTTCTACTTTGTTTAAGTCATTTTGCAAATTTTCATAATTAGCTTCTTTTTTGTGTTCGGTAATCAGTCCTTCATAACTCATAAGTGTATCTCCTTAAAAACTTCACAAGTTATCTTACGGATTATATACCCAAAAACTTTATAATCTTAACAACAAAATTTACATAAGTTAATTAACAGACATTATTCCATTTCACTGACAGGATAAAGCTTTTTGAAATCTCTCACCACGTTGAGGTCAATTTCGCCATAAACACCCGTTTCGTATGTATCGGCACCTGCAACAACAGCACCCAAAGGATCACATATCATGGAATTCCCTACACAATAAAGCTCTTTATTGGCTAAACCAACTAAATCTGCCGTAATAAAATAAGTCAGAGTTTCAGTCGCACGGCACATATTCATACCCTGCCACGTTTTTACAAAATCCGATTTTATTTTTTCCGAAAAAGCAGATAATGTACACCAGCCTGAAGGAGATGCTATGATTTCTGCACCTTTTTGAATTAATTTTCTGTAATGCATAGGAAACTTTATATCAAAACATACACTCATACCGACTTTTGCAAAATCAAAATCGGCAACAACAATTTCATTACCCGTGGTAATATATTTATCTTCGTTTCCGCCGGCAAAATTATAAAGGTGAATTTTATTATATTTTGCAATAGTTTCCCCTTTTCTGTTAATTGCAAAAGACGTATTATAGCGTTTTCCGTCAACAAGCGTAATAACGGTGCCCGCAACAATGTTTGTATTATATCTTTTTGCAATTCTCTGTACAGTTTTAATTGTATCTCCGCCGTTTTCGTCCTCGGGCTCATTTATAAAGGACTTGTCGCAAATACCTGTTGAAAAAAATTCAGGTAAAACAACCAGGTCCAGATTATTTTCACTATATTGGTTAATTATTTCTTCAACTTTTTCAAGATTCCCTGCCTTGTCACCAAGAATAGGATTATACTGAACACATAAGATATTGCATTTTGTCATTCTCTCTCCTTTATATATGATTATACTCTCTTCTGAATTTCCAGCATTTCTCTTTCAATCTCTTCGGGCTTCAACGTTTCTTTAAAGCTGTTAATACCGTCATCAGCATATCGGCTTTTTCTTTTGGAATTCAAAATATTATATGATACTTTTCTCCAACTACTACCGACTCTGTCCAACACACTCGCGAAAATACCTTTTTTATCTTTATTGGAAATCACGACTCTTGTTCTGCCATGAAAATCAGTTGTCATTTCTGCAGTAACGTTACGTCCCAAATATTTTTTTGAGTATATTCCAACCGTATCAGTTTTACCTGAACCATCCATAATTGACTCGCTTGCAGCAGCATTTCTGACTCTTTTTAAACCTTCTCCGAGGGTCTTAGGTGCATACATGCTCTTTATTAATCTGTAGATTTTCATACAATTCTCCTATGTATTGGTATTTGCGGATACAAAAAACGTAAATTTATATTTTTGCTAGTTTATTAAAAAATATTTAACATATTACATACTCTCTATAATTTTTACAATTAATGATTTAAATTTGACCTTTGCTTTATCAGCAGCCTTTATTACATCCTCATGCGAAAGTCTTTCACCCTCTGAAGTACTTGCAGGGTTAGATATACAACTTATTCCAAGAACATTTAATCCGCAATAATTTGCAACTATAGCTTCCGGAACGGTAGACATCCCAACGGCATCAGCACCTAAAATGCTTGCCATTCTTATTTCTGCCGGAGTTTCATAAGACGGTCCGGAATTTGCGAAATAAATGCCCTCTTTTAAACTAATATTTAAGTCTGCGGCACACTTTTTAGCAAGTTCTATAAGATATTTCTTATAAATTTCCGTCATATCAGGGAAACGCTCGCCAAGGGTGTCATCATTTCTGCCGACAAGAGGATTTGCACCCATAAAATTAATATGATCAGTGATTAACATTAAATCACCTGCTTTAAAATCTTTATTTATACCACCTGCGGCATTAGTGAGGATGAGATTTTTCACACCCAGTTTTTTCATTACTTTAACGGGATAAGTAATTTCACTCATAGTATGACCTTCGTAAAAATGGTTTCTGCCCTGCATCATAACAACTTTTCTACCGGCAATTTTTGCAAATACAAGTCTGCCTTTATGACCTTTTACTGTAGACTTTATGAAATTCGGGATGTCATTATAGGAAATTGCAATATCACAATATTCATCCGCCAATTCACCAAGACCCGAACCTAGTATTATACCTGTCTCAGGTTTGAAATCTTTTATATAACTTTCTATATATCTGATTGTTTCTTCCATAAAACTCCTATTTAAACGACCATTTTGTTAAAATTCACACAAAAAAACACAAGCCGTTAAATATCAAAAAGCTTGTGTCCTTTTAATTAACCTACTAATCTGTTATCATCAGCTTCGGAAGCTTTGACCATAATAGCGTGTTCCACAGGATTTTCTCTTGTATAACCTGTTTCGAAATTTTCTTCAAAAACGAAATCATCATGAGCTTTTTTAGCCTGATTTTCATCAACTAATTTTTTTGCAAGTTCAGCAATTTCATAAACTAACTGATATCTGTTTTCTGTATTTTCGTTCAATTCCCATGCTACTTTTATAATCTGATCCATTGTAAACCTCTCATTTCTGTTTCAAGATAAATCAATCATATAATATAAATAAAATTTTCGCAAGTAGTAATATTTCATGCTATAATTAGACTATGAATTCAAAAAACAAACTCAGATTATTTATAGGACTTGAGCTTTTGCTATGGCTTTTTATAATTGTTTTTTGCGTTGGTGCCATAAAATTTTATTCTGCCAAAAAACAAGGTGAATTAAGAACCTACAGAATTTTTATGCAGGACGTAGACGGACTTATAGAAGGTTCTTCAGTCAGACTAATGGGTGTCCCTATAGGATACGTCAAACATATAAGTATAGTACAGGACCACGTATATGTAAAATTTGTACTTACAAATAAAGATATTCAACTGCCACAGGGTGTGATTGCAACAGTCGAATTTAACGGTATGGCAGGCTCAAAGTCATTAGAACTTTACCCGCCGGATGAAGTTTCAGAAGCCAGCGGCAACCTTGTTGTAATAAAAAAGACTAACCGTCTTGGTGCGGCTTTAGGATTATTTGATGACATGTTTGCGAAATTTGATTCCATATTAGTTCGATGCAATCATTTTTCCAGTCGGGTTGAAAATATTATGCCGCATGTGCAAAATCCTTCTACGGATCCGGTTGGAGATGCGGATAAATCACTCGGCATTTTGAATAATGCAATTGAAGACATTAATGATAAGAGATTAAACCTTAAAAAAAGGTTATCTCCGATATTTCCTAAAAATAAAACCCCGGAAGGAATTGAAGAAAATAATGCAGACGGAGAAATAAATTATGAACAAGAATAATGTAAGGTTAATATCGAATCCTGTTATACTGCAAAATTTATGTACAATGCGTGATAAATCCACTTCAAGTCAAGATGTCAGGATTGCGACAAGAAAAATTACAAGATGTTTGTTATATGAAGCAGCCAAAAATCTTCCGCTTGTGGATAAAGAAATTGCGACTCCCATTGCTACTTTTACGACAAAAACAATTGATTCGGATATAAATTTGATTATATCTCCGATATTAAGAGCCGGTCTTATTTTTACCGACGAAGCAATAGATATCTTACCGCAGGCTTGCATACGCCATATCGGGATGTACAGAGATGAAAAGACTCTGAAACCAATCTGGTACTACAATAAAGTTCCTATGGAAGCAAAAAATCCCGAAAAATGCTACATTTATATTACGGACCCTATGCTTGCAACCGGAAATTCTCTTTTAGAAGCAATAAAATTATATGCGGACAAAGGTATTCCCGTTAAAAATATCAAATGTATCTGTATAATAGCAGCTCCTGAAGGAATAGAACGAATACAAAAAGCTTATCCTGATATTGAAATCATAACAGCGGCTATTGATGACGGCTTAAATGATAAAGGGTATATTATTCCCGGAATGGGTGATGCAGGAGATAGGATATTCAACACATAAAAAAAGAGGTTAAAACCTCTTTTTTTATTAAACTGAATATCTTTTTGCCATTTTTCTGAAGGATTTTTCGTTGATTTTGTCTACTAATCCAAAAGATGAATGATACCCTCTTGTAAGACTCTTTCGCGGTAATAAATTAAACACATCTGCGATTTCTGCACCAACTGAGCCTTCTTTTACTCGACTAATCATGATTTTATAAAGAGGTTCACCATGATAATGTACAGGGTCTTTTGAACCTGCTCTTGTAGATACCTGTCTTACAATAACGTCATGACCATCCAATAGTCTTTCTAATGAAGGAGAATCAAACTGCATCAGAGTATCCAAAAGTCTCGGATTCCAATTTGAACCTTTAATTTTTACCTGACCGTTAAAACTTGGTTTATTTACATTTACGGGCATTACTCCAACCGGGGCTATATACATATATATTTTTCTCCTTTATCTCTTAGTATGCAATATTAAAGCATGAACAAAAATATTTTTGCTATTTTTTCCCAAATTGCATAAAATTTCTTAACATGTTATTATTGCCGTATGTACGAAGTAAAAAAACAAATATATCCTGAACTTACAAAAAATCAAAAATCGGCAATATGTAATTTTTTAAGAGCATTAGTCAAAAAATCCGAAGATTTGAACGCAGATGAGATTTTAAATAAATTTATTGACGACGAAAAATACTACCTTGAAATAAGTGCATCGCGATTTGAATTTCTTTCGGAATTATTGTATGACAATACTTTTCTTGCAGACACTGAATTGTATATAAAAGAATGCAAAAAATATTATGATTATAAAAAGAAACAAGAACCGCTAAAACAGGCGAAAAAAGAATTTGAAAAAAAGATGAGAAAACAAGCTCAGGATTTTAAGATGGGAAAAGAACCCCCAACTCAAAAACAGTTATATTACTACGATAAATTATGCCAAAAATATAATATTGAGAAAAAAGAGTTATCCTCAAAACTGGAAGCACGGGACGAAATAGATAAAATTATTACCGAACACGAAAATGATAACTCTCTTTAACAGTATTGTTTATAATATAATAGAACTGCAAAATACCTGAAAGGGAACAGTATGAACAGTAAGATTTACGAATTAACCGATTTAATAGACAAAGATTTAGCAGAGGATATATATACACAAAATGAAAGAAAAGAACTCGCAAACAGGATAAAACCTATGTTATCTGCTGATGCAATAGTACTTGCACAGGCAAATCCGATTCCCGGAAATGTAAAATATAATGCTTTAAAAGCAAAAAAATGGATAAATTGGGCAGAACTTTTGGGTGTCAAAACGATTATTTTCCCCGAAACTTTTTTAATGGGGATTCCTTTCGGCGATTATATGCTAAAATTTCCGGTTGTTGTTGAGGAGTGCAGAGAATGGCTTGAGGCAATAGCTCAGACTGTAAAAAATACAAAAGTAATTATCGGGTTTGTAGAGTTTAATAATTCCGATAAGGGTAAAAAGTATTATAATTCGGTCGCTGTTTTATCTGACGAAAAAATTGAAAGAATAGTAAGAAAAACATTATTGCCAAATTATTCAGAATTAAATGATTACAGATATTTTGAGAGTTCACCCGTGAACAGTCAAAACAGAATTACTGATATTAACGGCAGGAAAGCAGGCATCATAGTATGTGAAGACGGCTGGAATGATTTTGATTTCTTTGACAGAAATTTATACAATGTTGATCCTGTAGAAACAGTCGTAAATGAACAGCATCCTGATTATTTAATTAACTGTTCAGCATCAATAACAAGAGCAAAAAAAGAACAGTTAAAACACAATATGCTTTCTTTTGCCGCAAAAAAACATCACACTCCGATTGTATATGTAAATCAGGTAGGTTCTGCCGATTGTGTTTCTTACGAAGGAGCAGGCAGAATTTACGGCAAAAACGGGGAATTGATATACAGGGCAAAATCTTATGAAGAACAGTTTTTTATAGCGGATGTTTTTGACTGTAACGGGAAAATTTATCCTTTGCCTAACGGTCTGGAAAAAACCTTGAATTCTCAAAAAGAGTTTACACTTGATCATGAACCTGATTTAGAAAGGACATATAAAACAATAATTCAATCAATTCGTGATTATTTCAAAAAAACAGGATTCAAACATGCCTGTTTGGGTTTATCGGGCGGATTAGATTCTACTGTTTGTGCAGTATTGCTTACTGATGCTTTGGGAAAAGAAAATGTATTCGGCATAAGTATGCCTTCAAAAATTACAAGTAGTGAAAGCAAAAATGATGCACGGGATTTAGCATCAAATTTGGAAATAAATTTTCTTGAAGTACCTATAGGAGACATGTTCAATGTAACCAGAGAAAAGTTCGATAATATGTTCTCTCAGATTGAAGAAAAATGGGATTTCAGATACAAGCAGTCTTTTACAAACGATAATATTCAGGCACGTTCGAGGGCAACAATACTTTGGGGAATTGCAAACGAATTTGACAGATGTTTAACTATTGCGACTTCGGACAAGTCAGAAGCATATATGGGATATGCAACAATTAACGGTGATATGTCAGGAGGGTATGCCCCTATTGCTGATGTTACCAAAACCAAACTATTTGCACTTGCGAAATGGATGAATGAAAACAGGGAGCAAAAAAATGCTATTCCTCAGTCAATTATCGAAAAACGTCCGGGTGCTGAATTGGCTATTAATCCAAAAACAGGGAAACCTCTTTTGGCAGAAGAAGCTCTGATGCCTTATGAATTTTTGGATGAAATTATTTGGCGTGTGGAAAACCTTAATCAGTCTGTAAATGATATGATTGATGCAGAATTTCTGTACGAGAAAGAAAACACTTTATCAAAAGAACAAAAAATAGAATGGTTGGAAAAATTCTTCCGCAGAATGTCAACAGCAATTTATAAGTGGTCAATATTACCGCCTTCCCCAATAGTGGATGCACGTTCCATTAACAAAGCAGAATATCATCAGCCGATTGTTTCTTCGGGAATAAATTACAAAAAGACAAGTTTTGAAGAGAAATTATCAATGCTAAATGCTGATTAAGAATTTCTCTGAAACCAACCTGCAAGCTCTTTGTGCGGAATAATTTTATTTACGGGACGACCATGCGGACATGTGTATGGCATTTTTGTAGTACGCCATTTTTTAATTATTTCCTGCATTTGCCATAATGATAATTTCTGTCCCGCTTTAACAGAAGCTTTGCAGGCGGTTGTTTTTAATATGTGTTCTTCCAGTCCGTCAATATCACCCTCAATATTATCTAAAATGTCACTCAATATTTCTTTCGGATTAACTTTTGATAACAACATGGGAACTTTTCTGAATACAAGCTCGGTATCTGAAGTAAATTCTATACCATAACCAAAACGTTCAAATTTATCCGTATTTTCTTTTATAATTTCAGCCTCGCTTGCAGAAACAGTTAATACATCTGAGATAAATACCAGTTGAGATGCGATTTCTTTTTCTGATTTTAATTTTTCGTAATTATATCTTTCCTCTGCAATATGCTGATCAACAATCTCTAACCCGTCTTCTAACTCAATTAAAATATACGTATTTTTATATTGACCTACAATAACATCTTCCGGTTCTACAGATTTGTGTTCTGATTCAAAAAAGCGACTTTGACTTGCATGAGAAGTCGTATTAAAATTTGGAATTTCAGGTTTACGAATACTTCCGTCAAACTCCTCTTTTACATACATATCATCATTTTGTTTATCAAAAATCACATCAGAAACCTGCTCTTTTTGGGGAAACAAAGAAACCACATTATCATTAACCGTACCTTCTGAATTATCAATATTATCAGACTTTGGCAGCGGTTTATACTCCGGAGTTTCCGGTTTATCAATTTCTTTATAATTCGAAAGTCCGCCTATAATACTCGCCATTATAAAATTAAATATTTGATTTACGTTTCTGTATCGAACCTCTTTTTTAGACGGATGAACATTGACATCAACATCACAAGGCGGTATTTGCAAATTTAAAACAACAAAAGGATACTTACCATTCGCCATTAAATCTCTGTATGCCATATCAATAGCCTTTTGAAATACGGGACATTTTACGGTTCTTGAATTTATATAAATATGATAATCTTTTTTACTTGAACGGGTATAATCAGGAGTACTTACATAACCGTATATCTTTAATCCGGCTAACTCATCAGTTTTTAAGACTTCTTTCAAATTATCGGTTACGGACTGTGAAAATATTTCTTTAAGATTACGTTTTAAATCACCTTGTGCGGTAGTTTTTAAAACAGTTTTTCCGTTTTTCTTCAATTCAAATGCTATGTCAGGATTAATTATAGCTATAGATTGAACCATTTCCTGAATATATGAAAATTCGGTGTTCGGGTTTCTTAAAAATTTCAGACGTGCCGGAATATTATAAAACAAATCTTTTACTTCCATAATCGTACCCACGGCACAACCTGACGGAACCTGTTTAACCTCCGAATTTTCACAAACAACCTTTGTACCGTTATCAAAATCTTTTGTTCTTGTAGTACAGGTAAGTTTAGATATGGATATTATACTTGATAAGGCTTCCCCTCTAAATCCAAGTGTTTCTATATCAAACAAATCTTCTTCACTTGCGATTTTACTGGTAGCATGTTTGGAAAACGCAAGCATTATATCGTCAGGATGTATTCCGGAACCATTATCGGCAACACGAATATTTCTGCATTCATTAGTTATTTCTACACTGATTTTTGTAGCACCTGCATCAACAGAATTTTCCATAAGTTCTTTTACAACCGATGCCGGTCTTTCTATAACCTCTCCTGCCGCAATTTGATTTATTATATTTTTTGATAACTGTTTGATACGTCCCATAACATTCATACCCCTCGCAATCACTAATTTACATCAAATAAAATTTCATCTAAACGTTTGATTACAAATTTGAAACATTTCTATAAGATTGTATGGTGACAATAACATTATGCAAGGGAAGAGGGATAAGTTGGCAAGAATAAAAACCAATACAAAATTAAAACCGTCAAAGAATGCTGATTTACAGGTAGTCAAACCTGTAAAAACAACAAAATACAGTGATATTAACCTTAATGCATGGAAGGATTACCCTCATGTTTTGACGGATACTTTATGGCAGTTCCCTGCCAGATTAAGAGAACACGGTCATTCAAACGAATACCACGGGAATTATATTCCTCAAATTGCACAACAAATGTATGAAAGATATACCAAGAAAAATGATATTGTACTTGATTTGTTTTTCGGTTCAGGCACAAGCGGTATAGAAGCTGTTAATATGGGCAGACGCTGCATTGGGGTAGAATTAAAAGACGAATTAGCTGAAAGTGTTTCTGAAAAGTTTACTCCGAAACAGTTAGTTACGGATGTAAACATAATTTGTGCAGATTCTGCTTCTCAGCTTGCTGTAGATAAAGTAAAAGCAAGATTAGACATTATGGGAGAAGAAAAAGCTCAGTTTCTTATGCTTCACCCACCTTATGATGATATAATCAAATTTTCGGATAAAAAAGAAGATTTATCCAACTGTGCATCAACAGAAGAATTTTATGATTTATTTGAAAAAGTCGCCAAAAACGGCTATGATTTACTGGAAAAAGGCAGATTTGCCTGCCTGATTATCGGGGACAGCTATAAAAATTCCGAAGTGCAGCCTCTTGGATTTGAATGTATGAACAGAATGAGAAAATTAGGCTTCAAGTTAAAGTCCACCATTGTTAAAGATATTCAGGGAAACGAAAGAGGAAAAGGTAAAGATGCTCATTTATGGAGATACAGAGCACTAGCAGGAGGTTTCAGTATATTTACCCACGAATATATATTTGTATTTCAAAAAGTTTAATAATTACAATCCCGAACACAAAAAATAACCCTTTTTTAAAAAGGGTTATTTTTATTTTAAACTAAAATAAACATGTAAAGAATTGTAAACATATCAGGGGCGTGTGAAATTGGGCGTTTTGATATTTTTTTATATATACAAGAGAGTATAAGAAGAAAGAGAGATTATTATGGCTATTCATTTTAATCAATTTAACCCTATGCAAAAGACACAGAATGCTCAAAATACGCAGTCTGTAAACAACAATAATACCAATGTTACTGCAAATCAGAATAACATTAATTCTGCGCAGGACAGTACCGAAACCAAAGCAAACCAAAATGCGATGTGGGATAGCATGGAAAGCAACCCTCAAAACCAAGGCATAAATCCACAAACTGAAGGGGCAACGGCTACAGATAAAACTGATAAAAACGACAAATCAGAAGCAGAAGCCAAAAAAGATATTAAAGATGCCAAAAAAAGCGAACAAACCGCTAAAGAAGATATTGCCAAAGAAGAAGCTTCGCAAGGTGAAGCTGAAAAATTGACTTCAGATTCAAAAGATATTAATTCACAGGCAAAAGATATTGCAAGTGATTCTCAAAAACTACAAAAAGACATGCAGAAAGACACAAAACAACTCAACAATGAAACAAAAAAATCAGAAAAGAGCATAACAAAAAATGAGAAAACAAATGCTAAAGAAGCAGCAAACATAGCGAAAACAGAAAAAGAAATTAATGCAGATACAGCCGAACTTGAAGCATTGACAAACGGCGATAAAACCGGTGTCGGCGAAAAAAGTGCTAACTCACTATCATTAGCAGGCGATGAATCTACTGAAGAAACTGACGGAGCAAGCAAAACATCCAAAGATAACAAAGCCCAAAGTTCAAGTGAGGATGATTCAAAAATAGAAGAATTAACCTCAAAAATAAGTTCTAACGAATCAAAAGTAAAATCCCAGTCAAATAAAATTAAAGTAAATGTTGCAAACAATCAGAAAGAAATAAAAACTGCAAGTAAAAAAGCCATTTTTATACAAAATAATCTAAAAAAAGAGCAAACAGCACTGAAAGCAGATAAAGCCGAGTCGGCTTCAATTACTAAAACCGGACAAAATATAGAAAAAACTGGGCAGACAGTGGAACAAGCAGGACAAGTAACTCACGCAACAGGTGATGGTATGCAAGCAACCGGTACGGCAATGATGGGTTGTATCTACACAGCTGCAGCAGGAGAAGCACTGAATACTGCAGGACAGGGAGTTACAAAAGTCGGTGAAACCGGCGAAAAAATCGGTAAAGTTACTCAAACTGCCGGGAAAGCTACACAAGCTTTTGGCCAATTAGCAGGTGAAAAAACTGATGCAGCATTATCTGTTAATACGTCATCTTTAAAAAGTGCTACAGGTAATGTAACAACAACAAAAAGGCTTGCCACATCAATAAGAACGACAGGTAAAAAAGTTACAAAACAAAGTACACAGGCACAAAAAAGCATCCAAAAAATGAAAACTCAAGCCGAAGCAATGAAAGAAAAATATCAGGCAAACAAGCAACAAGCTCTGAGTTAGAAATTAATATGGAATAAGAAATCATAAAACCTCGCAAAACAAATTGCGAGGTTTTAGATTTTATAATATTCAAAAATTATTCGGCAGAATTAGAAGCTGCGGCACTATCAACAGGAATAAGCAATTTTTGACCTATAGAAAGTTTATTTGCATCTTTCATATTATTGAGATTCATAATAGCTTCTACTTTTTCTCCTGAATAAGAGCCATAGAACTGTCTAACAATTTTTTCCATTGTATCACCGTTTTGGACTTCATATTCTTTATTAGTCTGAACGGCAGCTGCCTGAGTATTTTCGTTATTGTTTGATTTAGCACCAAATAATCCAAACTTTTTAGCCGGAGCTTCAGTTTCGGTTTCATTAACTGTTTCCTGAACCGCAGATTCCTGCTGAACAGCCTCTGCTACAGGAGTTTCTACCGTAGTAGCTTCGGTATTGGCAGATTTAATATGAAAATTACCTGAACTCATACCGATAAAGGCAGATACAATCAGAGTAACAAGTACTCCGGTAATAAATCCTATACCCAGATATATAATCGGAGAACGTTCTCCTCTCGGTAACTTAAAATCTTTCCATAACATATCCAGTTCTTTATCTTTATTTTGTCTGACGTATACTTCAGGCGAATCATCAGAAACCGGTTCGTTATTTACGCCGGAATCAGCAACATCAGCGGTTTCAAAATTGTTATATTTCGATAGTGCTTCCAACACGGCCATCTTCTCCTTTGATAAATTTGATCTTCTAATAGTTGAACTTTTCATTGTGTACATACCCCAATTGCTATCACATTACTTGAATACTAGCATAACACAATACTCCTTGCAAGTGTATGTTAAGTAAATTTACACCATTGTTGAAAAAATCCATGTTCGTGAGATAATTTTATTATAGGCTAATTTTAATTATAAATAGCGAGAGTACACAATATAAAAAAGGAAAAGAAAAATGGCAAGAAAGACTCCATTAGAGAAAATCAGAAATATTGGTATTGCTGCTCACATTGATGCCGGCAAAACCACTACTACTGAACGTATCCTGTTTTACACAGGGAAAACTCATAAACTCGGTGAAGTTCACGATGGTGCAGCGGTAACTGACTTTATGGAACAGGAAAGAGAAAGAGGTATCACTATTCAATCAGCAGCAGTAACCGCTGAATGGAAAGGGCACCAAATCAATATTATTGACACCCCGGGCCACGTTGACTTCACAATCGAAGTAGAACGTTCACTTCGTGTATTGGACGGTGTTGTAGCTGTGTTTTGTGCAGTAGGCGGGGTTCAATCACAATCCGAAACTGTTTGGCGTCAGGCTAACAGATACGAAGTACCACGTATGGTATTCGTTAACAAAATGGACAGAACAGGTGCAGATTTCTTCCGTGTTGTAGAACAAATCAAAACAAGATTAGGCGGAAATGCTGTTCCTATTCAGTTACCTATCGGTGCAGAAGATAAATTTGTCGGTCTTGTTGATTTGATGACAATGAAGGCTGAAATTTATACTAACGATTTAGGTACGGATATTAAAGAAGAAGAAATTCCGGCAGAACTTGCTGATAAAGCTAAACAAATGAGAGATGAAATGGTTGAAGCTATCGCAGGTGAAGACGATGAGTTGATGGAAAAATATTTTGAAGACCCTGATTCAATCACCGTTGAAGAATTAAAAGCAGGTTTAAGACGTGCCGTATGTAACAATAAAATCGTTCCTGTTACTTGCGGTACAGCATTCAAGAACAAAGGTGTTCAGTTATTATTGAACAATGTTGTTGACTATATGCCGTCACCTGTTGATGTAAAAGCTATCGAAGGTGAATTGGAAGACGGTACTAAAGTTGAAAGACATTCATCTGATGAAGAACCGTTCTCAGCTTTGGCATTCAAAGTTATGACTGACCCGTTTGTAGGTCGTTTAACATTCTTGCGTATATATTCAGGTAAAATTACTTCAGGTTCTTACGTTCTTAACGCTACTAACGGTAAGAAAGAACGTATTGCACGTTTGGTTCGTATGTATGCTGACCAGCGTTTGGAAGAAAATGAAGTATATGCAGGTGATATTTGTGCAGCAGTTGGTTTGAAAGAAACTACTACAGGTGATACATTATGTGATGAAAAAGCACCTATCATCCTTGAAAAGATGACTTTCCCTGAACCGGTTATTTCTGTTGCTATTGAACCTAAGACAAAAGCTGACCAGGATAAGATGGGTATAGCTCTTCAAAAATTAGCAGAAGAAGATCCGTCTTTCCGTGTAAAATCTGATACTGAAACAGGTCAGACAATTATTTCAGGTATGGGTGAACTTCACCTTGATATCATCGTTGACCGTATGTTAAGAGAATTCAAAGTTGAAGCTAACATCGGTAAACCGCAGGTTGCATACCGTGAAACTATCAGAGGTAATGCTGATCAGGATTCTAAATTCATCCGTCAGTCAGGTGGTAAAGGTCAATACGGACATTGTAAAGTCAGAATTTCACCGGCTGAAGAAAATGCAGGATTTGTATTTGAAAACAAAATCGTTGGTGGTGCTATTCCGAAAGAATACATCGAACCTGCAAGAAAAGGTATGGAAGAAGCTCTTGAAGGCGGTATCTTAGCAGGATTCCCAATGATAGACGTTAAAGTTGAACTTTACGATGGTTCTTACCACGAAGTCGACTCTTCTGAAATGGCATTTAAGATTGCCGGTTCTATGGCTATCAAGGAAGGTTGTAAGAAAGCTTCACCTTGTATCTTAGAACCTATGATGAAGGTTGAAATCGAAATTCCTGATGAATTTACAGGTACTATTATCGGTGATATTTCAAGACGTCGTGGACGTGTTGAAGGTCAGGAACCACAAGGTAACACAGGTAACGTAATCGTAAGAGCAATTGTTCCTTTGGCTAACATGTTTGGTTACGCAACTGACTTGCGTTCAAATACACAAGGTCGCGGAACATTCTCTATGGAATTTCAAAAATACGAACAAGTTCCGGCTAACGTTGAAAAAGAAATCATCGAGAAAGCGGGAGCGAGCAAAGCATAAAATTATTTTGCGAAAAGAAAGAGGCGAAAGCCTCTTTTTTTTTGAGCAAAATATGTATGCGTCTAACGCGAGCGACCAAGACAGCGGGAGCGAGCAAAGGCTAAAGCAAACGGGTTGACCTGCGGTCAGCAGGGCAAGCAGGTTTGCGTAGCCGTTTAACGCGAGCGACCAAGTAATTTAATTACCAAACTTTAATAAAAAAATGGGGCATCAAATATTTGATGTCCCATTTTTGCTATATCACAATCATTTTAAAATTTAAATTTGCTTAATATAAATTAACAAACAGAAAAAATTAAATACTTATAATATTATGCTTTAATCATTTGTTCCATTTTGCTTCTGTTTTCAAATGAAACATTGTTCTCTTTATCGGATGAGCCAACAGTCTTTGAATTTGCCGTATTATTTACATCATAAGACTTAATTGAACGTTTACCAGTTAATCTTTGCATAAAGTTATAATAACCTTTTAAGAAACCTTTTGCATTATCCTGTTTTCTTTCCATTTCAAGAAGTTCATCTCTTGAATGAGCACCGACTGCAACACCTACGGATTTTCTTGTTAACCATTCACCTAATGTTGTATTAGCTAAAGTAATCCAGGTCATACCAAACAGTGATTTGTTGTACTGACTTCTGAATGTGCTGTTGAACAGGTCAATCAACAAGGTCTGATAGAACAATCTTGAACCTTCCTGAACAAATCTTTCTTTGAACTTAGTTTGAGCACCTTCAACATCGTTACCGTTTGATTTCAGCATAACCATATTATAGTTATCTGTCATTAAGAACCATAATGTTGCTGCTGTTGCTGCTGTTTTTGCAAGATTTGATAACTCGGCATTAGATACATTTGAAACAGTATCAAGATTAAATGACTTCAATAAATTATCACATACATAATCGTGGAATTTTTTAGGATCAAAGTTTTCCTGTAATGCACGTTTACCGATGTTGTCGATACTCTTTGCAAGAGCTTCAACGTCACCCACACGGCACAAGAATTGTTTTTCAATATCTGACAACTCAGAAGGTGATTTCTTCTTTAATTGAGATACAAAACTTTCAATATTATTTGCAAAATCACGGTTTAATTTAAGTTCTTTTTGCATATTTTCAGCAATCGTCTGAATTGTATGTTTATCACTCAGCGGAACTTTCACAAAATCAGCTTTCTTGCTGAATGCTTTAACACCCTTATCTACAAGTCTGTATGGTAAAGTTACCGTACTCCAGGCAAATTTAAACGGTGCAATAACAAAGTTAACAAAAGGTTTAATCTTCTTATCACGAGAACCTAAGCTGATTGAACCATCTGCATTCTTAGCATAATTTGCGACTCTTAAATAATCCTCAGCCAAATCTGACGGTTTCATATTTTTATTTTTTGAAAACAGATTTTTTACGAAACTGGAAGATTTTGTTAACAAATATTTTGTATAATTTTGCTTTTTCAATGCAGCATCTGCGGCTTCCTCAGATTTTCTTGCCGAAAATCCCGTTTCTTCCAATACCTTAATTATTTCATTAAACGTTTTCTCATCTACTCTGTAATCAGGAGTAGTAGTCAATTTATTATATAATTTTTTGAACGGCTTGAACATATCATTTATTGCACCGTCAATAGCTTTCGATTTTCTTAAACCTTTTAATCCAAATCCTGCAGCAATTACACCTAAAGAGGCTTTTGCCAAAGTATCTATAGACAACAACGGTTTTTGCTGAGATTTACCCATTGTAGTTTTGTTGCTTGATGAAGCTTTGAACGAAGTATCAGGTTTAATATCTTTTTCCGGTGCATTATTTCTTCTGTTTTCTTCTCTTGCTTCTTCAGGGGTCAGACGTTTAATATGCTTACCGTTAGATAAACGGGAGAAGGATTCCGTAAATAATGCCGTCAAACCTGTAGTCAGCATGATTCCTGCATTAGAGTTATTCATAATCTTTTGCAAAGCACCGAATGTAATCAGGGTAATATAAGCATTTATAAATATACGGCTCATTTCCTGACGGAATCTTACATTCTTTTCATGTTCAGCTTTGTCTTTATCGTCATCCATCATTCTTGAAAGGTTGTAAGCATCATTTGCGAGGAATAATGCCGGCGGCATGCCTGAAACAATTCTGTTAAGAGAACGTTCATGCTTGGTATCGTAATTACCTGTTTTAGGGTCAAACATTTTCATTTTTCTCTGAAACATTGCCGAACGGATTTCTTCTTCAGATTTGCCGTCTTTAATAAGTTTTGCTCTTGTTTCTGCAATACCACGCAACGCACTGACCTGAGCTTCAATTTTTGATTCTGCTCTGGTTGATTTCATAAATCTTGAATTATATACACCCTCTGCCCAATTTTTAAACGGCTTAATTTTACCGATTAAAGCAACTGTACCGTTCATAATATCAGTCGGAAGATTTCTTAAAACAAGTCCATCTCTTATTAAATGAGGGATGGACTTCTTACGGAAAATAATTTCGCCTGTTTTTTCGTCTGTCTGAAACATTTTCTTTGCGATGTCCAACTCAGAAGATGCGACATGATTGTACAAATCTTCGCTCATGTGACCGAGATGTCTTTTTGAAAAATCCAATAATTCAGATTTGAAATATCTGTTACCATTGTTTGCAGCAGTATATAAAAAAGAACCTTTAAATGATAAATCAGATGAATTATTATTTAAAGGCTCTTTCTTTAACGAATTATTATTTTGAATTGGGGATACCGAATCCATGAGAGAAAGTTTTTTAGGGGATATTTCACCCTCTGACTTCACCTTAGGGGTTATTCTAAATTCGGTTTTCCCTATCAACATTTTCTATTTCCTTCCCAGTTCCTTTTGCTATTTTTAACCGAATATAAAATTTTGGCAAGAGGAGTATATACAAAAATTTACACATGTTTACAAATCTGCTAAAAGAGTAGTATTAGTGCATAATTATATTTTAATTTTATTATAACCCTGTTTTTTCATTTAACTTAAAGTAATCAACAAACAAGAAAATTGAAGTTAATTCATTGAAAAAGTTTTCCATTTGTCTTGGATCATCAAGTCTTTTATACAAATTACCGATTTCAAATAGATTTTTGTTCGTTGAAATTGCAAACATAAGGGTATTACCATAGAAAGAACATTTTGCTTTTTGTGTTCCGAATGTAGTCTGAAGATTTTGAAATCTCTCCATAAATGCTGTAGTTATAAGATATCTGCCCTGAATCTGGTCGTTTGAATAGGCTCTGTATTTTTTGTTAAACTCAGGGTCTTCAAGTTTCATTTCGGTAAGAACCATTTTATTTTTATTTTTCCCGAATTTACCGATTACAAAAGCAATAGTAAATACAACTGCCAACAAAACCAAATAAAATATAAAAAGTCCCGTATCAAATTTCCCGTGTTTAAACAAATCCGGCAATATTTGCAATGAACTTAAACCAAAACCTGCAAGACCGGCAAAAATACCTGCATTATTTACACCAGTGTGAACATCTTTTTTGGATGCAATTACGGTAACACCATTTGCATCTTTGTTTGATTTAAATTTAATAACAACACCTTTAAATATTTGAATAACCGTTCTATTTTTCCCGCTGCCCGATTCATAATACATATCCGTTTCACAAATTTCAAAATTTACATTATTGTATGAGCCGGAAAATGCATCATAAGAAGCTCTGCGGTTATAATGCTGAAATAAATAACTCTTATTCATCTCGGTATCGGAAATCAAAGCCGTTTTATTATGCCATGTCACATTCCCGAATAAACCAAGAATTTTACCCATACATGTCGTTTTTAATTCATCAATAAATTTATTATTAAAATGAAACGGAAGCCAAATTAAGCAGATTAATGCTCCGGCACCGATAACCACCTCCGCTATTGCCAAAAAAGCAAAAGATTGTTCAAAAATCTTGCCGGTAAACATACCTATACCCGTTGATACAACTATAGTCAGAAGAATTGCACAGATTAAACATAATGTTACAAGCATATCCTTACGTTTTTTCTCAAACTGACTGAGAATTGGGTATATCGTTGAATGATATAACGTATAAAAATTACGTCTGTATTTTGCCATTGTATCGTTTACTGACATCGGTTTGTTCATAATTTTATCCTTTATAATTTTGTATCTTCATCTAATTTAAAATAATCTATCATCAAATATATTGATATTAATTCGTCAAAAAATTTATTGAGCTGCTTAGGATTTTTCAGACTCCTGAAAAGTCCGCCGATTTCAAACAAATTTTTCCAAGTTGATATCGCAAACATTAAACAATTATTATTAAAAGAACATTTTATTTTATTTGTTCCAAATGCTGTCTGAAGATTTTGAAATCTTTCCATAAATGCTGTAGTTATAAGATATCTGCTCTCAATCTGATCGGTTGAATAAGCGACATATTTTTTAGAAAAATTCACATCCTCAAGTTTTATTTCTTTTGCATCGGAGGTAAAAACATCTTTACTGAAACGACAATACAGTTTGTCTATTATAAATATAATAACTGCCGGCACAAGCCAGGCAGAAGCCAAACCAAACATCTCTGGCTGAGTTTTTAAAGATAATAAAAAACAAAGAACAAAATATACACAAGGTATGTAAGCTATACGAAATTTACGTTTTGTCATAAAATCTCTCTTTGATGAAATAATTGTTTTCCCTTTAAATTCTTTGTTTATATCAAATTTTATGACAACACCCTTAAATGTACTTATTATTATTGTTCTCCCACCGCCCCCATACTCTGTAAATAAGTGAATTTCACTGACTTCAAAATCCGTATCCTTATACTTTCCTTTAAAAGAATCGTAAGTATTCCTCTGAGAAAATACCGGGAACAATTCACTATCTTTTAAGTAATAATCCGAAACACATTTTCTGCCATCATACCATTTTATATCACCAAAAACTTTCAATATTTTTTTCATGCATTCTTTTTTTAGAGAGAGTGCAAATTCGTTTTTAATTATAATTGGGGCAAATACAAAAGCAAATGCCGCAGCAATACCAATAATAAATTCTATACCTGTTATAATATTCCAAAATTGTGAAATCATAGACCGCTCAGGAGCTCTGCCTGATGAAAAATCACTGTATATGAGATATAATACTATAACAGCAGCCAGACAAATTAGTATCATAGTACGCAAATCCTTTTTGCGTTCCTGCTCAAAATCCTTCAATATCGGCAATATCGATTCTCTGCATATATTATTGAATTCTTGTTTATACTCTTGTATTTGAGAATTAATTTTTGCAACCATAATGATTATTTTATCATATTTTTATGGTGTTTTAATAATACAAATAAATGAAATAAAAAAGCGGTTTGTATAAGTCCTACAAACCGCTTTTAGATTTATGCGAATAATTAGAATTATTCAATCAGTCCGTCATCGTCAATAGTCAAATCAGGAGCACCGAACATACCTTCGATTTCTTCCAAAATCGCAGACGGTTTTCTTGCCTGATTTCTTTGTGCAACGGCACGTTTTCTTGCTTCACGTTCTTTTTCTTCGTTTGCATTTGACAAGTGGTGGAAACCGGTACCTGCCGGTATCAAACGACCGATAATAACGTTTTCTTTCAGACCTCTCAACATATCCTTCTTACCGTCAACTGCTGCTTCAGTAAGGATTCTTGTTGTTTCCTGGAATGATGCTGCTGAAATGAAGCTTTCCGTATTCAAAGAAGCCTTTGTAATACCTAACAACATGTATTCGCAAGTTGCAGGAGCGTGTCCGTTCTTTTCAGCTTCAGCATTCTCTTTTTCAAATGTCTGAACTTCAACGAGTTCACCCGGAAGAAGTTTTGTATCACCTGCATCAACAACTTTAACTTTCTTAGTCATCTGACGAACGATAATTTCAACGTGTTTATCAGCAATTTCTACACCCTGTGAACGGTATACACGCTGAACTTCGTCTACCAAATACTGTTGTGCAGCTTCCGGTCCGCAAAGTCTGATTACGTCATGCGGATTTAAAGGACCGGAAGTTAAAGGTTGACCTTTAGTGATTTTTTCCTTGTTATTAACAATGATGTTTGCATCAATTGCGTACTTGATTTCAGTTCTGCCATTATCATTTACTAAGAACAATCTTGGCAAATCTTCTTCTGTATCAATTTCAGCAACACCGTCTTCTTCGGCAAGGATTGCACAATCTTTAGGTTTACGGCCTTCAAGAAGTTCTTCTACTCTCGGCAAACCTTGAACGATATCGCCTGTCTTCTGTCTTTCGTAAACAAGTGATGCAATCATATCACCACGAAGTACCAATGCACCAAGCTCAACTAACAACATAGTACCCGGACTTACCAAATATGGTCTGCCTTTTCTGATAAGAATTTCGCCTTTGTTTACACCGATAACCTGACCTGAAGCTGTTGAAGCTTCACCCTTATCCGTCAAAGGCTGATCAACTTTTACAAAGTCGCCTTTCTTAACTTTAGCTTTACCTGATACTTTAACTTTTGTTTCGTAAGTTTCACTTGTCAAAAGTAATCTTCTTGTATCGGTTTCATTATCATGAACAGATGCAACACCGTCATTTACCGATAATACCTGTGTTTTTGCAATCGGAGTTTTAGCCTCAATTACTTCACCGTCTTTAACCAACAATTCGGTTTGAAGTGATGATGCCAATTTTGAATTGCTTTCCTGCTCACGGCGAACAATTAAGTTTTCCAATACAACAATTCTTAAATTGTTGTTGCTATCCAATTCAACCATACCTTTAAGGTGTGACAGGTATCCTTGCATTTGTAAAACCAAACTTGTTCTTGTAATTGTAGAACCGTCCAAATTACGAACTCTTGCACCGTCCTTGTACTGTAATTGAGTAACAGGAACAATGTCAATTAATTCGTCAGTAGTATTGAATTTTATTGATACTTGTTTCTGATCAACATTCAATACCTGAACAGGTCTTACAAGGATTTGGATAGGCTGATTTGAAATACTGTCTTCATCCAAATTCAGGCTTGCATCAAGTTCTTCATCCAAATCATCAATTGCAATATCATCCATTGAAGAATCCATAATTGTAACGATAGAAGTTTCTTTAACCTTTATACCGTCAGCAATTACAGTACCTTTCTTAACTACTTCACCCTCGTCAACCTTCAACGCACCAACATTTGGCAACGAATGGATTTCGCCGGGTCTTACGGTAATTTCATGGATTATATCATTATATTCTTTGAACTCAACAATACCGTCAATGTGACAGTAAACGTCTTTTACAACCTCTGTACCAGCTGTAACGTATGTTCCGTTTTCAACCATCTTCAAAGAAGCATCCTTTGAAATTTGATGAATTTCTTCCGGAATAAATACTACAGAACCCGGTTTTGTAATAATTTGGTTTTCATCTACTTCAACATCAACGTATCTGATTTCACCTGAAGAAGTAACAGCACATTCATCATCGATTAATTCGGCAATAATCATACCGTTTTCTACAGGAGTATCAACCGGTGCTTTTACAATATATTTTTCACCGGATTTTTTAACTGTCCAAAGCTGTTCCTTCTTTGTTTGTTCAAATGTTGCATTTTCAGGAGTAAGAGAAGCGATTACGATAGTAATTTCCTTACCTTGTACAATCTTCTTAATCTTTTTGCCTTCAAATTTTACATCTTCAACAACAAGATCTTCACCGAAACGAACTTCACCACCGTGTTCTGAAATTGTTAACGTTTCAGCTAATTTTTCACCTGATTTAACAGCCTGACCGTCTTTTACAAGAACTTTAGAACCGCCCGGAAGGTTATAAACGTCACCGCCTAAAACCCAAATAACACCCTGTTTGTTCGTAGTTCTTGAAATATTACCCTGCCTGTCTTTCTTTTCATCAGCAACAAAGTCTTCAAAAATAACTTCACCTGACAAGTCAGTAGTAATATCTTTTGTAGCTTTTTCTGTTAAACGAGAGCCATCACCCTGTGAAACAGGTTCATAAGTAGCAAGTTTAAATCCTTTTTCTACTTTCATTCCATTTTCAAAGAATACTGTTGAACCTGCAGGAATATGATATTTCTCGGTTTTCTTAGCACCTTTAATTTCAATATCAGCTTCGTAGTTAGAAATTCTAACAACATCACCGTGACGTGTTCTGAATTCTCTTGTTTTAACGCTTGAAACCACTTCACCGGCAATAGCAGCTTCAACGGTTTTCATAGCACCTGAACCTTTGAATACACCACCTGTGTGGAATGTTCTCATGGTCAACTGAGTACCCGGTTCACCGATTGACTGAGCTGCGATAATACCGATAGCTTCACCGATATCAACAAGTTTCTGAGTGGTCATTGCCCAACCATAACATTTTTGACAAATACCGTATTCAAGACCACAAGTCAAACCTGAACGAACTTTCAAACCTTCTTCATTCAGTTTGTCCTGATTTAATCTTGAAATCTTTCTGATATCTTTTCTGTCTAATGTTGTACCGTTAGTAACGATTACATTACCGCTTTCATCAAGAATATCCTGAGCAACTGTTCTGCCCAATAATCTGTCGATTAACGGAACAATAATAGTATCACCGTCTTTAATCGGCTTCATATTAATGTACTTGTCAGTATGACAATCATCTGCACGGATAATTACATCCTGTGCAACGTCAACAAGACGTCTTGTTAAGTAACCTGAGTCAGCTGTTTTCAACGCTGTATCTACAAGACCTTTTCTTGCACCGTAAGATGAAATAATATACTCTGTAACGGATAGACCTTCTTTAAAATTCGCCTTAATCGGTAAGTCGATGATTTGACCCTGTGCATCAGCCATCAAACCACGCATACCTACCAGCTGTGATACCTGTGATAAGTTACCTCTCGCACCGGAGAACGCCATCATATATACAGGATTTAGTCTGTCAAAGTTATCAACAACGCTTGACGTCAACTTTGCGGTTGTTTCGGACCAAGTGTCGATAACCTTTGTATATCTTTCTACTTCGGTGATTTCACCTTTTAAATATCTGTGTGTAGATTTTTCAATTTCTTGCTCTGCTTCCTGCAAAAGTTCTTTTTTTACATCAGGTACCTGCAAATCTGCAATAGAAATTGTTGTACCGGATTTGGTTGCATATTTGTAACCAAGGTTTTTCAAACTGTTTGCCAATTCCGCAGTAGTAGCACCACCAAACTCTAAATACATCTGAGATAAAAATTGGTTTAATGCCTTTTTATCCATTTGTTTATTAATGAAGTCCAGTGTCTTCTTTGAATTAGTATAAGTTGTTTCCATTCTATTATTTCCTCAATTTAATTTTAATTTCCGTTTACTTGAGTTAAGCAGAAAGAGCTATTGCTTTTCTGACTGTTTCGTTAAATATGATTCTACCAACGGTAGTTTCAATTCTTTCACCTTTTTCATCTCTTACGACAATCTTGTCGTGAAGCTCGATTACACCTACTTCAAGAGCAGAAATCGCATCTTGGAAATTGTAGAAGTAACCTTTAACAGGCATTTCAGGATTTTTGATGATGGTTAAGTAGTACATACCCAAGACCATATCCTGAGAAGGTGTAATAATAGGTTTACCTGTTGCCGGAGCCAAAATGTTGTTAGTTGCTAACATTAACATTCTTGCTTCAGTCTGAGCTTCGATTGAAAGCGGAACGTGTACAGCCATCTGGTCACCGTCAAAGTCAGCGTTGAATGCCGTACATACTAACGGGTGAAGCTGGATAGCACGACCTTCTACCAATTTAGGTTCAAATGCCTGAATACCTAATCTGTGAAGGGTTGGAGCACGGTTCAGTAATACAGGGTGTCCGTTGATTACTTCTTCAAGGATATCCCATACTACAGCTTCAGAACGTTCAATCTTCTTCTTAGCAGATTTAATATTCTGAACGTATCCTCTTTCAATTAATTTATTAACAACGAAAGGTTTAAACAATTCGATAGCCATTTCTTTTGGCAAACCGCACTGATTCAAGCTTAATTGCGGACCTACTACGATAACGGAACGACCTGAATAGTCAACACGTTTACCAAGCAAGTTCTGTCTGAAACGACCTTGTTTACCTTCAATAATATTTGATAATGATTTCAACGCTCTGTTGTTAGGACCTACAACCGTTCTGCCGCGTCTGCCGTTATCAATAAGAGCATCAACAGCTTCCTGCAACATACGTTTTTCGTTTCTTACGATAATTTCAGGAGCACCCATTTCCAAAAGTCTTTGCAAACGATTGTTTCTGTTAATTACACGTCTGTACAAATCATTTAAGTCTGATGTTGCGAAACGTCCGCCGTCTAACTGAACCATAGGTCTTAAATCCGGAGGAGTAACAGGAAGTACATCCATAATCATCCAGGTCGGATCGGTTTCTGATGAAATCAATGAATCTAATAATCTTAATCTCTTGATTAATTTAGATTTTCTCTGAACAGAAGTAACACCCTCATTTAATTCGGTTCTCATTTCTTCTGCCATAACTTTAATATCAAGTTCGCCGAGTAATTCTTTTATAGCTTCCGCACCGATACCTACTTTTAAAGCACTATCTTCGTGTTCTGCCATATAATCTTCATATTCTTCTTCACTTAATAACTGAAGTTTCTTAAATTCGGAATCTGCAGGATCGATTACAACATAATTGTTGAAATAAATAACCTGTTCCAAATCTTTCAAAGTCATATCCAGCAACAAACCAAGGTATGAAGGAATACCTTTCAGAAACCAAATATGAGAAACAGGAGCAGCCAATTTGATGTGTCCCATTCTCTGGCGTCTTACTTTTGAATCGGTAACTTCAACACCGCAGCGTTCGCAGATAATACCTTTGTGACGAACTCTTTTATACTTACCGCAATAACATTCCCAATCTTTTGATGGTCCGAATATTCTTTCGCAGAACAAACCATCTCTTTCAGGTTTCAATGTACGGTAGTTGATTGTTTCCGGCTTAGTAACTTCACCGTAGGACCACTTTAAAATCCTTTCAGGTGACGCAATACTAATTCGTATATAGTCAAAATAATCAATACTTGTTGACATTTTTATTTTTTCTCCTTTTATTGTTTAAGGCTTTTAGGGAATGTAAATAATGTATTTTATGAAAAAACTTATTCACTTATTCACTTACTAACCTATTCACTTGAAAACATTTGCTTGGGGAACTAAAGTTCCCCATCACAAATTACATATCTCCGAAGGTAGTTGGTGTTTCGAAGAAGTTAATATTTAATAACTCTGAATCAATATCAGAAAGTGTTCTCTTTGGAGCAGCCTTTCTCAAATCGTCCATATCAGTCATCAAATCGACTTCTGCACCATCTTTCTTCGCTACCGTAATATCCAAACCAATACTTTGTAATTCTCTTACAAGTACCTTGAATGATTCCGGAATACCAGGTCTTGGAATATTATCACCTTTAACGATTGCTTCGTAAGCTCTGTTACGTCCGTTTACATCATCGGATTTGATAGTAAGCATTTCCTGTAATGTATAAGCAGCACCATAAGCTTCCAAAGCCCAAACTTCCATTTCACCGAATCTCTGTCCGCCAAACTGTGCTTTACCACCTAAAGGTTGTTGTGTAACTAATGAGTAAGGACCTGTACTTCTTGCGTGAATCTTATCATCTACAAGGTGAACAAGTTTAAGGATATATGAAAGACCGACAGCAACCGGTCTGTCGAACGGTTCACCTGTTCTTCCGTCAATCAATGTAACCTTACCGTCCTCGTTGACCCAATCGAAGCCTGATTCTTTAATACCCTTAATTAACTCAGCTTTTGTAGCTTTTTCAGAAGTATTATCACCGTATCTTTCATCGAAAGACGGAGCTTCGTAATGGTTACCTGTCAAGTATGCAGCCAAACCTAATAACAATTCATAAGTCTGACCTACGTTCATACGGGAAGGAACACCAAGCGGGTTCAATACGATATCTACCGGAGTTCCGTTAGGCAAGAAAGGCATATCTTCTCTTGGTAATATACGAGAAACAATACCTTTGTTACCGTGACGTCCTGAAAGTTTATCACCTACAGAAACCTTACGTTTTTGTGCGATGTAAACTCTGATTACAGTATTTGCTCCAGGAGGTAGTTCATCACCTTTTTCTCTGTCAAATACCTTAACGTCGATAACTCTTCCGCCTTCACCATGAGGAACTCTTAATGAATTATCTTTAACATCTCTTGCTTTTTCCGCAAAAATTGCTCTTAACAATTTTTCTTCAGGCGGATGTTCGGATTCACCCTTAGGTGTAACCTTACCAACAAGAATATCATCAGCATAAACTCTTGCACCGATACGAACAATACCGCGTTCATCCAAGTGCCTTAAAGCATCTTCGGAAACATTCGGAATTTCACGGGTAATTTCTTCTGGTCCGAGTTTTGTTTGACGAGCGTCTATTTCTAATTTTTCAATGTGAACTGATGTAAATACATCATCTTGAACACATCTTTCAGAAAGTAAAATCGCATCTTCGAAGTTATATCCTTCCCAAGGCATATACGCAACTAATACGTTCTTACCTAATGAAAGTTCACCGCAGTTAGTAGAAGCACCATCAGCAATAACATCACCGGCTTTTACCTTATCACCTGTTCTAACTATTGGTTTTTGAGTGATACAAGTATCCTGGTTACTTCTTAAATATTTAACCAACGGATAAATGTGCGGTTTCTTTTGAGCATCACGAATAACAATTTCTTCGCCGACAACTCTTTCAACAGTACCGTCAACATCAGCAACAACAACCATGCCTGAATCCTTTGCAACACGAGCTTCCATACCGGTACCGACTACAGGTCTGTCTGTAATCAAAAGCGGTACTGACTGACGTTGCATGTTAGAACCCATCAATGCACGGTTAGCATCATCATGTTCAATAAACGGAATCAATGATGTCGCAACAGAAATAATTTGGATAGGAGATACACCTACAAAGTCAACTTTGTCTGCATCACCCATTGTAAATTCAGATCTGTAACGAATAGGAACTTGATCCGCTTTAATTGTATTATCAGGATTTAATTGAATATCAGCAGGAGCACAACGATAATTTTCATCTTCGTCAGCTGTCATATAAACTACTTCATCCGTAACTTTTCTGTCTTTTACAACAAAGAACGGAGCTTCAATAAATCCGTAATCATTAACTTTTGCGTGAGTAGCTAATGAACCTATCAAACCTGCGTTCGGACCTTCAGGAGTTTCAATAGGACAAATACGTCCGTAGTGAGAAGGATGAATGTCACGAACAGCAAAACCTGCACGTTCTCTCATCAAACCACCGGGTCCTAATGCTGAAATACGACGTTTGTGAGTCAATTCAGCCAACGGGTTAATCTGGTCCATAAACTGTGATAACTGTGAACTTCCGAAGAATTCTTTTAAAGAAGCTACCAACGGCTTAGTATTTAACAAGTTCAAAGGTGTTAAAGTCTCTGAATCCTGTAAAGTCATTCTTTCTTTAACAATTCTTTCAATTCTTGATAAACCTACTCTAAACTGGTTCTGCAGCAATTCGCCTACAGAACGGATTCTTCTGTTACCCAAGTGGTCGATATCATCAACCGTTCCTTCATCGTATGTTAAATTGATTAAGTATTCAATTGAAGCTACGATATCCTGAACAGTCAATGTTCTCTGATTCTTAGGAATATTCAAGTTTAATTTTTTATTTAATTTATAACGACCTACACGACCGATATCATATTTCTTTTCATCAAAGAAACGGGATTCCAAAATCTGTCTCCCGCCCTGAGGAGAAGCCGGATCGCCCGGTCTTAATTTCTTGTACAATTCAATTAAAGCATCATCGGTAGTTTCTGTTGTATCTTTATCCAACGTTTTCTTCAAGAAATCAAAGTGTGTGAATAAAGATTCCATTTCACTAACAGTAATACCCATAGCTTTCAATAAAGTTGTAGCAAGGATTTTTCTGTTTTTATCTATTTTTACATAGATTAAATCGTTAGAGTCTGTTTCAATTTTCAACCATGCTCCACGGTTAGGAATCATAGTTGCGTTGTATAAACGTTTACCTGCAGGTGAAACTTCACGTTTGAAATAAACACCAGGAGAACGAACAATCTGAGAAACGATTACACGTTCAGCACCGTTTACAATGAATGTACCTTTGTCAGTCATCGTCGGGATATCACCGATGTAAACTTCCTGTTCTTTAATTTCACCGCTGTCACGGTTAACTAATCTAATCATTACTCGCAGCTGTTTTGCATAAGTTGCGTCATGGATTCTTGCTTCTTCAACGGTATACTTTGCGTTGTCGAAAGTGTAATTTGGTAAGAAGTGTAACTCTAATCTGCCTGTATAATCCTTAATAGGAGAGAAAGAAAGTAATTCTTCCTTCAAACCTTCTTTTAAGAACCATTCAAACGATTTTTTCTGCACTTCAATAAGATCGGGTAAATCATCCAAACGAGTATGAGGAATACCCATCGGAGTTACTCTTTTTGCTATTGTTGTCTTAGACATTAAATCACCTCGTTAAATAAATGGTGTACATACTTTACAAAAATGGTTTTCTAAATTCTAACTTGAGGCTGTTAACCTTTTATCTCTTAAAACCAACGGAAACTTTTACAATCATTGAGTTTCAGGGTGATAAACTTTTTTATATATTTCGGAGTTTTCTAAAAACGGGCACACTACTCCTACAATATTTTACATGTTCTTAAATAATATTCCCAACAAAATTCATAGTCAAGGAATTTTCTCATATATAAATACGAATTGTAAATTAATTGTTACAAAGACAATTTATAAAAATTTACAATAGGCGAAAAGTTTTGGTATTAGGGAGTTTTAAGGAAACTTATTGAGCATATAAATCGACTAAATTTTTACAAATATTGTACTGAACAAATTTATATGTATTCTTATTTACTTTTATTAATTGTTTAACTCCTTTACACTACTTATAAGGATGAATTTATCTAATGGATATTTTGAGGAATATTCAACCATAGTCCAACATTTTGATTTTGTAAATAATGAATAATACACCCTTTTATAGTAATCATCGGTCACCGTCAAGCCATCCGAGAAATAAAAATATATATACCCTTTATCAGTTTCAACAACTCGAAAAAAATATTCCCCTACCGCAATAATTTTACTGCTTATAATTTTTCTCCCGCTGCCTTTTATGCAATTTTCAGGATTATGATGAGAAGTCCAACTGCAAGATTTAACCATCAACTTTATTATACCGTTATCAGATACCGTTTTTTTCACTTGTGCATTATGCTTATTAAAAAAATCAATTTCCTGTTCCGTAAAACTTGTACCGTTATCAGCTTTTATGCTGCTGAATACATTGTAGACAGAATTATTAACATTTAAAAATTTAAGGCAAAGTAATACAAATCCAAGCACCAAAACATAAATATACGAATAGTTTCTGATACTTTTTATTTCATAATCCCGCTTATTATTTAACCTGCTAAAATAATAAAATATCAAAATAATAACAATACCAAAATTAATTAATCCAAGACTTGTATGAACAACAGACATAATATCTTGAGGGATTGCATCCGCACTATTATACATAAGCACTAAGACCAAAATTCTCGTAATATTCAATAATATAAAGCAAAATATAGATAACAAAACGACTGATAATGACTTTACGGAAAGTTTTACACGATACATAAATCCTATAATTGCGGTAAAAATCATAATAACGAGTATTGTATTATTGCCGCTGCAAGGATAGTCAATATTAACAAAAGTATTTTCAATATTTATAATTGTTGTTTGCAAAAATTGATTATATCCTAATATAGCCAATACATTACCCGCAATTGAAGCACTTAAAAATCTCAACGGTGTTCCGATAAAAATTTGGGTATATTCTGCAATTGGTAAACTCAATACCGTCAATAAACTTAACCAATATAATTTTATTTTTGATGAACTTTCTGCAAATAATCCTGTAACAGCAGCTAAACCTATCACAAAAATGACTAACCCTAACAGATACGAATGAATACATACAACATTCATTATCTTGCATAAAGATATCGCTAAAATAACGCAGATATCAATACCGGAACATTTAAAACTTTTGCCGGCAAATAATATTTTTAGTGCATAAATTACACATAACGAAAATAAAACAAAAAATGGAGTGTAACTATTACCGAAAGTTTCCGGCAACAGAGGGAACAGTGCAACAAAATATAATAACGGCAAAACAAATTTTAAAACTTTTTGCATATTACATTTCTTTTCATACACATAAACAGTAACAACACAATTCCCATTATTATCATTGCCCATTGTTCAGGCTCAGGAACTGCTTTAATATCTTCAGCTTCTTCATCGCTCTCATTGACTGTTTTATCAATACCGCTTTGCAAGTTCGCCTCAAACCTGTCTGAAGATTTTTCATTTGCTTTTAATTCTTTTTTTTGCCACTTATCAACAAGGGCAATATATGATGAATAAGACGTTACTATACCTTGTGATTTTGCAATTTCATGAATTTTATCAAGAATTGAAATATCCGATACATCTTCTTTTGCAATTTTGTTATCTATAATTTTAGAATAAATATATTTGGTAAAATCAGCATCATTAATTATTTTGCCATCATTTTTTGATTCTTTTGTCAAAACTATGTTGTTATCGGAATATATACCATCGGAATTTTGTTTAAAAGAATAGTCATTTACAACATCTTTAATACTATCCGCAATTTTACCATTCGATTCCAACACAGATAATGCCAATTCATTATAATATGGCGGAATTTTATTGTCTGCATGAATAATGTATACAGGTGCATTTATCTCATCTGGCAATACTCGTTCAGACTTATCAAAATCATCACTATCAGTCAGCATAATAACGATATCATAATTTTTCTCAACTGCTTTTATTGCATCTAATCTTTTGGTTTTTCCTATATTGTATTGTTCTGCATTATCCATATCAATTTTTTTGCTTATAAGGTCATTAAAGTAATATGCATCAACAGAATTATTAGTTGTTAAGTTTTGGTATTCTTGATTATTACTTAAATAATTTTTCCAAGATATACGATTACTGTAGGAAGTATCAAGTAATAATGCTATTCGTTTATTTTTAAATTCCTTCTGTTTATTTACATTTTTCAGACAGTACAAATCTTTTTGTATATATGAACATACATTATAATTTCCAAAACCGGATTCAACATTTATAACGTTTGCCTTTACATCTTTAACAGAATTTCCGTTAACTTCATATTTATAAGTTGTAAAACTGTTTTTATACACATTACGTTTTTCATAAATTTCAGGTAATTTAACACTTCCGTCTTCATTAACGGTTGTCAAATAATCATAACTTATTTTTTGGTAATCTTTAGTTTGAACAGGATAAACTCTCAGTGTATACTGCCTTAAACCGTTTTTCTCCAACAATGCAGGATCATGCCTGTTTACTACTTGTCCTTCGTATGTTTTTCTTGCAGCACCTTTTGTAGAAATTTCACCCTGATATTCGAGGTCTTTACCTAATTTCAAATCGGTTACAACAGCCCCCTGCGGTAAAGTTAAGTAATAAAATACTTCTTTATCCGTAGTATCTTTATTAAAATATTCTTCTGTGATATTAACCCTTACAATAGGGCTGTTTGAACTCGTAAATACTTTCGTAATACGAGATTTAAGCAATACGGATTTTGCGTCTTTATCCAAAACCGTAGCAGCCGTTTCGCTGCCGAATAAAGTCGAATACAAAGCCTTTCGTATCTTGTTTTTTTGAGCAGATTGAATATTTTTATCAAACAGTTCCTGATAATCAGCATTAGCTGAAGCAGGATCAAATTGCCCGTTATAAATAAACGGAAATGCTAAAAAATTAAACATATTTTGACAAATCTGTCCGAAAGCTTCATTATCATGAATATTATAAACCGATGAATTGGTTTTATCCGCATAATACCTGTATTTTGCAATATACTTGTTTGTAAGAATATTTTTATAATTTAATTCTTTTCCGATAACAAATTTTTTAGCGATATCGACTTTATCTTCATACGTTAAAGCTTGACGATATTTTGAAATATTATCTAAAAATTTTGTTTCGGAAGGCTGAAACGATAATAATGCCATAACCAAAAAATATATGACGGCATAATTTGCTAAAATTCGTTTGTTTGCAATTCTTTTTGTATATTTAATAAAACTTTTTAGATATATATACGCCGATACAAACGGAGATATAATTGCAACAATAAATCCGCCCAAAAATAGCAACATAAAAAACATACTTATAAGTATCGTCGGCAGACCCAATAAAGATTCAAGAGAAAACGATGATACAACTATATCAAACCACCCGAATGAGAAAAAAGACTGCAATAAACCAAATAAAAACGGTAATACAAAAAATGATGCTAATATAAGTCCGTATGTTCCGAGAATTACGGTAGTTTCATAACCAAGAACCATAAATATTCCTGATTTTAGTTTTTTAATATTATAATATTCGACAATTTGAACTCCAACGGCAACAACAACAGATGCCAAAATCATAAAAATAAACGGTGTTATTTCTCTTAATAAAAATATTCTCAACAAACAAATTAAAATCAACGGCATTTCTATGCCATAAAAAAGTTTAAATACTTTTCTGTAATCTTTATATGTCTTACGCAATACATATAAAATAAAAGCAACTACAGGTATAAGCACATTCAAATTAACAATTAACAGAAGCGGAATATTTACTCCTCTTCCCAAATCTAAAAAACCTGCAATAGCCAGCACACAAGCTAAATTGACATATAATAAATTAAAAACACAAAATAAAAATCCCATTGTTATGTAGTTATTAATAAATTTTTTTACAAATTTAAATATCTTCTTCATCACACAAATCCTTCATTAATATATTAAAATTACTATATGTTTTTTGCAATACATTTTTCTATATATCTTAATAATATTTCATAAAATTTATTGAATTTACCACAGGTTTTACATTTTGTTACAGATAAAAACTTATATAAAAGACCTTAGCATAATTTCATGTTAGAATTATAGTTAGAATAAGAAGGGATATTATATGAAAAAAGTTTTATTTTTTGTATTGACAGTATTAATTATAAATAGCGGAAACTATTCTTGCACAATGGCAGAAGAAGCGGAACAAAGTTCAAAAGCTGCTGCTGTTGAAAAAATGGGGGCAGAAATAAATACCTCAGAAACCAATATATCGGATTCCAAAAACTCTGATGAGTCTAAAGTTTTGGAAGCAGCCGTAGAATACGACTGGGTAAACATGCTTCAACTACAGCGTGATGAAAAAATAGCAAAATACCATGATATATTGTTTGCGGAAATTAACGGAAAAAGAAGCAGAAAAGAATTCAGAACTCAGTACAAAGACTTTTTAAAAGACAAAGACTGGAGGACTCATTATCGTCTAATTTCAAGCGGCAGAAAAGAAACCAATGAGGAAAATATGTCCGGATTTTTCACAAAGTTCAGAGGACAGGATATTTTATATTCATACGCAATTCAGCCAAAATCTAATTTAAGACGTGTATATTATTATTCGGCAAAAGGCAGTTTAGCTTACGTTGATGAGATTTCAGACAACTACCCTAACTTCCCGTATCATTCAAGACAGTATCGTTCAAGCGGAAAACTTGCCGGCACAATATATTTTGAGACACACGATATTCAATATGTGTATGCCCCTGACGGAAAATTTAAAGGGATATGGCTAAAAGACAGAATGTATGATGCAAAAGGTAAAGAACTGATGACCAGAACAAACTGGTAATAAACATATTAATTGCAATAGTAGTTTTACAGACAGGAATAATACGCAAAATTAAGTGAACAGTTCACTGTTCACTTAATTAATCACCTACGCACAGCGGAACGAAGTCGTGGTTGCTACGGTAGTCCCTGTACCACGAACTGCTGTCAGAGCTGATGTAGCGTCTCAGTGCCTGTGAAGCACTAAGCTCCGAACTCGACCAAAAGAAGCCGTTAACTGAAACTCCGGCGGACGAGTCGGATGGAATTGAGTTGCCCGCTACGCATATTACTTCTCCGTCTGTAAGACGATAGCTTCCAACCGCTCTGTAGTAATCTTCACAGTTCCCTGTCGATGTCGGGTAGGATGAATTTGTAAAACTGTTTATCGTTATAGATGTGTATGGCCCTATATCTGTTCTGCCATATCTCGCTCCGGCAATTGTTGCAAGAGTCTGAAGACTTGGCAAATGTAAGCCTAAATCATAACACGCTTTTGCCGCTCCTGCAAAATAATCACTCCCACCGCTTCTGCAATACTTTATTCCAATCTTATCTTTATACTTTTTACAATCACTTTCGCTTAATGCTGTCGCACTTAACTGTTTATACCCAAATAACGAATTTAATGTTCTTACATCTGTTCCTACTTTGTTTGGGGCATGACTGCCATTTATATCAAATATTGCACTTATACAGTTTGTTGTTGCATTTGTTTCGGGTTTATAGTCTACCATTGACCACGCATAAGTCTTTGCTGAATCCATGGGGGTACATTTCGGACTGTAAGTCAGTATCATTGGTACTCCATCACCCGTTACTATTCCGACTGTCTTGGTACTCGCTGTGCCTAAACCTAATGCTTTTATTGCACTTCCGGTAGTTAACGATGATACACTTACTGTTCCGTCTGCCGTATTTATTGTACTCGTAGGCCAACACCCTGATATATTATCACTATTACATACTTTTGCTATCTTAAAATGATTCTTTAACTCGTTTACAAATTCTTCTGTTGCCGTCTGTTCTGTTCCGTACCTCCCGATTAAGTCTAACGATTTCATTTTATCTGTTGCCTGAGTAAGTTTATATTTTATCGTTCTTACCTGCTCGTTTCTTACTCGTTCCTGTATATTTGCAAGAACCGTAGGTAACGTCATCGCCGCAACAACTCCAATAATACCAAGGGTTATTAGAACTTCCGCCAGGGTAAAGGCAACTTTCCTACCGCTCCTGGCGGTAGAGGGCAAATCCCAGACACCTAAATCTACATTCCGATTCATTTATCCTCCGAAAAACTTAAATTTTTAGTATATATTATATACTAATAAAATACCAAATTAATCCATGTAATACTACTTATATTTTAAGGTATTTTATGCCTTATGTCAAGTCATTATACTTAGTTTACATGTTATAACTATTTACTACTATTAACATTAGGAGTAATTATGAAAGACAAAATCTGTCAAATATTGGGAAATAACATAAAGAAAATCAGGAAGTCAAAAAAAATAACTCAAAACGAACTTGCCGAAAAAATCGGGATTGAAGTTAAATCACTGAGCCTTGTAGAAACAGGAAAAGGCTTTATGTCATCCAAAACCCTCGAAAAACTTTCTTTTATTCTTAATACACCCGTAAAAAATTTTTTTGAAGAACCCAACAGCAATGACTCCGATACCATATATCGTGAAATAGTTGATAATTTAAACATAATCAAAAGTGATTCTCTTAAATTGAATACCGTTAATCTTGTTATTAAAAGTCTTTTGTAAAAGCAGGCTAAGCTTTTTTCTCTTAGCCACCAGAATTTCCGCAAGAGTGTTCACATTTTCCGCCTTTTTCTCTCAGCCACCGGTATTTATTTCTGCAAATAGTTTACCCTTTACTGTCGGGACGTGACTATCCAAATAACTGTAACGAACTGTTTACTGTTCACTATTCTTTATGTTAAAATATAGAAATGAAAGGAAAATAAACATGACAAGAAAACCAAACATTGCAATACTCGGAGCAACAGGCGTTGTAGGACGGGAAATTATACAGATTTTAGATGAATTAAAAGTTGAATATAACAGTATAAAATTCTTATCGAGTGCAAAAAGTGCAGGCACAAAACTGGAGTTTCAGGGCAAAACATACATAGTAGAAGAAGCGAAACCCGAAAGCTTTGACGGAGTAAATATTGTGCTTGCATCCGCAGGAGGTTCCACCTCTCAGAAATTCGCACCGGAAATCGTAAAAAGAGGCGGAGTATTAATTGACAATTCCAGTGCTTTCAGAATGGATAAAGACGTTCCGCTCGTTATTGCAACGGTAAATGATGAAGATTTGAGAAAACATAAAGGTATAATAGCTAACCCTAACTGTTCTACTTCTCAATTAATGCTCGTATTAAAGCCGTTACATGAAAAAGCAAAGATTAAGAGATTAATTGTTTCCACATATCAGGCTGTATCAGGTGCAGGACTCGCTGCTATCAATGAATTAACAGAAGATACAAAAGCTCACCAAAGAGGTGAAAAATTTGAAAATAAAGCGTTCAAAAAACCGATTTCATTTAACGTAATTCCGCAAATAGATGTATTCACGGAAAACGGATATACGAAAGAAGAAATGAAAGTTGTAAACGAAACAAAGAAAATTTTACATCTTCCGTCAGATTTACCTATATCCTGCACGGCCGTCAGAGTTCCTGTATACAGAGGACACTCGGAAGCCGTTGATATTGAATTTGAAGAAGAAATTTCACCTGATGAAGTCCGTAAAATTTTATCAGAAACTTTCGGGGTAACAGTTATTGATGATATTGACAATTACGAATACCCGACTACCCGTGATGCTGACGGAGTAGACCCTGTTTTTGTCGGCAGAATAAGAAAAAATCTCGCTTTTAAAAACGGAATTTCTTTGTGGTGCGTAGCAGATAATCTGAGAATTGGTGCAGCTCTCAATACTGTCAGAATTTGTCAGAAAATTATAGAAATGGACTTATTTTAAAATACAGTAGCAAAAAATATTTTGTTTGCATTTTTAAACAGAAACAAGGAGTAATCACCATTATGAGTATAAAAATTAAACCTATTTCAATCAGTGCAAGAAGAAATGCAAAAATACACCAACAGAATATAAACAAAAAAATCGCAGAAGAAGCAAAACTTCAGCAGATTACAAGAGATGTTGCAAAATCTGTTACGGAACCTATATATACGTTAAATGTAAATAAAAGTTTACTTAATGAAAGTTCTATTCAGAAAACCGTACAAAATTATTCGGGGAAATCAGATTTGGTTGATTCCGTTTGGGCACCTTGGAGTAAAAATTTCAGGAAATAAAAGTAATACAAGACAATATTGAAAAGTCTTAAATAAAATCTTTCTTAACAAAAGATTACGTTTAAGACTTTTTTTACTTGTTTTTGATAAAATTACAATTAGGTTAAGGATGTGCTAATGGGACAAGTATTAAGAAGAGAAGAAATCACACAGCTTATCAAAAGCCTGCACAACGAGGGTAAAACCGTTGTCACAACAAACGGATGTTTTGATATACTGCATGTCGGGCATGTCAGATACCTGCAAAAGACAAAAAGTTTTGCTGACACATTAATCGTACTTTTAAATTCAGACAAATCCGTCCGCTCAATAAAAGGTCCGACAAGACCAATTAACAACGAAAATGACAGGGCAGAAATTCTTTGTGCATTGTCGTGTGTGGATTATGTAGTAATGTTTGACGAGGACAGCCCACGCAATCTTTTGGATGAAATGAAACCTGATGTGTACACAAAAGGTGCAGATTACACAATGGAAACCCTGCCTGAAGCTGATATTATGCGTAAAAACGGCACTCGGGTAGAATTTATCAGTTTTGTGGAAGGAAAATCAACAACAAGAATAATTAATAAAGTGAACAGGGAACAGTGAACAGTAAACAGTTCATTAAGGAATTTCAAAATGAAGCATGAAGATTTAGATGTATGGAAAAAAGGAATAGATATTGTCACAGAAATTTACAAAATTACTGCGGCATTTCCTCCTGAAGAAATCTACGGCATCACAAATCAAATACGACGTGCTGCTGTATCTATCCCCTCAAACATAGCAGAAGGTTGTGCGAGATTTTCTAATAAAGAAACATTAAAATTCATTAGTGTAGCAGTTGGTTCTGTTACTGAATTACAAACACAATTCATTATAGCTCAAAATCTGGATTATATAAGTGATAATTCTGAAATTTTAAATAAATTGGAAGAAATAAAAAAAATGTTAATTGGTTTATCAAAATATTTGAAAGATAAAAATAAGACATAACGAACTGTTCACAGTTCACTGTTTACTGTTTACTATATAAATAAGGAGAATAAGAATGAAATCATTCACTATTGAAGAAATTACACAGATAGTTGGCGGTATGTTGACAAAGGTTCAGGATGCAAAGATTGAACGTATTGCACCTCCGGTTCTGGCTGATGAAAATACTTTGGCTTTGGCTTTGGGAGAAGAAGAAATCGCAAATCTCGCAAACTCAAAAGCAAAAGCTGCACTTGTACCTCTTGGAGTACAAATTGACGGACTGACTACAATTGAAGTTGAAAGACCACGTCTTGCAATGATGAAATTAATCACACTATTCTATAATCCGCCAAGAATTAATGACGGAATACATCCGACTGCTGTTGTCGACCCGAGTGCAAAACTTGGTGAAAACGTTAAAATCGGACCTAATGTTGTAATTTCTCACGATGCAGTGATTGGTGATAATACACAAATTATGGCAAACAGCTACATCGGCGGAGAAGCTAAAATTGGTAAAAATTGTTTCTTCCATCCGGGAGTAAATATAGGTGACAGAGTTAAAGTAGGAAATGATGTAATCCTTCACCACGGAGTATCTCTTGGTGCTGACGGCTTCAGTTTTGTAACGGAAAACCCTGATAATATTGAACACGCAAGAAAAGAAGGATCAATCAGCGGCGAAGATGCTGCAAAACACGTTATCTTTAAAATCCCTTCAATCGGAAGTGTTGTAATCGGTAACAACGTTGAAATCGGAGCAAACACTACAATAGACAGAGGTACAATTGAAAATACGGTTATTGGCGATAATACAAAAATTGATGACCTTGTAATGATTGGACATAATTGCCGTGTAGGTAAAGGTTGTCTGATTGTTTCTCAGGTAGGTATTGCGGGAAGCTGTGTAATCGGTGACAGAGTAGTTATTGCAGGTCAGGCAGGTTTGGCAGACCATATTGAAATAGGTTCTGATACAATTATTACCGCTAAAGCAGGGGTTACAAAATCATTCCCTGAAAAATCAATTATCGTAGGTATTCCTGCAGTTCCGAGAAAAGATTTTATTAAACAGTTAAAAACTATGAAAGATGCTCAGGAAATTTTTGCAAAATTCAAAAAGTATGAACCTTTGTTCAAAGAATTTGAAGAAAATGTTTCTAAATAAAGGCAGTAAAAAATAATGATTACACTAAAACAAGAAACTCAAATAACAGGTAACGGTTTAATGAAAAATAAACCGTGTACGGTTAAATTTTTCCCTTCCGAGGCCGGTAAAATCAGATATTTTGTCGGAGGGGAGGAATTTGAAGCGAATACTGATAATGTGCTATCCACCGATCATTGCGTGGTACTCGGCAAAAACAAAGCTCAGGCAATGTTAACCGAACATTTAACTGCGGCTTTGGCATTTTGCGGTATAGATTCTTTGGATATTTGTCTTGATGAAATGGAAGTTCCGGCATTAGACGGCAGTTCAAAACAATGGGTTGAATTGTTTAAAGATGCAGGAATTAATAAGCCGCTATTGTACAAACCACAAAAGTATACCGTGTCCGAACCTGTTTATTACTTAAACGGTAAAACGAGTCTGGTTATACTTCCCGCAGAAGATTTGTTCATATCTTATGCTGTAAATTATGACCATAAGGATTTAAGACAATGTTTTGTAAACTATAATCCTAAAAATTCACAGGAAATTATTGAAGCGAGAACCTTTGGATTCTATAAGGATTTAAGAACGTTCCAGATGCTGGGATTTGCGAAAGGTGTAACCATTGATAATACCGTAGGTTTGACAGATGAAGGATATACAACGGAATTGCGTTCGGACAAAGAACCTGTTAAACACAAAATGCTTGATTTAATAGGGGACTTGTATCTGACCGGAATAAATCCGCTTAACCTTAAATGCCAAATCTTGGCAAAGGAAGCGGGTCATGCAGTACACATTAAAGTCGCAAAAATATTAAAAGATAAAATTACAGAATGTTAAATAATAAGGAGAAACTGATGTCAGAAGAAATTAAAGAACAAGAATCGTTTAGCATGGATATATTTGAAATTATGGAAATGCTTCCGCACAGATACCCATTTTTACTTGTAGACAGAATTACGGAATGCGTTCCGGGGAAATATTGTAAAGGGTACAAAAATCTTTCAATGAATGAAGAATTTTTCCAGGGACATTTCCCGAATAATCCTATCATGCCGGGAGTATTGCAATTAGAGGCTATGGCACAGTGTTCAGCACCTGTTTTGCTGAAATTACCTCAATTCCAGGGCAAATTAGCATTATATGCAGGGGTTGAAAATGCAAGATTTAAAAATATTGTAAGACCGGGCGACAGATTCGAAATGGAAATCGAACTTACAAAATTAAAAGGACCTATCTGTAAAGCTCACGGTATTGGCAGAGTAGACGGGAAAGTTTGTGTTGAAGCCGATATGACCTTTGCTTTAACATAATATTTAAGAAGTACTACCACAAAAAGAGGTTGAAAATTTTACTGTTCAACCTCTTTTTTTAATAAGTTTTCCGCTATAAATTTAATGCTATAATAAGATTATGAATGAACAGCTGAAACAAACGCTAAAACTTTTACCATCACTTCCGGGTTGCTATATATATTACAACAAGGATAATGAGATAATTTATGTCGGGAAAGCAAAAATTCTCAAACGCCGTGTTATGAGTTATTTTAACCGTAAGCACCACGACAGCGTTAAAGTTAATGTGCTTGTATCTCAAATAGAGAGAATGGAATATATAATTACTAATACGGAAGTCGAAGCCCTTATTCTGGAAAATCACTTAATAAAAAAGCACAAACCAAAGTACAATATTCTTTTAAAAGATGATAAAAAGTATCCGTATTTTCTGATTACAGATGAGGATTTTCCAAGGATAACGGTAGTCAGAAAGAAAAACTTAAACCCCGAAAAAGGTAGATATTACGGACCTTATACGGATGTTCGTGCAATGTATGCAACACTGGATTTTTTAAAAAAAATCTTTCCTCTAAAACAATGCAAAACTCCAAAATTTAAAGACAGACCTTGCTTATACTATCAGATAGGACGCTGTATGGCACCATGTCAGGGTATGGTTTCAAGTGAAGAATACAGAAATCTTGTAAAACAAGCAGAATTGTTTTTGTCAGGCAAACAATCGGAATTAATCAGCCAAATTGAAGAAGAAATGAACAAATATGCAGCATCCGAACAATACGAAAAAGCTGCCAGAATGCGTGACAGTTTGTTTGATTTAAAGAAAACATTAGAAAAACAAAAAGTAGTTTATGAAAACACAAAACTCAACGAAGATGTTATTTCTATGCTCAATGAAGACGGGATATTTGCTATTGTTATTCTAATGATAAGAGAGGGCAGATTAATAGATAAAAAAGATTTTACATATGATGTAGAAACGGAGGACAGAGCAGAATTTTTTGCAACCTTCTTTAAAGAATACTATAATACTCTTTCTCTTGAATTTCCTGACAGAATTGTATCAAATGAATTAGAAGCCGTTGGCGAAAAAGCATTATATGAAGAATGGCTGAACATAATTTCAGGCAAAAAAGTTAAAATCAGCTACGGCAAATCCGCACAGGGCAAAGAGCTGCAAATGCTTGCGGATAAAAATGCACGCATAGTTCTTGATAACGCAAAAATTAAAAAAATGGTTAAAATTAATGAAGATTTTAATGAAATTGGTTCATATTTAGCAGAAAAACTTAAACTGAAAAATTTCCCTCACCGTATGGAATGCTACGATATTTCACATATTCAGGGAACAAATACTGTTGCGTCAATGGTTACGTTTATTAACGGATTACCTAAAAAAACGGAATACAGGAAATTTAAAGTTCGCTCAACCGAGGGAAAACCCGATGATTTTCAATCAATGAAAGAAGTTCTCTCACGCAGATTTAGCCATCTTGGGGACGAAAAGAAATGGGCAAAACCTGATTTAATAATAATTGACGGCGGTAAAGGTCAACTGTCAAGCGTTATGCAGATTGTTGAAGAAATGAACGTAACCGGAATTGATATAGTGAGTTTAGCGAAAAGAGAAGAAGAAGTTTTTCTTCCAAAACAATCTAAATCAGTCCTTTTACCAAGAGATTCAGGTGCATTGTATGTAATCCAGAGAATAAGAGATGAAGCTCACAGATTTGCCATAACTTATCACAGAAAACTGCGCGGGAAAAGTGCTTTGCAAAAGTAAAAATTTATTTACATTTCAAAAATGTGGTTTTTGTTTTTGATAAAATAACTAAGTCAGGTCACATCTGACCTTTTAGAGATGCTTATACACTGCTAATCGAAAGGATATTTAATGAAACGAATTATAACCGCATTGTTTATGTTTTTAATGACAATACAAAGTGCCAATGCAATGAATATTGATGCATTTTTGGATAAAAACTTAACCCCAATATCAAACTTTGTATCAGACATAATATTTTTCCCCGTAACTATCGGGGGAACATCAATACCACTCGTAATCCTGTGGATATTATTCGGCGGAGTATTCTTTGCGTTATACCTGAGAGGGATAGCTATTTGGGGATTACCTGAATCATTCAGAATTTTAAAGACACCTGCCAAAAAAGAAGGTGACGGCGGCGGAGAAGTTTCACCTCTACAATCTTTGATGACGGCATTATCAGGAACTATCGGACTGGGCAGTATCGCAGGTGTCGCAATTTCTATTTCTATCGGCGGACCGGGAGCGGTATTTTGGATGTTTGTCGGTGCAATTCTCGGTATGTCATTGAAATTTGTGGAAGCCGCATTGGCTATAAAATACAGAAGATTTAATCTTGACGGTTCAATTTCCGGAGGACCTATGCATTATATGGCACACGGTTTAACAAGGAAAAAAATGAGATGGCTCGGTCAGCCGCTTTCTGTGCTTTTTGCAATACTTTGCATAGGTGCAGGACTTGCTGGCGGTAATATGATTCAGATTAATCAGACTGCACAGCAAATTGTTAACGTAACAGGCGGTGCAGAAGGATTTATGGGCGATAAAATGTGGCTTGTAGGCTTAATTACTGCCATTATCCTCGGAATTATTATTATCGGCGGAATTAAACAAATAGCAAAAGTAGCGGAAAAAGTTATACCGTTTATGTGCCTGCTGTATGTATTTGGCGGATTATTCATTGTTATAGTTAATATTCATAATTTAGGACATGCAATGTCAACAATCTGCCATGAAGCATTCCACCCGAGTGCGGCATACGGCGGATTTGTAGGAGTAATTATTGCAGGGTTAAGACGTTCCGTACAAACAAATGAAGCAGGTACAGGCTCTGCCCCTATTGCTTATGCTACAGCTCAAACAAAAGAACCTATATCATTGGGATTTGTATCATTAACAGAACCGTTATTTACGGGACTTATTTGTCTTTTAACTGCTACAATAATTATAATTACAAATTCGTATGTTGGTGTTGAGGGAGTAAACGGAATACAGTTGACCTCAAATGCTTTTGAAACGGTATTTAGCTGGTTTCCTTATGTATTAGCCGTTGTTGTGGTACTGTTTGCGGTAACGACAATACTTTCATGGGCTTATTACTCGCTAAAAGCATGGAATTTCCTTGTAGGCGAGGGCAAAAGAAGAACTCTTGCATTCCAGTTTATATTTCTTGCATTCACTATAATCGGTTCTGTTATGAATGTAAGTTCTGTTATAAATTTAACCGATGCTATGATGATAGGTATGTCTATCCCGAATATTATTACTATGTATATTCTTGCACCTGAAATCAAAAAAGATTTGGCGGAATATTGCAGAAAACATAAAGTTGGAAAACTTATTAACAGAGATTGGCTAAAACCGATAACTACGGAGGATAATGCGTAATGTCAGATCAACAAATTATTGTAACGGTACAGGGCGTTGACAAAGTAGGAATTGTTGCAACCGTAACTGCCGTACTTGCAAAATATGAAGTAAATATTGAAGACATCAAGCAAACATTAATGCAGGGACATTTTGTTATGTTTATGCTTGGTAATATCGAAAAATCAAAATATTCTTTTAAAGAAATAAAAGAAGCATTAATAAAATCAGGCGAAGAACTCGGTATGGAAATTTGGGTTCAACGCAAAGAAATTGTCGATAATATGCATATTATATAATTGATAATACAATGTTTTTAATTAAAAAGACCGCCAATGGCGGTCTTTTTAATTTTATTAATTTTTAAAATTAATGTTCTTCTTTTACAAAGCATTCTTTACAGAAAACTTCTTTTCCCGGAATAGGTTTAAATGGAACTTGAGTTTGAGCTCCGCATTTAGAGCAAACTGCATCATACATTCTGCGGGATCTGCGATTTGCCTGTCTGCGTTTTTTTCTGCATTCAGGACATCTTTTTGGTTTATTTACAAGTCCTTTTTCGGCATAAAATTCCTGTTCTCCTACAGTAAAAACAAATTCACAACCGCAATCTTCACACACGAGCTTTTCATCTTGGTACATTTTTGTGTCTCCTAATTTAATAAACTAATTGTCAAAGTAAATAATATTTTACCTACTCCATTTAGATATTATAACGTATATACGGATTTTATGCAAGTATTGAATTTACAAAATTCATATAGGTAAATGATTTAACATATATTATTATTAACTATGATACAAATATAACAGAAATAACAAGGAACAAACCATGGTGGGTAATCAAAGCATTAATGAGTTTAAGAGTAATTTTAATAAAATATTTCACAGTACTGTTTTGCCCGCACTAAGACCGCTTGATAAAGAGCGTATAAAGGCTAGGAAAATTTCAAGCATAATAGGATTATCTGTTTCCATTATAGCAAGTATTGTAGTAATTTTTTTATGCAAAGATGATATGGGTTTGACGAGTGGTAATTGGATATCTATTATATTCAATTGCTGTTTTGCAATAGCGATAGTAACTTCTATTGTAATGTTTTTAACAAAGCAATTTGCCAAAAAGAATTTTGAAAACAGCTTAAAATCAAAAATTATGCCAATAGCTCTCAATGCATTCGGAGATTTTAAATGGACAACGAATGCGATTATTAGCATATATGAACTTAAAGACTCTAAAATAATATCACACTTTGAAAATATGGATGTTGACGATAATTTTATCGGTTCATATAAGAATGTACCAATAAATATTTCAGAAATGCATTTGTACTACAAAACCAGAGATTCCAAAGGAAGACAACAGACTCATACTGCTTTTAGAGGTGTTGTAATAAAATTAGAAATTCCAAAACATTTTAAAAGTCATACAATAGTGGTACCAAAAGCATTAATAAATTCCGGACCTTATGATGAGGTAAAGCTTGAAGATCCTGAATTTTCAAAGAAATTCCATGTACGTTCAAACGATCAGGTAGAGGCGAGATACCTGCTAACAACTACTTTTATGGAAAGATTTAAAAATATTCAAAGCGTATTTGAGGCAAAAACAATATCCTGCAGTTTCTTAAATAATACTTTGTTAATGGCAATACCTGTCAGGAAAGATTTATTCTCCTTAGGAGATTTAAGTAAACCTGTAACTGATACAAAACAATATGAAGTGTTTTTAAATGAACTGATTTCAATATTTGAGCTTATAGAGGAGCTAAAATTATACAATAACACAGGATTATAGCCATGACAACAATACAAGAAATAGTAAAAATACTGACAGATGCAGGTATAGAAGAAAATGAAGCCAAAACTGAAGTTAAACTTCTTATTGAACATTTTTGCAACTATTCCGCAAAAGACATAATACTTGGCAAAAAACTTGACTCAGACAAACTGGAAATTGTTAAAGAAAAAGCCCTTGAACGTGCATCAACAAGAAAACCCATTCAACATATTATAGGGTTTGCGGATTTTATGGGGGAAAAGTTTATCGTAAATCCGTCCGTACTCATTCCCCGAGATGAAACAGAATTTCTTGTCAGAAAATCGATTGATATAATAAACGAAAACAATTTAAAAATGGCATTGGACGTTGGTACAGGAAGCGGATGTATTGCCTGCACAATAGCCAAACATACGGATTGCCAAATTATAGGTTTGGATATTTCAAATGATGCCTTGCAGGTTGCACTTGATAACGCTTCAAGACTAAATCTTTATAACAAAGCTATTTTCAGGAAATCGGATATTTTTTCAAACGTTAAACCATCTGAAAAATTCGATATAATAATTTCAAATCCGCCTTATATACCGATTAGCGAAAAAGATAATTTACAGAATGAAGTAAAATTTGACCCCGCAGAGGCGCTTTTTGCGGAAGATGAATCTGGGGTAAATTTCTATTTGCGGATAACTTCCGAAGCACCTCGAATATTAAATTCCTGCGGGTTTCTGATTTTTGAACTTGGTATCAATCAATCCGGAAAAGTTTCTGAAATAATGAAACAACACGGTTTTACTGATATTGAAATTATAAAAGATTTAGCCGGTATTGACAGAGTAATATTAGGTCATCTCATAAAATAAATATTAATCTTAATTCCGTTTTTATTTTATTACACTAAACAAATTTTGTCCATAAAAATGGAAATAACCTTAATAAAAATTAAATAACATATAAATTTTAGCAAAAGGGCTGAATATTTCTATTCAACCCTTTTACAATGAAATTTACACTGCAATATTTTATATCTTATTCATAACAAGTGCATAAATATCGTTTGCACAAACTACTATAATTAAAAGAATTAAAAATATAAAGAATACCGTCATAATTTTATCGGCAGTTTCTTCATCAACTTTTTTGCCTCTTATCTTTTCAATAATCAGGAACAAAACATGCCCGCCATCTAAAGCAGGAATTGGCAAGAAATTGAATATCGCCAAATATAATGAAATAACTGCAGTTAGCAACAATCCTGAGAACAGACCGCTTGAATGGATAATATCACCGCCTACTTTGGCAACAGCGATAATTCCGTGCAAACTGCTCATCGGAAGTTTACCCGTAAATAACTGATACCAACTATAACAGAACAATTTTGTCTGCGTCCATAAATATTTTGTACTTGCACTAATAATTGACGGCACACCTTTTGTGATAACAGGAACTTCTTTAATGTCCATCATTATCCCGATAAGTCCCTGTTCATTAGGATAAATAGCCTCTAACTCTATTGTTTCACCGTTTCTCTCAACGGTAATATTCAAAGGACAACTATTATCGGTAATTGCATATGCAATATCTGCCAACGAATATGTGCCATCTGAAACTAGAATATTCTTTTCGTTAAGACTGTCCCTTATAGCCTTTTGTGAGTCAGATAAATCGGTTCGTTTATCTTTATACGCTTCTAATCCGATAATAATATCCTCGTTTAATACAAACGGTTGTTCAGGAACCCTTTTCGGAAGTTTTATTATTACATCTGCCGGAATAATTTCATCTCTTGCAAATGCCGGATTTATCTTTTTTAAATTTCCATAATTTTCTTCAAATGAAGCATTATCAACCTTACCGTCAAATTTTTTACTCAACTGGGCATACATTACAAGTGCATTTGGATTTGTAACGTTTGTACCGTTTATTTGAATAATCTTATCACCTGCCTGCATTCCTGAATTCCATACAGATTCAGTCTTTTCGGCAGTAATACTCTTAACATAAACATCATACTTGCCGGACGGCATTTTACCCCAAATACCTGCCGTAACCGCAACAAACAAAAATGCACAGATTAAATTTGCAATAACACCTGCCGATAATACCCAAAACCGCTGATATGCAGGTCTGTTTAAAAATCTGTCGGGAGAATCTTCAGGTAAATTTAATTCCTTATCATCATCCGGAAATGCAACATATCCGCCGAATAAAAATGCATGAATTAATATTTCAACATCACCAAATTTCTTACGCCATAATGTAGGTCCTATAGGCAGACCAAATGCGAATTTTGTAACTTTCATTTTAAATAATTCCGCCACAAAAAAGTGTCCGGCCTCATGAACCAGAATAAGTATACTTAAAAGTATAATCATCTCAACTGTGGCTATAGCCTGTGCCGCAAAAGGTAAAACAGAAGCAGCCCAGTGCAGAATTAATAATGCTGATATCAGCAAAGTTAGTATTATAGCTGAAATTACAATGGATATGTACATAATTTATAAACCTTTATATTTTTTACAATAATTCTTTCAAATAATTTGGTAAAGCAAATCGTGCCAAGTGATAATCTCTGTTATATATTTTACAGGTTTTTGTAATCTCTGCACAACGAGCTTCATCTATGTATGATAAAGGCTCAACATCTTTTGAACAAAATGCCCAAGCCCAATATCCACCCGGATATGTCGGAATATTTGAAGTATATGTTGAACAAATCGGAAATACTTTTTTCAGTTGAACATACATCTTTTTAACAGATTCAGCCTGTGCGAATGGGGATTCTGACTGAGCGACCATTATGCCGCCATCTTTCAGTGAATTTTTTACATTTGTATAAAACTCATCCGTAAATAATCCTTCACCAGGTCCCATTGGGTCTGTAGAATCAATAAGAACAATGTCAAATTCATTTTTCTTATCTTTAATATATTCAATTGCATCCTGAACAAGAATTTCAACCTTTGGATTATCAAGCTCGCAGGATATAGTCGGTAAAAATTCCTTACACGCATCAATTACCATACCGTCAATTTCACAAAGGACGACTCTTTTTACGGTTTTGTGTTTAAGTACTTCTCTTATTGTACCGCCGTCACCGCCACCGATTACAAGCACAGTTTCAGGATTTTTATGATTCATCATAGGTATATGTGCAATCATTTCATGATAATGAAATTCATCACCTTCAGTAGTCATCATTAAATCATCCAGCGTTAGCACTCTGCCTAAACTGCTTTCCGTTTCAAAAACTTCTACTTTTTGAAATTCTGACTGTTTTGAAAATAGCACTTTACCGGCTTTTATTGCAATTCCAAAACCGTTTGGCGTAATTTCATGGTAATATCCGTTTTCTATACCGTTTTTCATTAAAAAGTTCTCCCTAATTCTGTGAACAAATAAAATTATAACATAAACACGCAATAATTATTATTTTCCAAGAATATGAATATGTAAGTGGAATACTTCCTGTCCTGCTTCTTTTCCGGTATTAATCTGAGTCCTGTACGATTTTAATCCGATTTTTTTTGTAACTTCTTTAACTCCCATCATTAAATCAGCTAACAATTCTCTGTCATCAAGTTCATTTAAAGAAGCAACATGCAGCTTTGGAACAACCAATAAATGAATAGGAGCTTTTGGATTTATATCCTTAAATACTACTAATTTATCTGTTTCATATACAAATTCCGTATTAAAATCACCATTTACAATCTTACAAAAAATACAATCTTCTGCCATTATAACCTCCTTACTTATATATATTTTTTTATATTACTTAAATAATTTTCGCAACAGGCTTGTTCCGTGTACTGCCTTATAGTTTGTAATGAATTTTCACGAATTTTATTTAATTCAGAAATATCCATATCCTGAATTTTTTGAACAATATTTTTAATTGATTCTTCATTTGGCTTTACTGTAAATCCGTTTTCACCATTTTTTATAATACCGTCTATACCATCATTTTCAGTACAAATTGCTACACAACCGCTTGCCATTGCCTCCAAATACACCATGCCAAATGTTTCTCCGGTACTCGGCAAAATAAAAATATCGGAATTTCTCATCACATTAAAAACTTCCTTGTGAGGTAACCGTCCTAAAAAAACAACATTGTGGCTATTTATTGATTTCAATCTTGCTAAATCCTCTCCATCACCCACAACAAATAATTCTACACCCTCAATATCTTTTATTCCATATATTATCTTGTCAATATTTTTCCGCTTAATTAAATTAGCACAGGTAACTATTTTTAACTTATCTTTGTTCAGACTGTGCGTAAAATTACTTATTATATATTTTTCATCAATTCCCGAGGGTGCAACAAAAGTTTTACTCTCAAACTGAGGAAACATCCTCAGTAATTTGTTTTTAATAACGTACGAACGGCAGGCAATAGCTTTTGCATGTTCCAAAGCCTTAATCTCTCGCTTACGAAAATGAAAGGCGTATAAAGAATTTGACAATATCTCTATATCAGAATTATGTATGCCTGCAATAAAAGGTAATCCTAATTTATCGGCAAATAAAATTCCGGACGGCATATGAGCCACAACAATATCATAATCTTCATCTTTAAAATCACCTAACTTCTCTCTGACATTACCCCAAAACGGCATCATATAATTTACATTAAAAACATTCCCGTATTGTCCCGTCTTATAATAAGGCTTTTTCCGGATATAGGAATTAAACAAAAAATTAGGCTTTAAAACACAGACATCAACACTCTCGTCACGCCAGCCTTCAACAAAATTAAAAAGCGTTTTGGGTGTATTTTTCTCATCGTCTTTTACCGGATATAAATCTGTTACAAATAATATTTTCATAAAATCACTATAAAAATAACATATTTCTACACTAAAAATCAACCCTCTTATACGGAATATAAGAGGGTTAATTGTAATAAATTGTTTAAAATCAAACTACTTGATTTCAACAGTAGCACCAGCTGCTTCAAGCTGTTTTTTAATAGCTTCAGCGTCTTCTTTCTTAACGCCTTCTTTAATTGCCTTAGGAGCACCATCAACTAAATCTTTAGCTTCTTTCAAGCCAAGACCAGTGATAGCACGAACTTCTTTCAATACAGCAATCTTATTAGCACCTGCAGATGCCAAGATTACGTTAACTTCAGAAGCTTCATCTGCTGCAGGAGCTGCACCTGCTGCTGCAGGAGCTGCTGCAACTGCTACAGGAGCTGCTGCTGATACGCCGAATTTTTCTTCCATAGCTTTTACTAATTCAGCTGCTTCTAACAAAGTCAATTTTTCAATTGATTCTAAAATAGTTTCTACATTACTCATTATTTTTTCTCCTTTTAATTTTTTTTGTAACTTTTCTATCGGTAATCTAAATTACCCTATTTATACGGAAACTTGTTCCGCTATGCCGCAATTAAGCAGCTTTTTGATCTCTGACAGCTGCAACAGCTCTTGTAAGTGCTGCCATAACGCCATTGATACCAAGTGTAAGACCTGTTGCCGGTGAATTGATAGAACCAAGCATTTTTGCATAAAGTTCTTCTTTTGAAGGAAGATTTGCCAATGCTTTTGCATCTGCTGCAGATAACAAATTACCTTCCATAACAGCACCAAGAATTTCACCCTTTTTAGTGTCTTTAATAAACTTAGATACAATCTTAGCAGGACTAACCTGATCTTCAAACCCAAATGCAATAGCAATAGGTCCTTTCATCAAATCAGTCAAAGGTTCAAAGTCAGTACCTTTTACAGCAACCTTGGCCAATGTATTTTTAGTAACCATATAGTCGCCGCCCTGTTTCTGAAGTTCACGTCTTAAATTTGTGATTTCTTCTACGGTATAACCTTTATATTCCGTAACAAGTGCTACCTGAGCTTTTTCAACTTTTGCTTTAATTGCATCGATTTTTTCTGATTTAAATGCTTTTGTTGCCATTTTTGCTCCTTTAATGTAATTTCTTTTTATCGACCTTTGTGTGTCTAAACAATAAAAAATTTTGCAATTCCTACTGTTTAGAACCGCAAAATATTACACACGCATAAATTCAACATAATTTCGACTTGTGTAACCTCGATTAGCCATCTTTTCAGATATTTAATGAAACCGGAATCCGATAAAACTCACTTACAGAACATATCTTACAAACTATTTCCGTAATATTCGAGCCTCTTACCGCCCCGACCCCAGCTAATTGTCTGCGGTCTACAAGGTTGATGGTACCAAAAAAATATTCATAAATCAAGAGCCATGCTTAATATTTCTTAACTACGCTCCATACGGTTTCTTCAGTACTATTATTCAAATCGTATTTACCTTTTACTGCTATATTGTATTTTCTGTTTGCAATTAACTCATATCTGTTTCTAAAATTACCAAAACACAATAACTCATTTAATGCATTCAGGTCTAATAATGGTTTAATAGATTTATATGCAGTAACCATAGGAGTAGTCATTTTATAAACTGTTACAGCCATCCTTGTTCTGACATTTATTTTCTTAGCTTTATATTCAACTCTCAAATTTTCTATGATTGTAGAAACACTGGTATTTACTAAATCAAAATTATTTATACTTGTAGAAGACAACAACAATATATCATTATCTTTTGAAAATCTTAATCCTTTAACAAGCTTAATTTGTTCAAAGAATTTGTTGATAATTTCAACCTTAGCCGCTTCCATATCATCAATACTTGGACCATCATTTCCAATTTGATCTTTGATAACCGATCTGATTCTTATCTGAATAGCCATTAAGAAATTACTTTGATCCATAATATCCTGCTCAATATCGCTTTTTAATTTTTTATTAAAATCTTCTTCTACTTTCATTTTTGTCGTTACAATTTTAGAATGAATAACAACGCAAAAACTGTGTAAAGCCATTTTTATCTGAGAAATAAAGAAAGCAAGTACAATACCAAATACAACGAATAATACGAGTCTGCCATCAATATCAGGGTGAGTGGATTTTATATTTGCACCAAACATTGATGTTACCCATCCTCTGATAAAATCAAAAAACGGATTTATAACATCAAGAGCATTATTGTGAAATACTGCAAGTATTACATCTAAACAGCATAAAAATACTGCCAGCAAAACTACTATTTGCAATGCTATACAAGTATGTTCAAAAAATTTTACTATCTGTTTTAATTTTTCAAAAGATTTAACACTTAATGACATTATACCCAACCTTCTTAATTAAGTTCTACATTATCGATTAGTCTTACGTTTTCAACTCTTGCTGCAATAAATACAACAGTATTGTTGTCAGCAACTTTCTTTTCCTCTAAAGTATCTTTATCTCTAAATTCCAGATATTCAAGGGAATGATTTTCATTCAAAAAAGAATATGCTGTTTCTGATAAAACTTCCGTATCAGTTATACCTTTATTATAACATACCTTTATATTAAATAAAAGTTTACTCAATGCAAGAGCATTTTCTTTCCCCCGTTCAGTCAGATATTTATTTCTTGAACTTAGTGCTAATCCGCTTTCTTCACGGATAATAGGGCATGGAATTATCTCAACAGGTATGTTCAAATCTTGTACCATTTTTTTAAGAATTATTAACTGCTGCATATCTTTTTTACCAAAAAATGCAAAATCAGGTTGTACAATATTAAACAATTTATTTACAACCGTACAAACCCCATCGAAATGCCCTACACGGGATTTCCCGCACAATTTGTCAGTATAAAAAAATGGCGGAATAACGTATGTCAGAAAATCATTGGATAAGATATGTCCTTCACCGTACATTTCCTTTGGGCTTGGAGCAAAAACAATGTCAACACCCGCAGCTTCACAAAGTTTGTTATCCTCTTCAAGAGTTCTCGGATATTTATCCAAATCCTCTCCCGGACAAAATTGTATCGGATTTACGAATACCGAAACAACAGTTTTATCGCATTTTTCTACACTTTTATCAATAAGGCTTTTATGACCATTATGTAAAGCCCCCATTGTAGGAACCAAACCAACTGTTAAACCTTGCTTTTTCCACTCTTTTATTTGTTTTCTTACTTCATCTACTGTATGTAATAACATTTGTTATACCTCTCTTCTGAAATTTTTTAAGACTTAAATGTACAAATCCGAAAAAACACTCATTTAAAAAACCTCCGATTCATCGGGGAATTTGCCGTTTTTAACATCATCATTAAATTTTTTGGCACTATCAAATATTAATTTTCCCATATCAGCATATTTTCTTGCAAATTTAGGCTTAAATTCCGGATATTTGCCAAATACATCATCAGAAACAAGAACCTGTGCATCACAATATCTCCCTGCACCGCAAGAAATTGTCGGAATTGTCAAACTATCTGTTATATATTTTGCACTATCTTCCGGCATCATCTCAAGAACAATAGAAAATACTCCTGCCTTTTCCAATTTCTTTGCTTGTAACAGAATCTTATTGGCTGCCTCTTTGGTTTTTCCCTGAATTTTATATCCGCCCAACTGATTCAGGAATTGCGGAGTAAAACCCAAATGCCCCATTACAGGTATTCCTACGGAAGTTAATCTCTCAACAACAGATATAATATAATCACTTCCGCCCTCTATTTTTACCCCGTTAGCACCAAATTTTATCATTTGACCGCAATTTTTGACCGCATCTTCTATACTTGTATGATAGCTTAAAAACGGCATGTCGGTCACGACAAAAGCCCTGTTTACACCCTTTGCGACAGCCTTTGTAAATATACTCATTTCTTCAATTCCGACAGAATTGGTATTTTCATACCCTAATGCCACCATAGCAAGACTATCACCAATTAAAACTATATCTATTCCTGCTTCATCCAAATATTTTGCGGTATAACAATCATAAGCAGTTAAGACTGAAAATTTTTCTTTATTTGCTTTGTATTGTTTAATTATATTAACGGTTACCTTTTTTGACATAATAACAGTACTCCGGTTATCTTAGATTAATCCTCATCTTTTTTATTTTTACCGTTTTTAAGTTCTTTTCTGAACCAGTAGTATATAGCTCTTGCAACACGGTGAGAACTGTGTCTTACAAGACCTTCTCTGCTGTCTTCAATTAATTTTTTAGAGAATATTTTAACACCCAGTTTTTTAATATTATCCGAATCAATTTTTACCGGATATGAGTGTGCCATTCTGTATTTATCTGCCAAATTTGGAGGTAAATAATCGTTAACCAAAACAGCATCAATGAGTTTTCTGCTGTTTGCATGACGCATCAATGCCTGAATATGGTCAGAAGCCGAATATCCATCAGTTTCACCGGGTTGAGTCATGATATTGCAAACATATATTTTCTTTGCATTAGATGCGACAACCTCTTTTGAGATTTCTTCTATCAAAAGATTTGGAATAACACTTGTATATAAGCTTCCCGGGCCAAGTATAATTAAGTCGGCACTCTTTATTGCAAAAATAACCTCTTCTAAGGCTTTACACTTCTTAGGGTCAGTATACAATCTCTTAATTTTACCGTTAGCTTCAGGAATATTTGACTCACCGTGAACAATTCTGCCGTCTTCCATTTCTGCAACAAGCTTCATATCATCCAATGTAGAAGGCAAAACCCTGCCCCTGATAGATAATACATTTGAGGATTCTTTAACCGCACGAACCATATCACCCGTAATTGAACATAAAGCCGTAAGGAATAAATTACCGAAACTGTGACCTTCAAGACCCTCACCTGATTTGAAACGATATTGGAAAAGCTTTGTAACCAAATCTTCATCATCCGCTAACGCAGCAATACAGTTTCTGATATCACCGGGAGGCAGTACACCCAGTTCTTCCCTGAGTCTTCCTGAGCTACCGCCGTCATCACCGACTGTAACAACTGCCGTAATATTGTTTGTAATATGCTTTATACCTTTCAACAACATTGAAAGACCTGTGCCACCGCCTATTGCGACAATTTTCGGACCTCTGTTTAATTTTCTTCTCCTGTATAAGGCTTCAAGTAAAGTTTCGTTTTCTTTGCCGTTGTTTAAATCGAGCATTGAAAGATTTGTTTTTTGCCAGCCTTTAAAAAATAATGCCGCACCGAACATAACAACAGCAAACGCAATCCATTCGGTAGAAACCCTCATTGCTAATTTTTTAATGAATTCCATTGTATAAAATATTGGTCTTATATCACATAATATCAATAGTCCGAGGGCAATAAGCACCGCACCGACAAATATCATTATAAACCATCTTTTTACCTGCAAGCCCGGAATTAACCAACCGGCATCTTTCGGTATTTTCATATTATCAGTAAATTTACTCATATTTATATCCCAACCGTTTTATTCTTTATTAATCTACCCATCCTGATTTGCAGGCATTCTTATAGTTTACCGGAACAGGTACTATAATTTCTCTTGCCTGCTTAATCAAAGCTTCCGCATTAGCAATTTTATTGGAAAAATGTATTGTATCAACTTCCACAGGAGTTCTTCCGCCTGCGATATTATCAATTTGAGATGTTGCAAGAAGTGTTTTTAACCGGTTAATTGAACCGAAAATATTTTCAACATCTTTTCTTGAAAAATCAATACTTCCATCTACGTTATAATTCTTTTCGAGGTGAATTTCCTGAGCAACAGGAAGATTTATATACTCTCCGACTTTTTGGGTAACTTCACCTGCCGCACCGTAATAAACAAGCCATTGAGAACACTTTTTAACAGCTTTTGCAATAGCACAGGCAAAATTAAAATCCTCCGCTGCCTGCTGATACATCGCACCATGCGGTCTTACATGTTCAATTTCAAGTTTATATGTTTTTGCAAACGACATCAATGCACCTACCTGATATACAACAAGTGCTTCAATTTCATCTTCCGACAGCTCCATCTGACGATACCCGAAGCCCTGAATATCATGAAATCCTATATGTGCACCAACTACAACATTTTTTTCTTTTGCTTTTAGTAATGCCTCTCTTATAGACATCGGATCACCTGCGTGAAATCCGCAGGAAATATTTACCGAACTTGCATAATCCAATAAAGATGTTTCCGCATTATTTTTATAAAAACCAAAGCTCTGTGCCAAATCTATATTAAAATCGACATTTTCTATTTTTCTTCTCTCAACAGTCTGTTGCATAATAAAATTTTTTCCCTTAACTTAATAATGCATCATTTATAAATGATTATACTTCTAAAATATTTTTATGGAAGTATCTTTACATAATTTTAACTTAACAGGAACAAATAATAAAAAGCGGATAATGATAATTCATTATCCGCTATATTTTATCTTACTACCTTTGCTTAATTTTATTCTTTTGCATTATCTTTAGCCGCTTTTTGAGCTGCTTCGGAACTGTCCATTATAGCTTTTTGAACAGCTTTTTGAACTTCTTCAGGATCGTAATCCTTATTTACATATTCTATCTTAGCATTTTTCTTTAATGATTCAACCAACTGGTCAACTTTTTCCAGCTGTTTTTGGTTCTTAATATGTTCCTTAATGCTATTCTTTTCTTTTTCAAACGGTTTTTGACCTGCAGCCATTCTGTCTTTTACATAAATAATATGATAGCCGTATTGAGTTTTAACAGGTCCTACAACAGTTTCAGGTTTAGCACCGAAAGATGCGTTTGCAAATTCGGGAACCATTTCCTGTTTAGCGAAGAAACCTAAATCGCCGCCTTTTTGAGCAGAAACTGTATCGTCTGAGTTATCTTTAGCTAATTTTGCAAAATTTGAAGGATCTTGTTTTGCCTGATTGAAAAGTTCTTTTGCTTTTGCTTCTTTAGCTTTAATTTCTTCCTGAACTTTTGCTTTAATTTCAGCCTCGCTTAAATTAGCATTTTTAGAATCAGATTTAATAATTTCCGTTATTTCTTCAGGATTAACAGCGATTAAAATATGAGAAGCTCGTACCTTATCAGGGAATTTGAACTTTTCAATATTTTTGTTGTAAAATTCTTTGGCATCAGCATCAGTAACCTCATAGCTGCCAAGGCTTTCAGCTAATTTTTTCATCTTAACCTGTTCTTTTAAATCTTTTTTAAATTCTGATGCAGAAACACCGTTTTGTTTCAGTATCTTGTCTAAATTTTCTTTTGAACCGACTTTTTCAACTATATCTTTAATTGCATCATTTATATCATCGTTAGTAACCTTGATACCTCTTTTTGCGATTTCATCATCTAATAATGTTTTAATAATCAATTCATTTACAATTCTTGATTTAACAAGATTGTACATAAAAACATTGTTTGCATCTTTAATATTAACTTTCAGAGGACTAGCCTGAATAACTTTTGCTTCCTTATCCAATTCAGCATCAAACTGTGCCTGAGAAATGTTCATATCATTAACCTTAATAATAGTTTCTGCAGATTTTATTCCGCAACCTGAAAATAACATTGCAGAAGCTGCCAATGTAATAAGTAAATTTTTTCCCTTCATCAATATCTCTCTCTTTCTTTATTTTGAGTATTCGTTACTTACTTTATGTATATAATAAAACAAATCTGTTAAAATGTTAAATATTTCATCAAAATTCATATAAGAATTGTTAAGCAATAATATGGAAATCCCCTCCTGACAAGACGGAGGTGCCTGCATAAACTTTATTCTTTTCAGTATTTCGGATGGTAATTGTGCCTGAATAAGTTTCCATTCCATACTTGTGTAAGGAGTATAAATTCTTATATTTTCAGGAGTTTCTCTTATTAATGAAATTCCTACATCAGTTGCCGCAAGTCTTATTTTTATAAGCTTTATTAGGTTTTCAACACTTTCGGGAGGTTTTGAAAAACGGTCTTTCCATTCCTCAGTAATATAATCCAGTTCAACATTATTTTTTACATCCGCCAAACGCTTATATTCAATCATCTTCTGCTCTTTTGAACCTACCCATTCATCAGGAATAAATGCCGTTACATTTATATCAACAATGGTATCGACTTTATTTTCAATATGCTCGCCCTGAAGCTCATGGACTGTTTCTTCCAATAATTGGCAGTATGTATCAAATCCGACATTTATCATATGCCCATGCTGTTTTGTCCCGAGAATATTTCCGATACCTCTTATTTCAACATCTCTTAATGCAATCTGATAACCGCTTCCTAATGTCGTAAATTCTTTTATTGCCTTTAATCTTTGTACGGCTTCTTTTGTCATGGTTTTTGTATGATTATAAAAGCAATAACAATATGCCTGACGCTGGCTTCTTCCCACACGTCCTCTTAACTGATAAAGCTGTGCAAGCCCAAAACGATCCGCATCATGCACAATCATTGTATTTGCATTAGGAATATCAATACCGTTTTCAATAATTGTCGTTGCAAGCAAAATATCGTATTCATGATTTGAAAAATCCACAATAACCTGCTCAAGCTGTTTTTCGTCCATCTGCCCATGCCCTACGGCAATTCTGGCATTCGGTACAAGCTGTTGAAGTCTGAATTTAAATTCTTCTATAGTTTCAACCCTGTTGTAAAGATAAAATACCTGACCTTCACGGTCTAATTCATGGATTATGGCATTTCTTGCCATATTTTCATTCCATGCCCCGACATAAGTCTTTATAGGCAATCTGTTTTTAGGCGGAGTATTAATTACCGACATATCCTTTATCCCTGACAAAGACATATAAAGAGTTCTTGGAATAGGTGTTGCCGACATCGTAATAATATCTATATTTTCCCTTAATTGTTTCAGTTTTTCTTTATGACGAACCCCGAAACGGTGTTCTTCATCAATAACCAAAAGTCCCAAATCCTTAAACACAATTCCGTTTTGCAATAATCTGTGCGTACCTATAACAACATCACATTCGCCTGTTGCCAAGTGTTTTACTGTTTCTTTTTGTTCTTTTGACGTTCTGAATCTGGATAAAAGTTCCACTTTTACCCCAAAAGGGCTGAAACGTTCCGACATAGTCTGAAAATGCTGCAGGGCAAGAATTGTTGTCGGGACAATAACGGCAGCCTGTTTCCCTGATGTTACGGCTTTAAATATTGCTCTCATAGCAACTTCTGTTTTACCAAAACCAACATCGCCGCAGACAAGTCTGTCCATAGGATTTTCACTTTCCATATCGGATTTAACTTCAACAATTGCACGCATCTGATCAGGTGTTTCTGTGTACTCAAATGCGTCCTCCATCTCAACTTGCCAATTAGTATCCGGAAGAAACTGTATGCCTTTTTGCATTTTTCTTCGGGCATAAAGCCTTAATAAGTCATAAGCAACCTGTTCTACTTCTTTTTTAACCTTAGCTTTCGTATTATCCCAGTCTTTACCGCCCATACGGGAAAGCTTCGGTTTAACCGAACCCGAACCTCTGTACCTGCACAGCAGATTAATTTGCTCCGCAGGAATATGAAGTTTATCGTTGCTTGCGTATTCAATAGTCAGATAATCCTTTAACTGACCGTCAATTTCCTGTTGTGTTAACCCTTTATATATCCCGACACCGTGAATATTATGTACGACATATTCACCCTCCTGAATATCATTTATACTCTCAATATATTCGGCTTTTTCCTTATAATAAGACTTCCTTGAAGAAGTAACTTCCTTATTACGCTTATTAAATAATTCTCTGTCAGTTATAATAATTGTTTTAAAGTCATCTAAAATACATCCGTGAGAAGTTATTGACTGAATGTACTCAATATCTTTACAAACGCCCCGTTCGGTTAAAATTTCATTCACTCTGTCAGGATAATCAGTCGAAATAACTATATTATAATCAGGATTATCAAGTATAAATTGTGCCGCATCATCAGGATTAATAGAAAAATTTCTTACAGGCTGAGTGTTGAATTCAATTAATTCCATAGAATTTGCCTCTATAAAATTATCCAATCCGACACGCATAAACCGTGCCATATTTTTTTCAAATTCATCATAAGTCTGATGATTTTTTGTTTTCAGTTTTTTAATCAGCTCTGATTTAAGATTTTCTTCAAGCTGCTCATCGGCATTTTTATCCAAATATTCGTATTTGGCATATATTTCTGAGGTTTCGTCACAAACAATTATATAATCTTTAAAATAATCAAAAACCGTAACCAAATCAGGATTAAAATAACTCTGATAAACTTCTATTCCCTCAAAGTACCCCTCTTCATCCGAAAACTCCGTTTTTTCGGGTGCAATAAACTTATATATCGGCATTAAAACAGCTTCTTTTATTTTTTCAACGGATTTTTGGGTTTCATTGTTGAAATATCTTATATCAACGACTTCATCACCCCATAATTCAATACGCACCGGGAATTTATCAAGAGAATACACATCTATGATATCTCCTCTTATACTGAATTCCTGAATATCAGTAACCATGGTTGCTCTTTTGTAACCAAGATTTGTGAGTTTTTTGGCAAATTTTTTTGTATCAATTTCATCCCCGACTTTTATGCGAATTGAATTATTTTTATAAAAATCTTCTTTAGGGAATTTTTCCAAAAGGGACTTTACGGGTGCAATAACAATTTTAGGCTTATTTAAAAGCACTTCGACCTGTTCTGAGTAATTATATTTGTTTGAACCAACCGCCTCATACAACGATATATCCTGAAACGGAAAAACTTCAGCATCTTCTTCAAAAAGTTTTGAAAAATCATTTTTGTATTTTAAGGCACTCTGTTCGGATGAAGTAATAAACAGTACATCCTTTTTTGAATACTCCCCTGCCTTAATTGCAAGATATAAACGCAAAACGGATGTCAACCCCGTAACCTCAAACGGGATTGAATTTTTTACGTTATGCCTGAATAAATCAAACGCTTCATTATCAATATTCTTAAAAGAAATCATAGCTATATTTTAGCACGAAATATCGTTCTGCGACTTATCTGTAGTTTGTAAACTGAAGCGGATAATCGTATTTTTCTTCGTTTGAGCGAAGCATTCTGATTACTTCCTGAAGATTATCTTTATCCTTGCCGGAAACTCTTATCTGGTCGCCCTGAATAGATGCCTGAACTTTTATTTTGGAATCTTTTATATCGGCAACAATTTTCTTTGCCAGCTCTTGTGTTAATCCTTTTTTAAGGTTATAAACCCTTCTTACACGACCGCCAAGTGCATTTTCAACAGGCTGAGGGTCAAGTATTCTTATATTTAAACCTCTTTTTACGATTTTAGATTGCAGAATATCATATATATTACGCAATTTCATATCATCGCTTGTAGTAATGGTAATAGATTTATCTCCCTCCAACTCAATTTCGGAATTAGAATCCTTTAAATCAAATCTTGATGATACATCTCTTTTTACCTGATCGACAGCGTTAACCAGCTCTTGTCTGTCAAATTCAGATACTACATCAAAACTGCAATCTTTTGCCATAAAAACCTCCTAAATAAAATAACAAATGTCAGGAACATGTTACCATAACATTTGTTATTTTGGAATATATTTTATTTAGAATAAATTTTATTTGAATAATTTTTTATAAGTTTTAGTGTTTGCAATAGCTTTGCCCAATTTGTGGAATCTGCTTAATATCAAAGTACCGCCTAAAAATGTTCCTAAACCGATAACAGCCTTTTTCAGATACGAAAGATTGCGTCCCTGTTCGTTCTTAATACTATGGTAAACATCCTTGGGAACACCTGTATATAACATTGTTCCGCCAAGAAAATTCGTCTGATAATAAGGATTTCCTACACCTAATGCCATACCCATAGGAGATGTAGATGCACCTATCATATCTCTGTACATTGGTGATGTAAACATGTCATCCATAATAAACCTAACCTTTATTTACCTTCCTGTTTATATAAAGTCATGATTTTTCATGAAATTGACTGCATTTGAGATATTGTTACATTTTGTTAACATGTATAAAATTCCTCAGCAACCCGCTTGAAAAATAATTTTGCTCGTAATAGTATAAAGGGACGAAGATTTTACGGCTTTGGTATGCCTAAAATTATTCAATAACACTTTACTTAATTAAAAAGGAGAAGAAAATGCCAAAACTTAAAACACACAAATCTGCTGCAAAACGTTACAAAGTAACGGCATCAGGTAAAATTCAAAAAAGACAAGCAGGTATAGGACACTTGCTCCAACACAAATCAGGATCTAGAAAACGCAGAATTTTCAAGATGGTTGATGTATCTGAAACACATGTAAAACTGGTATCTAAAGAGTTACCATACAAGAAGTATGCAAGATAGGAGCAGTGAATTATGAGAATTAAACGTGGAAACGTAAGTCGCAACAGACATAAAAAAATCTTAAAACTTGCTAAAGGTTTTATCGGAGCAAGAAGCAGAATATTTAAAGTAGCTAATACAGCTGTTATGAAAGCATTAAAATATGCTTACAGGGACAGACGTACTACAAAGAGAAACATGAGAAGACTCTGGATTGTAAGAATTAACGCTGCAGTCAGAGAACGCGGCATGAGCTATTCAAGATTTGTTAATGCCTGCAAAAAAGCTAACATCTTAGTTAACAGAAAGATGCTTGCTGAATTGGCAGTAAATGACAAAGAAGCTTTCGATGTGGTATTTGAAGCTGCTAAATCTGCAAAATAGTTTTTGCGGATATACAAGACTTAAAAAACCCTCTCAATAATTTGAGAGGGTTTTTAGTTACTAAACAAATCAAATTAATTCCACGGATAATTTTTCGGCATTGTCCATCCGTTTACCATAATATATGCTGCACAGTTCATTCTGTTACCGTTAACACAACCTTCAACTCCCCATCCTGCCTGAGAAGATGTACACATTTTTATTCTTGCCGGATCATTATCTTCATAACTAAAACATGTAGGATATATTGAATGTCCGTTTGCACCTAATCCTTTCCCATTATGACCTGCGGCATAACTAAATACAAATAAATCCTTACCAAAAGTATTATATCCTTTGTAAGGACCGTCTATATCAATAAAAAACTTTCCAGCATTACTACCGGTCCATGCATAAGCCAACCATAATACACATGCTCCGTTTGGCATCTGAGCGGACCAACTGTATGTATTAAAACCATCAGTTGTTGCATATTCAGTTCCAAAGTTAGTCGCATATTTATACTTATTGTATGGCTTTCCTTCATAACACATCGTTTTATCAGTTTCCGTAGCCTGTGGATACATCTTTGCACCGATTTTTTCAAAAACTAAATAAAAACAGTTTTCCTGATTATATTGACCTTCTGCCCAACCCTCATTACAAGACCAATTATGCATCGGTAATGTATCAAATTCAGCGGCTACAGCTTCAATACCTGTTGATATTTGGGCATAAGTCTGTTTAAGCTTATTCAAAGCAATATGTTTTTGATAATTTTGTATTAATGTCGGTAATGTCATCGCAGCAACTACGCCGATAATACCGAGGGTGATTAGAACCTCTGCCAAAGTAAAGGCGGCACGACGAGGCTTTGCAGACTGAGCTACGTGCGTAGCACCTTCTGCTAATGTAAATGCCTTCAAACCCCTACTGTGAGAGGTTTTGCCCCCCCCCCCTAGCGAAAACATAAATATAGACTTCATTTCAGACCCTCCTGATGTATTATTATTATAACACATTTTTGAAATAACCGCAAGTGCTAAAAAAATTTATTTCATATTTATGTGGTATCATAGAGAAAAAGGAGAAAATTATGATAAAAGTAGCAGTATGCGGTGCATTAGGGAAAATGGGAACAGAAGTTTGCAAGACAGTTTTATTAAACAACGATATGGAACTTGCGGCAAAAATTGATATAGCAGGGGAAGATACCTACAAATCAATTCAGGACGCATCAAATGCTGTTAAAATAGATTTGCTTATTGATTTTACGCAGCCAAAATCTATCTTTGAAAACGCTAAATTTTGCCTTAATAACGGGATTAAAATTGTTATAGGCACAACAGGGCTTAAAGATAACGAAATTGAATATCTGAAAAATCTTTCAAAAGAAAAAAATACAGGCTGTTTAATTGCCCCGAATTTTTCTACAGGTGCAGTATTGATGATGATGTTCGCCAAACAGGCTGCAAAATATTTTGATAATGCTGAAATTATTGAACTTCATCATAATCAGAAAAAAGATGCACCGTCAGGTACGGCAATTAAAACAGCATTAATGATGTCCGAAGAAAATGACGATTTCACAACCGGCAACTGCCCTGAAACAGAAACTATAAAAGGAGCAAGAGGCGGGATATCATACAATAATATACATATACACTCCGTCAGAATGCCGGGATTTATGGCATCTCAAGAAGTATTATTCGGTTCTGACGGACAAGTATTAAAAATCCGTCACGACTCAACAGACAGAAAATGTTATATGAACGGAGTTATGCTTGCCGTAAGACATACCTTTAAATACAATGATTTTGTATACGGACTCGAAAATATTATGTAGCATTTTCCTTTAGAGATTCCGACTGACCTTCAACTATATCAAGTTTTTTCAGTTTGGCAGATGCCTCCGAAATAGACTTTAGCTCAGGCATAAGCTGATAGGTATAGTGTTTTGTAGCTGCATAAGTTCCACCGATAAACCCGCCTATCGCACCAAAAAATGCAATCGGAATAGAAAGCCCCCATTTTAAAGCTTTAGACATCTTTGTCAGAGAAATCCCGATAGCAGGCAAAGCACCACCCAAAACAGCACTCGATATACTGACAAATCTCATTTTTCTATTTACCGACTCTTTATTAAAACTTTGTTCACGCTGTTTTATCTCATCAGGATTGACATTTTCCACAACATTAATTAATGTTTTAAAGTTCTTTTCGTATTCGAACGTATCCTTCTGAGCAACACTCACAGGAGTGATAGTTTTTGCTTTATTATCAATTACTTCGTATTTTTGTCTGCCGTTTTCGACAATATCTGTTTTTACCAGTCTGCCATCACGATTAGATATAATAATTTCTGACATAAACAACCTTTCTTACACGTTATATTATAATTAAAACATTATTCGTGCAAGAATTGCCTAAATTACATTGTAACTATATTATCAGATTTTATAAATTTTTCGCTATACTGTATAATTTTATCGGCAAACTTCGGATGTCGAACAAGTATAGGATTCAACACATCGAGTGTTTTAAAAATAAATTTATTCCAAAACCCAAAATGAGAATCATTAATCATAGTATTTGCATTGTTTGCTTTGGATTCGTGAACAATATTACTTTTCAATAATCCGGATTGGGGAAGCTTTCTTGTAGGGACAGTTCTCCCAACTCTGTATATTTTCATAGGCATAAATGTATATCTCCCATCGTCTGTACTAAAGCTTTATAATAATTGTATTTCTAACACTTTTTATTGTAGAGCATAATTTTATTTTTTTTATAGCAAACATGGCTAAAACATCCGGCTATTTTTTAAATATTCACAATTTGGACATTTTATAAAATTATTACTGTCATTTATATCAAAAAACCGTTAATTAATTCAACAGAACCCTGTCAATACAAGCTTTGTTGGAATATTGCCATTCCCTAAATGTTATACGGTTAACTTTAAAACCGCAGCGTTCCAGGATAGCTTGTTTTTTCATATTTGAAATTCGTTGATTTACGTTGTCTTCAACACCGTCAACTTCTATGATAAATTTCTCATCTACAAGTAAATCCGCACTCAAACCTGCAATATCTACTCCTGCTTTTACATCATGCCCTAATTCGCGGATTTGTGCGGCAATTTCACGTTCAAGCTTATTTTTATAGATATTTTCGTCAATATCAGGATTTTCCAAAATGTCTTTATGTTCATTATATTCTTCAATATATGACATATAATCTCTGAACAAACCTTCCTGAATATCTTTAGGATCTCTGGATACGAAATTTATAACCTTATACCTTGCACGGGTAATTGCAACATTGAACAAATTAGGTTTTTGCAAAAATGTCAGACTCTGAGGAAAACTGTTTGGTGCAAAAGCCCACGACATAAGAATAATATCACGTTCATCACCCTGAAAAGTATGAGCTGTACCGACTTCAATTTCATGTTTTTTCTGCATGTGATCCGACAATACTTTTGAAATCGATATTTTTAACTGCTCAACCTGTGCTCTGAATGGTGATATAACACCGATAGTAACCGGTTTATCCGGATTTTTTCTCTCATCTTCAACAACAATATCATACAAGCGTTTTACCAAAGCCTCGATTTCCGGGAGATTTCTTGTAGCATCACCATCAACTTTCCCATCAGGAACGACAACCGTTTCCAACACTCTATCGCTGCCTGTATCTTTTTTCATAATACGAATTCTGCCGCCATAAAATTCCTTATTTGAAAAATCAATAATCGGCGGAAGGCTTCTGAAATGTTCATCAAGCATAACCGAATTTAATGAATAATAATCAGCTAAATCAAACATTGAATTTGTTCTGAATCTCCACATCAACTGGTATCTTTCCGGAATACCGTATTGAGTTAAGAAAGATTGCTCTTTAGCCTTTTCAAGGAATGACAAATGCGGAAGCTGTTTATCATCACCAACAATTACAGCACGTTTTGCTCTGAATAATATAGGGAAACAACTTGCAATATCGCATTGAGAAGCTTCGTCAATAATTGCGACATCAAACATTCCCGGTCTTAAAGGCATAGAACCCGATACTGCGTATGTCGTAACACACCAACAAGGGAAAGCCTCTAATAACGGTTTAAAATCTTCCGTTTCCAATATCTTATTTTGTTTATTCTGACTTCTTTGGCAGATAGACTGCGCGTGGATTTTTAAGCGATTTTTCTTTACCATATCCTGTAATAATGCTTTTATACTTTCACGGCGTCTGCCTTTTAAAATATTTATGGCAAGCGGTTTTTGTTTCTTTTTCATCTGGCGGATTTGCTCTGATAATACATGCAGATTGCCTGTCTTTTGAATATCAGATTCTATCTTTCTCAATTTCCAAACCATTGCGGAAACTTCAAGTTCGGATTTTAGTCTGCCCAAATTTTCATAATTTACATCAAAATCTTTTAATTTCAGAATTTTTTTCAGCTTGCTCAGACTGCTAAAGTTTGCAATATTAGCAAAGAAACCCGTTTTTTCAATATTCTTTTCTAAAGTATCAATTATCGCAAGTATATCTTCTATTTCTGACTTTTTAAGATTGGATTTTATAAAAACACGATTACCTATTGATTTGTCATGTTCTTCAACTTCATAAGACATATTTGTCCAGTCTTGTTCAAGTTTTATAATTTGTTCACTTTTTTGTTCACAGGCACGAATTGCGTCTATATGCTTTTTCATATCGTCAACACCGACAAACAAACTGTCTTCAAAGTCGCTGTTTATATCAATTTTTTCATTAATCAAATCTTTAAGTTTATCACTTAATTGTCTTTGATAATTTAATCTGCCTGCACGAAGTGCCAAGAAAGGTGCTCCTAAAGCATTTAATCTGTCCGCAACAACATCTACCGCCTTATCCATACGGGAAGCGACGAGAACCGTCTTACCGTTTGCAACAAGGTGTGCCACAAGGTTAACTATAGTCTGAGATTTACCGGTTCCCGGAGGTCCTTGCACCGCAATAAACTTGTTATTTTCGATATTTTTAATGACCTGCTCCTGACTGTCACTCAATGCCAACGGCGTTACGGGATAAAAATCCGAAATACTTTTCATATCCTTAATCGGAGCAGATTTTTCTTTCGACATAGAATATTCTTCATTGATTACACTCAATGCGGTTTCTCTGTAAACTCCGCTCGGTTTTTCCGCAATTTGGGTTAATTCATGAAGAACACCTGCCGTAACACTCGGGCGTTTGGTCAATATAATGGCAGCCTGACTTGTCAGATTAATTTTTTCTAATTTCTTAACTTGTTTTTGTTTGTTTTCTTCGGAATTTATGACTTCGTCAAAATTTTCACCGTCAATTTTTTCGTTATAAAAATCATTTTCATCGTCTTTTGATAAGTTATCTTCATCAACATTATTACTGTCATCAAGATTTATATCGATTTCCGGAATAATAGACTTCAGCGTAGTAAGGAATATATCCATACTTTCCTGAGTAATAGGCATTGTCGGAACAACCTCCAGCAACCCCTCCAGCATTGAATCTACTTCATCATCGTCATCACTCTTTTTCATTAACGCCGTTAAAGCACCTGTATTAAGTGATAATACTTCTTCCTGCGGAATACAGTTTATATTTACACCATTACGTTCAAGGTGACACGGAAGATATAAAAGCGGAGTTAAAAATTCACTTGCACGCCTGTTTTTTGAGTTTTTACCGACAAGGAACAAATAACCGTATATCAAATATTTGTCTTTAACGGAATTATTTGACAAATTCATTAATTCGGTTAATTTTGCATCACTTCCGTCAAGACGCAAAAATTCTTCATCACTGCTTAAAAGACTTTCTTGTCCTTTCAGGAAAATCCATTTATTATCTTTATCCCCTTTAAGATTTCTGAAAGTTGAACTTTGTACTTCTTCTCTTACGCAATCATGAAGATACAGGCTCAATTTTTTTATAAAACTGTTATTGAATGCCGAATTAATTGCCTTTGTCGCTTCTTGTAACATAACTATTCCCTTTTCCTCAGCAGACCCAAATCTGCTCTTAACCGATTATACCATTTTACGCTAAATTCGTCCATAAAAACATCATTAATTTATATGAGTTAGTACATTATTGTTTCTTGTGCTAAAATTTACAGTATGAAAATTAATGAAGCGGAAAATTTATATTATATCGGCGGTATAGTACGAGATGAAATACTCGGGACGAAAAGTTTTGACATTGATTTAACTTATGTCGGGAATGCAATAGATTTTGTAAAAAAGCTTGATGATATCGAAATATTAAAAATTAACGAACCGTTTGGAACAGTACGAATAAAATTTAATGGAAAAGAAACAGATATAGCTTCAACACGTTCGGAAATATATGAAAAAGCAGGACACCTCCCTACTGTGACAAAAATCGGCTGTTCTCTTAAAGAGGATGTTCTACGCAGAGATTTTACAATCAATGCAATGGCAAAAAATATTAAAACCGGTGAAATAATAGACTACACAGGCGGATTAGAAGATATTAAAAAGAAAAAACTCAGGATACTTCATAACAAAAGCTTTGTTGATGACCCGACAAGAATAATAAGAGCTTTAAAATTTGGAGTCAGATTTAATTTCACATTAGATGAAAATACGGAAAAACTTCGTAGTGAATATCTTAAAAATGTAAATTATGATATGAGTTATAAAAGAGTTAAAAAGGAATTAATTGAAACCTTTAATCTAAATTCTCAAAAAGCCTATGACGAATTTTGTAATGCTAAAATATATAAATTAATTACTACCGGAAATATTAACAAACCTGAAATTAACATCGAAAATTTAGTAGATAAATATAAATCAATCTTAAATGAAAATAATATTTGGCTGATTTATGCGGGCACAATTCAGGATTTAGCTAATCTTGAACCTACATTTACCAAAGATGAGCAAAAAATTATAAATGATTTTAACGCAATTAAAGATAAAGAATTAAAAAATGATTACGATATATACAAAACTTTTGAAAATATCAGAACAGAAAGCATATTGCTGTATGCATTACTTAAAGATGCAGGGACGGCAGAACATTATCTTAATAACCTCAAAGATATAAAAATTGAAATTACGGGGAAGGATTTATCCGAATTGAATATACCCCCATCACCCGAATATCAGGAATGTTTTAATTATATTTTAAGGAAAAAACTTGAAAATAATTCTATTGATAAGTTATGTGAATTAGAATTAGCCGCAAAATTTTTTCATGATAAAATATAAATAAGATAAGGAGAATACCCCAATGAATGTTGCCCCAATTACACCTGCATTTACCGGTGCTTCTGTAAGATACAGAATTAACCCTAACAATACGAAAACTTCAGCAGTACAATTTTTATATAATGATGTTTTAAAAATCGCCAGAAATTATAAAGTTCCTGCAAATTTCAGCAATAAACATATTGATATTATCATAGAAGATATGAAATATCAGGCAGAACTTGCAAAAACCATCAGAAAAGAATTACGAACTTCAAATATCTCTTACAGGAAAGTTAAGTAATTACATTATTATTTTTGTAGCATATTGTAAAGATATCTGTAACTTTCTTGCCAGCATTAAATAAATAATATAAAATAATTATTACTAGGGATTATAGGAGATATTCGGGAATGCCGGAATTAGCAAGAAAGTACGAAGAACGCTACTATTATTATGGCGAACAGCGTCGTACCTGTACAGCAATACCTGACAGACGACCTTTCGGGCAAAACGTAGTTCCCGTAAAAAAATATAAACATACACAACCTAAAAGACAAAGACACGCAAAAGCTGATAAAGATGTTTTTATTGCAAGATTTTTGGGCATATTCCTTTTACTGACAATCGGAATATTTATCCTGCCATCCGCATTTAAAAATATTACCGGTTCAATGTTTACAAAATCCCCATATCCTAAAATTAAGGCTGAATACCGAAATATTGTTTTCCCTACGTTAAATTATATAAATAATAATATCTTTTTAAATGAATTATCTTTAAACGGCACTGCAAGCAAGAAAAAAGCGCTTATGAAAGAGCTTCCTGTATCTGGTGAACTGACAGATTTAGAAAACAGTATAAAAAATATTATGCCAATGTATCCTGCAATCCATCCGGCAGTATTTGTTTGGGATTACGATAGCGGAAATTATGCCGATATAAATGGAGAAGAAATATTCCCGGCCGCAAGTATTATCAAAATTCCGGTATTAATACAATTATTCAAATCAATAGAAACAAAACAGCTATCACTATATGACAGTATGGAACTTACAGATTACTACAGAGCGGAAGGCTCGGGTAATTTACAATTCAAAGCCGAAAATTCAACATATACAATTGATTATCTTGCCCGAATAATGATTACTGATTCCGATAACTCGGCAACAAATATGCTTATGTCAAAATTGGGGTCTATGACAGATGTGAATCAGGGACTTAGAGATTGGGGAATAAAAAGAACTCAGGTTAAAACCTGGTTACCTGATATGCAGGGAACAAATTATACTACGGCCAAAGATTTAGCAAAAATGCTGTACAATATAGAAAACCCTAAATTCCTTTCAGACGACTCAAGAACAAAAATAATTAGTTATATGAGTCACGTTAAAAATAATCGACTTATTCAGGCAGGTTTAGGCAGCGGTGCATCTTTTATTCATAAAACAGGTGATATTGGGAAGATGCTTGGAGATGCCGGTGTTGTAACAACCCCTAACGGTAAAAAATATATCGTAATTATTATGGCAAATCGTCCTTATAATTCACCTGAAGGTAAAGATTTTATAGTAAAGGCATCTGAAATAATATATAACTATATGGTGGTAAAATAAAATTTTCAGAATATCTTATACGGATTTAAAATATTATTTGGGTCAAATACACGCTTAATTTCCCGCATATAATCAAGCGAAGTTTTACTTACGACTTTTGATATATATTGACGTTTGTCAGCGCCAATACCGTGTTCTCCGGAAATAATACCTCCTAAAGAAGCTGCTAAATCATATATCTCTGATTTAGCAAGTTTAAACCGTCTGTATTCATCCTCATCTCTGTAGTCAATCGGAATCTGAGGATGTACACTGCCATCCCCGACATGACCCACAAGACAAGATGTAAGATTATATTTATTACAAATCTCCCTTATTCCATAAACGAGTTTTGCCAAATTTTGACGGGGAACAATTACATCATCAGTAGTAACATTCGGTTTTAGCTTTGCACAGGCTCCCATTGATGAACGCCGAGCCATCCAAATCCTGTCATATTCTTCCTCACTATGAGAAACCTGAATTGCTGATGCCCTGCATCTTTTTAATATATTTTCTATAATTTTCTGCTGATAATCGATAGATTCAGCCATTCCGTCAATTTCAATTACAAGAGCAGCATCCTTATCACACAATAAACCTGCAGGATAAAATTTTTCAACAGTATTAATTGCATTTTTATCCATAAAATCAATGGTAGCAGGCATAATTTTTTCGTCAATAATCATATCCACTGCACTAACAGCATCTTCAACAGTATCAAAATACGCCATTATAACTTTTGTTGCTTCAGGTTTTGGAATGAGTTTTAATACAGCCTCCGTAATTATACCGAGAGTTCCCTCAGAACCTACAAACAAACTCGTCAAATTATAACCTGTTGCATTTTTTACGGTATCAGAACCTGTTTTAATGATTTCACCATTTGCCGTAACAACTTCGAGATTTAAAACATAATTTTTTGTAGAACCATACTTAAATGTTTTTGCACCGCCTGATGCCTGAGCAATACTTCCGCCTATTGTAGACACTTTCAGGTTAGAAGGATCAGGCGGATAAAATAAACCCATTTTTTCAATTTCTTCGAGTAAATCCCCGAGAATAACACCCGGTTGAACTTTTGCGGTCATATTTTGCTTATTAATTTCCAAAATTTTATTCATTTTTGAAAAATTCAAAATTATACCGCCATGTTCAACTCTGCAGGCACCTACAGTATTCGTACCCGCACCACGGCATATTATCGGAACACCATATTTTCTTGCTTTATTAACAACTTCTATAACATCTTCTTTTGAACGAACAAATACGACAGCATCAGGGATATTTGTTATAACTCTTGAATTGGAAGCATCCTGAGCATAGGCATAACATTCCTCTTTTGTTGATAAAACATTATCGGAGGATAGTTCACTTTTTATTTCTTTTATAAAATTTTCCGTACTAGTCGACATAAGAAGCCAGCTTTTCAATATTTTTACTTAATCCGGATAATTTGTTATCCAGTTCATCAATTTTCTCAGCCGTATAAGTGTTGTTGTCACGAGCTTCAAGTGCTGAACAAATTCTGTCTAACTGCATTTCTATTCTGTCCAGTCTTGATTCCTGACGACTGATTTTTTCTTCGACAAAGCTTTGTAATTTACTGATTTTAGAATCCTGACTCATCAATTTCCCTTCAATAATACTCTGGAGTTCTTCTGCTCTGAACTCACTTTGGGATACGACATTGTCAAGAATATTTTGCATATTTTCAATATTTGCTTCCTGTTGATAATACTTAGATTCAATAAATTTATATAAATCTGATTTTGCAGGAAGTATATCTTTTAAATCATCCGCAATTGCACCTGATACTGATTTATCATAAATAGATGCAAGAGTATCGGTTGTTCCGTCCATCCATTCACCTAAATACATCATCACATTTTTCAAAATAGTATTAACCTGAACGGTATATTCTAATTTTTTATCAATCTCCGAAAGATGTTTTTCAATTCGCCTCATAATAAGTTTGCTGTCTGAACCGAATGCATTAACAACACCTTCTTCAACCTGATTAATTAATTTTTCATCAGAATTTTGCTGAATAATCATAAGTTTATTTAATCTTGAACTTATGCTTAGGATTTCTTCACTTAATTCTTCATACGAAACACGCTTAACCTCGGATTCAATTATGACATCCTTTAAATCTTCCATTGACTTGGATATTCTTGTAAGATTTGCCGAAACGACAGCTAATTCATTATCTGATACCTTGCTCGACATATCATTTACAACAAGACGCAACTTCGCCAAATCTGATTCTACATCTTGCATAGTGTATGTATACAAATCCATATCATCACCGGCATTGGATATTGCAGATAACTGATGTTTTACATCCAATAGCATCCGATGAAGCTCATTTGTTCTGTCATTTACGAAATCTTTTATTTCTTCACTTTCTTCAGCAAATGAAATACCGTTTGTCAAAGAAACTACAGCAGAAATTACCGAATCCTTTATTTCAGCGGCACTTTTTGACAAATCTATATTTTTTAAACTTGTATCAATCTTAACAAGTTCATCATTTAATTTTGTGTAAACATTGTTGGTATTATCTGATGAGGCTTCTTTTAATGCATCTATTTGAGCCTCAACCATTCCTTTTATTTCGTATATTTCATCAAGAACTCCGTTATCATCAGACATAGCAATAATATCGACTTTACTGTTAAGCTCCTTGATTAAGTTTTCCACGGATAACCCGGCTGTAGTGTTTGATTTTGAATATTCTTCCAGACTTGTTTCCGTAGCTGCCAATTGCGACTTCAATTCATCAAATTTTTTCTTGAATAACTCTTTGTCAATTGTATTACCACTTGAAGATTCAATACTTGTTTTTACAGACTGCACATCCTCACTTAATTTTTCGATATCAGCAGCAACATCACTCAAAATTTCTTCACTACTGTCTTGTGCAAGTATATCCAACTTCGCATCAATTGATTTTACAAAATTATCTTTTAAATCTCTAATATCATCAATTATAGAATCAACACTATCAAAGATTTCTTCGTTCCCGGACTGAACAATAATATCCAGTTTTGAATTTAATTCATTAACTTTTGAATCAATTACCGAATAAATTTCTTTATTGGATAAAATTGAATTAATATCATCTTTAATATTTTTTATATCTTCAAAGACACCCGAATCTTTATCATCAGAACCACCGCTTGCTAAAACTACAAGACCTACTTTTCTATCTAATTCATCTAACTTATCAATAATTTTTGAAGCATTTTTATTTGAATTTTCAAATTTTTCATTAATTAAATCAAGCGTATAATCAACCGTATTCCGGACTGAACCAATAACATCCGCGATATCCTGAGCTGCCAAATCGGTATCCTGCTTCATCTCAATAATTTTATCAGCAAGACTCTTGTTCAAGCCACGTATTACATCAAATAATTCCTCATTATCAACAGCCGGTAAAACTGTATCTTTAAATATCTCTGTACCGGAAGATTTATTCTGTTCAATAAGATTTTTAATCTCTTGTAACTTTTCGGTTATAGACTCATAATTTGATTTGCCTGCATCTTTTAACCTTGTTTCAAGATTTATTAAATCACTCTGAAATTCAGACTGAATTTCTTCTGCAATAGAAAAATTACTCTGAGTTAAATTATGAACATTTGCAAGTACGTTATTAATAGTTTCCAAATTTGCATTTATTGAATCATTAACAACTTCTTCCAAAGCCGAAAGTCTTGCAACCGCATCCTTATATGATTCTTCAACTTTGCCGGTTGAAAATTCATCCTTAAGCAAATCTTTAACTTCATTAGAAAAAGTAACGTAAGAAAGTTCAATCTGTTCTTTTACAGCAGCAAGCATATTTGCATAATCAAAATTCGCATATCCATCAATTGCATTCTCCAACGGACCAAAATTATCTGCTACAGATTTTAATTTTTCCTCAATCGTATTTGAAACATTTTCGGCTAAATTATTCAAATCCGCTCTGATTGATGAAATACCGGAATCAAGACTGGCTATAATATTTCCGGAATTTTCCGTTTGATTTGTATAAACTTTTTCAACATTTTGCCCTATCAAATACAAATTGTTATTAATAATTGCAAGGATTTCATCAAGAGTAGCTTTTACATCCTCTACCGCACCCGTTCTTTCTTTTTTAATCTCACTTGATAAAATATCAAACTGTTGTCTTATATTTGCAAGAATTTCAATCAATCCGGAATTACCTACCAAATTTGTCAATTTTTCAGATAATTCATCAAATCTTGTCCTAATGCTGTTAAATTCATTCTCAGAATTTTCTAAACTATCATCAGTTTCCTTAGATACATTTTGTACAGCCTCAACATAATTATTCAGTCTGCTGCTTAATATAGCTATAGACTGTTCATAGTTTTGAGAATATTCTGCAATTTCTTCATCAATTAATGACAACTTTGAGGATAATGCCGAATCATCGTATCCCGAAGCAACATGTCCTAAGTTATCACTAATTGCTGATATTGAATCTCTTATCGCAGATATTTCCGCTATAATATCAGACTTATAATTAAGCAAATTATTATTTATAATATTTTCCAAATTTTCTATAGCGTGTTTAGAATTTGATGCCAATGCCGTGTCATTTGCAATTAACTTAATTTCAGACAATTCCGATAATGCCGTATCAGATTTTTGCTGCATATTTTCTGATATTTTTTCTAACGACTCCCTATATTCATTTACTAAATTTTTCAGAGTTTCAAGCTTCTCATCCTTGGAACGGCTATTATTATCAATTAATTCACGAAGTTCATTAAACTTGTTTTCATCACCGCCAATTGAATTACCGACTATTTCTTTGATTTCATTGTAACGACCATTCTCCGTTAAGCTCAATTCATTGACAATATTTTTTATATCTTCGAGTTTTTCATCTTTAATTGAACTGTTATTACGAATTAAATCGTAAATACCATTCAATTTTTCATCTTTTGAATTGCTGTTTGTATAAATTATATTCTTTAACTCGTCAAATTTATCATCATCATTTTCTACGTTAAGATTTGAAAGTAAGTTTTCTATACTTGCAAGTCGTTCACTATCCGCAGATACATTCAAATTTGAAACAATACTTTCTATTTTCGCAAGTTTTTCATCTTTTGATGAACTGTGACCGTTAATTAAATCTTTTAACTCCTGAAGTTTTTCTTCTCTTGAAGAAAGCTGATTATTTAAAAGATTTTTAATTTCCTCTAATTTTTCATCTTTTGAATTTGATTTTTCCTCAATTACCGCTTCAATATGACTGAAATCAACATTTCCGCCTACATTATCTTTGATAGAATCAATCGCTGCCGCATTATTTTCAATTAGAGTTTGTAATCTTTCAAAATTTTCATTCTTTTCCGCATCAAATCGGTTCATTATATCTTCAAGTTTTGAAAGCTTATCAAGAATTTCTGTATTGTTTTGAGAATTTTCTACTTTTGAAGAAAAATCTATAAACAATTCTCTCAAAGTATCTAAATATCCGTTCAAATTATCTGCAGCAGAATTTTTAAATGCTTCAACCGAATCATTTACACCTTCAACTTTTTCAACCAGAGCATTAAAATTAGATGATGATGATGAAAGTAATTCGTCTTTTAGATTTACAATCTCTTCAATATCAGTTTCCTGCAATCTCCTAACAACTTCTTCCGAAGCTTGAACAAGAGAAGAAGATAACTCTTTTATTTCTTCAGAAGAATTTGCCATCATTTTTTCAAAACCGCTGTTAACATCCTGAAGCTGGGTGCCCAGTTCAGAAAGTCTGTCGGTTAAATAAGTCTGATTATCCACCTTCAAAACAGCAACAGCATCTTTTAAGGCATTGATAAAATCTACTATTTCATTTACTTTTGCTGCTACGAGATTTTCATAATCATGAGCTTTTGAAGTAATAATATTCTCAATCTGCTTAAAATTATCAAGTATGTTATTAAAGTTATTTGATGCAAGATTTGCATAATCCTCAGACTTTGAAATAACTATATTTTCTACTCTTTTAACATTATCAAGGATGTCGTTTCCAAGCATAGTACCGGCCTCATCTCCGGTTTCAATTTTTGTAGTTATATCCTTGTTCAATGCTGCGAATTCATCTTTTAAATGATCAGAATAGTCCATTATATTTGCTTTTAAAACTTCAATAGTAGTTTTAAAATCGATGGAATTGCTATTCATAGCCTCAGACATATTACTGCTCAGATATTTCAGATGATCAAATCCGTCATTTAATATTTTTTGAATATCATCACCCATAGAGTAAAGCTTGGAATTTACATTCCCCAAATTAGAAGAAACAGTTGACTCCAAACCTTCTATCTTTGAGTTAGTATCATCTATTGAACGCTCAATCGTCCCGTATACATAATTATTTTTTGAGGAATAGTCATCTATTTTATTTTTTAAATCAACAAGAGCAGAAACCATATTCCCGTGGCGAAGATTTGAATCTGATATGAAATTTTCATAACCTTTTACCAAATCATCAGTTCTGTGACGCAATGTTTCAATCATAGCACCGTTTTTTACGGCACTTTCAAGTGCATCAAGACGATCTAAAATAAGATTTTTCGCATCGGCATCACGGTTTGCAAAATTTACAACAGAAGTGAATCCTGACTTAAAATTATCAGAAAGTGTTTTTACTTGACCTGTAAGCTCGGAATAATCGGTAGAACTGTTAATTGCATTTCTCAAACCTTCAAGTGTAGCATCAATTTCGGATATTTTATCACTATCCTCCGACAGCTTCATATCAATCAACCGTCTGACACCGGCAAGAGCCTCGGCATTATCTTTTATGCCATCAACTTTTTCTTTTATTTCAGCTAAAATTCTTCTGTAATCTTCATCATTAACTTCGTTATTACGCTTTAAACCTTCTATAAGGACTGCAATTTCGTCTATGTTTTCTGCCATTATTAATTTTCCTTAAAATACACTTTCCCAATAATATTTTAACAGAACAATGGGGAATATAGCAAAATGTTAAGCAATTTTATTAATTGTAACGAAAAAGAAAGCAAAAAATTTATTAAGTGTTATAATACACATGGCATGGTTGAGAGGATTTAGGAATGAGTCACATTGTAATTGATAAAAACAGATGTAAGGGATGTTATTTGTGCATTGAAGAATGTCCCAAAAAATTATTAAAAATTGGAGAAGAAGTAAACAATCTGGGTGTACATCTGGTGGAATTTGATGATCCCAACCATGAATGCTTAGGTTGTGCAATGTGTGCAACAAGATGCCCTGATATAGCTATTACTGAAGTGTACAGAGGATAGAAAATGACTGAATGTTTAATTGAAACAGGTAAAAAAGTATTAACAAAAGGTAATTACGCAATTGCAAATGCAGCAATACTTGCAGGTTGTGAATGCTATTTCGGATACCCGATTACTCCACAAAGTGAAATCGGTGAATTTATGAGCGGAAAAATGCAGGAGCTTAAAAGAGCTTATGTTTCTGCAGAAAGTGAACTGGCAGCAATTAATATGGTTATAGGAGCTTGCTCTACAGGTGCAAAAGCAATGACATCATCTTCTTCCTGTGCGGTTGCACTTATGCAGGAGGCATTATCTTATGCTGCATCAGACGAATTACCGATTGTATTGGTAAGTGTTATGCGTGGCGGTCCGGGTTTGGGAAATATTTATCCGTCACAGGGTGATTATAATCAGGCAACAATTGGCGGCGGTGACGGAGATTATAAAATTATAGTACTTGCACCGTCCACTGTTCAGGAATGCGTAGATTTAACCTACAAAGCATTTTATCTTGCACACAAATACAAAAATCCGACCATTATGCTGGCTGACGGATTATTGGGGCAAATGATGGAACCTATTGAATATAAAGAATACCCGTATCCTGAAATTGATAATTCCGATTGGGCATTAACTGGGGCAAAAAACCGTCCGGCAAAAGTAATTCGCTCATATGCTCCAAGTGCGGATACTCAATGCGAATTTCTGAACAGATTACACGCAAAATATAAACTTATCGAAGAAAATGAAACAGAATGGGAAGAAATTAATACGGAAGATGCGGATATTATTCTTGTAAGTTTCGGTTCTCCTGCAAGGAACGCAAAATCAGCTATGAAAGAATGCCGTAAATTGGGCATTAAGGTCGGATTACTAAGACCTATTACTTTGTTCCCATTCCCTTCAAAGAGAATTGCGGAACTCGCTGATACGGCAAAAATGTTTATTTCTGTTGAAATAAATATGGGACAAATGATTAGAGATGTAAAATTAGCGGTTAACGGCAAAGTTCCGGTAAAACTGTTAAACAAACCGGTTGGTAATCCTCCGTCTGTTGAGGAAATTGTATCCAGAATCAAAAAAGAAAGCGAAGTGTTATAATGGCAGCATTAACTCAAACATTCAAAATGCCCGAAAGTATAAAAAAGGGTTCTAAATTTTCATTCTGCCCGGGATGTGACCATGGGGTTGCGGTAAGGCTTGTTGCAGAAGTTCTTGATGAACTCGGTTTAAGAGAAAATTCTATTCTTGTTGCATCAATCGGATGTTCGGTTACTCTGTACGACTTTTTAGAAGTTGACAGTATTGAAGCACCTCACGGAAGAGCATTGGCAGAAGCAACAGGAGTTAAAAGAGCAAGACCGGAAAGAACGGTATTTACCTATCAGGGAGATGGCGATTTTGCCTCTATTGGTATGGCAGAAAGCTTACATTGTGCATTGAGAGGTGAAAATGTTACTGCCATTTGTATTAACAATACTACATATGGTATGACGGGAGGACAGCTTGGACCAACTACTTTGCTTGGTCAGGTTACTACAACATCACCTACAGGAAGAAATCTTGATTATTACGGATATCCGATTAAAATTGCGGAGCATATCGCATTATGTGACGGAACTGCTTATTCTGCAAGAGTTTCATTGGATACCGTTTCAAATATCAGAAAAGCAAAAGCAGCTATAAAAAAAGCTTTTGAAATTCAGCAAAAAGGGTTAGGTTTCAGTTTTGTTGAAATACTTTCAACTTGCCCTACAAACTGGAAAAAGACGCCGCAGGCAGCACACCAAAGAGTCAGGGAAGAAATGATGCCTGTATATAAACCCGGAGTATATAAAGATATTACAGCAGATGCGGAGGTAAAATAATGGAAAACAATTTTATGATAGCAGGTTTTGGAGGTCAAGGCGTGTTATTGGCAGGCGAGGTTTTGGCAAACGCATTTATGCTTGATAATAAAAATGTAACCTGGTACCCGAGTTACGGTGCAGAAATGAGGGGCGGAACCGTTAATTGCGAAATCGTTATGAATGATATTGAAGATGTAAGTTCTGTAAATAAAGCTGAAACAGATTTTATTGTTGCATTAAATCAGGCTTCGTTCGACAGATTTTTATCAAAAGTTAAAAAAGGCGGTTGGATGATTGCCAATTCAACACTTGTAAAACAGCTTAAACCAAGAGCGGATATTAATTATATTTTTGCTCCGGTTACGGCATTAGCTGATAAACTCGGTAATGTTAAAATGGCAAACATATTATCACTCGGAGTACTCGCAAAAATCAGCAAGCTGGTTTCTGTCAGCACATTGGAAAAAGCGTTAAATACTGTAATTCCGCCGCACAGAAAGAATTTATTACCATTGAATATTAAAGCATTAAATCTCGGCTATGAGTATGATTTATCTTTAGTAAATGCATAAAATTCACCTAAAAAGTCGATTGAAAAATTTCAAAAAAGTATTATCCTTATAATGTAAACAAAAAGGATTTATAAGGTAATATTTAAAGAGGTTTTCTTAAAAGTGAAACGCAAATTAATTGAACAAATAGCCAAAAAACAGGTTCAGCTTGACAAATTAGCCGAACATGTTGAGAAAAGCTGCATCTGCTCCCAATTGTATAATAAAGTGGTTATTGAAAAAGCAATACTGAAAAAGCAGCTTGATGATTTAAACAAAAACAAGCTCGCCGAAAAAGTTGTAAGATTATTCCCCCACAAAAAAACATTAATCTGTGATTATTTTCAATAAATAAATAAATTTGGGCTTAAAGTTCTATATCTATGTCTTTTCCGAGCTTATCAATCATCGGTTTAACCTGCTCATATATCTCAGCTTTCGAAATATAGCTTCTCTGAGATTTAATTTCTCTTATTTTTGCCGTAATCTCAGCAATTTCCGGGTATTTAGCACAAATTTTTTCCCCAAAAATTTTGGCATAATGCTTAAAACCCTGATGACCGGGAAATTTTAACGGTCCGCCATTCAAAGCAGTAGTAACCTCTTTTATACCCTCAATATTTTCACTTTTAATAACAGTTTGAGAAGTTGTTTCGAGAACTTTGACAGTATCAAGTTTTACACCAAAATTAGTTTTATAGTCATAATTGCAATTATATATTTTCATATCGTATTTAAACCTTATAAAAAATTTTTTTTGCCAAGAGTTCTATATTTTAGAAGCTATTTCCTGTTTCAATTTATTTTCAATATCTTCTCTTACTCTGTAGCCCTGATTATCCTTGTCTAAAAGCCTCCAGGCAACAATTACACCCGGCATAATCAAGCCTAACACCCCGATACATGCTCCGATATTCTTTATCGTTGCCCATCTGTTAGCTTTTTGAACTTTTTTGAGATAGGTTTCCAGCATTTTAGTTCTGTCGGTTTCGGACAATTCTTCTACCTTCAAACCAAGTCTGTCAGCCTCTTTTTGTACAAATTCCTGCCCTTTGTCATAAAGCATTTTTAATTTGTTTTTAACACCGACAACATCATCCGTATTAATATATTTTCTGTTATCAACAGAACCCGTATCTTTTGCTTTTGAGAATAATCCCGTTTTTTCCTTTACAGTTTCGATAATATCGGATTTTTTTGCCATCTTAACAACAAGATTATCGGGATTATCGTTTACAAATCTGTACACATCCGCATTTGAAGGTTTATTTTCAAGCGGAAATTCATTAACGTGTTTCATAATCTTGTTATTTAAAAGTGCATCTTTTAATTCTTCTGATTCAACAACTCTTGAATCTAAATCAATCGGAAGATTTTTCTTTGTCAGAGAATGTTTTTCAAGGAAATTCTTAATTTGAGCACCTGCAAAATACATAAAGAACCAGAAAAATCCCTCTTTAATCACATATTGCATAAATTCCTGACTGTTTTTGGATTCTCCGAGTCTTTCACCGGTAATAGCAGCATCAACAAGCATCATATTTTTAACAGGAGAAAACATTACGTCCTGAATACCCGTAAACGAAGTTTGACCTTTATTTACTTTTGTCTGATTTTGATTTTTAGAGCCAGATGATTGTTCTTCAGATTTAATTTTTGCCTGCTTTTCATAAAACTCTTTCTTAATCTTATTTTCTCTGTAATCGTGTCTGAATTTTGTTAAAGCACCGTATGAAATAATCGTAAGTAAAGTAGATGCAACAAATTTACCAAACGTCAAACCCTTAAAATATTTAGGATTTTTCGCTGCTTTTTCAAGACTTTCGGCAATTTGTTTTACATTTTTATTATTTTTATATTTATCGTCATGTTTTTTAGCGTATTTTTTAGCTAATTCAAATACCTCAGGGTCTTTCATAACTCTGACATCAACTCCCGCATCATAACCGAGCGGCTTGAACATTGTCCAATCCAAAACTTTTTTATATGCCGGAATACCTAATAACCAAATGGCTTGCGTACCAAATTCATCAATAAATCTGTCATGACTTTCGGCACTCTGACCTGTTATATAAGAACCTGCCGTTAAACCTAAGCTGTTTGCCGTATCTTTGATGCCCATAGGTACCAAAGAATTGTTATTGCCTAATGTAGAAAATATTTTACTAACCGTAATCGGGGAAATCATTTTTATTCTAACCTTTCGGGAGCAGTACGCTCCTCAACTTAACATGAGTATTACAAACCCCAAATTAAATTCATTAATTTGACGATTGGGGCATTCGCCTTCACTGTTAAGTTTCGTAGGATATTATATTTCATACTGCTACCTTTCACTTTTATACTAACGTTTGTAAACCTGTTAAATTGCTAAAAATATAATGTATATTTTACGTTTTTTAACAAAAAAGAAGACCTTTTTTCAAAAGGCCTTGTTCATGATTTATTTTCCACAACATAAGTAAGTGTCTTATTTTTCTAAACAAGCCCTTTAAAAATTACTTACTGTACGTCGGTTTTGAATTCTTTTTATCATAACTGTATTATAATAACCAAAAAGAGTTTATTTGTAAACCCCCCATACTAAAAAACAGTACGGCAGGTAGGCTCGCCTGCTTGCAAAAAGTTTATATAATGATAAAATTATAAATAATAACAAGCGGGGATTTTATGGTTTTATTGGTTATTTCTATATTATTAACACTACTTACGGGATTTTTTGTATCTTCAATTTTTGAAAACAAAAATATTATAAAAATATTTATATGCTTTTGTCTGACTATGTTTGGAGCAATCGTATTAAATGCGGAAATTTTATCTTTATTCTCAAAAATTTCGGCTATAAATATTTTAATATTAAATTTTGTATTCGCAATTATATCGGGTTTTATATGGGTAAAAAACGGCAAACCGTTATATGACATAAAAATTAAAAGAAGCCTGAAACGTATATCTTATGCCCTGTTAAAAGACAAATATCTGTTGGTACTTTGTATGGCATTTATATTTATGTGTATGGTTTCTCTGTTTTTAATATTTACTTTACCCGTAGTTAACCCTGATGCAGAAGCCTACCACATGCTAAGAAGTTTATTTTGGATAGGGAACGGGAATTTAAATCATTTTGCGATTGGCGATATAAGAAACCTCACAATGCCTATAAACTCTGAAATCCTTTACATGTGGTTATTAATATTCACCAAAAAACAATTTGCTTTCGGAATTGTTTCATTCACGGGATTTTTACTTGCCGTAACATCACTTTACGGAATTATGAAACACACAGGAACAACAGAAAGAGAACGTCTATGGGTTATTTTTATTTTGGCATCATTACCGTCCGTAATAGTTCAAATTTCAGGAACGGAAACCGATATAATTATTGCCGGATTAACTTTAGCCGGAATGTATTTATACATGAATTATTTTAAAGATAAAAAAACATCTTCCCTGTATTTTTCGGCATTATCTTTCGCACTTGCAATCGGAACAAAAACTCCCGCATTAATGCTGATTTTCCCCGTAGGATTATGGATGTTGTGGTACGGATACAAAAATTTGGGTAAAGATTTTTATAAACCTTTCATAAAATTCTTCGGATTTGGAGCAATAAACTTTTTAATATTTTCATCATACAATTACATACTAAACTTTATTGACTTTGGAAACATCTTCGGACCAAAAACATTTATTCTTCCGCACGCAAATAACCACGGATTAAAGGGAATGATTGCAGGGTTCATTAAACATATATTCTTATTCTTTGATTTTACGGGATTCAAATGGAATGACACACTCGGAGTACATATTCTTAACCTCAAAGAAAGCATTTTAAATACCATAAATCTTAGTGACATTTCTGACGGAATATACACATCAAAAACAGAGGGAATGAATCGTTCTTTACTGGAACCGCTTATGGGAATGGGGATTTTAGGTTTCCTTGTTTACCTGCCATGCTGGATATATTCACTTATAAAACCGATTTTTGTAAGAAACAAAAAAACAATATACCTATTTTCATTCGGCTTAATTTTACTCGGTACAATACTTGTTATGTCATATAAAATAGTATTTATGGCATACAGCATAAGATTTTTAACCGCCTTTTGCGTAGTTTCAGCCCCGATACTTGTATATTCTTACAGCAAAAAAAATTCTGTTGCGAAATTTATAATAACGCTTTTTGCCCTGTTCGGTCTGCTTTTAATTTCCACTCATCTGTGGGCAAGACCGTTTGGGAAAATTTACAATTACTTAAAACACGGAGCAACAATATCTGAAATCAGAGAAGTTGCAAAATGCTCTCTTTATTTTAATAAAATACCCGAAAAGCACGTTAAATTAAATGAAATGTGTAAGGTCGAAAGCAAAATAAGAGAAATTGCCAAAGGTAAAAAATTACTGTATTTTGGGAGCGAAAGCGAAAACCTTTTACTGATTAAAATGCTTCAGTTTGAAGGGTACGATATTGATTTTGGACTTGCCGAAAATGCAAACAATATTGATTTTTCCAGGTATAATATGATTGTAAACTTAGACGACAGACAGTTGGCATCGAATGTACTGCATCCGACATTTGCACCATATTACAGTCCTGTAAAAGGGGTAATATGCTTATACCTTACAACCGGTGACAATCTGTTTTTACCCGGATATAGCGGTGCACCTTACAGAGCAGCCTGTGAAATACATCCCGATTTTTACGAAGAACATGGTTTTGAATTAAAAGACACGTTATCAACAACTCTGAGAGAAAATAAAGATACCCTAAAATTGAACTACAAATTTTATGAAAAAAAGTAATAACAAATGGGTTTTTGTATAAAAATGCAATAAATTTCGGTAAAAATAGGTCAAAATTATCCAGATTTAGTTACAGATATTGTAAATGCTGAAAGATTACCTAATGTACCTAATACAAAACCTATAGGAAAGCCCCATATACTTTATTACGAAGTTTATAAGGGTAAACTTGGCTATCATCTTATAGAAGTTCTAAAAGATGGAGAACGTAGATACTATATTACTGTGGATAAATTAGAGAATAAAACAAAAAATATAAAAAAACACTATAAATGTAATGAGGATCTGCCCTCAGACACTTTTGATCGACTTGTCCCCTATAACATAGGGGGGACTACCAAAAGTGCGATTGACACTAAAGTCAATACCCCTCCGCAAGCCCATAACCCCGTAAAAGACGAAGTGTACTTGCAAAGAGCTTCGGACAAATCTGATGAAATTATAAATGATTTTTCCGAAAAAGTCAATCCCCATGAAACAAATTATACCCTAAAGGGTAAGATAGAAAAGAATATATTTAGAAAACATAATGATAATATTACAGGAGGAGCCGCACCTGTAGAAGAAACAAATCCCGGTATGTTATTTGATAACATGATACGTTCAAAAGCTAATGAACAACATAACAGCCATAGATTTAACGGAGAAAATATCTTTGAAAAACATTTACGCTTAAAAGCTGAAGAAAGAATACGAAGGTATAAAAATTATAAAAATCCGGAAACCGGTGATGATAAAATTTATACCCAAGAAGACATTGATAACATGACAAGAGGTGAATATACACATCATGAAAAAGCTATTCAAGCTCAAAAACATTATATTGGAATACCAACACATAAAGAACTGGAAAATGTTTCAAAAACTCATGGAGGTATAGTTTACGTTAGTGCATATACTCGATCAGACGGCACTCAAGTCAGAAGTTACTGGAGGAGTAATCCCAATTAAAAATTTGTCGGGCATTAACCCGACAAATTTTATTCCAAAATCAAACCATAAGCCAAATTTTCAACAATAGTCTGAATATTCATATTCAAACGCAATTCCTGTTTTGCGTGTTCTACGCAATTTATATCTTTTATCAATTTTATCTTTATAACAGGACTATCAAGTGATTTTTTCAGCAATGCATATAAGTAATTTTGAATTTGATTAAAAATTTCTTCTGCATCATTATCTTTTGTTAGATTAAGAATTTCCGAATAAAAATTCAACACTTCGTTTCTCGGTATTTGCAAATAGTTATCCATTACACCGCTCACAAGAGAATACTCTCTGACTTCTTCTTTTAGGGAAGGGACAAAAAAGCATTGTGCCCTTGAAATTATTGTCGAAATCATATCATCTTTATCTTTTGTCAAAAAGAAAAATGTTGTTCCATGAGGCGGTTCTTCAAACGTCTTTAAGAGTGCATTAGCCGTAGGCTCCTGAAAATTCGTGGAATTTAAACCGCAAATATTACCGTCCTTATCTCTGTCACAGAATATCAAAACTCTGTGATAATCCGATGTAACAAGCAAACTGTTTTTAATCATTCTTGCCTGATCAATAGAAATAACTGTTTTTGAAGTATCATCGGGTTCTTTATTGTCAACTTTTGAAATTGTCATAACGGCAGGATGCTGATTTTGTCTAATCCAGTTACAATTCAGACAATTACATTCATTACTCCTGTCACCCGTACAATTTAATAATCTTGCAATTTCGATTGCCAAATCATACTGAGCTTCCAAATCAGTACCATAAAACAGTATACAGTGTGCAATTCCTCTTTCTGAATTTTCCACACCTTTTTTAAAATAATTTATTAAAAACGGATATTTTTCTTCTAAAAGCGTCGTTCCCATAAACCCTCTTTATTTGAATAAGGCATTCTCAATTTCCGTTTCCGGTTCCTGAGATAATCCTGCCTTAATCCTGTATTCTGCTTCCGTAATATTTTTTTTCAGATTAACCAAATCTTTTAAATTTGATTTTTTAAGTTTTTGCAGAGTCAATTTTACTCTGTATTCATGCCAGCCGACCTCTTTTGCCAATTCAAAAGCTGACATATCAGAAGCTTTACCCTTTAATATAATCCACTGCCTTAGCATTGTCTGAAGCGGAGATAATATTTCCAAAAAATGTCTTTTTGATAATAATTTTCTGTATTCCAACAATGCCATGTCCTTTTTACCTGACATAAGAAAATCCGAAAACGCAAATAAATCTTCTATTGAAACACAATTTTCTTTAACCATCTCTGCCGTAATAAGGTTTTCAGGGTAAGCAATAATCTGTAATTTTTCTAATTCGTTGTCTATCTGTCTTAAATTGTTACCTATCTGAGTAATTAATGCGGTTATTGCATCCTGAGAAACTTTTAATTTTTTATGCTGTGCCTGTTTTTTTATCCAGCTTTCCAGTTCTGCAGTTTTATATGTCGGAATAGTCTGAAATTCTTTTGCATTATATTTTGATAAAAGTTTAAAAAACTTCTTTCTGCTGTCCAATTTTTTGCTGCCATCTCTCGGCAAGACAGCTGAAAATACTATATCCAAATTTTCATTATTGTTTTCTAACGCAGATGAAATTTCTTTTATTTCTTTATCCTCGAAAGTCTTTGAAAAATAATCAAGACAATTTATCACAACAAGCATTTTCCCAAACATCATAGGCTGAGTACTCAAAACAGAAATTAAATCGGGAAATTTGGGATTATCATAAACTTTATAGCTCATTTCCAAGAAATTTTTGTCTAAAGCGTCCTTTAGTTTCGCGATTTCCGCTTCTATATTAAAATCTTCTTCACCATAGAAAAAATAAACTGCCATACAAATATTATAGTATAAATTATGTAAACTATTGTAACAATAATGTTATATCCGTGAAATACATGCACTTATATATCCTTAGTATATATGCGAGTGAATTATTAAGGAGAACGAGATATGGAAAAAGTTAATATTGGTAACGTGAACTTTGATAAAGATGACGTCCTTTGCTCAAAGTATGTATACGAAAAAGGTCAAAAACTTAATTATGTATTTTTGGTTGGAGGTACAAAAATAATGTTTCCCGACCAGGAAAATGCCAAGGCTGCAGTATCTGTTGCAACAAACTACAACAGCGACATAGCAGAAGTCTGTGCCTGGTTTAACAATATAAGAGGGCTGATAATTGAAGATTCCCCTCAAAAAAGCAACTATTATGTCAGAGAAACATAAATAACAAAAAAATCCTGAATTAACTTCAGGATTTTTTTAAATGTATTTATTGTTATCTAACTTTCAATTAACATACTTGCACCGATAACGCCTGCGGTATTTCCAAGCTGTGCCGGTACAATTTCAACCGCTTCACCTGCAATTTTCATAGCACGTTTTTTAACGGTTTCTCTGATTGGGTCTAACAGGAAATCCCCTGCTGCCGCAACACCACCGCCGATAATAACTTTTTCGGGATTTAAAAGATTAATAACACTTGTTAATCCCATACCGATATATTCACCAGTAACGGCAAATATTCTTTTTGCAACAGGATCACCTGCTTTTGCAGCCTCATACACAACGTAAGGAGTAATATCAGGATTTGCAAGTTCTCTGAATTTAGTAGATTTACCGCCTTTAATATAATCTTCCGCCATAGCAACTATTGAAGGACCTGACGCAAATGCTTCCAGACAGCCTGTATCACCGCAACCGCATATAGGTCCGTCTTTCATCTGAAGTTTTATATGACCTATTTCCCCTGCGGCATTTGATGCCCCTCTGACTAACTTTCCGTTAACGATTAATCCGGAGCCGATACCTGTTCCGACTGTAATACAAATAAGATTTTCACAACCCTGCCCTGCACCAAAGTTTAATTCACCCAAAGCTGCACATCTTACGTCGTTATCTACACGGGTAGGAATATGAAATTCATCTTCTATCATTTTTGCAATAGGAACATCCACCCAGCCCGGAATATTCGGAGCTAACCTTACTACACCTGATTTGTAATCAACCTGACCGGGAAAACCAAACCCTATCCCCTGAATATCTTCGGGTTTAGACTCTGTTTCCTTTAATAAATCTCTGATTGCTTCTTTTATATTTTTTACGGTATATTCATAACCCATTTCAGCGTGGGTCGGAATAGAATTTGAATATATTATCTTACCTTCCGGACTGACTAATGCCAATTTTACGTTAGTACCGCCGACATCTATACCAATTCTGTTTTGTGCCATTTTTAGTTCTCCCTTTTTCTACTGTGTTAATTATAAAACAAAAATAAGAGGGAAAAAAGTAAAAATTTATATTGTTTTGGTATTACTGTAGTAATATCGACTACTTTATACCCTTTTGAACAAAATTGTTTTTAAATTCTTTTTCATTCATGGATAAAAACCTGTTTATAATCTTTACCAACGTATTTCTGTTTGATATTATATTTATTTTTTGTTTTTCGTTTCCGTCTTTTACGGCAACAAGATAGTGCTGCCAATTACCGTTATTTGAACGCCTCTCATATTCAAGTGTATAATTATCGTATCCAAAACCCTCATACTCTTTAACTTTTTCGTTAAACTTATACACATTTTCTTTTTTATTTTTCACAATCTGATAATTATAATGGTTATGTGCATTATTAATGAAATTCTTTGAAACTTTTATTCCGAAATAAGGATTAAATGGTTTTACCTGATAATTATTACTTACCTGCATTATATACTCCTTAAAAATTAACCGTACGCTTATCATAAGACAAAAATACCGGAATATAAACACGACATATATTTTCGTGTTACAATAATTCGTAAAAAGAAAGGACATACACTTATGACGCAACAAATTATAGTATCGGGAATGCGGCCAACAGGAAAATTGCACCTTGGACATTATCTTGGTGTTATTCAGAATTGGGTAGAATTGCAACACAAATATAACAGTTACTTTTTTGTTGCCGATTGGCATGCCCTGACTACCAAATACGATAAAACCGAAGAATTAAGACAAGACGTACTGGAAGTCGTAATGGATTGGCTTGCGGCAGGTATAGACCCTGAAATTGCAACAATATATGTACAATCTCATATCCCTGAAATTGCAGAATTAAATATATATCTTGGAATGGCAACTCCTCAAAATTGGGTTGAGAGAGATCCGACCTTAAAAGATATGGCAAAAATTTTAAGAACAAAAGAAGGTCAAAATTCTCAAATCAGTTACGGTCTAATGGGATATCCTGTTTTGATGAGTGCAGATATTATGATGATGAATGCCGATGCCGTTCCTGTCGGAATAGATCAGGTTGCACACATTGAGATAACCCGTGATATTGCAAGAAGATTTAATAATATATATAATACGGAATTTTTCAAAGAGCCGCAGCCGATTTTGAATAAATGCTCATTGATATGCGGACTTGACGGGAATAAAATGGGTAAATCCTTCCACAATGATATTAAAATCTCCGATACGGAAGAAGATACCGCAAAGAAGGTTATGACAGCAATTACAGACAGAAGCAGGATGAGAAAAACCGATTTGGGACATCCTGATGAATGTGAAGTAGCATTCAAATACTGGCAAATTTTCGGTGCTGAAAATGAAATCTCAGCAGTACGTCAGGAGTGCGAAACAGGTACAAGAGGCTGTGCTGACTGCAAACGTCAACTCGGTGCAAAAATTAATGAAACTTTGTCACAAATCAGAGAACGCAGAAGATATTATGAAACTCATATTGATGAGGTTAAAGATATCCTTATTGCAGGTGACAAAAAAGCTCGTGAACGTGCAGGTGAAGTTCTTGCAGAAGTCAGAAACCTTGTTCGTATGTACTAATTTTGATATTAAGTTTTGCAAAACAAAAGAGGCTGAATACAGCCTCTTAATTTTTAACTATTTATATTTCGGTCTATTTAAACATTCTATTCAAGCAAGCTTTCAAGCATTTCAGCATTCCTTGATGCTGTTGCGGATTGTCTTACTTTCTGTTTGTAAATATAAGTTCTTAATGCTTCTCTGATTAATTCGCTTCTTGAACGATTTTCGTCATCGGCGACATTATCAATCATGTTCAAAAACTCTTCAGGCATTGAAATAAGTACTCGTGCCATATATACTCCTTTGCTTTTTCATATAATTCCGTCTTGTATATATATAAAAACAATATGCAATAAAAAAGTGCTAAAATTTATATAGAAAATATATATAAATTTTAAAAGCCCTGTGTTTGCAGGGCTTTTAGACTTATATTAATGTAAAGATTTTGTAACATTTTTTATTATTGCTCAGGGAGCTGGACAGCACGATCAGGAGGAACGTTTGCTGCATCTTTTGTGCAATTTAAGCTTCCGTCAGGATTGTAGAAATAGTCTTTGCCGCGATTTCTTAATATTTTACCTGTCTTTGCATCCTGTATAAATTGATTTCCACTGATATTTTTTATAATTAGACCTTTATCTCTTATATAACACGGATTATGCATGTATATTCGAGTATTGTTAGAGGCATTTTGAGCTGCATCAAAATACGATTTCCAAACATCTGTCAATACTCCATCATCATCGTATGTGTAACTTTTTGTATAAATTACTTTTTCACCATCGAGTTTTTGGGCAGAATTCAGTTTACCGTTTTTGTATTCTAAAACCATGCCGTTACCGCTATTTGTGTTTGTAGTAATTTTACCTGAATACAGGGTTCCGTCAGAAAGTTTTGCAATGCCTTTTTCAATTTTATTACCTGCTTTTTCAAATGCCTCAGCAGTCATTTCAGTAAGAGTTTCTTGTACATCATCTACAAGGTTTTTACTCTCCTTGTCAGCATTTCGCCACCAGTTATTTTTATGTCCGATAACTCCGAGTGCAATAGTTGCCGCAAGAGCAGTAGCACCTACCATATATTTCGCGGATTTACTGATTTTTGCATCTTTGACTTCAGGCTGAGAATTTTTATCCTGATTTTCATTTTTTACCTGATTTAAGTTTGGTTTATTAACCTGAACCTTAGATTCTACCTTTAAATCTGACATTACAAATTTCTCCTACATACTAATATCTATATTAACGTAAAAACAAATTATTTTTTGCCACATCAAAATTCTTAATACAAAATTTGTTACATTTTAACTCAATTTTAGGCATTTTATGTCTTTACAAGAAGTGTTTTTTAATATACTATTAAAGGAAAGAGGGACATGTTTATGGGTAATGGTTTAAAGTATAAGAGAATTTTGATAAAGATAAGCGGAGAAGCACTTTTAGGGGAACAGCAGTTTGGGATTGACCAAAATCCTGTTCAGAAAATTGCCTTAGAAATAAAAAAAGCAAGAGATTTGGGTGCTGAAATCGCCGTAGTTGTAGGCGGCGGAAACATTTTCAGAGGAATGAAAAACAGTGCAAAACTCGGCATGGATCAGGCAAGCGGAGATTATGTCGGAATGCTTGCAACTGTTATGAACGCAATTGCTTTGCAGAGTGCATTTAACCAAATCGGAGTTCCTTGCAGAGTACAGAGTGCAATTACCATAAAACAAGTTGCAGAGCCGTACATCAGACACAAAGCTATACGTCATTTGGAAAAAGGCAGAGTAGTCATTTTTGCGGCAGGTACAGGTAACCCGTTCTTTACAACCGATACCGCTGCTGCACTAAGAGCTTCCGAAATCAACGCTGAAGCAATGCTTATGGCTAAAAACGGAGTTGACGGTGTTTACACTGACGACCCTAAAACCAATCCGGATGCAAAAAAATTAGAAAATATATCTTATGACGATATTATTAAAAACGGGTTAAAAGTAATGGATACTGCGGCTTGTGCATTATGTAAGCAGAATAATATTCCGATTGTAGTATTTGATTTTGATTTAACTGACGGAATAACCAACATATTGCATGACGAAAAAATAGGTACTTATATCAGCTAATATATAAAGAAAGAGGTTAAAATGTCTGAACTTTCAAGCGAAGCATTAGAAGAATTATTTTTATTCGGCGAAGAAAAAATGGAAAAAGCTGTAAATCAGCTTAAAAAGGAATTTGGTTCAATACGTTCCGGACGTGCTAATCCGATGATATTGGATAAAGTTATCGTTGAATACTACGGAGCACCTACACCATTAAGACAAATGGCTCAGGTTACCGTACAGGAAGGAACTACTTTGGTTATCACACCTTACGATAAATCTATTATTAAAGAAATCGAAAAAGCTATCATCAAAGCTGAAATAGGCATTACACCTAACAGTGACGGTACTTGTTTAAGACTGGTCTTTCCTCCGTTAACGGAAGAAAGAAGAAAAGAAATCGTTAAAGACGTTAAAAAATTGGGCGAAGAATCAAAAGTTGCTATAAGAAATATTCGTCGTGATATGTCAGATGATTTGAAGAAAATAGAAAAAGAAGAAAAATTACCTGAAGATACGGTTAAAGATAATCAAGACGAAATACAGAAGCAAACCGACAAATATGTCGGAATTATTGACAGTTTAGTATCTGATAAAGAAAAAGAGGTAATGACAGTATAATGTCTGATGAAATCAAGGGATTGAATAAAAATGCTACAAGAATGCTGGTAGGATTCCTATTGGGTGCAGTTGTAATGTGTGCTATTATGTACGGCAGCTGGGCAATACTTGGAATGGTACTTGTTATAGTAATTCTTGCCACAAATGAATATGTAAAAATCCTTAAACACAAGGGATTTTTCCCAAGTATTAAGGTTATGATTGCATCCGAGTTAATATTGGCCTGGGTAGCATATAACCAGCGTTTTGATTTAGCTGCTCTTGTATTAACATTATGTTCTGCCGCTTCATTTATGTGGGTATTATTCTGCGGACGACAGCCTTATATAGCTAATGTTGCAACAACATTACTGGGAATAATATATTGCGGTTGGTTCCCACTACACATAATATTCCTGAGAAATTTAAACTGTGAAAGATACGACAGCGGTCTTGGTTTTGTAGTGTTAATGTTTACCGCTATATTGTTAACAGACATAGGTGCATATTATATCGGAAGACATTTCGGCAAGCATAAATTATCACCTGTGATTAGTCCTAATAAAACAATCGAAGGCTCTTTGGGCGGAATTGTTTTTGCAGTATCAGGCGCATTAGTTGTAGGCTATTTTATTGATTTGGAATGGTATATGTCAATTATAGCAGGACTTTTATGTACTGTTTTTGCACAAATAGGCGATTTATCAGAATCTTTGATTAAGCGTGATGCCGGCGTGAAGGATTCCGGAGATACCCTCCCGGGACATGGCGGATTTTTGGACAGAACGGATAGTTTTGTATTTACAATACCAATTATGTATTATTTCTGTTATTATTTTATATTTCATAAAGAAATTCTTATAGATTTTATCAAATCATTTAGAGGATTAATTTAATGATATCCGCAGAAATTGAAAAGATATTCGGTATAAAAGCAATCACACCCGAATATTATAAAAATGCACTAACGCACCCTTCATTTATAAAGGATAACGGTTTAGATTATTCTGAATGCTATGAAAGACTGGAATTTCTTGGAGATGCAGTATTAAAATTGGCAGTTTCAGATATATTATACAAAAATTATCCTGACTATACAGAAGGACAGATGTCTAAAATCCGTTCAATTATCGTATCTGATAATATTTTATCCAAACTTGCGAATAAAATAGGATTGAATAAACTTATAATTGCCGGAGAACACGATAAAAAACAAGGAATTACGGAGCTTGAATCTGTAACTGCCTGTGCCTTTGAGGCAATACTCGGGGCATATTTTCTTGACGGTAAATTCTACGAAGTTATGGACTTTTTAAATGATGCATTTCACGATGAAATCATAGAAATAGACGAAAATTTTGAAAAATACAATGCAAAGGCTATTTTGCAAGAATACACACAAGGTCTTACAAAAGAAACCCCTGTCTACAGGCTTGTAGAAACTAAAGGTGCTGAACATAAAAAAACCTTTATTATTGAAGTAGCGTACAGAGGAGAAGTTATTGCGCAGGGTGAAGGAAAATCCAAAAAAGATGCCGAACAACACGCAGCATACACTGCTTGTGAAAAATTGGGAGTAATAAAACATGAATAAAATTATAATATCACCTTCAATACTCTCGGCAGATTTTGCAAATTTAGAGAGAGATATTAAACGGGCAGAAGTTTCCGGGGCTGATTGGCTGCATATAGATGTTATGGACGGACATTTTGTTCCTAACATTACGATTGGAGTACCTGTTACTGCATCAATAAAAAAAATAACCGAACTACCGCTTGATGTACATTTAATGATAGAAAATCCTCAAAAATATATTGAACCATTTGCAAAAGCCGGTGCAGATATTTTGACATTTCACTATGAAGCTGTGAATAGCGATGAGGATATTTTTAAGCTTATATCATACATAAAATCATTTAATATAAAAGCCGGTATGTCAATAAAACCAAAAACATCCGCTGATAAATGTTTTCAATTTTTACCTGAACTTGATATGCTCCTTGTTATGACTGTAGAACCGGGTTTTGGCGGTCAAAAATTTATGGAAGACTGTGCAGAAAAAATTAAATATATAAGAGAACAAAATCCAAATATAATAATTCAGGTAGATGGCGGAATTAATGCTGAAACAGGACAAATTTGTAAAAATTACGGTGCAAATTCTCTTGTTGCCGGGAATTACATATATAAAGCAGATAATATTAAACAGGCAATCGCATCTCTAAAATAGATTTTGAGTTTATTTTACCCACTTAAAGCTTTTTACATAATTCAATCCGTTAATATCACCGTCAATAATTACGGCAAAAATTCTTGCAATACTTGAATTTGCATCGGAAGGTACTTTCTTGATTTTTTCGGCAACTTCAGGAGAGTATTCAGTATTATTAAGAAACGGAATAGTATTTAACAAAGTATTTAATGAAAAGTTTTTAAGTTTTCCGAAAACCGAAGTAAGATTATTGGAAAGGGTTCCGTATACCTCCATGTTTGCAATATAAGTTTCAATATCATACGAACCGCTTAAATATAAATTTAAATCCTTGCCTTTAGAGAAAATTTCCAGATTTTCAACAATGCCTTTGTTTATATCGAAATGACCTTTAATACTTTTGAAATCACCCGTTTTAAGAGGGGTAATCAAATCAATAATATTGTTAATTGAAATTCTTGTAATACCACTTGATACAATATTTGTAGCTTTCAACAAATACTCAAGAGAACCCAGCTTTGGCATCCTGCCGTCGATGATATCAAACTTACCTTTACCAATCATCGTTTTTAAGCATTCTTCCTGATTGTCCCCATTACATCTGATATTCAGAAATCCGTTTAACGTTCCGTAGCACTGACTTTTCAAATTAAATAAATTATCAGCTAAATTCTGAGCATTAACATTTGTTACCTCGGCATTTAATAACAATTCATTATTCCTCAAGTTATATTGACCGTTACCAAACAAAGAACCGTCAACCAATTTAATCGAAAAATCTTTTACTTTAGCGATTTTATCTTTATTTACAGTAAAATTAGCAATAAAATCATTTGCATTAAGTGCCTGAATTTTAATGGTATCAGCAGTTACCTTGCCGGATTTAACAATCACATCAACCGGTGCTTTAGTACCTCCTTCTACTCCAAGATTTTGTTTATATAATGTTGCATCGTAATTTTGAATTGCATCAAATATAACATTCAAGTCCAGTTTGTCAAAATGAACTTTTACATTATTAAACACATATGGGGATACAAACTTATTCTGCATTATGGCATCAACAATAATTTTATTATCCATAACCGAACTTGTCGCATTTATGTATATATTATCCTGTTTAAAATTAAATTTAACATCTTTGACGGTTGCATCAACTATTGGAACATCTATACCGGTTACATCAAGATTTCCTACAATTCTTGGAGATAACATATCCCCATTGATTGTAAGATTTGACATAAACACACCCTGTTTCATAAAAGGTTTTTTAAAAATTATATTAAATATTTTCACATCTGTAGGTGTATATGTTTTAACCCTAAAATCCGTAAATTTTATATTATTATTTGAAAAATCAATTCCGCCACCGGCAGATAGCTGAGGGTTAGAAAAATTCTTACCATTTTGGGAAGCCACGCTTTTATCATACTTAAAATTGTTTATTTTAATCCAATCTTTACCTGAAACGCAATCCGCATTTATATTTACAGGATTTGCCAAATCCCCTATTGTAGCTCCCATATAATATAGCGAAGAATTTTCATCAAGTTTTAAATTGGTTTTTGATGATAATTTTGAAAGATTTCCCTGAAGTTTTGAAGTTACCAAAATATCACCTTTTAACTTAACAGGATACACGGATTTTGCGTTAAAGAACTGATCAAAAAATTCCTGAGAAGGTTTTGCATTAACATATAAATTGAAATCAGGATTATCCGATATAACATCAGATATTTTCCCGTTTAAAAATACCGGCATTTCGCCTAAATGTGCATTTATATTATTTAAATTTATATTGTCTTTATCATATAAAAAACTGCCGTCTGCTATTTTAACCTTCAAGTTTTTAGGTTTATAGGTAAATTCGGTATTGTTAATTTGAGTATACAGACGAATATTGTTATTGATAATCTTTGATGCAATATTTGCTGTTCCTGTAAAATTAACAAAATCTTTAAATTGTGGAATTTCCGGTATTGATAAGTCATTCAGAGCAGAAACATCAAACTTTTTCATTGAAAAAGTACCGTTATATGTCTGTTTTGGTGTCATTAAATTATCAATATCCAATTGTAAATTAAACGGATAACCTTTCATCATACCTCTTATTTGAGAAGTATGAACATGCCCGTTTTTAATATCAAAATCACTATTATTAACCAAAATAGGCGACTTAGCACCGAAATTATTATAAACTTTGCCTTTTGCAACAATCTTACTGTAATCAAATTTGTCAATATTTATCACACCTTTATAATGACCTGAAAAGGACGTGCTTACAGTATTTATACCCGGAACGGGAAGTATTCTTTTACCGTAAAATAATCTCGCTATTTTCCATCCGTCCCCTGCATTAAATTTGTTAGAATAAGCATTCGCCGTTAAAATATTATTTTTAATTACACCATTCGCACTTATTGGAGAATTTACAAGATTTGCAGTTATATTAAAATTGCCGTCTTTTTTATCAAAATTAACCGTGCCGTTAATATTTGATGCAGGAACTTTCTGAGGAAAGAACGTCATCGCATTCGATATAAATTCTATTGAACCTTTGGCGAATAAATCTTTGTTAAATACCGGTACTTTTCCTCTGTCAACGTGTCCAAAAATTGTCATCTTTAATCTGGTTTTACCGCTGCCTGAGGTTATCGGCGAAAGCATATGCTGCAACTCAGCTAATATTGGAGAAGTATTTACTATCTTCAGCAAATCAGCCGAGTTTTGATTATCACCTTGTATATCAACGGTTAAATCACCTTTTAATGTACATTTCCCGTTAACATTTACCGGAAGATTATTCAGGGTTAATGATGTGGTTTTGAACGTAACATCATCACCATCAAATTTAACCCAACCGGCAATATTTTTAGCAAGCATATTATTTATAGTAATGAATGAGGCAACACCGTTATTAAAATTTATATTGCCCCAGCCATGAGGGTCAGTTCTTGTCCCTGCGACACGGAAATTCGCATTGCCCGTACCGGCAGCCACATCCATCATAGGAACAGGACCCAATTCAAATTTGAAAACATCCTTCAACGGAATAAGAACCCTTTTTGCTTCAACTAAATCGATGTTCTTTGTAGTTTTAACATTTATATCCGAATACCTTTCTTTGAAAAGTTTGAAAGCTCCTTTTACATCTACAAATTCCGTTGGAGCAGTCATTACATGAACATCCATATTCATTGTATGTTCTTTGAACATTAATTTTACTATTCCGTTTTGCGGAGCTCCTTTTATCGGTTTATTTATAAACACATCGGATAACAAGATGCTGCCGTACAAATTCGGATAATTCGCTTCTCCAACAATTTCCATATTACCTGAAGCCTTGCCTGAAACATAATTTTCTTTTAATTTATGAAAATCAAAATCAGGATTTAAGTTTTCAAATCCCGGAAATAAAGGCAGTAAATTTTTACCTTCCGCATGATTAACTGTAGCCTTTAGATTAAGTATGGGATATTTAGCACTCATTTTAGATACATTACCCGACAAAAATAAATCAATACCCTCAGTTAACAGTTTGAAATTATTTATCTTTATCCCGTCATTAATTACATTTATATCATTACTGATAGTAAGAGGATAATCATCATATATCGAAATTACAGTATCCTTGAAAAATACCCCGAGTTTATCAATATTTAGATTCGTCTTGATATTTTTGTGACCATGCACAGCCTCAGTTTTTGAACTTAAATTGATAACCCCTCTTAAACTTTGAATTTCCCCATTAGTTAGTGTTTTTGCATACTCACTGAAATCTGACAAATCTAAATTGTTTATTGATACATTGAATTTTAAATTATCTTCCTTTATTTTGTTAACAGGCAATGAAGTGCTTATATCAGCCTCGACTGAAGAAATATCTTTCCCGACATATAAATTTGAATTTAAAAAGATATTTAACCTCTTATTTCTTTTATAGTCGTTGACTTTTAATGATTCAATATCAAACTTCAATTTTTTATTTTGAAGCTCATCATCCATATTAATTGTAGATGCACCTATGCCAAATACCAATCTTTCAAGAGAAAAATCTTGTTTTTTGTTTAATTTTACAGGATATTCACCTATATAAAAAACTTTATCCTTACCAAACCTGAGATTAGCAATAACATTATCAGCCTGAGATTTGCTTATAGAAATATTTTTTGACAATAACGGAAGCAACTTAATTGTTAAATAAGGATTTTTTACCGCTAAAGGTACTGTATTATCAGAATTAACTATATTCAATTCTTCTGCCTTAAAAATCACAGACGGGATAACACCGGCTCTGATTTTAGGTTTTACAAAATCAACATTTAATCCGGTTTGATTGTATATCATTTTTTCGAGAAAATGCTCAAATTTTGAATTATTTGCACAAAGGGGTACTCCTAAGTAATAACCGCCATAAACAGCGGCTAATATCCCAAGGGTTAACATTGCAGCAAATTTTCTCTTCATAACAAACAGTATTATATTACATATATACCAAAATTACCAATATTTTACATTCAAAAGTTATACTTAATGGGGATTAGCTTCCCGGATAAAAAGTCCATAATAAATATTAAATTATACGCTAATATTTGGGATATGTATAAATGAATTTACTACATTATGCAAAAAAATTATACAGAAAAATAAATTTTTATGATAAAAAAGTAGAAAGTAAAAATTATAACAGTCGTAATCCAAATCCTTTCAGTTCAAAAGAACCTCTCAATCTTACGGTAATATGGGTGGAAAATAATACTAAGAAGCTTTAATAATATGCCATAATACATAAAAAATGCTAAAATAAACAACATGAAGATTTTAGGTATAGATCCCGGAATGGCGATTGTCGGATATTCTCTAATAGATTTTGACGGAGAAAATTGTTCTCTTATTTCATCAGGCTCAATTCAAACCAAAAAAGGAGAACGAGAATCCGCAAGGTTGCTTGAAATATACAACGATATGAATACTATTGTTCAAAAACTGCAACCTGAAGTCGCTGCGATAGAAAAATTATTTTTTGTTCATAACCAAACAACAGTCATGCCTGTAGCACATGCAAGAGGTGTAATTATGACGGTGCTGGAGCAGTACAATATTCCGATTTTTGAATATACACCAATGGAAGTCAAAAAAGTTCTTACAGGCTTTGGCAGAGCGGGAAAAAAAGAAGTCGAACAAATGGTAAAAATATCACTGCAAACCGACACTCTGCCTAAACTTGATGATACTGTAGATTCAATTGCAATCGCAATCTGTCATACCAGAAAAATATAATTAATCTCTTATTATATTCAACAACATTTCATTAGGAATAAATATATCATTTAATCCCACAAGTGCATTAACAAAAACAAATTCCATATTTTCACCATAACCTATATCAAGGTCATCAAAAGGAATTTGCAAATCAATTACTTTATTAAAAACGTACTTGATATTTTTTGAACTTTGCAAGACCCACAAATTATTTGGTATAGATTTGATTAGCCTTACAAAATTTAATTTCCCATGGAAAATTGATAACTGAATCTCATTATGAAATTTTTGTTTTGTAACAGGCAAAACATCTTCAGTTTTATTGATTAATCTGACAGGAGATAAAGAGTGTTTTTTTGATGCACATCTTGTGTATACATACATTTGATAAATCCAGTCTTTTTTGGCAGGACTATCAAAAATATAATTATTTACATAAAATCTTAAATACAAATTATCCTTATCATAACCAAAACATATTCTGTCAAAAAATTTGTTTTCTTTCATTACAGGCCCGTCAGGGATATCTATGCATCCTGCGTTTAGCCATGACTCATCATTCCCTTCACCGTCAATTACAGGTTTAATTTCACCTTTAGGATACCTTGAAGGCTTTGTAACAACGGAAAGTAAAGGGATATCTAAATATTCAGGTATTTTTATACCCAAATATATGTATATATTCTTCAAATGTTCTCTGAACAGATAATCAAATATATTATCTCTGCCTGAATCATTAGGTTCACCATACCACCAGAACCAGTCACTGCCTTCACATACAAATAATTCTTTCCTTGCATCAATAATATTTGGATTTTCGGGATGTTTTTTTACATATGAACAAAAATCATCTCTTACATTTTTCAGATACTGCCATGCCAGATTTTTTATCGGTTCATCAATCCATAATTTAAAATTACGGTTTATCCAGGAACCTGCAGCGATTTTCTGTAATGGTTTATGATTTTTTTCCTTATCAAGATAATCACTGATTAATACTGTTTCGAGAGAACTATCCTCATCTATTAGTTTGTACAGCGTATTCAGGAAAATATTTCCGTCCATAGGATAATTTTCCCAACAATTTTCACCGTCCATGGCAATTGTCAATAAATGGTTTTCATCAGGAGAAGAAAGTAATTTACTTTGCATTACTTTTATTCTTTCATATAAATCTTTTGCTGCGGCTTCCGAATCAAAATTCGGATATTCAAATCCGATTAAATTTGAAATCATTGAGTTACGGAAAATCATTTTTATTCCGTTTTTGTATTTATAAGATTTAACAAGATGATACGGATCTTCCATGTATCCCTTAAAATCTCTTACAAATTCGCATTTTATAGACTCTGAAAGAATACCCTCATCAGAAATCGTCCAGTCAACTCCAAGGTTTTTAAATAATTCCAATTCTTTCGGACTTATACAATGCTCTGACGGCCAAATACCTCTCGGACGCTTGCCGAGTACTTCCTGAATCCTGTCAAGTGCAGTTTCCGTCTGAATTTTTGCATCCAAATCCATTTTTAAATTTGAAGGCAACCCGTCACGATTTGATATATCAATAGAATTTATATCTAACAATATAGGTAAAATCGGATGATAATAAGGGCTTGTAGTAACTTCTATTTTCCCTCTTTTCAAAAAATCTCTGTATGTAGGAATAATCCGTCTTATAATATCACGCTGTAATTCAATAATCGTACATCTGTCTTCATAAGTATAATTTTTTCCTTTTTTTACAAGTTTTTTTAGCTTTGGATATTCTTTTAGATAAACAGGGTCGAACCAAACCAAATTAAACAAAGCCATTAAATCGGAATATTCCTGAGCAGAAAATGCATTAACGTCAACTTCTCTGACGGATTGCCTTTTCTGAAACAACCTGTTATATTCCGGATAAGGGTAAATCATTGTTTTATAATTTGCATCAAAAAAATTGTTTAAAATAAATTCTTTATCATCATCACTTAAATCTTCAATATGAGTAACCGTTAATCTTGAATTTAAGTCATGCGCATTTTTTTCACCATAATCAATAAGAGCATCCAATAATACCGGTACAAGGTTTACGTTTATTTTTATATTCTTAAAATTATCAGCAATTGTAACCATATCGAGATAATCTTTTACGGCATGCAGACGAACCCAAGCCATTAAATAATCACCATCAGGCGAAAGCTGATAAACCGGCTGATGCATATGCCAGTAAAACGCAATCGACAATTTTTTGGTTTGACTCATCATATATTATTCTGACTCCAAATGTAAAACAATTATAACACTCATAATACCTAAAAGCAAATATAAGGGGGTTCACATTGATAAGTTTTTCGCTATAATAATCTTATGCAAGTATTTTCACCTAATATGTTAAAAACATTTGACGAATGCCAGAAGAAATATGAATTTCGCTACATTCAAAAATTAAATGTACCACAACCTGCCGGTGTCTATGAAAAAGGGAAAAAAATTCACGCTCTTGCACACTATTATTTAAGAGGGGATGATATAGACAAATTTCTGCCGACACTTACCTCGGAAGAAAAAATTATTTGGGATTTACTCATTAATAACACTTATTTTAAAATGAAATATATAAATTCCGAGTATAATCTGACATCAAGATTGGATGAATACTGGATTGGCGGAAGGTTAGATGCCTTCATGAAAGATAAAACCGATTATTACATTCTTGATTATAAAACAGGTGCAATTCCCAAAAATCCGCAAGAAGACTTTCAAACTATGATTTATTTGATTTGTGCCGATGAAATATTAAAAAAAGGCTGGGGAAATAATTTCAACCTTAGTTTTGTATATATTGATTTAAAAAATAATGAAAACCACCTTATAAAACTGGATGACAGCAAAAAACAACATTATCGGGAAACCTTGATTTCAACATGCAAAAAAATTACAACGACCAAATCTTTTAATAAAAATTTAAGTCGTTGTAAATTTTGTGAATATAATAAATTTTGCATTTCCTAAAAGGAATTATATTCCCATTAATTTATTAAACAATTTACCGAGTAAAGAGTTATTTCTTCTGTCTAATCTTCTCTGAACTCTTGCAGATGCATTATTTAATGACATCAATTCAGCACCCTCAGGAGAATACAATAAAGCTCTGACAGCCGCATCCGCTCTTTCCTGTTCGGTAGCATACTCAGCTCTGATTTTTGTTAACTCACCATGGTCAAGGAATTTTGCACCACAAGAATAACATTCGTCAATTGTAATTTCATTCTTATCACTGGTTGAATTTTTTACCATATTAGCACCGCATGCAGGACAAACCCTTACAGCATCTTCATCCGGATGAATTGCAAATGTATTATTTTCAGCAGCCTGAATAATTTCATCAAGATTTTCATGCTGCTCGTCAAATTTCTTAAATTCACGATTATCAAAGAATATTCCGCCGCAACCGTCCAAACAAATATCAATATTTATACCCGCCTCAGGTAAAAACAGTTTTTTCATAGGCTTCCCGCAAGCAGGACAATCAATAATTTTATATGTATCAGCCATAACCAAACCTCCGTTATTATGTGCCAATATTAACATATTTTAACAGCTATTGTCAATAATTACAGAGTTAAAACAGCATTAATTGCAGATATCATTCCTTTTTCATCAGCTATATTTTTCCCTGCAATATCAAACGCAGTTCCATGCCCCGGAGAGGTTCTTATAATATCCAATCCTATTGTCATATTAACGGTTTCATCACCTGCAACTGTTTTTATAGGAATTAAACCTTGGTCATGATAAGCCGCAATGTAACAATCATAAGGGATTTTTTCTTTTAAATTATATGCCTTTCCTGCTTTTACAAATAATGTATCTGATGGTAACGGGTTTGTTATATTTATACCTGACTTTTTTAATTCGTCAACTGCCGGAAGCATTATATCAATTTCTTCATGTCCTAAAATCCCATCTTCTCCTGCGTGGGGATTTAAGCTGCATAACGCAAACTTAGGATTTTTTATATTAAATCTTGATTTAAATAATTCGTTTAAATCAGTAATTTTTTTAGTTATTAATTCTTTTGTTAAATTAATTTCTTTTAATGCACAATGCCTTGTTAAAAGTAATACTCTGAAATCTCTTGCTACAAATAACATTTCTGCATGCTGATTATCATGAGCCAAAAACTTATCCAAAACCTCGGTTTGACCGTTATAAATATGACCTGCCAGATGCATTGCATTCTTTGCAACAGGTGCTGTAACAATGGCTTTGGGCTTAATTTCACACACTTTTTTCAAACTCTGATAAGAAAACTCACCTGCGTATTCGGTTATTTCACCGGGTCTAATCTCATCTTCATAAGGAATTTCTATTATTTCATAGTTTTTGTTAAATGCCCCGTAATAATCAATAATTTTTCTGTTTGAAATCAGTACAATTTTATCCTCCGGTAAATCAAGTCTGTTAAGGGCTTTTATCGTAATTTCAGCCCCTATACCGTTCGGATCACCCGTCGTTATTATTATTTTATCGGAATAGCTATTCATGATTTTCAAAATATTTTAAAATATCTATTAATGTACTTGTAGAACCCAAATTACCTGATTTGGTAACTATCCATTGTGCATTGTGATCAAGGCTCAGTGCAATAGCAGGAGCAACCTCATCAATAAGCTGTAACTGCAATGCACCAATTTCTTTACAGCATTTGTAAGAAGTTTCGCCACCCAAAAGAATTAATATGACTTCTTTTTTCTCCGTTACTTTTTTAGTTAAATCTGCAAGAAAATCCGTAATTCTGGATGCCAGTTTTTCTCTTGTCAATTCTTCATCCAATGAAGTATCCGAAAACCCGTCAAAACTCTGAACAATATTAGAAGTATGCACAACTACAATATTATTTTGCCCCAAATTACTTACAATACGCTCAACAAGTTCATCGCTTACACCTTTCAAAACCGTTTCAGTATCAAGTTTTACAACTAAACTGTTTTCATCAAAATCATCGGAGGCTTCAAACGCTTTTATCTGATTTGCGGTAATTTCCGTTACACTGCCTGATATAACGAGTTTTGGCAATTCCGGAATAGTTTTATTAATATGCTGCGGTTTTAAATCAGGAAACCACATATCACTTAATATCCTTGCTGTAGCAGCCGTTCCTGCAGGTAAAATTTTATAGTCGGATTTATTAACAGCCAACAAAATCTGCTCAATATCAACAGTTGATACGGCATCAATAACAATAAGCTTTTTACCCTGAGATATTAATTCATTCAAAGTTTTCAATATCGGGCCGGCACCCTTCATGACATCTTTTAAGTCGAGTGAAGCGACAATATCCTCATACTCTTTTCCGATTTGATTAACAAGCAAAGTAGGAAGATGTGATTCCGTAATAGGAGAATGAGGATCCCTTGCCATTTCGGTTCTTTCTATCGGGATACCTTTTAAAAGGTGATATCCGCCTACCGTAACTCTTCCCTCAATAGGAAAAGCCGGAACTATAATAGCCGCATCCCATCCCAAAACCTCAAGCATACCAAGAATTTCTACCGCAATATTACCTCTGATAGTGGAATCAATTTTTTTGAAGAAAAAGTCAGGGTTAAATTTTTCCATCATTACACCGGTAATATGTTTAACCTTTTCGTATGCTAATTCGGGTGCTATATTTCTGGACTCCGTAGAAATCGCCCACATTTGAGTCCCTTTAATATTAAGCCCTTCAACTTCTTCACTCAACAATATCTGAGTACCTGCACCATGCATCTGAAACTGTAACGCCGAATCGTTAGCACCTGTTAAATCATCTGCAATAAGACAGGCTACATTTGAATTAATTATCATAAAACTTCCGCATCTTTTTTAGAACCAAGCAATCTTATAGTGTTTGCAATAATTATAAAACGTTCTCTGTCACTTCCTGAAGCCTTATCCGTCCATTTATCCTGCTGAATACGTCCGTCAATGGCAACCTGAATACCTTTTTTTACATATTCACCTGCAAACTCAGCCTGCTTGTCCCATACATCAATGTTATACCAATCAGTAACTTCTGCTTTTGTTTTTGAATCCCATCTGTTAACGGCAACAGAAAAATTTGCCTTAACTTTACCTGATTCAAAATATCTTATTTCAGCATCTCTGCCAACACGACCAACTATAACAACTGTATTCATTTATACCTCTTTCTATAATATCTTAGTACATATTACAATAAAAACGAATTTGGTTTAAATAAGTATTAACAAACATTAAGTTTGGAGTGTTTACAAAACTTAATAATGTAAAATAAAAAAGGCAATAATTTTTAGATTACATACTTTATATATATGTAAGATATAAAGAGAGAGATTAAACATTATGTTAGCAAATCCACAGGCACAAAAATTCGGTATGATGACTGCAAGAAAAAACAAAAAAGTTAATAATGCAGAATTTGATATTGAAACATATAAATTCATAGGCAAAAAAGACAGAAGAATGCGTTTTAACAATGCAAAAGACCCTATCTATTACATATTTGACTGTATAGAAAACAGACCTGTCAGAACATTGGCAAAAGAATTCGTAAAAGATGCATTTTTCGATATAGCAAACTTTGTATCAAAGGCCGTTGGATAATTAATAAAAAATTCAGTTAAGGAAATTAGGATAAGGAAACAAAAGCCCGAGCAATTTAGCATCGGGCTTTGTTATAAAAAAGAATTATCTGCATAAACAGATAACTCTTTTTACTTATTTTGTAAATAATTAACCTGCGATTAGTTCTTTTACTTCGGCAGCAAATACTTTAGGATCCAATTTAATGCCGGGACCCATAGTAGTTGCAAGGTAAACAGACTTAACGAATGTACCTTTTGCAGAAGAAGGTTTTGCTCTTAAAATTGCATCAGCCAAGGTCGCATAGTTTTTAATCAGGTCTTCTTCGCTGAATTCTGCTTTACCGATAGGGCAGTGAATCATACCCTGTTTATCGGCACGGAATTCAACTTTACCTGCTTTAGCATCTTTAACGGCTTTTGCTACATCCATTGTAACGGTACCTGTTTTAGGGTTAGGCATTAAACCTTTAGGTCCGAGAACTCTACCGAGTTTACCCAACATACCCATACAATCAGGAGTTGCAATCAATGTATCAAATTCAAACCAACCGCCTTCAATTTTTTCAATAATATCTTCAGCACCTGCAAAATCAGCACCTGCATCTTTTGCCTCAGTAGCTTTAGCACCTTTAGCGATTACACAAACTCTTACAGTCTTACCTAATCCGGCCGGAAGGACAACTGTTGAACGAATTTGCTGGTCTGCCTGTCTGACATCAATACCTAATCTCATGTGGCATTCAACTGTTTCATTGAACTTTGACAATTCTTTAGATATTTCTTTTAATTTTTTAATAGAATCAACTGCAGTAGCCGGTTGAGTGAAATCAGCCAACATTTCCTGCATTTTCTTTTGTTTTTTAGTTAATTTTGCCATTTTAAATTTTCCTTTCGTGGTCATAACGTGCTTTTTATTGCACTTCCATCAATTAATCTTTTACTGTAACACCCATAGCTCTGCAAGAACCTGCAATCATCTTAACTGCTGCATCCATGGTGGTTGCATTCAGGTCATTCATTTTGATTTTTGCAATTTCTTCTAACTGAGCACGAGTAATTTCAGCTACTTTGTCTTTATTAGGAACAGCAGATCCCTTAGGGATATTCAACGCTTTCTTAATCAAAACCGGAGCCGGTGGTGATTTGATAACGAATGAAAAACTTCTGTCTTCATAAACATCAATAATAACAGGAATAATATAACCTGCCTGAGATTCTGTTTTAGCATTAAATTGCTTACAGAAATCCATGATGTTTACACCATGCTGACCCAAAGCCGGACCAACCGGAGGTGAAGGATTTGCTTTTCCTGCTTCAATCTGAAGCTTAATTTTTCCTACTACTTTTTTAGCCATTTTTTTCTCCTTTTGTGGTATTAGCGGGGCAATTAAGTCCCTTCCACGTTATTTGTACTTATTTGGTGCGTTAACACACACCCTACTTTTGTTTATAGTTTATTAATCTGCTTATATTCCAATTCTACCGGAGTTTCACGACCGAAGATTGAAACATTTGCACGAAGTTTAGACTTATCAGGGTAAACTTCAATAATATCCGCAATAAAGTCTGCGAACGGACCTGAAACGATTCTGACCTTATCACCTGCTTTAACATCAAGTTCAATTTTCTGAGTTTGAGAAGATGAGCGGTGAAGAATCTTTTTAATTTCACTTTCTCTTGCAGGGATAGGACGTTTAGCAGAACCTACAAACTTCGTAACACCTGCAGTGTGTCTTACAACATACCAGCTGTCTTCGTCCATAATCATTTCAACGAGAACATAGCCCGGGAATATTTTTTCTTCACGTTCCTGCTTTTTACCGCCTTTAATCTGGGTAACGGTTTTTTGAGGGACTTCAATACGGAAGATTTTTTCACCCATATTCATATATTCAATACGTTTTTCCAAGTTAACTTTAACCTTGTTTTCGTGTCCTGAATAAGTGTGAACGATATACCAGCGTTTTTCGCTATTTTTAGCTTTTTTCGCTTCGTCCTGAGCTTTCGCTTCTTCTTCGGCTGCTTGTTGTTCAGCCAATTTGTCTTCGTTCAGTTCTTCTTCCATTGATTTTTGTTTCTTTGCCATAAGCCACCTTTATTCTTTATTTTATTTTATAAATCCGGTTATTACTTTATAAAGCCTAACAAAGCTTTAAAGATAATGTCCATAAAATATACAGCAACAGTAAATGCCGAAACGATAACAATTACAAATAACGTTTCCATCATAACCTGATGTCTTTCAGGCCAGGTAATCTTACCCCATTCGGCACGAACACCTTTGAAGTATTTTTTCATTGAATCTAAAAATGCGTTAAATGAATTATCCATCGTTTTTCCTTTTGTTATTTCATAAATCGCGCCCTGAAGGACTCGAACCCTCGACATCCGGTTTTGGAGACCGACGTTCTACCAACTGAACTAAGGACGCTTATCAGAAGTTTTGAAGTTTAGAAGCCAGATAATACATTAGTTTAATCCAAGCCTCTAAACTTACACACTCCAATACTTCTACTTAGTTTCCTTGTGGTTGGTATGTTTCTTGCAAGTTGGGCAATATTTGCTCAATTCAAGTCTGTCTTTAATATTTTTCTTGTTTTTTACTGTTGTATAGTTTCTTTCTTTGCAATCTTCACAAGCAAGAACTACCATTCTGTCATTTTTACCTTTGATACCCATTTTATTCTTCCTTTTTGTTTTGTTGTATCCAGTTTTGTCCTTTATAAGCCGTTTCGCCGTTTATATTTTATTTTTTTAGTGTTTCCGGTGTATTCCGGGCTCGCTTTTCGCTTTTTAAGAGAGAATGTGGGACATCACATTCTTCATTTATCGGCTTATGGTATCTATGTTATAACAAAAAATTTTAAAAATCAAATGTTTGTAAACTAATGATAAGATTCTTATATTCTGAAATCAAATAAATCCCTTATGACAATAAAAAGCACCTGTTCATAGCTGAACAGGTGCTTTTTGTATTTTTAGACCTTTTATTTCATCACAAAATCAGGAGTTTTGTTTGTATCATAATAGGATGATGCAGAACCTGCAGTATTTCTCTGCTGTTCCAAGTATACCTGATTACTTTTTACAACCTGCTGTAACTTATTCAGACCTGTTTCAATATCAGTAAGAATTTGCTCTGCATAAATTTCTGCACCTTCTTTTTTCCTTTGTGCATCTTCTGCAGCCTGAGAACGAATAATATCAGCTTCTTCAAGAGCTTTTCTCTTTAATTCTTCACATTCTTCCTGAACCTGATTTCTGATTCTGATACCTTCTCTTTCAACAGCCTTAATAAAATCAGCCTCGCTTAATTTTCTTTCAGCTTCCATCTGAGCATCAGTAATAATTTTTTCAGCTTTTTGCTGAGCCTCTAACTGCAACTCCTCACGGCGTTTCAAAAATGCTCTTGCTTCCTGCACTTCCACCGGTAAAGTCGCATATATTCTTTCAATTAATGTATATATTTCTTCGGGTTTAACAACTACAAACTTATTAGGTATAATTGTAAAACCATCCTCAATCGCCAATTCCAATAACTTTAATAAATCAAATACTCCACTTTGTTGCATGTCTATCACACATATTACCTTTCTAACTACATGATTTTACATAAGCTGAAAATAATTGTCAAATTATTTTAAATAAAAAACGGGCATGTCCTTAACATACTTTACGATTTTAAAATTTGCTTTGCAATTTGGACGTTCACAGGCATATCTGCGTATATATTATCAATTATTTCACACATTTTATTACGCGGCAAAACGACAAACGAATCAAAAAGACAAAAGCCGCTTGCCACAATCATAATTAATCTCTCAATATGGCTGAATACACTGTTTTCGCCCGAATGAATAATCTGCGGTTCTGCCTGCATAACTTCATCAGGTATACTGCACTTAATAGCAGCTATATGACTTAATACCTCTTTTTTACTGCATATTACATAATTTCCCAAACCCAAGGAAAGACCTCCATCAAAAGCTATTTCAAGTTTTTTAAGATTATCGTATATATTACCTGTTTCCACTATTTTTTCTCCATCAAATAGTTATATACGGCATCCGGTACAAATTTTGAGATATCACCACCATTTATATAAATTTCTTTTATAGTACTTGAGGAAATAAAATTATACTTAGGTTTTGTAGTTAAAAATACCGTCTTAATATCTTCACACATAGCACTGTTAGCCTGAGAAAGCTGTAATTCGTACTCAAAATCCGAAACGGCTCTGAGTCCTCTTATCAAGACTTTTGCACCTTTTTTCTTGGCATATTCAATAGTCAGACCCTCAAAACTGTCTGTTTCAACATTTTCAATATCTTTTACGCTTTCTCTGATAAGTTTTACACGTTCTTCAACCGGCAAAAAACCTTTCTTTTCAGAATTTCTTGCAACCGCAATAATAACTTTGTCAAATATTTCGGCACCTGTTTTTAATATATCTAAATGACCTTTTGTAATCGGGTCGAAACTACCCGGATATACGGCAATTTTCATAATAAATTCCTTTCTACCGAAAAATTATACGATAGAAATAAAAATAAGTCTATGTTAGGAGGTGAATTAAAACCATTTTCACAATATATGGTATTTATCCTCCATTCGGATGAATTTTTGTAAAAAATTATTCAAGTTTTTATAATGTTATGCCGTAAAATATAACAAAAGAAAATGCGAGTAGAAGGAAACATTTAATGGAAAACAAAGATAAAAACACAGGCGTATCCCTTTTTGGTCAGTCCGAAGAATATTTTGCCGGTGCAGATCCGATAGAAGAGATTTTTGCATTAAACCTTGGCGATTTTATGTCAGAACACCTGATTTCAGAGGATTTGGCTAAAAAAATAGGTTCAAACGTTCAGGACAAAAAGAAAAGACTTATAGAACAGCTGAAAGAGTTGGTATCCATTTATTCCCTTAAAAATACGCTTTGTGTTTTGGATTTTGAGAAAAAATCAGATTACGCAATATATACGGCTATTGCAAAATCTATCGTACAAATGTTAGAAGTTGAAAAATGTAATATCTATCTTGCAAAAGATTATGCAAGAGGCATGGCAAACCCTGATTTTGACCTTGTTCTTGTAGGTTCTTCGGTTGGTAATATAAGAAGAAGCGGCTATAAACTCGGTGAAAAATCAATTATCAGCGTGTGTTTTGTAGAGTGCGATACGATTTCAGCAGACGGAATTACCGCAGTTCCGATGTCATCAAATGCCAAAAAAGTCGGTGTTATCGCAATTGAAGATAAAGAAGCAAATCTAATAGAAAAATCGTATCTGTCATTACTTGAAAGTATGGCAAGATTATTCGCCGCATCAATGGCATTACAGGGTGAAATCGATAATACGAATCATTTAATGGAAGATAGTGAAGCACTTGAAAGTGATTTAAAACACTCTAGAGCTGAATTAACCGCACAAATCGGTGATTTATGCGAGTATCAGCAGGGTTTTGTAGAACATCTTGCCCGGGCAGTTGATACAAAAGGTCATTACAAGGTTTCACATTCCAAAAATACCGCAGAACTTGCAAGAAAAATATGCAAGCAAATCGGTTTGAATGAAAAAACTACAGATTTAATATATTATGCAGGACTACTTCAGAACATTGGTAAAATAATGCTTCCGGAAGAAATGTTCACTTCAAGCAGGAAATTTACTCCTGAAGAACTTGTTATAATGCAAAAGCAATCTAATATCGGCGTAAATCTGCTTATGAATATTAATTTCTTATCGGAAGTAGTACCGTACGTTACATATCAAAAAGAACGTTTTGACGGTTCAGGAGCTCCGGAGGGATTAAAAGGTATGTCTATACCGTTCGGTTCAAGAATTATTGCCGTTGCGGATGCATACTGTGCTATGACAACAGACAGACCTTATCGTAAAGCAATGGAGCCTAAACAGGCTTTGGAAATTTTAAGAGAAGAAGCATCTCATAAATGGGATCCTGATGTTGTTAATGCGTTAGCCGAAGTTATTAAATAAAACGGTTATAAACTTAGCAGATATACTTTTGCAAGTTCGATATCACTCTGCGTAGTTATTTTGATATTTTTATAACTTCCGTCAACTACATAGACAGACTCTCCTGCCTTTTCAACCATGCCTGCATCGTCGGTAAAACTCTGACCCTCATATTTTTTGTGTGCGGAAAGAATTAAGTTATATTCAAATGCCTGAGGTGTCTGGGTATTATAAAGTTTTGAACGGTCAATAGTTTTGACAATTTTTCCGTGTTCTACCTCTTTTATGGTATCTATTGTTTTTGTCATCACAGAAAGTGCTTTTACGTCCTTAACCATATCAACACAAACATTTATAAGTTCCGTTGTAATAACAGGTCTTGCGCCGTCATGAATAATTACATAATCACATTTTTCATGTTTTAATCCGTTATATACAGACTGTTGACGGGTACTTCCGCCCTCAATAATATCAATATTTGCATAATCTTTAAACAGATTTTTTAATTCTTCCATTATTGAAATATTTGCACATATAATAATCTTATCAACATTAGAGTACCTGAAAGCATCAACGGTATATTTAATTACTTCAATACCGTTTATTTTTTCCAAAAGTTTATTTTTTGTACCGAATCGTGATGATGTACCGCCTGCAGTAATTATTGCATTTATTTTCATGTCTACTCCTTAAAATGTTTGTATATTTTTTCATCAACATCTTTTCGTATCAGAGTTTCAGAAAAATTATCATAATTTATCTTTACACCCAACCCCTCTTTAACTTCACCAATTACAGTCAAACCATCCGCATTATCTACAGTAGCAATAATACCATAATCTTCACCTCCGTACAATATCATATCACTGTAATTCGGAATTATTTCCAAAGATTTATTATGCGGAATTTTTTGAAAATCTATTTCCATTAATACACTGCTTGCTTCAGAGATTGCCGACAAGGCATCTGCCAAGCCGTCAGAAGTATCCATCATCGCATACTTACCTTTTTGAGAAGTTGATATTTTTTCTGAAAATTCAGATTTTGCCTGAGGCATAAGATGAGCTTTTATAAATTCTTCTTTTTCAAAGTTACTTAATTCCGGATACATTTCACCCGATAAAATTTTAAGCCCTAATCCGGAAGAACCGTGTTCCCCCGCAATAACAATTTTTTGTCCTGTTTTAGCATGACTTCTGGAGGATATATTGCGATTTTTGGTGACACCTATAGCCGTCACAGAAATATAAATCTTGTCAGCCCCCGTAATATCCCCGCCCACAATTTTTGCACCTAAAACTGCATCTTTTGCTCCTTTATAAAAATCTTTTATGAAACTACCGTCAACATCATCGGGCAGCGACAAGGCTATTGTAAGATATTTTGGTTCAGCACCGCTTGCACAAATATCAGAAATATTTACCATAACAGATTTATAACCCAGCTGATACGGAGTTGCAAATTTTCTTGAAAAATGCACATCCTCTACTAAACTATCCTGCGTAACAGTTATACCCAAATCCTCCAATAACGCACAATCATCCCCGATATAAGAGGAATTTAGCGTATCGGTTATTATTTTTATAAAATCTTTTTCTTTCATTATTTTAAATCATTCTCAATAAGAGCAACAAATTCATCCACCAAAGTTTTATTCCATTTTTTATCGGTATCTTTTTTGATTATTTCAAGAGCATCTCGAGGCGATAATTTATCCCTGTATGAACGTTGTTCGGTTAGTGCATAAAAAGCATCTACAATTAATACAATTTGAGATGCCAAAGGAATACTTTCATGAGAAAGATGTGCCGGATAGCCCGTTCCGTCCCAATTTTCATGATGCGAAGCAACAATAGGAATAACATCCTGAATATATGAAATAGGTTTTAAAATTTCCTGAGCTGCAATTACAGGATGTTCATATATATGCTGTTTATCCTCGGATGTAAGCGGTTCTTTCTTTTTGAATATCTCCTGCGGAATGAGTAAATTCCCTATATCATACAAAAGCATTGCAATTTTAAGGTTATCGATTTCACTTTTAGGTAAATCGAAACGTTTTGCAAGACTGACTGCCGTAAGAACTTTAAGTTTTACACCACCCTGAACATGCATGTCGTTATAAGTCTGGGTAAGCAAATCCGCAACAGAATATAACACTTCACTCTGCGGAGTCGAAGCCAATAATTTTGAAGATAAATCATTCTTGAAATCTTCCGACAAAGGAATTTTCTTTTTATTCAGAATATCGAGGAATGCACTGACGGCAAGCTCCTGCCAAGAGGTTTCGTTCATAGGTTTTGCCAATGTAACCTGATTTCTGCCGTTTCTTTTGGACATATACATTGCCTGATCCGTAAGCTCTAATATATCTTCAATATTGTCGGAATGTTCCAAAAATGTTGCAACACCAATACTTGCCGTAATATGACCGATTGTATCCAGTTCAACATTTTCAATAGCTTTGCGGATTCTCTCTGCAGCTATCATAGCACCTTCTGATGTAACACCCGGAAGTATTACGTTAAACTCTTCTCCGCCCATTCTTGCAGCGGTATCTATAGAACGTGCGTTTGTTTTTAAAACATCTGCTATAGTTTTAATTGCCGTATCTCCAAATGAATGTCCGTAAGTATCATTTATCTTTTTTAAAAAGTCCAAATCCAGACCGATAATACTAAACGGTTGATTTATACGCAAAGAACGAGTAACCTCTTTTTTCAAATATTCTTCAAAATATCTTCTGTTATAAAGTCCCGTCAAACCATCAGTAACAGCTTGCTCCTTAACTTTTTCAAAAAGCTCCGCAATAGTTATTGCAAGCTCTATCTGCTGAGCATACATATTTAAAAAGTCCGTTTCCGGCTCGGCCAAATCTTCTCTTGAAGAAAATACCGCAAAAATTCCAAAAGGTTTATCCAAAACAATAAGCGGAATTGTAATAATAGATTTTACGGATTTGTCGTTCAAAATCTCATTTAACTGCTCATCTGTAATATCAGGCATAATAGCTTTTAAAGAAGCTCCTATATCTTTTGATTTTACAAGGTGTCTGTTTTCAATAGAATCATAAAAAATCGAATCTTTTGTATAAGCTAACCTGCGTGCCTGGATAGGAGTTTTTAAAATATCATCGGCTCGCTTGATTGTAATATCATCCGCTTCCGCAACTACAACAAAGTATTCCCCATCCGCATCCGATTCTTTTCGCATTATTGTACTGTGCAAATAACCCAGTTCACCCTGAATATTATTTACAACAGTTTCCAAAACATTTCTCAAAGGCTTGGCAGAGTTCATCATATCAAGAATACCCTGCAAAGAGAGCATTCTTTTATTTGCTATATTAAGCTCTTTGGTTCGTTCTTCAATTTCTTTTTCTAACTGTAAATTTCTCTCGTATATTTCGAGATAATCTTCTTTCCCGTGGTATATATTGTTTTCTACCTCGGAAATTTTTTGTCTGACTTCATTTATTTTATCAAAAAAACCCATTTGACCGTAATAAAATTTATAGTAATACACATTGATTATACACTATTTTTATTTTTTACGGAAGTATGTTAATAAATATTTTTACTAATTTAAATATAGGAATCTAACACATGAGTTGATATATAAGAAATTTTACCGGTCATTCTGTTACGGCACATCATTCTTTCACTTAAAATATCTTCCATTTCAAGAGTAAGAGGTCTGTCAATAACAGCAGGTACCTCATGTTCAACTTGTTTTTCAACACTTGGGAAAACAGCATTCTTTACGGCATTAACAGCCTGACTTGCTTTATTTTCTATTGCTGCCGGTCTTATGGGATTAATACCTAATTTCATACACTAAACTCCTTTTTATTTATTTATAACACTAATATTTTTTATGAAGTATATTTATTTAATAAAGATGAAATTTCAGAATTGCCTAAATTTTTCATAATGTAAAGTTTTATTACCAAAAAGACTCTCCTACTAGGAAAGTCTTTCTATATAGTAAAAAATATTAAATTATTCACCGATAAGAGCATTGATATCAGCAACCATTGCATCAGGGTCAAAGCCGTGAACTCTTGCACCTGCTTCAAGATTTTCAAATCTTGCTGCTGCACAGCCTAAGCAGCCCATACCGTATTTTTGGAACACTTCAATTGCTTCGGGATAGTTTTGTGCAATTTCTAAAATACCCATTTCTTTTGTAACTTTTGCCATAATATTTTCTCCTTATATTGACTTTAATTACACAATCATTAATAGAATTATATAACAAAAAACAGAAGGACGTGTAATATTATGGAATTTTTTAAAAACTTTTACAATGACGATGATAAAATAGTCGGACTCTGTGCTTTCAAAAGACGTATTCCAAACACATACACATACCGCACAAATCAGGCATACGAATTTGAACGTCAATTTGGTGCAACAAGACTGTTATACGAACCAAAACAAAAGACTAACTCTTTTGCATTTTAATTATGTATCGATATTAGTTGCATAAACCGCATTCTGTTCAATGAAGTTACGGCGAGGGTCAACCTTATCACCCATTAATACATCAAACAACTGGTCACAAAGCATTGCATCTTCAATACCGACTTTCAAAAGCGTTCTTGTCGAAGGATCCATTGTAGTTTCCCACAACTGCTGAGGCATCATTTCACCCAAACCTTTGAATCGTTGAATTGTCATACCTTTTTGACCTCTGTCATCAATAATCTTTTGCAGTTTTTCAAATGAATGAATTTCATACGACTCTGCATCCGTTTCTAACAACAATCCGTCTGATTCTTCAATCAAGAAATCACGAATCAAAGGATATGCGGATTTTAATCTTTTATATTCGGAACTCTTAATTATATTTTGGTTAAGAATTACATGTTCTTCATCATTAGTATTTAACTGAATAGAATATTTTGAATTTTCAGGATTATATTTTAAAGAAACAACATAATTTGCAGCTTCCGCAATATTATAATTCTTAGCATGGTCCTGTAAATACTTGTTCAAATACTCAACAATCTCTGTCATCTTAGCCTGATTATCAAAATCTTCCGGTGTAATATTTGAACGTACCAAACCTCTCAGTACAACAGCCGGATAAAGGTTCAAAATAGGATTGTTATATGAATTGTAGAATGTAGTCATGTTTTTAATTAATTCCAACAACTCATCACCTGTTTTGATATTGGATTTTTTCTTATCTGAAAGACTTAAAGATTTTATACCACGTTCTTTCAGCATCTTATCAAGAGCATGTTCATTATAAAGGTATTCGGTATTTTTACCGATTGTTACTTTAAATAGCGGCGGCTGAGCAATATATACATGCCCGTTTTCGATTAACGGTTTTGCATATCTGAAGAAGAAAGTTAACAACAAAGTTCTGATATGAGCTCCGTCAACATCCGCATCGGTCATTATGATAATTTTGTGATAACGAAGTTTGTCAATATTAATTTCTTCTTCATTACGGCTGATATTTATGCCAAAAGCCTGAACCATAGACTGAATTTCGTTATTGCCGTATATTCTGTCTAATCTTGCTTTTTCAACATTCAAAATCTTACCTCTTAACGGTAAAATTGCCTGAAACATTCTGTTTCTGCCCTGTTTTGCAGAACCGCCCGCAGAATCACCCTCAACAATATAAATTTCACATTTTTCAGGTTCTCTGTTTGAACAGTCTGCAAGTTTTCCCGG
>CACWHC010000001.1:253425-261417 GCA_902760645.1 uncultured bacterium
GCCTGCAAAGTTTTTTCCAAAATAGTTTTTGCAATTTTCGGATTAAATTCCAGCCATTCCTGCAATTTTTCTTTTACAGCATCCTGAACTGCCCCGAGAGCTTCCTGTGAACCTAATTTTTCTTTTGTCTGACCTTCAAATTCAGGATTTGGAATTTTAACCGAAACAATAGCCGTCAAACCTTCTCTTACATCTTCACCCGAAAGGTTTTGATCGGAATCTTTCAGTATATTATTTTTTCTTGCGTAATCATTAAATACACGGGTAATAGAGTTTCTGAAACCTGTCAGATGAGTACCGCCCGAATGAGTATTTATGTTATTTGCAAAAGATAAAACACTTTCTGTATATGCATCCGTATATTGCATAGCAACTTCAACCTGCATATCACCAACAACTTTATCTATATATATCGGTTTGTCATGCAATACAGTTTTATTTTGATTTAAAAATTCAACATAACTTCCGATACCGCCTGCATAATGGAATACTTCTTCCGTACCGGTTGCATCAATATGGAAAATTATTTTCAAACCTTTATTTAAAAATGCCATTTCTCTTAAACGGTTTGCAATAACATCACAATCAACAACCGTAGTTTCCGTAAATATTTCAGGGTCAGGCCAGAATGTAGTTTTTGTACCCGTTTTATCGGTAGCTGCACCTTTTTCAACAGGAGTCATAGGTTCGCCTCTCATATATTCCTGTTTCCATACATAACCCTGACGGGAAACTTCTACCATATATTTTTCTGATAACGCATTAACAACTGATGCACCTACACCGTGTAATCCGCCTGAAACCTTATAACCGCCATCCCCGAATTTGCCGCCTGCGTGAAGCACGGTATGGACAATTTCCAATGCGGATTTGCCGCTGTCGGGTTTGATGTCAACAGGGATACCACGTCCGTTATCTTCAACGGTTACACTATTGTCTTTATGAACGGTAACATGAATGTCAGTACAAAAACCTGCAAGAGATTCGTCAATAGAGTTATCCACAATTTCATATATACAATGATGCAGACCTCTTTGAGAAGTAGAACCGATATACATACCGGGTCTCATACGAACAGCTTCCAAGCCCTCTAATACACGAATATTTTCGGCACTATATTCGGCAGAAGTCTTTGTTTCGATAGCTTCATCATTATCAGGTAAATCTACAACCTCTATATGTTCATTCACAGGTTTTTCGTTATTCATGGAAATTTCCTGTGTCGTTGTTTCTTGCATTTCTGACATTTAATTCTCCCCTAATACGTAATTCTACTGATATAGTAGCATAAACAGATTATTTTTGCAAAAATGTTAAAATATTAATTTATTTCTGCCTGCATTTTTTGCTTTATAAAGTGCTTTATCCGCATTATCCAAAAACTCCGCAACGGTTTCCGCATTATTTACAGATGCACCTATGCTGACTGTAACATTTATCTTTTGTCCGTCATAAATAAAATCGCTGTTTTCTATTTTTTTTCTTAATCTTTCAAGCGGGATTTTCGCACTTTCAAGAGAAGTTTCTGTTAATAAAGCCACAAACTCCTCACCGCCGTACCTGAATACCAAATCCGTTTTTCTGAAATTGTCGGATATCAGATATGCAACTTCTTTCAAAACGTAATCACCGCATAAATGACCATAAGTATCATTTATTTTTTTGAAAAAATCTATATCAATTATTGCTATAGTTAAATCTCCGCCATAACGCTTTGAACGCAAAAATTCTCTTTCAACGGTATTATCAAAATGTCTTCTGTTATACAACCCTGTCAGAGCATCCGTCAAAGAAAGATAGCGGGTACGGGAGTACATGAAGTTAATTTTTTTGATAACATCTAGTTTATTATCTTCCGGCACAGGAAAATTAGTAATTATTTCCTCAATATTTTTTTGGATTTTTTCCATAACTTCATCAGGAATATCAAACCCGTCAATTATGTTATCAAAATCTTCACCCATAAATTATCTCCCTTTGTTCATACTAACACAAAAACATAATTTTATAGGATTTTAATTTTGAAACTATTTTCTGAAATCAAGTAATAATCATGGTATTCGGGTTTTTAATTATTAAAATATGTAACATTATATAACGTAACGTAACAATTTTTATAAAAAAAAAACTTTATATAAGTAGGGAAAAATATAAGGTATATGTTATGAGTGACTTAAATTTCAGTTTGGCAAGCGGTGTTAAACCAATGATACGCGAAGCCGCCAATATGAACAACGATGGAGGCGGCGGGAATCTTGGTTATATGCAGCAACGCAAAAAAGACAAAAAAAATAAACGCCAAAGTTTTGATGAAAGCATTTTTGGCTCAAAACAGGAAGATATATTTTTAAATACAAACAAAATCGAATTTGTAGATGATGAAGGTTCAGTTTTAAATCTTGTAGGAAAAGTATTTGATAAAATCAAAAAATCAGTAGGTATGTAGTTATTTTTCGTATGAACCCATAACTTTCAGATATGCGGCTTTATTTTTCACCTGTGTAAGTGTTTCACTTATGTAGGAATCCTGTACATGTCCGTCAAAGCTGACTACAAATATATAACTGTTTGGATTTTCTTTACCCTGCTGTGAAGAAATATATGAAAGATTTATATTATTCTCATAAAATATATTCAAAATTTCCATTAATGCACCCGGTTTATCCTCGGTAGTGAACATTAATGTTGTTTTATCATTCCCTGTAGGCTTAGTTTCCAAAGAACCAATCAAAACAAAATTGGTTCTGTTTGACTTATCGTCATTTATATTTTCTTTCAGAATATTCAGATTATAAACTTCCGCAATTTTTTTACTTCCGATTGAAGCATAAGTAAGATTATAATTTTGAAGGCTGCGGGCAGCTTCCGGAGGATTTGTAGCTTCTACTATATTTAAATTTCTCGGAAGTTCTTCTTTTATAAAATTACTGCATTGACCTAATGCCTGCTGATTGGCTATAACACCTGTTATGCTGTAAAATTCGGTAGTTCTTGCCAATAAACAATACTGTATAGGAATTGTCGTTTCCGCAAGAATTTTTATATCCTGATTTTGGGAAATCATCAAATTATCAAGAGTTTCTCTGACAGTACCTATAACAGAGTTCTCCACAGGCACGACACCCAATGTCCCCGGATTGGTTCTTACATATTCCATAATCTGCTTTACTGACGGCATAGGGGTAGGATACGCCTTTATGTCATATTTTTCACAAAAATAATCCTTCGCCATTTCAGGAAACGAAGCTTCCGGTCCTAAATATGCAATTCTTATGATACTGCCAAAATCCATTGTCTGTAAACTCCCTTTGTATTTATATTATACATTAAACTCATCACATATAGCAAGAATTATTTCGGATATTTATTTGAATGTTAATAAAAATTTTTCGTTTTACTTCACCGTATATTTTGTGTAAAATAGCCATAAGATTAACTGAGAGGTAAATATTCAAATGACTGAAATAAAATTTGGCACAGATGGTTGGAGAGCCGTTGTAGGAAAAGAATTTAATGAAGAAAATGTTGCTGTTGTAACAAACGCTGTTGCAAAATATGTTTTTGAAACATTTGGAATAAACAAAAAAATAATTATCGGATATGACCCGAGGAATATGGCGGATGTATTTTCAAAACAAAGTGCCGATATTCTTGCAGGACTTGGGTTTGATGTTTTGTACAGCGATAAAATTATACCTACACCTGTTTTGGCATATAACGCAAAACATCTTAATGCCTGTGCTTTAATGTTTACCGCATCACATAATCCGCCCGAATATCTCGGGATTAAATTTATACCTGACTATGCAGGACCTGCAACAAGTGATATAACCGATAAATTAACTCAAAATCTTGGCAAATCAATTAAGAAACAAAAAGAAGGTTCTGTTACACCTTATGATTTTCAGCCTGATTACGAAAAACAGCTTGAAAATCTTATTGATTATGAAAAAATCAGAGATTTAAAAAATACAAATATTATTTTTGACGGTTTTTACTCGGCAAGCATAGGTTATTTTGATAATATTCTTAAAACTCACGGGATAAAATTTGAAACAATGAATATGCTTCACGATACAAATTTCGGAGGCGGAATGCCTGACCCGAAGCCTAAGTATCTCTGGGATTTAATTACAAAAATAAAATCCGAACCAAATTCGATAGGACTTGCAAATGACGGTGATGCGGACAGATTCGGAGTAATTAACGAAAACGGGGAATACGTTTCGCCAAATGAAATTATTTCAATATTACTTATACACCTGATAAAAAACAAGGGATTAAAAGGTTCTCTTGTAAAAACTGTCGGAGCAAGTTTTTTACTGGATAAGGTTGCGGAAAAACTCGGAGTAGAAGTAATTGAAACAGCCGTAGGATTTAAACATGTCGGCGAAGCCATGAGAAAATATAATCCTATAATAGGCGGAGAAGAAAGCGGCGGATTAAGTATTCAGGGGCATATACCGGAAAAAGACGGTCTGCTTGCAAATTCGTTAGTTCTTGAGGCTATGGCTTATGAAAATAAATCTCTTGCGGAGCTGCAAAAGGATTTATACGATTTTGTCGGCTGCAAATACTACAATGACAGAGTGGACAAAAAACTGGAAAATATGGATGAAGTAAAACCTATTCTTGAAAAATTCAAAACAAAAACTTCAATCGGAAATTACAGAATAATAAAAACCGATTTAAAAGACGGAGTAAAAATGTATCTTGACGATAATAACAGCTGGATACTTGTCCGCCCGAGCGGAACGGAACCGTTGTTAAGAATATATTTTGAAAGTGACAGTATTGAAAAAATCAAAGAACTGGAAAATTGTATATAATAATTTTGACAGACAATAAATAATCTGCTAATTTATTAGTAAATACAGGAGAATATTATGAAAAATTTTGTTGCTGAATATAAAGATGACACTGATAAACTTATACTTTTAATTATGATTATTTCATCATATTTTTTATTTTGTTTACCTGCATTTATAGTTATAGTGGGACTAAAAAAATACATAAGCGAAAGTACATATAATATTACAAAAGCAATATTCAATTTTGAATTACTGTTATTACTTATATGCCTAACCTGCCTCATTCCGCTTATAGGCTGGATATTAGGTATCTTCATTACCCCGATAATATTTATATTAAATATTATAATTATTACGTTAAACATTATTGCTATTGCAAAAAAATCAAACTTACAGATTCCTGTTTGGTTTGAATTTTTGTAATTGATAAAATGCTTTATTTATAATGGTTTTCAGCATTTTTGCAAAAATTTTTGCCAAAAATCGCTGCAAAATCGAGATTTTAAAATCTGGGAAACCGTTATGTAGTATTTGTTTTTAGAATTTTAACAAAACTTTACGCTACGAAATGTAATTATAATCTCATTTTAGGTTTACAAATTGTTCGATATGGTAAATAATAATTATATAAATTAAAAAGCTTTTTGAATTTACATTGTTGTGCAATTATAAAACAAGGAGAAAATATGAACACTAAACAAAGAAATTATTATGAACATGTCATTGTAAACCAAATGAACAGGTTTGCATCATACATGAATTATTTATCCGATTTTGGTAAAGAATATAATAAAGCTATTGATGATTTATGTAAAGAAAATAACTGTAACATTGAGGATGTTAATATTTCCCAAGAATTAATCGATTTTAAAAAACAAATTGAATCTTCTTACGACAAAGCTAAAAGTTTTTACAAAGATTTAGAATATATAAGAAATCAAAACAGGTCGTTAATGGATATTGACTATCTTATCAGAAGTTTTAATACAAGAGTAAATCTTGCTAAATTTCCCATACCTAAAAACATTACTCTACAATTTATTAACAATACTGTTATTAAAAAAGGTTATGTTGCTAAAACTGATTACTCCGAAGAACTTAAAAAACTTGAAAAAGAAATTTTTAAAGATTTAAAAGATATAAGAAAAAAAATACATAAAGATTTGGATAATGTAAAATACTCCGAAATTATAAATAAAAAAGAAGAATTACTGAGTGATATTAATGCACTGGAAAAAGATGTAAAAGATTATATTGCTCAAATACAAGAAGTTAACAATAATGATGATGATTTTTTTCAACAAAAATCTATGGAACTGATACTACTAAGTGCAAAACGTAAAGAATACTATGACCAAGCAGAATATTTGAGATTAAGGGCCTTACAGCTGAAATGGGATGAAAGAGTTAAAAAAAACAAGGCTTGGGGTGAAGATGCCGCAGCTATTTGGAAACTTGCATCTTCAAAATTTACTGAGGGGTTAGACTATATACAAGAAAATGGTTATCTTTTGCAAAGTATTACCGAATTAAATAATAAAGAATTAGAAAATGAATTACGCAAGAAATTAGAAAAACAAATAGAGAAATCTGATGCTAAAGTTCTAGTTTTAAATGAAAACAGTACATTATCAAAACATATAAGTAAGGATTTAGAATTCATTATTTTTATAAAAAATAATCTGGATAAACTAAAAAAATACAAACAAATTAAGGATACCAGTTTGAATTTTGATGTAAGAAGTCAAAGTACAACAAATTCACATTTAGCACTACATAGATGTGATGTTAAAGATATTTATTTAGACGATAATAGTATTGTACATGCTTTAATTGTTGATACAATAGATTATAATTTTGGTGAAGCCGAAGTTAAAGAATTAAATGAACTTCAGAAAGTTGGTTTAATAGAAAATTATATAATAATTACAAAAATCTCTTTACCACTAGATTTTTATTCCAATTATTATAATCTGAACAAGCTACCGTACTTTTATGGTATGATGAAATAATGAGGAATTTATATCAACATTTTGAATTTATTATATTGAATCTGCTAATAACATTTAATTTGGTTCCAATATGTGGGTACTTGTTTTTCTCACTGCTATGCTTTGCATTTTTCGTTTTCGGTGAAATGTCAGTAGTCGCATATATTAGTACAATAATAATATTTGCCTTTATCCCTTTATCATTTTTCACATTGAAATTTGCAATATATCCAATGCTTTATGAGATGTACAAAGGACAAGAATTTGCCGGTAAATTTTTTAATAAAATAGAAACAAACAAAAGATTTACAAAATTAACTATAACTATTGCATGTATAATTGATACCATATATTGGATGCTTATACATAAAATTGACGAGGATATATTAAACTTAGTACCGGAACTGAAGATAATGTGTGAACTACTTCTTGGTATTTTACCTTGTGTTTTGTCACTATTATTGTGGTTCAAAATAAAAGAGAAAAAACATGGAAAGTTTATTATGACAATTACAAGTTTGATTTATGCTTTGATAATTTTATGGTTTACATATAGTCATTCAATATTATATACTGATTTTATTAAGCATTAAAAATAATTTATCAAAAATTTTAGAACAAAAATTTTAAAATTTATAAAAAAAGGTATTATAACGATTACTATTTTTGTTGCCGCAATTACGCTATTATATTTTTTGTTGGTATTATTTGCTTATTTAATTTATAAATAAAAATACAGGTCGTTAATGGATATTCGGTCTAATATCAGAAGTTTTAATACAAGAGTTAATCTTGCTAAATTTCCCATACCTAAAAATATCACCCTACAATTTATTAACAATACTGTTATTAAAAAAGGTTATGTTGCTAAAACTGATTACTCCGAAGATTTTGAACAAATTAAAAATGAAATTCTCAGGGATTTAATTGATTTAAGAAAAAAAATTCATAAAGATTTGGATAAAGTAAAATATTCTGAAATTGTAAATAAAAAAGAAGAATTGCTAAATGATATTAAAACATTAGAAACAGATGTAAAAAATTATATTGAACAAATAAGAGGACTTAATAATAATGATGATGATTTTTTCCAACAAAAATCTATGGAATTAAGTTCTTTTAATTCAAAAATTACTGAAATCAATGATAAACTTGCACAAATTAAAAAACATTATGGAATATTAAATAAA
>CACWHC010000002.1 GCA_902760645.1 uncultured bacterium
CCGTGAAATTGAAAATAAAGACAAACAATATGACAGTATGCTGAAACTTTTGGATACCGAGCATTCCGCACTTCAGCAGGAATACGAATCCGCAAAAGCTGTTATAACAAAAAATACCGAAAGAACCTTGAAAATGTATTCTGCTTAGTTTATTCACCAAAATAATTTTTTAATCCGACGGTCAGCTGTTTTGTTTTGCATAATTTTTTCAGTTTTGAAATCGCACGATTTTCAATCTGTCTGATTCTTTCTCTTGAAACACCGTATTGAGTACCGATTTCATCTAAAGTTTTTCTTGCTCCGCTGCTGTCAAGCCCGTATCTTAAAATAAGTACGTCACGCTCTTTTTGGCTTAGTTGATTTAACATTTTTCGTATATCTTCCAGCAAATTTTCCTGTGATACTCTGCCATCAGGTGTGATGGTGCTGTTATCAACAATGAAGTCCGCAATTTTTGCAGTTTCATCCGATGAATTTGTGGGAGTATCCATTGAAATTGTTGACTGAACTGATTTTATTATACTGTTCAATTTAGACAACGAAATATTTAATCTGTTTGAAATTTCTTGTTTAGTTGGGGTTCTGCCAAATTCTGCAGTTAAATCAAGTGTGGCTTTTCTTATTTTACCCAATGATTCTATCATATGAATAGGTAGTCTTATAATTCTTGCTTTATCTGCGATTGCTCTTGTTATGGATTGTTGTATCCACCATGTGGCATATGTCGAAAATTTATAACCTTTTGTGTAATCAAACCTTTCGGCAGCTTTCATAAGCCCCAGATTTCCCTCCTGTATTAAATCCAAGAAAGAAAGTCCTCTGCCGATATATTTTTTTGCAATGCTGACAACGAGTCTTAAATTAGCATTAACAAGTACGTTTTTATAAAAATCACTACTGGTTTCTTTAATTTTTTTTGCAACGTCAAGTTCTTGTTCCCCTGATAATAGTGGGATTTTCCCGATTTGCTGCAGATATATCTTTACACTGTCATCTGAGCTGACCGAAGATAGACTCTCTTGAACTTTTGGATCTTCTACGGTTTGAAGAACATCTTCATCATCATCCTCTTGCTCCAGCTGAAGGCTTGCGAAATCAACACCTTCGTCTGATATTTCTTCTGATAATCCAAGTTGTTCAATTTCTCTAACCATTTATAAAACTCTCCATTCTACGGCTATTATATAATACGTTTTTTATATTATCAATTTGTTAAGTTTATCTTTTTGTTAATTTCTGTCTTAAAGCTTCAAATATAATTATTGCGGTTGCATTTGAAACATTTAGAGAATTAAAATCCTTCATCATTGGAATTTTTACTATAAAATCAGATAATTTTAATAATGATTTTGATACACCTGCGTGTTCAGCTCCCATGATTACCGCAAAATTCATATCATTATAATTTATGTCATAATGATTATCTTTCGCACTTGCATCTGTTGCAATTATCCACCAGTCTGAATTTTTTAATTTTTCAATTGCATTATTTAAACTGTTTACTTTTATTATAGGGATGTGATTTATTGCTCCTGCACTGGTTTTTTCAACAATAGAATTGATTTGCACATTTCTTCTTGACGGAATAATTATTCCGCTTACACCTGCACAAACTGCAGTTCGTATAATCGCTCCGAGGTTGTGTGAATCTTCTATTCCGTCAAGGATTATTAATGATTCGTTTACATGCCTTTTTTCTAAAAATTCATCTAAATCCATGTATTTTATTGGTGAAATGTGGGCAATAATTCCCTGGTGATTAAATTCTGCATATTGTGAAAACTTTTCTTTTGCAACGAATTGAAATATAATACCTTTTTCTCTGGCTAAATCTTTTATCTTGTTTAATTTAATATCAGGGCGGCTGTTTTTGGATATTAATATCTTATTGATTTCTCTGTTGCCTGCAATAAGAGCTTCCAACACGGAATTTTTGCCGAATATTATGTCATCCATTATTTTGAAACCTCAAGCATTCTGTCGATGCAAATCAGTGCTTTTTTTGCGATTTTTTCATCAACATTAATTTCATACTGTTCTTTCTCTAAAGCATTATATATGTCATCAAGCGTATGCCATTTCATGTTAGGACATATAATATTATCTTTAATTAATATAAATTTTTTATCTTTATAATCTCTTGAAAGTCTGTCAACAACACCTTTTTCTGTTGCTATTATAAATTGTTTCTTATTACTCTTTATCGCGTAATTCATTATTCCCGTCGTACTGCCAACGTAATCTGCAAGTTCTGTTACATTTTTATGGCATTCCGGATGTGCAAGTACTTCAGCATCCGGATACTTATTTTTAGCCTCTATTATGTCTTCAGGTTTTATTCTCAGATGTGTAGGGCAATAACCCGGATAAGTAGTAACTTTTACATTTCTTAACTGTTTTTCTACCCATTTGCCAAGATATGTATCAGGAAGGAATAAAACTTCATCAGCGTTCAAACTATCGACAATTTTTATTGCATTTGAGCTTGTACAGCAAATATCACATTCCGATTTTACTTCTGCCGTAGAATTAATATAACATACTGTCGGAATGCCGGGATGCTGTGATTTAAACTCCATGAGTTGGTGATAATTTATCATATCTGCCATAAGACAGCCGGATTCTGTTCTTGGCAGCAGTACTTTTTTATTCGGATTTAATATTTTTGCTGTTTGTGCCATAAAAAATACTCCGGCAAAAACTATAATATCAGCATCTGTTTTGGCTGCCTGCTGACTTAAATATAAAGAATCTCCCACGAAATCGGCTACTTCATCAATTTCTGCATTTTGGTAGCAATGTGCCAATATGACCGCATTTTTTTCGGTTTTTAGCTTTTTTATCAATTCAATTTTTTCTTGCATTTTGGGGTTATCCTCCATATAGTGTAAATTTTTGTTAAATTTGTATCTTCCATAAAATATATTGTATAATAAAAATAGGAATTAGTTACAAAGATAAGAAGAAAAGAGTATGAGTTTATTAGGAAATTTTTCATCAAGTTCAAAATCTCGAGTGTATCTTTCAATGACACCCGGTGTTGGGTTAGAAATGATACAGTTAGATTTAGGAAGCAGTTCTGTTTCTAACTATGCACTAAGAGAATTAGCGTACAATGAAATGCAGAAGGATATTGTTGATTATGATAATTTCAAAAATGCCGTATCTGATATGTATGCTGAATTGGGTATAGATCCCAGAACTGAAGTTGTTATTAATATGCCGTTAGTTTTATTCGGGCAAATGCAGCTTGGTTTGTTGCTCCCGAATGATGCTGTTACCGGTGCAATTCAGTCTGAAATTGAGCAAACTTATATATTCAGAAGAGTTGAACCAATTGTTTCTTGGTTTGATGCACCTTCTTCGGGTTCTTCTGTTGGTAAAGAAACCAGAACAGTTATGTATGCTGCAATTCAGGAAAGTGTTGTTGATAAGTTAAGAACGGCACTTTCTGAGTTAGGTTCTGTGTTGGTTGGTGTTGAAAATTCATTGTCATCTACTTTCAGAGCTTTGGATTATATGGGGCTTACTCAAGATCAGATGCAGCCTAATATGACGTGGAATTTGTTAACTGTAAATGCTACAGGTTACACAATTGCTTCCATGTCAGGTAAAAATATTATTGAATATTATGAAGAACCGTTGCCTATCAAATCTTATGAAGGTGATGAAATATATGATGCAATCGCTGAATCTGTCAAAATTACTTTGACAAGCTATCCTGCAAATTATCTATATGTTGTATCTGATACAGATCAGGTTAGTGCTGAGCTTTTGGTATCAAAATTAAATACAACATGTACTGTTGATTTCTTGGAAAATAATTCATTTAAAAAACAGGATTCTTTGATTCCAACAAGTTTAAATATTATTCCAAGTTATGCATCTAAAATATCTTTGCAGGCAATAGGTTGTGCATTGGCTTCTGTTTCTGACTTCCCGTTGAGTTTCAATTTTATAACCAGCAAGGAAGTGGTTGTAGATTCATGTAAAATTCCTATTGGCGAACATGAAATTGTGGTTACAAAGGCAAGTGCAATAAAATTTGCCTCAATAGTAGCTGGTATTTTAGTATTACTGGTTGCGATTATAACTTTTCTGATGTTGCCTAATGCTGTAAAAACACAGCAGGCTAAGAGAGATGAAATTACTAAAAAAGTTGAGGCACTTGCTGATGAATTAAAGAATTATGATGATGTTTCCACATCTTCTGTTTTTGATTTAAAACGTGAAGTTGAAAATGGAGTTAAGGCTAATCGTTCCAAATTAATGAATTATATTGCAGCAGGTGATTCAATTCCTCAAAATGTCTGGTTAACATATTTTATGACACAAGGTAACGGTTTAGTTGACATTAAAGGTGAAGCTACAGATGTTAATTCTATATATGTTTTCTTTAAAAACATGAGAGATTCGTTAATTGGCACAAAATTGAAATTGCAAAAACTTGAGATGGACTCGACATCAGTTGAAGCTGCTGTTGCAGGTGCAGGTTCTGATTATAGATTTGAAATTACAAATATGACGGATGAGCAGTTAACTGAACTTAATAACCCTAAGCCTGAAGGCGAAGAAGGTGAAGAAGGCAGCGGTGAGAACGGCAGTCAGGGAGTTCCTACGCAAGCTCCTCCAACTTCGGGTTTGATGGGTTCTGAACCTGTACAACCGTAGTTTACGATGTATGTTATTTAGAATTAATTTAAAAATAAAGGAAATAAATTAATGGCACAAGAAAATAATTCAAATAGTAATGATCCGAAGAAGATATTAACAGTTCCTGTTTTGATATTGGTATTTGGGGTATTCTTATCCGCTACTCTGATTGTAAATTGTATGATACCTGCCATAAAGGACTTATCAGAAGCTAAATCAGGTTATAGTGATGCATTGAAAGATTATTCCGAGAAAGAACAGCAGCTCAAAACTTTGAAAGAAGCTGATGCTGCGATGACTACAGCGGCTACATCAACCGAGGGTATTGACAAAGAATTATTTAAACCTTTAGAATCAGGTGTTGATTCTGAGTCTATTATTGCTGCTGAATTTAATGAAATACTTGCACTGATGACTTCAAATCAGATTAAAACCAGATCTGTTAAGTACGATTATGCTCCGAAAGATGACAATTTTTACAAGAGCGGATCTGATAAATTCAGTGTTTGTAAGTTAGATATGGAAATGATTGCAAATTATACAAACTTTAAAAATTTCATGAAAGAATTGTATAAGCATGATCACTATCTTGATATTGCAAAGGTTGAGATTATTCCTTACAAGAAAAATAAAAATATTTTGTTAATCAATTTCCAATTAAAATTATATGCTCAACGTACTTAGTGAGTAAAATCGGATAAGTTTATTGCAAACACCTGTCTTTTATTTTTAAGGCAGGTGTTGCAGTAAGGACTTTCCAGAATTGCTCTTCTGGAGTAATCAGTAAAATCTGAACCGCATCTGCCTCTGTAATCATTTGCAAGAAACATGCATGTGTATATTCCGTTGGATGTTACTGTTCGTCCGTATTTGCAATCGCAGTTTATATCATCATATAAAGTCGGTTCTTCTGAGATTTTATTCTTGTCAAAATATTCGTTTATTTGTATGCTGTGTTCATTTATATCATAACCTGTGCTTTTAATAATATCTGTAATATTTTTGTGTAATACTGCATGTGATTCTTTGTAGTAATTCATTACTGTTATAATAGGGTTAAAGTCATATTTTATAAGATGTTTTATTGCGTGCAATACCTGTCTGTAACTCCCTCTGCTTCTGACTTCATCGTTTTTATTTTCATCATAGTGTGCAAGACTTAATTCAAAGATTATTTCATTATCGCTTTCATCCTGGACTTTTTTTAAAAATCTGGATTTTTTTTCATTTATAAAGGTTCCGTTTGTTACAATGCATACATTTGTTTTTTTAAGACACATGCGTAATATTTTATTAAAATCAGGATGCGTCATGGGCTCGGCACCTGTGAGATATATGCATCTGATATTTTCGTTTCCAGTGTCAGATAGTGTTTTTTGAACGGTTTCAATTTGTATAAAATCTTTTACGTTTTTTGTAATCGGAAAATCTATATAGCAATGCTTGCAGCGTTGATTACAGTTTTTAGCTGTCATTTCTATAAAAAGATTTTCCAAATTCACCATTGTGCATGTCGGTGCTTTTAAGATTGTTGTTGTCATAATATATCTCTCCTCATTCTGATATTGATATATTATGGTATCAATTAAAAATTAAAATTAACCGGTAGGGTAAATTATGTGTTAATTATTCTTATTGAAGTCTTGAGGTTTTTTGTTTGCAAGCCATCGGCTCATCAAAAAATTTTCATAACTTAAAGCATAATTTGACAGTGCATTAACTAAAGTTCGTCCGCTTTCCGATTTCCCTAAAATAATAAAATCCCCTTGATTATTTTGTGCGAGCATGATTTCTTTGTGAACAATTTTATCAACATGATTTTTGGGGTTTTTGTTTATGACGTGTTTAATCCATTCGCAAAGAATTTTGGTTGCAGTGGTTTTATTTGACGTAATATCATTATCATATTGTTGCAGGTATTTGGCAAATTCACTCAATATCATGTTTAATCTCCAAACGGCGTTGTTGCCGCTAAACATACAATATCATCAATGCCGCATTTTTTTAGTTCGGATATTATTTCTTCAAAGGTAGAGCCGGTTGTACATATATCATCGATTATTAATATGCGTCCGGGTTGAATTTTAGAAGTGTTTACCTCAAAAGCATCTTTAAGATTTTCCATACGTTGTAATTTTTTTAAATTATATTGGGGCTTTGTGTCTTTTACTCTTTTTATTAATTCATTGTTGCACGGATACCCGGTAAATTTTGAAAATTCTTCTGCAACAAGTGTCATGTGATTATATTTTCTTTGTTTTTCTCTTTTCTTAAAAACAGGAACAGGTATAATTTGGAAATTCTTTTCATCAGTAACATTTTGCCAGTATTCATACATAAATTTAGCAAGATAATAAGCTAAATCCGGTTGGTTATGATATTTTAATCCTCTTATAAGTTTTTGGATATTTTTTTCGTATACGCCTGCACAGTAAACATTTTTACCGTCTATAATTCTGTTAACTTTTACTGGTAAATGTTCCATTTCATCGTAACATTCGGAACACATTTTAACGCATTCCGTTGATTTTCCGCAGAAATAACACTTCTTTTTATATATCCAGTCAAGAAGTTCAAGAAAAAATTTTTTCATAATTTAAATCCAGCTGAATCCGTCGGCTTTTAAGCGGTCGATAACTTCATGCAATTCTTTTTCGGAAGATACATAAGAAAGTCTGAAATAACCCTCTCCGTAATCGCCAAAAGCATTCCCCGGTACAAGTACAATACCGGATTTTTCCAAAACTTCCTCACAAAATTCGTATGAAGATTTATATCTCGGAGGTATCGGCAGCCACATATAGAATGTTGTGTGCGGAATTTTATTTTCCGGCAGACTCCATCCTAATTCTCTAAAACCGTTTACAACAATGCTTTGCTTATGTTTGTAGTCTATATTTCCTTTTTTAATATATTCGTCACCTTCCGGAGAATTTAAAAATTCTGCACATGCAATTTGTAAAACTTTAAAAATTCCGTTATCAATTGTCGATTTACCTTTGCCAAATCTCTGTACAATTGCTTCATTACCGCAAATCCAGCCTAAACGCCATCCTGTAATAGAATACGGTTTTGAAAAACTGTAAAATTCTACGGCAATATCTTTAGCTCCTTCAATTTCGAATACAGAAAACGGTTTTTCTTTTTCCGTAAAATACATATCACAATATGCTGCATCCGAAATCAAGAGTACCTGATGTTTTTTGCAAAAATCTACTACGGATTTTACATATTCTTTTGTTGTACCCACTCCAAGCGGATTGTTGGGATAATTTATTATAACTGCTTTAAGTTTATCAGGGTTAAACCCTTCTGAAATCATTTTATTGTAATATTCTTCGATATTCGGTTTGAAATCGTTTTCAGGTGTTAGCGGCAGGTGATAGCCGTAACCGCCTGAGCATTTTATAAATTGCCAGTATGAAGCATAACACGGGTCAGGCACCATAAATATATCTTTTTCAAATTTATCCTCTTTTTGTGTAGTCATAAATCTGATTAAATTTGCAATGCCTTCTTTTGAACCGATAAGTGAAAAAACTTCCGTTTCAGGGTTAATATCAACTCCGAAACGTTCTTTCATTCTTTGTGAAATTGCTTTTCTGAATAAAACTTCTCCTCTTGGAGTAGCGTAAAGATGAATTTTGGGTTCATCCATAAGTTCCTTTACTCTTTTTATAAGTTTTTTAGGAGGATTTGTAGTCGGGGCACCCATTGAAAGAAATATAGGTTTTCTGTTTCTTTTGGTAAGTTCTTCTCTTAAAGATTCTGTTTTTTCTTTAAGTCTGAACATAATATAAGTTTCTAATGACATAACGTCTTTATTAAATATTTTTTCTTCCAATGTGGTCATTATTTTATCCTTAATTTTCTATAACACATACCGCTACAAAATTGTATCACACACTTAACTGCAAAGCAACAGGTGTTATTTGTGCGGGGTTTTAAAAGTTTATTATATCCTTATTTTGAATTAGCTGATTTTACGAAATCATTTGCATAGGACCTTCAAGTGAAGCAGTTACAAACTGTTTAGTATACGGGTTCTCTGCTCTTAACAGTTCCTCAGGTGTTCCTTCAAATACAATTTTACCGTTGTACAGCATAATAAGTTTGTTTGCGGTTCTGGTAATTGTTGACATCTGGTGGGTAACAACAATTGATGCCGCATTAGTTTCCTGCTGCAGTCTTACGATATAATCTTCAATAAGAGTAGAAGATATTGGGTCTAAGCCTGCTGTCGGTTCATCATAAAGTATCGTTTTGGGTTCGGTTACGATAGCACGGGCAAAACTTACACGTTTTTGCATACCGCCTGAAAGCTCAGACGGAAATTTTCTTTCAATTCCGCTTAGTCCGACAAGTCCTAATTTTTGTGTAACAATTTCTTTTAATTCCTGTTCCGTATATTTATTTCTCAAATCTCTTCTTTCCCTGAGAGCAAAAGATATATTATCCGCTACATCAAGTGAATCAAACAAAGCAGAATACTGGAAAACCATTGCAATATCGCCTTCTGAAGTTATGATTTCACCCTCATCTTTTTCCAACAGTCCGCATATCAGTTTTAAAACGGTACTTTTTCCTGAGCCTGAAAACCCGACTACTGCAAGAGTTTCTCCATCTGCCACTTCAAATGAGATATCATCCAGAACTTTTTTTTCATCAAATATTTTTGTTAAATTTTTAACTTTTATACTCATAAATTTATCCTTATTTTAGAAGAAGAATGTAATTGAGAAAATCAAATCCCAAATAACGATTGCAACTAAAGACCAAACCACAGCCTTATTTGTCGCTAAACCTACGCCTTTTGCCCCACCGGATGCTTCATAACCGCATGAACAGCTGATTAAAGCAATTGTTCCGCCAAAAACAACGGATTTAAGCAGGCATACACTTAAATCTTTCATGTATATACCGAGCCATGCCGAATCAAAATAAGCTTTGAAACTCAGTTCTGTTGTCATAGCGGTTGTCAAAGCTCCTGTTAATACTCCAAAAGCTGATGCTATAACAACAAGTATCGGCATCATGATTATTCCGGACAGTACCCTAGGAACAAACAGGTATCTTATAGGGCTGACTTTTAAAACCGTAATGGCATCAATTTGTTCAGTAACTCGCATTGTTGCAAGTTCTGAGGCAAGAGAAGAACCTATCATAGAGATTATTGCAAATCCTGACATAACTGCTCCGACTTCTCTTACAATTAATATACTGACAAGTAATCCGACAAAATGTCCGCCGCCTTGTTTTACCATTTCTGCGGCAACTTGTGAAGTTACAATTATAGAAGTCATCCCGACAATTGATAATGTAATTGGTAATGAACTTATTCCAAATCTTACGCACTGGTCCATAAGTTCTTTCAGGTTAATTTGACCGAGGCAAATATACTTTAATGTTGCAAAACCGTTGTATACAATTGTACCCAGTGTAGCTACAAAATCCACAAATTGCTTGTAAAAAGCATTGAATATCTTGCATGTTGTCGATTGTCGTATATATTGCCTGAACGTAATCATATATTGATTATAGAAGAAATTTTGCATTTACGCAAGAAATTTTTTTTTACACAAGACCTTCTTTTAAAGCTTTTACTGCTGCCTGAGTTCTGTCATCTACAACAAGTTTTTGTATTATGTTACAAACATGTGCTTTCGCGGTATGTTCTGATATTGTTAATTCCTGTGCAATTTCGTTATTGGATTTTCCGTCAACAACAAGTTTTAAAACTTCATATTCTCTTTGTGTGAGATTGGCATGCTGTTCTTTGAACATTGCACGGGATACTTGTCTTGGCGGTATTATTCCGCAATTTTTATCTCTTAATATCGGAACAGCTTTCGGGTCAATCCACATAGCACCGTCTTTGACGGTTTTAATTATCATTTTTAAAATTTCAATATTAATATCTTTCATGGCATATGCTTTTGCTCCTGCGAGCAGTGAGTCCTGAACTTCCTGCTCGCTTAAATGTGATGTAAGCATTATAATGTTTGCATTCCTGTTATGCTCTATAATTCGCCTTGTCGCTTCTATTCCGCTGATATCGGGAAGTCCTATATCCATCAGAACTACATCGGGATGTGAAATTTTGTAGTTTTCAATTGCTTCTTTCCCGCTTTGGGCTTCAGATATTATATTTATTTCTTTATGTTCTTCAAAAAGTGATTTCAGACCTACTCTCATAAGTTTATGGTCTTCTACAAGCAAAACTCTTACAGGTGATAAGTCCATTTACTCCTCCTCTTAACTGATTTATAAATGATTTGAATATATTTTTAATTGTCTTGAGATTTATCGGAGGTGGATAGTATTTTATTATTTAAAAATTTATATATAAAAAAACGGTAAATTTTAATTTACCGTTTCACTGCAATTTATTATTAAAACTTATTATAAATGTCTTACAAGAGGCATAATCAATTGACTTGCAATATCATCAGCACCTTCAAAAGCTCTTTCTTTCATTAATTGTGCCGCAAGATTATAATCATATTCAACTTCTCTGTGCTCAACAGTGAATGAACCGTTATTGAAATCAATAATTGCATAATTTGCTTTCGGAACGCCGGTCATTGGACGTCCGACACTTCCCACATTAACAATTGTTTGTTTTGACAAGGTTTGATATCCGCATGGGACATGGGTATGTCCGCATAAAATTAAATCAGAGTTTTCACCGCAAATCATTTCCTGAATTTCTGAAATTTTCATATTAGGCAGAATATCCTCGTTAATTTTTCTTGGTGAACCGTGAACCATTAATACTCCGACTCCTTCTATCATGAGTTCTTTTCTTTCCGGCAGTTCTGCCAAAAATTCTTTTTGTTCTTTTGAAATAATGTTTGTATCATCCAATAAAGCATTTGCCATAACAGGAAATTCTTTGCTCAATTTGTCGTACATTTTCAGATTAAATTCAGCAATCATTTTGTCAGTATTACCCTGAATAATTGTCCAATTGGAAATTTTATTTATTATATAGTCAAGTACAATTGTAGGCTGAGGTCCTGCCATAGCCAAATCTCCAAGACACAAAACTCTGTCACAACCCTGTAGCTGATAATCTGCCATAACACTTTCCAATGCCTGCCAATTACCATGTATATCAGATATTACTGCAACTTTCATAACAAACTCTCCTTTTCTATGTTTATGCTAACATAAAATTATGATTAAAAGAAGAGTTTCAAAACAAATTTCAATCGGTAATATTAAAATAGGGGGAGATGCTCCGATTAGTGTGCAGTCTATGTGCAATACCGATACGAGAGATATAATATCTACCTGCAGGCAAATAGATGAACTTGCAGAAAAAGGCTGCGATATTGTAAGACTTGCTGTACTAAACAAAGATGCGGCAGCTGCAATAAAAGATATCGTAAAAAAAACTAAGGTTCCGCTTGTTGCTGATATACATTTTGATTACAGGCTGGCCATTGAATGTATTAATAACGGTATCGCCGCTCTTCGAATTAATCCCGGAAATATCGGGAAAAGAGAAAATGTTGAAAAGGTTGTAAATCTTGCAAAACAGCAAAATATTCCTATAAGAATAGGTGTTAATGCAGGTTCCTTAGAAAAAAATCTAATTGAAAAAAATATACCTTTATATGAAAAAATGGTGGAAAGTGCGTTAGGTCATATCAGAATTTTGGAAGATTTGGATTTTGATATGATAAAAGTTTCATTAAAATCTTCAGATGTGCTTACGACTATAGAAGCATATCGTTCAATTGCTCAGAAAGTACCATATCCGCTTCACTTAGGAGTTACTGAGGCAGGTACAATGCACGGAGGACTGATAAAATCTTCAGTCGGACTCGGTACATTACTTGCAGAAGGTATTGGGGATACTATCAGAGTGTCTTTGACTGAAAATCCGACAGAAGAAGTTATTGCAGGCATAGATATTTTAAAAAGCCTGGGATTAAAAGAAAAAGGTGTAAATTTTGTATCCTGTCCGACTTGCGGCAGAACGCAAATTAATCTGATAGATTTGGCAAAGAAGGTTGAAGAGCGTTTCAAAGATTTAGATTTACCGATTACTATTGCAACCATGGGTTGTGCAGTTAACGGTCCGGGTGAAGCACGTCATGCCGATTTTGGTATAGCAGGCGGCATCGGGGAAGGTTATGTTTTTAAAAAGGGAGAAATTGTAGCTAAAGTTCCTGAAAATATGCTCTTGGAAAAATTAGATGAAGTTATCAAAAAATCATACGAATAGTACATTTTTTTTTCATGTAAACAATTTATAATATTGTTGCAAGTATTAAAAAAAAATGTTAGTATACTATTGAATAGAGGAATATACGATATGAAAAAAATTTTATTAGTTGTTGCAGTATTAGCTATGTCACTTCCTGTTGTTGCTTTAGATGTTAAAGAATCAACTTCAATACAGTTCATGGATAATTACGGTTATTCAGATGCTTTGAATAATTATGTTCAACAACATAAGGCAAATGCTAACGGGTTGGCATATTATCCAAACAGCAAATTCAGACCTGAATTAAAATATTATGGTCATAATCGTGTTTGGAATGGTATTGTTAGCGGTACAAGATCTTTCTTTGATTATATCGATCCGGCTGAAGAAGGCGGAGTATTTAACAACAAAGACATAAAATTCTATACTAATACAAAAGATGCACGTTAAGAATTTTATAGTTTGTTGCTTAATTCTCGGTATTTGCGGTTTTGCATTTTGCCGCAATGTTTCTGTTGCGGAAAATTCACAGAATGTTGAACAATCTTTGCCTGAGAAATATGTGAAGCCAACAATTGATAAAGCTGCAGTAGAAAAAAAAGCAGATTTCTATTTTTATAAGGGAATTGAAAATTCCAATAAGAAAATTAAAGAAGTATATCTTTCAAAAGCTCTTGAAAAGTATATGCTTCTTTTAAAATATAATCAAAATAATGTTATATATTGTACGCAAATTGCCGTAATTCATGATAATTTTGGGCACCCTTTTTTGGCAAAACAGTATTTCATCCGAGCAGTAAACTTAGAAAATCTTAATCCTTTTGCAAATTTTTATTTTGGAGAGTATTATTTTAATAAGAAGGATTATAATAATGCTCTAAAATACTACAAAACAGCTTATAATAATGGTTACCAGAAATTTTATCAGGTAAATATAAAGTTGGCAACCATATATGAAAAGCTTGGGGATATTGAAAAAGCAAAATATTACTATAGTGCTTCAAATAAACAAAATCCTTCCATAGAAGGTGTAGACAGTAAAATAAAATCTTTAAACAAAGTTTATTACAGTAAATCTGACTATAAGATGTAGTAAACTTATTGGAGCAGATAAATGAAATTAAAAAACATTATAGCTGTTGCTATTATGATAGTTATGGGGATAAACATGGCTGTATCAGCTGAGGAAGACGTTTCTATGTCTGAAATACCACAGCTTGAAAGGGGAGAAATATTGTTTTCTCAATCAAGGAGATTAGTTAATGCAGTTAATCCGACCCCTTATTCAAATCCTGCAGGGAGAGCATTCCCGGGTGCAAGAGGTGCTAATCAGCTTATTTTATATACTTCTGAATATGGTGAGCATACAGGTACAAATGAGTTTGGAACAGAAGCAATAATTGAAGGTAATACTGTTGTTGAATTAAGCGGTGCAGATTCGGTTATTCCGCAAAATGGTGCCGTATTAAGTGGCCATGGAGATGCGAAAAACTGGATAAGTTCCAATTTGTCAGTCGGGACAAAAATATATTATGATGACATTAATGGTGTAATTACTACCTATACAACTTCCAAAAGTTTTATGTTTGAGGCTAATCAAAAAATTGATGAAGCAAATGAAATGATTGATTATTACAGAACCTCAAATCCCGGTTATGACTGGAAAATCCCGATGGACTTTATAAAAGATGCACAAAATTATATGCGTAAGGGCGAGAAAAATCCTAACCAAATGCAGAAATATTCAAAGCTGGCAATAGAATCTGCAAATTATGCTATAAAGAGTGTACTTCCTTTTAGAACGAATGAATTTAAAGGCGTATGGCTTCGACCTGCCGAGCTTAGTCCGGAGGAGATTTCAGAATCAGTTAAAAAAATTAAAGCCGCAGGTATTGATAATATATTTATTGAAACATACTTTCATGGAAGAACTATTTTCCCGAGTAAAACCATGGACGATTACGGTTTTATTTCACAGAATGAGAAATTCGTTGGTTTTGACCCTCTGAAGGTTTGGATAAGTGAAGCACATAAAAACGGTATGAAGGTTCATATATGGTTTGAATCCTTTTATGTAGGTAATATGGCTCCTTCTTCTAATTCAAAAAATATTCTTGCGGTTAAACCCGCATGGGGTAATAAAACATTAGCTGCATATGCTTTGTCAGGTGCTACTCCTTCGGTTTCCGAACATAACGGATATTTTCTTGATCCGGCAAACCCTGAAGTTCAGAAGTTTCTTGAAAAACTTTTGGAGGAAATAATTACAACATACAAACCGGATGGTATAAATTTAGATTATATAAGGTATCCTCAGGCAATTTCATCATCTCCTTCAGGTAACTGGGGGTATACGGAATATGCAAGGAACGCATTTAATGAAATGTACGGGGTTGATCCTGTTTCATTAAAACAAAGTGATGAATTGTGGTATACATGGGGTAAGTTCAGACGGCAGAATATAACAGATTTTGTTGCAAGAATTAGTAAATTAACCCGTAAAAACGAAATTTATCTTAGTGCGGTTATTTTCCCGGATAAAAGTGTTGCTTATTCAAGGAAAATGCAGGATTGGTCTAATTGGTCGCAGAATCATTACATAAACGGTTTTACACCTTTATTTTTAACATGTGATTCTAAGACATTAAGTTCTCAGGTAACTACGGTTCAAAGTTATAAAGAGCCTGAAACGGATTTGTTTGCAGGGTTATTTGTTACCTTTATGGGAGGCAGTGAAGAAGATTTAATCCGTCAGATTCATGAAACAAGAAAACTTAATGTAAACGGAGTTATTTTATTTGATTATGCTCATTTGGATGACAAATATGTAAAAGCTTTATCTGCAAGGGTATTTGCTTCTAACGGAAAATCAAGTCTAAAAAAAAACTCTATTGGAGAAAATACGTTTCAAATCAACAACGAAAGTCCGATAGAACTTTCAAAAAATCAAAATCTTCAAAAAGTTCAAAATAGCAGACTGATTATTCACAGATATGATCCCGACAATGTGAGAATCCTTAAAAACCAAGCACCGTCCCCACTTTTGCAGACTCAAAAAAGAAAATATTAATTGTATTATAAACTTTTGTAAAATTTTTATGTAAAAAGTAAAGTTTTTGATATTCATATTCGTTATTTACCATGTAAAAAGGAATTTAATATGGGCGGATTTAACGAAATACAAAGCGGAATGCCTGATTTAGGCAAAACATATTGGCAAGATTTAAAACAGCAGGAAAGTGCCGATAATTCCGTTTCCGATATTGTAAATGCAAATTGCCGTTCTATATTTAAACCTGAAGATTTACATAAAAATATTAAACAAAATACTTCAATATTTGAAAATTAGACAATTCTTCTTTTTTTAACTATATAAATTAAGGTTGACTTTTATGTCAATCTTTTTTTTATTATAAATGCGAAATTAATATTACTTAAAAAAATATATTGTAAACAGGCAAATTATAGGATATATTTGTTTTTATAAATTTGTAGGGAAAATTATGGTTGACCAAGTATATACAAATACCTCAAATACAAATCTTTTGAGAAAGTATGTCCAAAACTCAGGTGGCGGGCAAATTTCCTATGTGAAAACTTCTCAGCAGGATTTGCAGGATAAATTTGAGGTATCTTCTCCGCAAAATGATAATGACGTTATTCAGGAGGATGTACAAAATAAAAAAGGACATAAAAAGAGAAATCTTGCTGTAGCAGTCGGAAGTTCTGCTCTTTTAGTCGGCGGCGGCATGCTCGTTTTAATGAGAGGTCTTCCAAAGAATACAGAGAAATATTTGCAGAGTTTGAAAAAGTTTTTGGAAAAGAAGTTAGAAAAATCTTCGACCAAAGGTTCTGACGGATGGAGTACATTTTGGGAAAAGTCTATCAGACAAGTTGATTCGACTATAGAAAAAACTCAGAGTATTAATAATTTTACTTCTTTAAAAGATGTTTTGTTTAAAAATATGATGGACAGAAATAAATATACCGCAAAAATTCATAAGGGCATAAGTGATTATTATGAACTTGTTGCAAGGCGTTCCGTGCTGAAATCCTACAAAAAAACAACCCAAAAATTTGACAAAATGTATGAAGCATTTGACAGTTTTGATGAACGTCTTTTAAAACATAATCCTGATGAAATAATAAATTATGAGGGTAAAAATTATACAAAGCGTGAATTAATTGAGCTTGCCAAACAGCACAGACAAAAAGTCAAAGATGCGGTCAGTGATTTCACATCCCAAAGTGAACTGGATAAAAGGTATCAATATATTAAGGATGCAACAAAAGATTTATATAACAAATTTTGGGATGAAAGCTTTAAGGGATTTTGGACGAAAAAAGACGGGTTTAAAAATAACAAATTCCGCCGCAAAGAAATGTGGCAGACATGTATTTATGACGAAAAAATAAAAGGAAATAAAAAATCACTTTCCGAAGACGTTTCAAAAGTAAGAAATATAATATCATATACGGATAAAGACAGAACTAAACTCATTTCAAACCAAATAAAAGTTTTGAAAAATATGGTTTCCCCTTCCGATAAAGAGGGTCTGAACATAATTAAGAAACTGGAATGGTTTATGGATAATCCTGAGGGGTTAAGTGCAAACAGAGAAGCATTAATAAGGGAACTCAATGCACTTAAAGAAAGACCGTTTGAGGAAGGTTTGTCTGAAGCTGTTGCGGAAAGTCAGATGAAACTTCGTGAAACAAGTATTAAATCTATTACGGACTTGTTAAATAGTCAGGATGTTGGCAAATTACAGGAAATGCTTGCGATTTACAGAAAAATTGCACCGTATGAACTCGAAAAATCAAAAGCTGAATTAAGTGTCAGAAAAGCAGTAAGCTCATTTGATAAATCTCTCGGAACGGAAACCGTAGAATTTTTTGATAAAGTCCGTGATTTGCAGATGGGTGCAGCTCCTACAGATGTTTTGACAATTCTTTCTTCCGCCGGCATGATAGCTTATGGTCTTGGTGATGCGGAAGATAAAGACGAAAAAATATCTGTTTTGTTGACCGCCGGTATTCCTATTTTCGGAACAATCGGGACAACGGTTGTTTGTACTACAAAACTTATTTCAGGCGGATTATCAATGCTTTTCAGTTTGGGTGTAGGCGGTATATTTAAACTTGTTTGTGACGGTATGGACGCACACAGACTTGCAGCGAAAGCAAAAAATCATACAAACGGTGAAGTGGCATAATAAAATTGTGTGGTAGAATTCTTCTGTATAGTGATAAATTTATCGGAAGGATTTATATATCATGCCTCAATTTACGGATGTAAGTAATATCAGAACGAGTCTTGAAGACCGTGAGTTTGAAATGCTAAGTGATATTGCCACAAAATCAAGAAATTCTCAGGGAAGAAAAATTAAAGAAGAAGAAAGTTCTATGCGTACATGCTTTCAGCGTGACAGGGACAGAATTTTGCATTCAAAAGCATTTCGCCGTTTGAAACATAAGACTCAGGTATTTTTATCCCCGTTTGACGATCATTTCAGAACAAGATTAACCCATACTCTTGAGGTTTCTCAGATAGCAAGAACTATTGCACGCTGCCTTTGTCTTAATGAAGATTTAACCGAGGCAATAGCACTCGGACACGATCTTGGACATACCCCTTTCGGACATTGCGGCGAAGGCGTATTAAATGAGCTTGTAAAAGGCGGTTTTCATCATAATATTCAAAGTGTAAGGGTTGTTGAAGTACTTGAAAATCTTAATTTGTGCAGAGAAACTATTGACGGAATTCTAACACATACCTGGGGTTATAAGCCCAAAACACCGGAGGCTCAGGCAGTTCAGCTTGCCGATAAAATTGCTTATATAAATCATGATATAGAGGATTCTATTCGTGCAGGAATTATTTCGGAATCTGATTTGCCAAAAGACTGCAGAGAATATTTTTCATCTGTCCAAAGTCACCGGTTAAATAAAATGATAACTGAAATTGTATCAAATTCTTTAGGCAAAGATACTATTTCCATGAGTGAGGAGGGTTGGCACTATACAACAAAACTTCGGGAATGGATGTTTGAGAATGTTTATATAGATTCTCCGGCAAAACTTGAGGAAAGAAAAGCAAGCAGAGTTATAAGAGAATTATTTTTCCACTACTGTGAAATGTTAAAACCTGTTTGTGAAGAAAGCAAAATAGAACGTGTTGTTACGGATTATATTTCAGGCATGACAGACAGATATGCCGTTGAGAAATACAAAGAAAACTTTATTCCTATAGGAATTCATTGCGGAACTAAAGAAGATTACCTGTTCAAACTTGCAAATGTAATTGAGTAATTTGGCTAAATTTTGACGTTATTTTTTTAATGCAATTTTAATTCCTTGCCACAATAGCAAAATTAATCCGCCGCCAAATAAGAATTTCACAAGGGTTGGGGTTTGTTTTTTATCTTCAAAGCTATAATGCTTTTGATGAGAGTAAACATCTTTGTCCAGTGTTTTAAACTTATTTTCCAGTTCGGCATCGGTTAATTTCCACCTGCCTAATTTGTCAGGAGGATTTATAACACCTACATCCGCTGCTGTATAATTTATTGGAGCATTGTTCGACACACCATTCATATTTATATTAAAACATTGTTTTATAAAAATTTGCCTATCATTTTATAATTCTTAATAAATAATTGTTGCAAATGACCCCTCTACCAACGGGAGCGGGAGAGTAAAATGAGATATTGCATATAGATGTTAAATTTTTATTTAAAAAAGACTTGTAAAAGCAGGCAAGCCTGCCCTTATAGATGCTTCGCTCGTTGAATGCAATATTTGCTGTGAAAAATTACAGTGCGGAAAAACTGAACAATTTTGCGGAAAATGTGGTGGCTAAGTAAAAAAAACGGAATTTCTGGCGGCTAAATGAAAAACTTTTGTGTGCTTAAAGAAAGATGTTTCATTTAATCTGTGTTGAATCGGTGCAACATCTTGCCGTAATATCCGATTTTTTCTATAATATTGTTATGAAAAAATTTGATATTTTTAATCAATTTAGGGATGCGGTTATAATTGTGAACAAAACTGAGGATGTGGTTTATCAAAATTCGACATTCAAACGTTGGTTTAATGATTTTGTTGATTTGAAAAAGTTTTCGCATAATACAAATTTCGATATATGCCCCTTAAATAGTGAAAATATTGAAAACTATTCTCCCATAAGGCATGCACTCTCATCCCCGGAAAATTTTTTCGCTACGGTTTCATATCAGGATAATCATAATAAACTTTATTATTATGATTTGACTGTCCAAAAAAGAGGAAGATATACTATTTTTTTCTTTTCTGATGTTAGTGCAAATACTAAACTTGCAAGCGAAAAAAGAAAATACGAAAAACTTTCGGATGATTATGAGAAACTTAAAGAAGAAATTGAAGATTTGGAAAATATAAAACAAAAAGCTCAGTCTCAGGCAATCCGAATTGCACTTATAAACAAAGTTTCCAATACAATCAGAGAATCCATGGATATATCAAAAATTCTTCAGTCAGCATTATCAGAGCTTGCTGTAATGTTTGGTGCATTTAAGGCTTACTATGCAAAAAATGAAAACGGCAAGTTTAGAGTTGAAGAAATTTATGGAGGTAAAAGACTTAATACAGGTGAGCTGATATCCTTTGATAATCAAACTTTCAGTACAATCAGTTCAAAAAAAATATCGGTTGTTCATTGTATGAAAGAATATGTTGATGCAGAACCGTTTAAACAGTCAATTATGAGAATAGTTGTTCCTGTATATCACCTCCAGGATTTAATAGGGATAATAGTTTTGCTGAGTTATCAAAAACGGGAATTAAATGAAGAACTGGAAATTTTGGAAGCTATTTCGTTTCAGCTTGGTAACGCAATAATAAGAGCCGAACTTTACCAAAAAAATATTGAAACTGTTGAGGAATTGAAAAATGCACTGAAAGAATTAAAAGAAACCCAATTGCAGTTAATTAATTCCGAAAAAATGGCATCATTGGGTCAGTTAGTTGCAGGTGTTGCTCATGAAATTAATACTCCCGTTGCCTCAATCAAATCCAATAACGGTCTTATATCAAAGTTAATATCCAAAATTGATGATGCTGAAATATCAGGTCTGATGCAGGAAATAAACAATATTGACCATGAGGCAATTGAAAGGATTTCAAATATTGTGTCCTCTCTCAAAAAATTTGTCCGCCTGGATGAAGCCGAAGTGCAGGATGCCGATATTAATAAAGAGCTTGATTTGACGCTTGATTTGATACGTCACGAAACCAAAAACAGAATTAATATAATAAAAAATTACGGAAATATTCCTATGATTAAATGTTATCCGAATATGCTTAATCAGGTATTTACCAATATTCTTGTGAATGCTTGTCAGGCTATTGAGGGTGACGGTCAAATAATAATTACTACCGGTTATGAGGCTGAAACTTTGACTGTGTCTATAAAAGATAGCGGTAAAGGAATCCCCGAAGAAGAAATCCCAAAAATTTTTACGGCAGGTTATACGACAAAAGGAGTAGGTGTTGGTACAGGACTGGGATTAGCAATTTGTGCAAAGATAATTGAAAAGCATAACGGCAAAATTATTGTAAACAGTGAAGTTGGCAAAGGCAGCGAATTTATTATTACTATCCATGGTAAGTAGTATATGTTAAGAAATATTACAAAATTGATATGGTTATAATTGAATTAAACAATATATTAAAAAAACAATCACAAAAAATTTTCAAATAATACATATTACCCATGTAATAATTTAAAACATGTGTTAGTATAATAATATAAAGTGTTCGTTGTACCCTTAATAAGGAAATTGCTTCACCCCAAAAAACAGGCAAAAACAACGTCACGCAAAGCAATTAGTGTAAAAGGTTAAAAAAGTTTGTAACAAATATTTAATAATTAGAAAGTAAAAAGGCAATAATTTTCACAAAAAAATCTTTATAGAGATGTAGGTGTGGAAATTATAGTGTGTCGGAGGAAAACGAATGACAATTAGTGTGAACAGTAAGAAAAAACAAGTTAAGAAATCTTTTGATGAATTACTTATGGATTTAAAAACAAGCAATTCTGAAAAGGTCCGTTATAACGCAGCAAGAGTTCTTGGTGAAATGGGCGATTCAAAAGCTGTTGAACCTTTGATTGAAGTTTTAAAACATGACAAAAACGGTTCTGTTCGTCTTTATGCAGCCCGTGCATTAGGTGAACTCGGCGATTCAAAAGCAACTTTGCATTTAATTGAATCATTAAGAGAAGACAGAAATGTCGATGTAAGAGTTCGTGCAGCTCGTGCATTAGGTCGTTTAGGCGGTGCAGTTGTTGTAGAACCTCTTGTTGAAGCATTAAATGATGAAAATCCTCAGGTTTGTATTACAGCAACTGATGCATTGATTGAAATTGGTGACGTTGCTACAGATGCATTAATTGAATCTTTAGACCACGAAAAAGTTAATGTAAGATGTGATGCAACCCGTGCGTTAGGTGAAATCGGTAATAAAAAAGCTGTTGATAAAGTTATCAGTATGTTATACGATGAATGGGTTAACGTAAGAATCTATGCAGTTACTTCATTAGGTAAATTGAATGATACAAAAGCTGTTCCGGCTTTAATTGATGTAATGAAAAACCGTGAAGAAAATGAACTGGTTAGAGCAGGTGCTGCTGCTGCATTAGGTGTGTTGCGTGATCAAAGAGCGTTGCTTCCTTTAAGAGAATTAATTATGGAAGCTGAAGAACTCGGTGAATTAGAAGATACAGCATTGAAATCATTTAAAAAGATTATGGCTGCAAATTGGCAATCTATTCCGGGTGCTACCGCTCAGAGAAAACCTGTTGCAACATTCTAATAAAATCAACTAAAGTGCAAAAAAGAACCGCAATTATTGCGGTTCTTTTTTTATGTACGGCAAACAAATTTATTAACATTTGTAAACAATAAATAAAAAGTGTCAATTTCTATAAATATATATCATTTATATATATATTATATAGTGAGGTTTGATATGGTTAAAATTTCGGATATAAGTCATGTAAGAGGTTCTTTGGCTTCAAAAGCAGAAAATCAAAAAATAAACAGGCGGTTGATAAGCTTGTTTAGCGGTGGTAGACGTCCGAATATACCGGATAAAAACCGAAAATATAATTTTGTACTCGGAGAAAGGCGAGGGGATGTGCGTATTGTAGATGAAGCTGCAATATCAACCCCCGTTAAAAATCCGGGAAATCCATCCCGAGTTTCAGGAAATTCGTATTCTAACGGACAATTAAATAATCCTGACAACTATTTCGCTTCATCCGCTCAAGGTTGGCGTGGTGACTGCTATTTGTTAGCTGAAATAAATGCTATAAGAAATACAAAACACGGACAAGAGATATTAAAAAAGAATGTTAAGACAAATTCTGATGGTTCGGTTACTGTTACATTGCCGGGGGCATTAGTATTAAAAAATAAATATAAAGGACCGGGATGTGAAATAACAGGAACTTATACTATAACGAAGCAGGCATTAGAAAAAGCAAAGGCATACGCAGGTACATCTTATTCAAAAGGTGATTTGGATGTTATTGCTATAGAAATTGCTATGGAGAATTTTCATGCCGAATTATATAAGACAATGCAAAATTTAAATATAAAGCCGGCAGAAAGAACTGCAGAGAATGCATATATTGATTCTTCTGATTTTTTAAGCGGAGGGCAAGAATACGATGCCGGATTTATTTTGACCGGACAAAAATCAGAGGTTTATCATAAAAAACAGCTTGATTCATACTCTGTAAAACCGTATCAAGATGGTGAATACGGTTATATAACAAGAGAGCAAATGGAACAGCAAACCGGTTTTTCTACAAAAGCCGAATTAAGTAAAGGACAGACTCCTGAAATTTCTTATTATACTGAGGATGATGCACAGTTGAATAGTATGTTGGACAAATATGCAGGTCATGAGAATGAATTAGCTTTAACTTGTTCGGTACGTTGTGCTAAAAAAGGTCATGGAGGTAAGATAGTTCCCGGTGGCGGGCATGCAATTACTATTGTAAAGATAACGTCTGATATTATTTATATTTCAAATCCGCACCATCCGGACAAAATTGAGCCAATTCCGAGAAATGAGTTTTTAAAAATGTGTAAGGGTTTAAATGCTCAAAAAATGGATTTACGCGAAATTTCACAAAATTATTCTAATAACGGCAGAGTTCGTGATAATGCATCTAACAGAACAAGAATTACTCAGGACCAAATAAATGCTATATTCGGGAAAATTTCTTCACGTACGGGCAGACCTCAGAGAAATGTTACGGTAAATAATATAAGAAAAATTGTCGCTCAGTATAATAAATCTAATTCAAACGAGCCAAAGCGTACGGAGTTGTCCGTTCAAGATATGGTAAGATTATTTAATGTAATGTCTACAAAAGAAAAACTTCTTAAAAATCCTGAAATTATGCAAAGGATGCAGGCTGTATTTGATAATTCAGGTGCGGTGGAAATGAATCCTGAAGATGCAAAATTAATTAATGATTTGATAAAAGAATGTCAAATTTAAGTCGTACAAATTTGAAACCGGATTATTTAATCCGGTTTTTAATTTGTTCAAAATCAATCTTTACATATTTTAACTTATTTACACCAACAGAGTATGGTTGTATTATGATAGAAAGGTAAAGATTAGTAGGATATAATATTTTCCGGAGGGGAAATTGACTGATAAATATTATGTAAAAGGCGGAACCCCGTTAAAAGGTGAAGTAGAAATAGGCGGTGCAAAGAATTCGGTGCTGAAATTAATGGCTGCAGCAATTCTTGCAAAGGGTGCCACTAAAATATATAACGTTCCTGATTTGACTGACGTAGAAATTATGTTAAGCGTTATTTCCGGATTAGGGGCAAAAACTGAATATGATAAGAACGAAAAATCTATTGTTATTGATGCAACCGATTTAACAAGTATTACTGCGAGGTATGAACAGGTTAGTAAAATGAGAGCTTCATTTATTATTCTGGGTGCGTTAATGTCCAGATGCAAGGAAGCTATTGTTGCTCTGCCGGGCGGTTGTGCTATCGGTGAAAGAAGGGTAGATTTCCATATTAAAGGACTTGAAGCTCTTGGTGCAAAAATAAAGATTGAAAACGGATATGTTCATGCCAAAGCTTCTAAACTTGTCGGTGCTGATGTATATTTGGATATTCCGTCAGTTGGTGCAACTGAAAATATCATGTTGGCAGCAATTCTTGCAAACGGCTCTACAAGGATTCAAAATGCAGCTCAGGAACCGGAAATTGTCGATTTAGCCAATTTCTTAAATACTCTCGGTGCTGATGTTATTGGTGCAGGTACTTCTGAAATCATTATTAACGGTGTAAAACCCGAGGATTTACATCCGATTGAATATACGACTATTCCTGACAGAATTGAGGCAGGTACATTTATGTCTGCTATTATTGCTACCCGTGGTAAAGGAATTATTAAAAATGTTTTTCCTGCGCATTTGACTTTCTTTACCGATAAGTTATTGAAAATGGGTGCTAATATCAAGTTGGTTGAGCCTACAGTTCTTGAAGTAAGCTGTAAAAACAGACTTAATTCAATAAATTTTGTAACTCAGCCTTATCCGGGATTTCCTACGGATTTGCAATCTATGGCAATGGTATTGTTATCAACCGCAAATGGTGTAGGTATAATTACGGAAAGTTTGTATGAAAACAGATTTATGCAGGTTCCCGAACTCAGAAGAATGGGTGCCGACATTCATCAGGACAGAAATCATGCAATTATTAAAGGTGTTAAGAAATTAACCGGTGCGGGAGTTTCTGCATCTGATTTGAGAGCAGGCGCTGCTCTTGTTGTTGCCGGATTGATGGCTGACGGAACTTCTGTTATTGATAACTTACATCATATAGATAGAGGATACGAAAATTTCGAAACTAAGTTAAGATTGTTAGGAGGAAAGATTGAGAGAAAAAATGACGAAGATTTTTCTCCCGACAAATTGACGGAAGGAATACGTAATGAATCCTACATATAAGCGTTGGTATGATCATGACCCATTATTGCTGGAAGTGATAGAACTTTTAAGAAACTATCAGACAGAGTTGCATGCTCAGGCTGAAATTTTCTTGCATAAAATTGAAGAAAAAGTTTCTAAAGAAACTGTAGACAAGTTTTATGCTATGGTTAAACCTGTTAACGCTAATAATCGTTGGTACGATAAGGATCCGATTATTTCAAGAACAGTTGAAATATTGAGAATTGTTCCGCCTGAAGCTCAGAAAATTTGTGCCCAGAATTTTATAAGAACTTTAAAAGAAATGGGTATTGAATACGAAAGTCCTAACGGTAACGATAAATAATAAAATTTAAAATTTGTGATGTAAAAAAGTGTATATGAATTTTCATATACACTTTTTTGATGTTTAGTTTTCCCTTTTAATGATATTTATTTGTTAGTTTTTGGTGCCGGAGGAATAGCTTTTTTATCAAGTTTTCTAAAATCACCCTTGTAAAAATGTTTGTTCTTAAAGTCACCATGACGTTTGTGCATACCGTGTCCGCCTCTGTATTCATGCATCATTTTGCATTTGCATGGCGGCTGCATAAATGGACCGTGGTATCTTGGTTCAGGCGGTTTGTGTGTGCTGGCAAATAACAAGAGTGCTATAGATGCACCAATAAATGAGGTTGCAATACTTGTTAATACCTGACAAGTTTTTTCTTTGTCAATGTAAAAATACTTATCTCTGGATTTTTCCTGTTCCGCAATTTTTTCTTCTTCTGTCATAATAATCTCCTTTTAATAAAATAGTAAATTGGATTTATATTCAGTAAACGATATTAAAATTAAATTGTTCATTTTTTTAAAATAAAAAATTTTATTGAATAATTTTTTAACCTTATATTTAGTGTCTTTTTAAGTCAAATTGTAAAGATTTATTAAATTTTAAATTACATGTGTAACATGATTTTCATGTTCGGCTTATCATGCATGTACAACTATCCCCAAATCTCCTCCCAAGATTATTGTGAAGCTATACAGAATGTGTAGCTTTTTTTTTGCGGTTTTTCGTTGTTAAAATGCGGATTTTATAGTAAAATACTCAGTATTACAAATTGTTATTTCGGAGAATATAAATGAAAATACTTGTAATAAACGGCGTTAATATGAATATGCTTGGCGTTAGAGAACCTGAAAAATACGGTTCAATGACCCTGAAAGAATTGGAAAAAGAATTATATTCGTATTCTTTTGAACTCGGGGTTGATATTGAAACATATCAGAGTAATTATGAGGGTGATATTGTTGAAAAAATTCATTCCGCATACAATAATTTTGATGGAATAGTTATTAATCCTGCTGCTTTTACTCATACAAGTGTTGCTATAAGAGATGCTGTTTCCGCAGTAAATATTCCGACTGTTGAAGTGCATATGACTAATATTCAGCAAAGAGAAGATTTCAGGCATAATTCTTTTATTGCACCCGTTTGTATTGCTCAAATTTGCGGTTTTGGTAAAGATTGTTATAAACTTGGTTTGCAGGGAATTGTAAATTATCTGAAAATAAACAGCAACCAACAATAAATATAAAAATCTGTCAGTTGCTGTTGTATTTTAATAATCAAAATATTATATTAATTTAAAAAATCTTCCTTGAAAGCATTAGTCAATACTGCAGCTTTTTCATAGGCATCATCTGCCCCTTTTGCCTGTAAGTGGTTATATGCTATATCAAAAAATTCTACTGCTTTTTGCACTGATTGCGGATTGTCTAACATTGTTTTCATATCTGCCTCCAAACTGTCGGTTTTATTGATTCCTGACATTTGAACTTGAGATCTGCCTATTACGGCTTCCGGAGAAAGAGATAAATCTTCTGTTGTTATTGCCTGCGCATTCATTTCTTCAGCTTTTGGAGCTTCAACAGGTTGTTGAACATCCTTTTTAATTTCAACTTTTGGGAAATTCAGATTGTTTTGATTGTTAATTTCTCTCATAGTTGCACCTCTTTCTGTCGTAGTCTTTTACTCCCAAAGACTCTGTCATTACCTCTGTTTTGTACATTATTTTAAAACACCAAGATTATGTTTTTTGCTATTTTGTAAAAAAAAAATTACAAAAGTTAATAAAAATTTTTTCCTACAAATTTTATGTTATCATTTATTATATAATATAATAGGATGTAATGCAAGCTATGAAATTTTTGGATAATTTATTTAACGGAATTAATATGAAGGATGCACTGTTGTTTCTTCCCGATGCAGTGTTTATTGTTGAAGAAGAGTCGGGTAAAATAGTATGGGCAAACAACAGAGCAGCTATAATATTTGAAGCTACCGACAGAGAAGAATTTGTAGGGATGAATTTTAACGATATCGTTGCACAAGGTATGAGCCTTGCTTATCAGTCATCTTGCAGAGATGTATCGGTTATTGGCGGTGCTGCCGTTAACGATAAAGAGTTTTTCGTTGAGTTAAGTGCGAATATGCTTGAAAATCAGTATTTTATTACAATTCGTGATGTTACTGAAATGACAAATATTTTAGCTCAGGCTGAAAAAACCGGAAGATTAAACAAAGATAAAAATTTAATGCTTTCAAAATTATCCAGTGAGTTTAAATCTCCCGTACAGTCAATTTTGGGTTTTTCACAAGCATTAAATGATGGTTTGGGCGGTGAAATTAACGATAAACAAAGAAAATATGTCCGTATTATAAATAAAAATGCTACTGAGTTGTTATATTTTATGGATAAGTTTTTTGAATTTGCTCAGGTGGAATCTCAATTGTATCAAAAACATATGGGAATGTTTGATATAACTGAACTTGTGCAGAATGTTATTCGTGAAAACGAAGTTACTATTGCTACTAAAAAACTTAATGTTACGACAAATTTTGAGAATATAGCAAGTAAATCAGTCTATAGTGACGAAAATGCTTTAAAAATAGTTCTTCAAAATATATTGGAAATATCAATTAAGCTTACTGAGATTGGTAATATTTCTATAGAATTATTTAACCCATCCTTGGAAGATGTCGTTGAAATGGGCATTGCACCTATAAAAAGTGCTAATGAAACTTCATATTTGCTTATCAGAATTAGTGATAACGGCATAGGTTTACAGGAAAATGATGTTGAAGGTATCTTTGAGCCGTATACACAGCTTGATAAATCTAACAAGAAAAATCTTGTTCGTTCTATTTCTTTAGGTAGTGCTAAAGAGCTGGTGAGAGCATTAAATGGTGCTATATGGCTGCAGACTGAAGTTATGAAGGGTACAATATTTAGTATTGTCATACCTGTTGAAAATGGAGCAATTCCTCAAGATGAGTAACGTTGTTTTAAAGAACGTAAAAAAAATATACGATAAAAAAACGGTTATTGACGGAGTAGATTTGGAAATAAAAGACAAGGAGTTTATGGTTCTTGTCGGTGCTTCCGGTTGCGGGAAATCTACTATTTTGAGAATGATTGCCGGATTGGAAGAAATTTCCGGCGGCGAAATATTTATAGGCGATAAAAAGGTCAATGACGTACATCCAAAAGACAGAGATATTGCGTTTGTTTTTCAGAGTTATGCTCTTTATCCGCACATGACGGTCAGAGAAAATATTGCTTTTGGTCTGAAAATGCGTAAAGTGGATAAATCGACCATAGAACAAAAAGTTCAGGAAGCTGCCAAAATTCTTAATTTGACTGAATATTTGGATGCCCGTCCAAGAGAATTGTCAGGCGGACAAAGACAGCGTGTAGCGTTAGGCAGAGCAATTGTAAGAAATCCAAAAGTATTTTTGATGGATGAGCCTTTGTCAAACCTTGATGCAAAGCTTCGTGTTCAAATGCGTTCTGAAATTAAAAAATTGCATGAAAAATTGCAGACAACATTTATATACGTTACTCATGACCAGACTGAAGCCTTGACAATGGGCGACAGAATTGTTGTTTTGGATAAAGGTCATATCCAGCAGGTTGATACACCTGAAGAAATATATAATAATCCTAAAAATCTTTTTGTTGCAGGATTTGTCGGGTCACCTCAAATGAATTTTATTGACGGTGAGCTTATTTCTGAAGAATATAAGGGTATGACTATCGGCATAAGACCGGAAAAAATGATTACCGATGGCGATATAAAGTTAACTGCTGATGTTGATATTTCTGAAATGTTAGGTTCGGAAAAAATTGTATATTTTAACATTGGGGATAGTAAATGTTCCGCAAAATTACCTGTTGAACAAATTGTCGGAGAGAAAATAGAGCTTTCAATCAGTCGTAATGATATATATAAGTTTGACAAAATTTCGGGTAACAGGATAATTTAGTTTTTGTTAATTTTCATAACTATATTTATTCAAAACAGAATTTTTATAATATAATTTCATTATGGAAATAATTAATCGTTTAGAGCATAAGGTTGTGGTATCTGTTCAGGCGATGCCTTCCGAACCGTTATATCAGGAAGAGTGCATGGCTGCTATGATGAAATCTGTAGTCAAAGGCGGCGCAGGCGGACTTCGGGTTGCAGGTGCCAGAGATGTCAAAAACGCAAAGTTATTATTTGATATTCCGGTAATAGGTTTAACAAAACCTGATGTTATACCTAAGAATTGGCAGGAAATCGTGTACATAACCCCGACTTTGAAAGAAGTTATTTCACTTGTTGATGCAGGTGCAGATATTGTCGCATTTGACGGTACAATGCGTCAAAGAGAGGGCGGATGTACATTAAAAGAGATTATTAAGTATATAAAAATTAATAAAAGAATTTCTATGGCAGATGTTTCCACTGTCGAGGAAGGACTTAATGCTGCTAAGCTGGGTGCCAATATACTTTCTACAACTTTGTCGGGCTATACAAAAGAATCTGCCGGAGTAAGCCAATCCGAGCCGGATTTTAAATTATTGGAAACACTTGTCAGGGAAACCGATAAACCGGTTGTATTGGAGGGTAGAATTTGGGAACCTTGGCAGGTTGAAAAGGCTTTTGAATTGGGTGCACATTGTGTTGTGATAGGTTCTGCCATAACCCGTCCTCAATTAATCACCAAAAGATTTGTGAATAGAGAAAGGTAATTTTATGAAAATATCGTTTCCGCTTATACCGCTTTCAAATTACGACAGATTTAATAATTTAATGCAAATTGCGTGCAGTTATCCTAAATCACAGACAATAAGCGGTAAAAATTCGGGTTTGATTAATATAGAACGTCCCGTAAATCATCATTTATCGCTGAGAGATATTGCAAGTAAATATATGCCTAAACTTATGGCAAAAATAGATAGTGTTATGCCAAAAGGGAATAAATAATGAGAAGAGCTTTAGCAATAGATGTTGGCGGCACAAAGATATATAACACTATAGTCAATGAAGCCGGAGAAATAGTCGGAGATGTTGAAAAACATTATACTCCAAAAACTTATAATGAAATTTTGACCGTGTTTAATGAAATTATTTCAAAATACGAGAAGGATGTTGATGTTATTGCTTTTGCAACGTGCGGGGCTGTAAATAATACAAATGACAGAATTTTGGGTTCTACCGGAAATATAGCAAAAGAATATCCTAAAACAAATTTTAAATCTTTAAGTAATAAACCTGTATATGTCGAAAATGATGCTAATTGTGCTGCTTGGGCGGAGCATATTGTAGGAGCGTCAAAAGGTGAAGCATATTCAATTATGTTGACTCTTGGTACAGGTGTAGGCGGCGGTATTATTCTTGATAACAAGCTATATAAAGGGAAAAGTGGTGCTGCAGGTGAAATGCATTTCAAGATGTCACGAAACGAAAAAAGAAAATGTACCTGCGGAAGTACCGACTGTTTTGAAGCGTATACTTCCGGAACAGGTTTGAGGCTGACTGCTGTGGAAATTTCTAAAAATCCTGATATTACTACTTATGATGTTATTGATGGGGTAAAATCAGGTGATTCTCAAATGATAGAGATTTTTAATATATGGCAGGAGGATATTATTAACGGTATTATTGGTCTTGCAGATATTTTTGACCCTGACGTTTTTGTTCTTTCGGGTTCTATGGCAGAGTTTGTTGATACCGAATACGTTACCGGCAGGGTTAATTCTGAAATTGTTACCCAGCCTACAAGGGTAGTTAAGGCACAGGCAGGCAATTATTCAGGCATGATTGGTGCCGGATTGCTTGCTCTTGGAGTTGGAATTAATGGGTAAAGCAAAGAGAAGAAGTTTTCACCTGGGAATAAATAAACAGTTTTCTAATATGTCAAGGAAATCTGCTATTAAAGAGGTTGTTCGTCAATTAAAAAATGAAGACGATAAGAATGAAGCATACAGCCTTATTACAATGTTTGGGATGTATGCGGAGGAACTGCTTGAAGCCGGTGTGAGTTACGAAACGGTTATGAGCCTCAGAGGAATTGTAAAAGAATAAAAAAATACCGAAAGTTTTAACTTTCGGTATTTTTCTGTTTATTACATATGATTAATTAGTAACCAATTGCTCTTAGTGTATTAGCAGGGATATTTACTCTGCTGCTTTTTGTTTGTACGCTGTTTGATTGTCTTACACTTTGGTTTTGTTGTTGAGGTGTTTGCTTATAATAACCCCAGGTTGTATTTATAGGGTTATCATCTCCCGGATATCTTTTTGGAGTTAAACCTGATACATTATATGTGCCGTTAGCAGCGGCAATTTGGTTAGAACGATTATTATAATTTGAAGAAGATGTTGCAGGTAATGTAACTCCAACGCTCTTCAAAGTTTTGTCAGGAACTTCGTAAGAACTGTCAACATAAGTTTGTTCCTCAGACGCAACTGCTTTTTTAGCACGGTATGTTCTTTTTTTTGTTACAACTTTTTTAGTGGAATTTGTTGTTGCGGCTTTTTGGGCTTTTGATGCAACTTCATCTTCATCACTTTCGCTTAACCACTTGTCAACTTTACTGATATTATTATTATCTGCGACTTTTTGATTTTCTGAGTTTTGAACATTGTCGGAAGTCTTTGCAGCTGTTTCTTCAGTATTAACGGCATCTTGGCTGACTACCTCAGAATTAGGTGTTTCTGATTGGTTTTGTTCCTGCATTTGTAATTGTTCTTTAGGAACATTCGCTACAGCAGATGAATGCGGCAAACAACAAAGTGCCATAATTAACTGAAAAATTACAACAAAAGCAATTTGTGGTCCGAAATTCCATACAGCCATTTTAGGATCAGGTGCAGCACCTTCAGCTGCAACAGCCTGCGGTTGACCTAAAATCTTGTGTAACAGTTTACCTGCAAAGATACCTAATCTTGTTGCAACATATATAAGTCCGCAAGCAACTGCAAAAGGAATCTGCAGTTCACCTTTTTGGTTTAGTACAAAAGCGTAACCTATTACCATAAGTGTAAATATGTCATACAAATTAGGTAATAATAAAAATGCTAATTTCATATATTTCTCCTTTAATAACTATCATATTATCATATCTTATTTAAATTTTGTACAATTGTAAATAAAATATGAAGATATAAAAAGTAAGAAAAAAATTTTTTTGCTATTTATTCTGATATTTTTCCGAACAGGTCATATTCATCTGCTCTGTCAATCAAGACGAGTTCTATATCCCCGGGTACTACAGATTTTTCTGAGGTTGCATAAACAAGCCCGTCTATTTCAGGAGCATCGTGTTCTGATCTCATTATTATTACCCCATCGTCTGTGAAGCTTTCTACAATACAAGGAATAGTTTTTCCTATATATGTTTGGTTAATTTCAAAAGAAATCTGCTGTTGTAATTCCATTAAAGCTTTGTATCTTTTGTGGGCAATCTTTTTAGGTACCTGATTTTCCATTGAATATGAAGAAGTATGTTTTTCTCTTGAATATTCAAACACGCCCATTCTGTCAAATCTTGTTCGTTTTACAAAATCGTATAATTCTTTAAAATCTTCTTCAGTTTCTCCGGGATAGCCTACGATAAAAGCTGTTCTTACGGATACATTCGGTATTTTTTCCCTGATATTTTTTACAAGTTCATCGTAATCAGAAACAGGACGCCTCATATTTTCCAATACTGATTTGCTGTAGTGCTGTAAAGGTATATCTACATATTTTGCTACTTTATCAAGTCTTGCTATTGCGTCAATAAGTTCATTATTCATCTGGGTCGGGTATGCGTACATAATTCTTATCCAGCCAAGGTTTTCAATTTTATTAAGTTCTTCCAGTAGTTTCACCAGTGCCGGTTTGCCGTATAAATCTATTCCGTAACTTGTAGTGTCTTGTGCTATTAAATCTATTTCCGTTACACCTTTTTTTACAAGCTCTTTTGCTTCTTCAACGATATTTTCTATAGTTCTTGAATGATAAGCCCCCCTTAATTGCGGAATAATACAATATCCGCAATGATAGTTACAGCCGTCAGCAACTTTTATGTATGAACTTGCTCCCATTGTGATTTGTTGGCGATGTATCGTTTCAGGATAAATATATTCGGGTTTCTCAGAAATTTTTGAGATATATTTTTCATTTTGATTATCCAAAACCTGCTCTACCACAGATACAATATCTTTGAAATCCGTTGTTCCAACCATTGCACAAACTTCAGGGATTGCCTTTTTTAATTCTTCTTTGTGCTTTTGAGGTAAACATCCGGTTACAATAACTTTTTTACCGCTGTTTACCGTTGCAAGAATACTCTGAACGGACTCTTTTTCAGCATCATGAATAAATGAACATGTATTTATTATAACAACATCAGCATCATTTTCATCAAGAGTAATTTCATACCCTTTAGATGCAAGCAGTCCGAGCATGAGTTCGGAATCAACAAGATTTTTTGCACATCCGTGATTTATAAGAGCAATTTTTTTCATTTCTACCTCACTGTACCGATTTTGAGTCTACCATGAAAAATTTATAATTTACAGTGGACAAAAGGATTAAATAATATTAAAACATGTGAATGCAAATTTGTTACAATATGTTGACATTAATCTAAAAATATGTTAAAATGATATCGGAACCATTTAATTAACGGAGGATATTCTAACATGATTATGAACGGTAAAAAAGCGTTTACTTTGGCTGAAGTATTGATTACTTTGGGTATTATCGGTGTTGTAGCAGCTATGACAATGCCTACATTGATGAATGCAACTCAAGGTGCACAGTACAGAACAGCTTACAAAAAAGCATTATCAGTTTTATCACAGGCTGTAGTTTTGAACATAGCTCTTGATGACTATGATTTGAGCCAAGCTACAGGTTCTCAAACTGATGGTACATCAAATTCACTTTACAACTTGTTTAAGAACAGAATGAACGTTGTAAGTACAGACAACGGTCAATCTTGGGGTACTGATGCAAATGGCAAATTCGGTACTTCAGCTACCAACAACTTTACATTCTACTTTAACGATGGTATGGCATTTACATTCCCTAAAGCAGCAGGAAATTGTGCTGACATCACTACCGGTAACGGTACTCCATCTGCAAATTGTAAAGGTGCAATTGACGTAAATGGTGCTAAGAATCCTAACACTGTTGTTTCTTGCTCATCTGGTTCAGGTAATACTTGTGAAGTTAAGAGCCCAACCGATATTTATCCGGTTAAATTGGGTGGTCAATCTATACTTCCTAACTCACCTGCAGCAAGAGCAGTTATGTACAAAGGAAAATAGTAAGTACCATAGCTTAAATACTTATGAAACGACTTCCGATTTTTCGGGAGTCGTTTTTTATGTGATTGTTTTCAATATGTCATAGCACATGCATCTATCTGATTTGCAGTTTAAAATTGCTGATATCGCTTTGATTTGATATTGGTTCCCAAATTGTTGTGATATCGCATATATCGCTATCATTATTCTTTATTTTATGAATAAATTTGTAATTTTCCTCTGTGGTGTACGTTGTACAAGTAAGAACTTCATCTATAAAACTTTCTTTAATAAATTTTACACTCATTGATTTCAGATTGTGTGTAAGTTTAAATTCCCTGTCGAGAGTAGCGTTTGCTATGTTAATATAGCTTTTATTATTTACATGATTGTTAAAATCAATATCACTCAAATTTGTCTTGTGTGTAATAGTTTTTACGATATTGTTCATTTCATCAAGTTTGAATTTTTTGTGTTCGCCAAGTGTAAATTTATTTAGAGTTTCAAATTTGTCCGTAACAACGTTAACAGAGGTTGGTCTGTGTGTTTCAGTGCTTAAAATAAACCAACAGCTGTTTCCTTTTGCGAATGTTTTGCCGTTATGTATAAGTTCAAAATCCGCATATATTTTTATTTTTGATGCTTCGGATATCCATACTTCGACATCAATTTTTTCAGACCAAAACGGCATATCATCAGTAAATTCAATGTTAAATTCAGCGACTACCCAGAATATGTTTTCTTTTATTATGTCGAATGCTGCGACATGTTTTGTTGTCATGTACTGAGCAAAACAATCCTGAAAAAACATGACCGCTCCAATCGGGGTTAGTCGGTAATTTATGTCCATATTGTCATTTGTAATAAAATAGGTTTGTGTATATTTATTCATAATAATTTCTCTCTTTGTTAATTTACATAAATATTATAACAAAAAAACAAGTCCGATATTAATTTTATCGGGCTTGTTTTTTTTATGTGTTAATTCACAAATTATAATTTAGAAGCAACCATCAATGTAGTTTCAGCCAATCTTGTTGAATAACCCATTTCGTTATCGTACCAAGAAATAATCTTAACTTGGTTTCCGCCCATTACACGAGTTAATAAAGCGTCAACTGTAGATGATTGAGAAGTACCAACGTAGTCAGATGATACAAGCGGTTCTTCAGTGTAGCAAAGAACGTGTCCGTCAGCACCTTCTTTTAATGCTGCATTAACTTCTTCAACTGTAACGTTTTTAGAAAGTTCAAATACAACGTCAACCAAAGATACATCTGGAGTAGGAACACGCATTGCGAAACCGTCCAATTTACCTTTTAATTGAGGTAATACAAGAGCAACAGCTTTAGCTGCACCTGTTTTTGTAGGAACGATATTCAAAGCACCTGCTCTTGCACGACGAGGGTCTTTGTGACCTGCGTCTAAGATTCTTTGGTCACCTGTGTAAGAGTGAACTGTTGTCATCAAACCTTTTACGATACCGAATTTTTCATCGATAACTTTAGCTACAGGAGCTAAGCAGTTTGTTGTACAAGATGCCATTGAAATTACATTGTGTTTTGCAGGATCATATTCTTTATCATTTACGCCTAAAACGATAGTTTTATCTTCGTTTGTAGCAGGAGCTGAAATGATAACTTTCTTAGCACCTGCTGCGATATGAGCTTTTGCTTTTTCGGCATCTGTGAAGAAACCTGTTGATTCAACAACAACTTCTACACCTAAATCTTTCCAAGGAAGATTTGCAGGGTCTTTTTCTGCGAAGAATTTAATCTTCTTACCGTTTACGATGATACCTTCATCGTAAGTTTCTACTGTACCGTCAAATTTGCCCATAACTGAGTCATATTTGAAGATTCTTGCAGCATCTTCCGGTTTCAATCCCGGGTCATTGATTGCTACATAATTAATTTTGTCAAAAATACCTTCTCTGATAGCAGCTCTCAAAGTATTTCTACCGATTCTGCCAAAGCCGTTAATAGCTACATTTACCATAAGTTTTTACTCCTTCTTATTTTGTAAATCTTATATACATGTTTTTTATAGCATTAACATAAATCTTAATCAAGTGGCTAATGCCATATAAACATTAAGAAAAAATTAAAATTTTATTTAATAACTTCTATAAAATCGTAGTCGGTTAAATATGGCAAATGAGCTTTGGTAATCAGTTCTCCCGGCAATAAAACTGCAATTCCCGGAGGGCATTCCGCAATAACTTCTGCTGAAATTCTGCCTACCGCTAAATCTTTAGGTATAGTTTCTTTTTCCGAATAAAAAGCCTCTCTCAGGCTCATTTTTATTATAGGGGTGAGCATAGGCATATGTTTTCTGTTTTCGAGGTAACATATATCCGAATAATTTGATTTATCAATTTTTTTAAGGCTCTCAACAAGATATTCCATATCTTTTCTCGTGTTGCCCAAATTTGAAAGTAAAAGCAGACCTGCATCTGATGCACTTTCAACTTCTATACCGAATTCAATTTCCAAAATTGATTCTAATCTTTTACCCGACAAACCGTCTGCTCTTATAAATACTTTTGTAACATCCGTCATATAGCCAAAATCAGGTTTTAAATCGTGGATATGCTCCATCTGTTCAATTTCGCGGCGTAAATATTTTGCATTAGCTATAGCACGTTCAAGCTGTTTTTTACCTCTCGGGCTTTCAAGATTTGCACGGGCTGCATCAAGGCTTGCCAGTAAAATTAGTGACGGACTTGTTGTATGAAGGAGTTTTAATGCTTTTTCAACCGCATCAACATCAATTGAAGAATTTTCCGCAATATGGAGCATTGAACTCTGGCTCATACTGCCGCCTGTTTTGTGAAGGGAATGAACAACCGCATCTGCACCAAGCTGAAGTGCAGGTGTCGGAAGATGTTTATTAAAATTCCAAAGACAAGCGTGTGCCTCATCAACAATAAGCGGTACTTTATATCTCTTGCAAATCGCAGAAATTGATTTTATGTCTGATACAACACCCTCATAAGTAGGGTTTGTAATCCAAACCATTGAAATATCATCGTGAGTTGACAGGGCTTCTTCAACACTTTCAGGTGTAACGTTACCCCAAATTCCCCAGTCGTCAAATCTTTTTGGTACCAGCCATACAGGTTCCGCTCCGGAAATAATCAGACCTGTTAAAATTGAACGATGGCAATTTCTGTTAGTTAAAATTCTTTGACCTTTTTTCGTTAAACCCATTGCTATAGCAAGGTTTCCGGCGGTTGAACCGTTAAGCAGGAAGAAAGTCTTTTTTGCACCAAATGCTTTTGCTGCCAGTTCCTGTGCTTCTTTAATAGGTCCTGTTGCAGGGTGTAATGTGCCAAGATTATCAAATTCATCGGTTGTATCGACTGTCAAAGCCTTTGTCCCGATTAATTTTTTAAAATCGGGCAGTGTACCGTTGCCTCTTGTATGACCCGGAATATGAAACTGATATGTTGGGTTCTCATAGGCTTGTTTTAAGGCTTCCACAATTGGGGCTTTTATTTTTAGGGCTTTTTGGTTTCTTGTTACATTCGTCATAATAAAAATATACTATAAATAAATTATGAAAATCAAGTAGTTTCATGATATTATAAGAACCTATGAAAAAGATTATTTACATAATACTTTTTGCATTTATAATAACAGTTACCTCAAAAGCCCCATCCTATTCGATTACGGATAATGTTGAGGGTTATCATTCTGACCAGATTTTTCTTCATCAGTATGAAGAAAAATTACCTGATAAGGTTAATGATAATAATAATGGTATAGTATCCGATGATGAAGGGGAAGATGCTGATGTAAGAGAAGTTTTTGACTCATTACCGGAAGGTTCTACGGAAGATTTTGAAAAAGAAGATATCCCAAAAGCAAAAAAGGCGAAGATTTCTGCGGAAGAAAGACCTTTGCTGAAAAGAATGATGGAGAGAAACCTTATTCGTACGGATATTGCCTCATATTTACTGGAAGATGAATTGACTTTTCAGCCTAAAAGGGGTCCTGTAGAAAAGATACAATTTTTTGGGGCATATAACGGACGTTTATCAAGTTTTTGGCAAAACGGTGATTATGATACCGATTACAGGAATAATTTTGTACAGATTGGTGTTATGGGAAGATTTCGCAATACAAAAACTGATTTTAAATTTATTGTTAATCCGCAGGGTGCTCATGGCAGAAATTATATGCAGAATTTCGTAGCAGATGCTTTTATAACTAATAATTCTATTCCGCATCATCAGATTATTATAGGTTATTCAAGAAATCAGGTCGGCAAGGAGGGCGGTTCAAGCTCTTATATATTGCCGTTTATTATGCGTTCGCAAATAGCAAGAAACTTTGGCTCGACAAGAGCGTTAGGTGTGAGATTAGTCGGAAGTTATGACCTGATAGATTATAATTTAGCATTTAACAGTTCTGACAGATATTTCAGAAAATGGTTCGCAGGTCCTGAGTTTACCGGTTGGGTTGATTTTAAACCTCTTGGAAAAACCAACGGCAAGTACGGTAATCTTGTAATAGGCGGAGGTCTGAATGCAGGTAAAAATGAAACGCATTATACGGTCGGCAGTGTTTATGTGGGATATAAATACAAAAAACTCTGGACAAGATTTGAATATGGTATTGCAGACGGTTATAACGGAAGTTATGTCGTAGATAAAAAAGCACAAGGTTTCTACGGCATTGTGGGTTACAAAATTACACCAAAAGTGCAGCTTATTGCAAGATATGACCAGTTTGACCCTGACAGAGATGTAGCTCATAACACAAAAAGGGAATATACTGCCGGAATAAACTGGTTTATTAAAGGTCAGGCTTTGAGATTAATTTTAAATTATGTGTTTTGCCAAAATCAAAATGCCCCAAACAGTCACAGAATAATGGTCGGGACTCAGATAATGTTATAAATAATCAGCGGATAAGTTTTATTACGCAAAAAATTTTTTTTATGATTTTATATATTATGTGTTAATACGGATATTTTTTGTATGCATATAAGTTTAAACAATAACGAATCAAATTTTTATTTTGGGATTAGAAGAATTAGTCCCAAAAATGTGTTGTCTAAAAACGAACGAAAAATTCTTGATGAATATAAAACGCTGTATAATTATTCGGATACAAAATCCGTACAATGGAAAACCAAAAGAGCTTTGGACGTTTTATTTTCAATTGCAGGCGGTATTTTAACTGCTCCATTGATGGCTGCATCTGCATTAGCTGTTAAAATTACCTCAAAAGGACCGATTATATTCAAACAGGAAAGAATTGGCAGGGATGGGAAGACTTTTATAATTTATAAATTCAGAACTATGAAAGTAAATTCTGATAATGAAAAAAGTGTTCAAACCCCGAATGACAGCCGAATTACAAAAGTGGGGAAAATATTGCGAAAATACAGTATAGATGAATTACCCCAGTTGTTTAATATTTTGAAAGGTGATATGTCAATAGCCGGTCCAAGACCTCTTACGATATACGAGCATAAAATAAGAAAACAGAATAATAATTTTCTGATAAGATATGTTTTCAAGCCGGGAGCATCCATAAATTATAAAACTCCGCATTGTATTGGGAATAATCCCAAAAACACAAATTTTACAGAAAAAGAGTACATAGAAAATTGGAATTTAAAAAAAGATTTTATATCTTATTTTAAAATTTTATCAAGAATTATTCGAGGGGATAATTATTAGTTCCGTAAAAACTATCTGTAACCGAAAACATTTACTTCAAATGTCATAAGGACTTCAATTTTATCTTCATCATAATCTGCCGGAAGCGGTTTATAGTGATGAACTTTTTTTACGGTGTTGACGGCTGTTTCGTCAAATGCAGGATTACCGCTTGAATTATACACTTTTATATCATCGAAAGTCCCGTCTTTTTTAACGTTAAATTTTATCTGTGCAGCTTTTGAAGTGTTTGCAATAATATTTCTTGATGGCGGCCAATAAAGTTTTATGTGCGAATTAAGACTATTCATATATGTGTATAGATATTTTTCTGAGTTTGATTTGTATGCTTCAGATAGTTTTGACGTATCATAATTAAGAAAATTTAATTCAATGTTGTGTGCGTTATTGTAAATTTTTTTTATGGCTTTACTATTTCCGATATTTTGTGCAATATTAAGAGCTTTTTTGTCAAAATCATTTGAATCTGACGATATTTTTATTTTCGGGTTTGACCAATTACCGTTATTATCAATATCAACGGACACTACTGCAAATCCGAAATCTTTAATATTAGATCTGTCCCATTCTCTGTGAATAAAAGATGCTATTGTATCGTCATAGTTATATTTGTCAAAAGTTATATCCTTAAGTGGTTCGGTTCTAAATCCGGTTGCTTTGTTAAATGCGGACATAAAACTGCCTGTGTTGCTGTCTAATTTACCGTTGGTATAATCGATTACCATTCGTATTTTGTACGATTTACCGGTTTTTATCACAGTATTGTCTGTATCAATAGATTTGAATATTGGTTTTGATTTTTTAAAAGCATTGATAATAGATTTATCAAAGTCAGCAGAACCCGAAGAATGTAAGATTTCTATATCAGAAACATCTTTTTTGGAGGATAATTTATAAACAATAGCTATTTGTTTATGTCCTGATATATTATCAGGTTTTATCCAGTTCCGTTCAATTTCTTGTAATATCAATATATTTTTATTTCTGCCACTGATATAGTTCTGATATTCTTTATTTTTTTCAGTTGTTACAGAATTTTGATTTTTATAATTATCTTGTATATTTTGAGAGGAATTTAGTTGATGAAAATTTTGCAGATAATTGTCGCCTTCTATTCGGGGTAACTTTAATGTTTCGGCTAAAGACTGGTTACAGAGCAGTAAAGAAAGGCAAATTGCCCCCCCTGCGATTAAAATTTTAATATTGTTATAATTCATTAATTTATTCTCCTAATTCTTTTATAAGTTTAATTATATCAGAGTAAAATTCCGGTAGTTTATCTGTTATTGTTTTCCAAATAATTTCATAGTCAATACCAAAATAATCATGAATTAACTTATCTCTCATGCCGGCAACTTGTTTAAAAGGTATATTAGGATGAGTTTGTCTTATTCCCAGAGGGATATTTTTAACTGCTTCACCTATGATTTCAAAGTTCCGTTCAACTGCGTCACGGGTTTTTTCATCAGCTAAAAATTCATCAAAATTTATATTTTTTGTGTAATTAAAAATTTTTTCCAATGAATTTTTTATATCTTGCAAGAAAAATTTACAATTTTTTTCGCTCATAATTTAATTGCCTCATTTAATATCAAGTTTTTGATAAAACTTTTTAAACTGTTTGGTGTTCCCAAATCGATTTTTTTATTAAAAATCCCGGATAAATAATCTTGCAAATCAATAAAATCAAACATATCTATAGGTGAAGAAAAAGTTACCAATAAATCAATATCGCTGTCCGCTGTTTGGGTATTTTTTGCGTAAGAGCCAAAAAGCATAAATCCATCAACAGAATAGCGTTCAGTAATATAACTTTTGTGTTCTTCTAATATATTTCTTATTTCTTCTACAGAATATATTTTATTTTTCATAGGCTTATAATATCATATATTTTATCCAAAAACAACACTTCTCAATTCCTACTACTTGAAAACATATTATGCCCGTGATAGGATAGTTACTGCAAGCGAATTACACATTGTACCCTCTCGCTTGATTTATTAAATTTAATAAAAGAAAGAAGGAAATATGTCAGAAGTAAGAGTCAGAATAGCTCCGTCCCCAAGCGGTAATTTGCACGTTGGGACAGCAAGAACAGCTTTATTCAACTATTTATTTGCCAAGAAAAATAACGGAAAATTCGTTTTAAGAATTGAAGATACTGACGCAGAAAGAACAAGTCAGGAATATATTGATAATATTTTCGACAGTTTAAAGGCATTAGGTTTAAATTGGGATGAAGGTCCTGATGTAGGCGGTGAATACGGTCCTTACACTCAATCTCAGAGATTTGATATTTATCCTAAATACGTTCAGGAATTGTTAGACAAAGGTTTCGCTTACGAATGCTATTGTACACCTGAAGAATTGGAAGCAGAAAAACAAGAAGCTCATGATAATAAAAAACCTTATGTTTATACAAAAAAATGTGAAAATTTAACGGAAGAACAAAAAGCAAAATTCAGAGCAGAAGGAAGAAAACCTGCCGTAAGATTTAATATTTCAAAGGCACAAAAAGCTTTCCATGACAGTTCAATTTTAAGCTTTAACGATATGGTAAAAGGCGAATTGCATGTTGATACAGACTTGTTGGGCGATTTCGTTATTATGAAGTCTAACGGAGCTCCTACATACAATTTCGCAGTTGTAATTGACGATATGTTGATGAAGATTTCTCATATCATCCGTGGAGAAGACCATATTTCTAATACTTATAAACAAATATTGATTTATGAAGCGTTAGGTGCTGAAGTTCCTCAGTTTGGTCACTTGGGGATGATTTTGGCTCCTGACAGAAGTAAATTATCAAAACGCCACGGTGCAACCGCCGTATCAGAATTTGTTGAAAAAGGATATTTAACAGATGCTTTGATTAACTTTGTTGCATTGTTAGGCTGGTCACCGTCAGACGGTGTTGAAATTAAAACAGTTGACGAAATTGCAAAAGATTTCAGAATAAACGAAATTTCATCTTCAAACTCTATTTTTGAATATGATAAATTGAATTGGATGAATAGCCACTATATCAAGATGCTTGATATAGAAGATTTGAAAGAAAGACTTAAACCGTATTTGACAAAATACGATTTAACGGAATTAAGTGATGCTCAATACACAAGAATGGTTGAAGTTACCCGTGAACCCCTTACCCTGTTATCTGACATAACCGATGCGGTTCCTTATTTCTTCGGCGAGGATGTTGAGATTGAGCCGAAAGCACAGGAAGAGATATTGGATACGGAGGTAGCACAAGATGTTTTGGAAGAGTTTGTTAAGCAAGCTCAGGGATGGCAGTTTGACGAAGAAAACTTACACCACGAATTGGAAGTATTTAGAGGACAATATAAAGAAAAAGGAATCAAACCAAAAGTTACAATGTGGGCAATTCGTGCAGCAGTAACAGGCAGAACCTGCGGTGCTGATATGGCTGCAATACTCGCAATTCTCGGCAAGGAAAGATCTTTGAACAGAGCAAAAAAATGTATTAAGTCCGTTAAGGCTTAGTAAATAAAATACAAAAAACGGGATGTTAATATGACATCCCGTTTTTTATTGCATAAAAATATTATTTTAAAGCATCTTTGAGTGCTTTTTCCAAAACTTCAATTTTCGCCTGTAAAACCTTTACCTGAGAATTGCTGCTGTCGGTTATAATGCTTGTTTTTTCAAGCTCTCTTTTATAAGCGTACAATTGTTCCATTTGAGTAAGATAAAAAGGAACAAACAGGCATATCCCGGATAACAAACCTGCACCAAGTACCGATAAAAGAACAAATGCAACGTTAAATGTTTTTGTAGCATGCATTGTTGTTTGTGCTACCGCATCATAAGATGGTGCCCATACCTGTAAGGTTATTGTATCCGAACCGTTCAGTATAGTTAAAAAAACTACTCCGAAAATTGCTAAAAATGCTATAATTTGTAATACTAATTTCATTTTTCTCTGCCCTCAAAATAATTAAATACTTTCATATATTTTTCATCTGCCGGAATTTCTAATGATATTATCTCATCAGAAAACGGTTTTGTAAACTTTAATCTGAATGATTGTAAAACCTGTTCTTCCGTACTAACTTTTCCTTTGCCTGCACCGTAGAGAGTATCATTATATACAGGATGCCCTTTAAAACTTGTATGTACTCTTATCTGATGGGTTCTTCCCGTAATAAGTTTAATCTCTATTGCGGTTGCTTCTTTGAATCGTTTTACTACTTTTATAATTGAGATACTTTCTTTTCCGTCAGGTTTGACCATCATTTTATGAGGTTGTCTGGGATTTCTGCCTATTGGTTCATCAATTATTTCTTCATCTTTTTCCCAATTACCCTTTACAATTGCACGGTACGTTTTTTCAATTTTGTGTTCTTTGATTTCGTCAGCTAAAAATTCGTGAGTTTTATTGTTTTTTGCAATCATTAATAAACCTGACGTATTTCTGTCCAAGCGATGAACTATTCCCCTTCTGAATTCCCCGTTTATATCGGATAAATTATCGCCATACTGGTATAAAAGGGCATTAACAAGCGTGTTTTCAGTTTCATTTACCGTAGGGTGAGTAAGCATTCCTGACGGTTTGTTAACTACAAGCATGTTGTCATCTTCATACACAATATCAAGCGGAATATTTTGAGGTTCTGTTTTTAAAACAACTTCAGGGACTTCAATTATTTCTATTTCATCATCTTCTTTTAATGTATATGAGGGTTTTTGAATTTTAGAATTGACTTTGACGTTTCCGGATTTTATACTTGTCTGAACTTTTGAACGAGAGATGTTTCCCAGTACCTCTGTTATCATGAGGTCAAGTCTTTTACCGTCATCATTTTCGTCTGCAATATAAATCATCTATTTTGTTTTCTTTAATAAAATTATTATAACTAAGGCTATTACACCAATGTTAATAAGTATATCCGAAATATTGAATACCGGAAAATTTACGAAGTTTAGTCTGAAGAAATCTCTTACATAACCAAGCATTATTCTCTCATGTAAATTGCCTGAAATCCCTGCACACAATATGGATATAAAGAAAATTTCCTTAAACCATATCGATTTTAGGTTCTTCAAAACATATAGAAATAACAAAGTTATCACAACGACTGAAAGAATTATTAAAAATTCTCTTGCATTTGGGAATATGTTGAATGCGGCACCTGTATTTTTGACAAAAGTTACAGTCAAAAGCTTACCCGAGTAGGTCATGCCCTCTGTTACACTGTTATACAGTAATCGGGTCAAAAACATATCAGAAATTAAAAAGAAAACAAAACATACAATAAAATACATTAATTTAGCGAATTTACTGTTCATCTGCTTTGTCCTTTTTGTCTTTCTTATCGTCTACTCTGGCAAAATTATTTGTCGGAACAACATTTACTCTTGACATAACAAAAGCAAGTCCGTTCATTAAAACCTTAATATTACCGTCGGCTGTTGTATTCAGACCCGTAACACCAATGGATGCAACAATATATTCATTAATATTGTCTGTATTTGAAGTAAAAATCCTTGCAAGAGTATTATCTTCTCTGAGTTTCATAAAATGCTCCTCAGGTTTTGTTGCAGGATTTACTATTTTTTCCTGATTCAGGGAAGCAACAACAATACTGTTTTCCGGAGCTTCAACTTTTAATGTCGCAGCATAATTTTTGTTTGCACCAATCATTCTTGGTGTTTCTAATGTCATTTTTAAATATCTTGCATCTCCGTATTTAAGCGTAGAAAATTCATCAGTAACATTTTCGCCGATAATTTCCCATTGTCCGCCAAGTTTTTGTAAATGGTATATGCAATTGGAATATGAGTTTAGTTCGCCAATGATATGTTTGTCTAATTCGTCAGATGTTGCAACAGCGGATTCTTCTGTTTCTACAGTCGCATAATCTCCGTTTAGTTTGATATTTTTTATTTTAGTCGTGTATGTAATGTCCGGATAGGTTTCCCAAGTGTCACCGACAAGGCTGAAATAAACATCTTTGTTGTATCCGTCATTATCTACAAAATCAGGAGCATAAAGGCTTTTTAAACCTTCAATATCATATTTTTTTACATATTCACCCTGTTTTGCAAAAACTTCCAGAATATCTTTTTTACAATTTTTTTCGTACTGTGCTTGTTCTTTTAAAGCTTTTTTATCGGAAAAGAACCCCGCATTTGCCGGTACACCGAAATTCAGTGCAAATGCCAAACCTAATATTGCTAATAAAATTACTCTCTTCATGTTCATAATTATATAAAAAAATTTATTTAAAAACAAGTTTTTAATACTCAATTCCTTTTCTTGCAACTACACCTGTATCCCAGTAGTGTTTTACAGGTTTTATTTCAGAAACAAGATGGGCAATGTTAATAATCTCTTTTTTTGCATTTCGACCTGTTAAAACTATTTCCATTTCCTGAGGTTTACTTTTTAAAACATCAACAACTTCATTAATATCTATAAAACCTAAGTCTATTGCAATATTTGCCTCATCTAAAATAATTAAATTATATTCATCATTTTTGATTGCTTTTTTGGCGATTTCCCATCCTCTTGAAATTTCGGCAGCATCTTCAATGGATTTGTTTCCCTCATAGACAATTCTGTCCATGCCTGCCTGAATTATTGTTAAATTATCGGAAATTTCTTTGGACAGGTTTCTGAAGGAATTTAATTCTCCGTAATCATTACCGCCCTTGGTAAACATTATTATAAGAACTTTCCAGCTCCTGCCTAAAGCTCGCATAGCCAATCCTAGTGAAGCCGTGGTTTTGCCCTTACCGTTACCTGTGTATACCTGAATGTATCCGTGTTTTGCCCAATTCGGGTTTATTAGGTTGTTGTTCAATTCCTTTTTCATTGAGGTTATTATATAATAAATTTATGGAAAATAAAACTGATTTAAGAATAAGAATTAAAAGCCAAAGAAAAACTTTAGATACAGAAAATCCAGGTAAAATAATCATAAAAAATATCAGAAATACTCATGAATATAATTCTGCCAAAAATGTAATGATTTTTTATCCGATGAAATATGAAATAAATTTACTGGATTTATTAAACGACAATAAAAATTTTTATTTTCCAAAGGTATTCGGGGATGAACTTTTGGTATGCCCCGATTGCGGAAAGTTTGTAAAATCATCCTTTAATGTTATGGAGCCGATTTCAGAGCCGGTAAATCCTGAAATATTAGATTTGATTATTGTTCCTGCACTTGCTGTTGATAAAAATAAGTACAGACTCGGATACGGCGGTGGCTTTTATGACAGATTTTTAAATAAATATCCCAATATAAAAACTCTTACTCCGGTATGCAAAAAATTTTTATTGGAAGAAATTCCTCGTGATACATTCGATAAAGCTGTGGATGTAGTTATTACCGATTAAATATAGTGTATTAATTTTTATGTTAAAATCTTAATAGTTAAAAATTTACACTAAGGAGAGAATTATGAAAGCTGTTGTATTTGATGATGGATTAAAACTTGATAATAATTACCCAAAGCCAATTCCTCAAAAAGGCGAAGCTCTGGTAAGAGTTACTCTTGCAGGTATTTGTAATACGGATTACGAAATTACCAAAGGATATATGGGTTATAAAGGAATTTTAGGACATGAGGCTGTCGGTGTTGTTGAAGAAGTGAATGATGATGATAAATCACTTCTGGGTAAAAGAGTTGTCGCTGAAATCAGTTACGGCTGCAAGGAGCCTGATTGTCCTTATTGTGCCGAAAAATTATATCGTCATTGCCCGAATCGTCATACTTTGGGTATATGGAGAAAAGACGGTGTTTTTGCAGAATATTTTACAATGCCGTTGGAAACTCTTTTTGAAGTTCCCGATAATGTTACTGATGAACAGGCAGTATTTGTTGAACCGCTTGCTGCGGCTTGCGAAATCACCGAGCAGTTGCACATTAAGCCGTTTGAAAAGGTAATAGTACTTGGTGACGGGAAGTTGGGTCTGATTACCGCTTTGACTTTGAATGCACAAAATATTGATGTTACTCTTATCGGTAAACATCAAAATAAACTTGATATAGCAAAAGCTCAGGGTGTAGAAACTAAACTTTTGCAGGATTTGAAGGTAGAAAAAATCTATGATGTTGTAGTTGAGGCTACCGGTTCTATTTCAGGTTTTGAAACGGCACTTGCTCTTACAAAACCACGCGGAACTTTGGTTCTTAAAAGTACCGTTGCTGCATCAAAAGAATTTAATCTTGCTCCTATCGTAATTGATGAAATTACGGTTTTGGGCTCTCGTTGCGGACAATTCGGAGCTGCATTGAGATTATTAAAATCTAAAAAAGTTGATTTTTCGCCTTTGATTTCTGCTACATATACTGTTGATGATGCAATAAAAGGTTTTGAAAAAAATAAAGAAAAAGAAACATTAAAGGTTTTACTAAAATTTTAAACAGCAAAAAAGGCGGTATTTATACCGCCTTTAACTTTATACTCTCTTATTTTATTATACGCCTTTACCTAAACCGTCTTTTCCTACTTGTTCATTTTGTTCAAATTGGAATTTAGGGTTGCCGTTGCTGTCTAATTGACAAGCATATTCATTTCCTGATGTTATGTTTCTTGTTTTGCCGTTTACCGTTTCTGATACGCATTTGTATATAGGCTGATTATTAGCATCTGTTCTGCCTGTATTTTCATATTTATATGTATAACCGGAAGCGGTTGTTGTTTGGAATTCTTCAGGAAATTTGCTGTTTGCTTTAGCTTCTTTTGTAACCTTTAGTTTTCCTTCTATTTTTTTTGTTCTGCCGCTTGTATCATATATTAGTGCTTTTTGGTCATTCCATGTCGGTGCTTTGCCGGGATCTTCTTCTTGTCCTTCTTCATCTGCCACTGGAGTTTGAGCTTTGTTGTCATTAGCTGTTTTTGCCGACTCTTCTTTGCCTTGAGCTTTGTTGTCACTAGCTGTTTTTGTGGATTCTCCTTTGCCTTGAGCTTTGTCTTCATTACCCGTTTTTGTGGACTCTCCTTTGCCCTGAGCTTTGTCTTCATTACCCGTTTTTGTCGGTTCCTCTTTTGCTTTTTCTTTCGCAGATTTGCCGGGATCACCCTCAACACTGCCTTTTTTGCCAATGCCAAATAAGTCTAATATTCCGCCAACGGCTGACATTCCTACGCCAACCCAGCCTAATACTTCACCAAATTTGCTGCCGCTGTCTTCGCAACAATGATCCATATTTGCCCAAGCGTTGTGTGCCCAACCCCGCGGATGTTGTGGTCCGTAGTAGTTATTCTGAATATATACATTTCCTTTTTTACCCATACCATAAGGTCTGTACTCGCCCGTGTGCATTTGGGCAGATGGGCCTTTGTATAGTCTTGATGGTGTGGGGTTATTTGAAATGAATGGTGCCATAATGACCTCTTGTTTCTTCTCGTATATATATAAAGTATATACTTTTTAAATAATTGCTATTTTGTTTTACCTGTTGTTACATTTCTTAACATGTAAAACATGCATGGCACATGGGTTTGGGGGTATATAGGCAAGTATCAGCATCTTAAAAAGCTATATTAGTTATCTCTTTCACCGACAATTTTCAGATGTCTTTGAGAGCCTTCGCCTACGCTTTTACTTACAAGATTATGCTGTTCAACAAGTTCGTGCTGAAGTTTTCTGATTTGTTGATTTTGCGGTTGTAATTCTATGTGTTCGGCACCTGCAAGAATTTTATTGATTGCGGATTTAGCTTCATCCAAAGCACGTTCCGCTTCATCATAATAGCCGTGCATTGCCTCAGTATCGCCAACGTCAAGAGCATCTTTAAGTACTTTTTGAATTTGTGCCATAGAATTGGTTTTTATGTAGAATACTTGCAGTCTGTATTCGTTTGCTGTACTCAAAATTTTTGCTCCTCCTTTTGCAAAGTTTTTGTGGGCAATAACAATATCAGCTTCATCAAGATTTCTTGTAATTTCAGCGTTTAAATCAAGTCTTTCTATAACTTTTTCCACAATTGTTCGTGAAACCGCATACAGGTATATTTTTTTGTATGCTTTTGCTTCTTCGACATATTTTTGTCGTGAAAAACTGAATTTCAGACTGTCTGAAGGATTAATTTTTTCTTCAAGTGCCTGAATTTGTTGTGTTAGTGTCGGTTGAGCTTTAGGGGTTTCCTCAGGAGTTTCTTCCTGAACGGTATTATCTACTTTTCTGATTTCCGGTCTTATAGGCCAGCCTCTCAAGATATAATCCACGGCTTCCGAAGTATCTTTATATACAGCAAGAGTATTTCTGTCTAATATTTCTATAACAATATCAAATGTCGGTTGTTTTTCCCTTTCAAGAACTGTTTTTTGTGATGAACGGCGTCTTGCTTCGTCATCACCTAAAGTTACTGATTGAATCCCTCCGACCAAATCCGATAAAGTAGGATTTTTAATAAGGCTTTCCAATGAATTACCGTGAGCGGTAGCAATAAGCATTACTCCGCGTTCTGCAATTGTTCTTGCTGCCTGTGCTTCTTCCTCGGTTCCTATTTCGTCAACAACAATGACTTCAGGCGTATGGTTTTCAACGGCTTCAATCATTATATCTTTCTGAAACTGCGGTTGCGAAACCTGCATTCTTCTTGCATGACCGATAGCAGGGTGTGGTGTATCGCCATCGCCTGCAATTTCATTTGACGTATCAACAACCACAACTCTTTTCCCAAGTTCATCGGCAACGAGTCTGGAAATTTCTCTCAGTTTTGTAGTTTTTCCGACACCCGGACGTCCCAAAAACAGAATACTTTTTCCCATCATACAGAAGTCTTTTATGCAAGCAATTGTTCCTGTAACGACACGACCAATTCTGCAGGTAAGACCCACAATTTTTCCCTGTCTGTTTCTGATTGCACTTATACGGTGCAGAGTTCCTGGGATACCGGAACGATTATCCGATGTAAAGTTTTGTATTCTGTCCGTAACAAATTTTATATCATCATAGTTAACAATATCAGTTCCGAGGTACTCAATTTTACCTCCGGCATGCCTGATTTCAGGCGCACGCCCGATATCCAAAACAATTTCAATAACATCATCCATCTGTTCATAGGAAACATGTCGTTTCACCTTGTCGGGTACGACCTCCATTAATCTGTCAAGATCGTTTTGAAATTGTAAGTTGCTCATTCCCTTTGGCCTTTCTCTATTTTGTATGCCGAATTCGACCTTACAAAACAATAACCGGCAGTCTGATTTGAAATTTAACTATCTCCATGAATATTATACCACTTTTTAAAAAAGTTTGCCTGCAATTTTTTGTTACAAATGTAGTAATTTTACAAATCTTAACAAATATTATTGGCTTAAAAGTGTTGATATAACACGTTATCATGGATTTTATATTTTGCGGAATGTGTATAATATACCAATTATTATCAATAAATGTAAATTTTTTTTGTTAGAAATATCTTAACATTTTTTATAAATTGGCTAAAATTACTAAAATTTCATATATTTAAACTAGATTTTTTTACAAAAAATGTTATATAATATAGAGTAACGTATTCGATTATAAATAAAATAAGAATAGAAGGGTGTTAAAATGAGTAGAAAAAAAGCTATTATACTTTCAGTGTTGGCGATGTTAGCAACCTATGGCGCTGCAAACGCATTCCCTAAATACGACTTGTATGATGATATACACAGAACTGAAATTAAGCAGAGAAAAGAGCAGGAACAACAACAGCAGCAGCAACAGCAACAGCAGCAGGCACCGCAACAGACGGAAGAAACAAAGGCTCCTGAAGTAATTATTCCTAAGACAGCCAAGGATTTTTACTCATTTGTTCCTTTGAAAGATTTATATGTAAAGACTATTGATAATAAAGTTTATTATTCTAACCCTACCATTAAGAGTGCAATTGCACGCTACAAACAGGGAAATTATACCGGTTCATTGCAGGAATTATACGCATATATAAAAATTCAGCCTAATAATCCGTATGCATATTATTGCATGGCACTTGCATACACAAGATTGGGTCAAACCGAGGCAGCAAGAAATTGCTATCAAAAAGTTATTAACTGCAATGCACAGGGTAAATTATTTGAATTGGCACTTAAAGGCAGAGATTGTATATCAGGCGGCATGTATTGTATGACTCCTGTAAATCCGCTTCCGGAACCGCCAAAAGCGGATGAAATATTGAAAGCGGTTGATCCGTTGGATCAGTTTATTAATGCTCCGTATACCGGACATGGTTTCTCTCCTGAGTTGGAAAGAGAATATCAGCAAAAACAACTTGATACTATTCAAAAAACTATTAACAGAAAAGAAAATCTTAACAAAGATGATATAGAAGACCTTAAACAAATTCAAAGGGAACATAAATCAGAAGTTCCTATGTTTGAAAAAATTGCAATGGCTGCAAGTATTTCTTCTGAGCCAACAAATGAAGAGGTTTTAGATGCAATTGATGTTTTAAAAAGAGCAGGTTTAAATATTTCTGCCGATGCTAAGTCGGTTTCATCCAATTCTGAAAATGCTGCTGATACTGTAAAATCATCAAATGTTAATCCGGCATCTTTTGTTAATCCTGAGTATGAAGCAATAAATATGATGATGGGAAACAATAATAATAACAATAATGACCCTATGATGTCTATGCTTCCGTATATGTTAAGTAATAATGAAAACGGTAAAAATGTTGATCCTCAAGTTATTCAGGCAGTTATGATGAATTCAATGATGAGCAGCTTGAATAGTTTGAATTCTACAGATAATAAATAATTTATGGATTTATCCGAGTATTTAAAAGCACGAGAAGAATTGTTGACAGCAGGAAATCCTGCCTGTCAACAATTTTTTGCCGATAATGGTTACGTGCTTGAGTATGCTTATGCGGAACTTATTTTCGGTAATCCGGAGCAGGCAAAAAAAATATTTTTAAGTATTGCGGGGCATGATATTCGTGCTCATTGGGGTGCATTTTTATCTTCCATGTGCATGGGTAAATTGGAGGGTTATCCGAGTTACATGGAGTTAAGAAACTTTTTTGAGATAGATTTACAGCTGTTATTTACATACTATATCGGTAATTACGTTGAAAATATTTGTAATTATTCCGATTGGTTGTTTACAATTAATCCGGAAATTTACAAGTATATAGGGCGGGTGTTTTTGAAGAATGATTATATTGATATTGGTTTAAATTTTTTGAAAAGAGGTAAAGATAAATTTTTTAATGACCCGGAACTACATTATTTATTAGCTGAGTATTATTTCAGAACAAATAAGCATGAGTCAGCCGAAGAATACATTAATAATTGCCTTATGATTTTGCCGGAATATTATCCTGCAATTAGTTTACGTCAAAAATTAAATAACAATTGTTAATGTAAAATTTTTATGTTAATGTAAATTATGATTAACCCCTAAGGAGAAGTATAAAATGATTATAATTATGGAAACAGGTGCCAGAAGCGAGCAAACCCAAAGAGTCATTGACTTTTTGGAAAACAACGGCTTCAAGGTAAGGTATAATATTGGTGAAGTACATACCGTAATTGATGCACTCGGTGATAAAACAACTATTACCCCCGGCAGAATTGCTGCATTTGACGGTGTAAAAGAAGTAAAACTTATAAGAGAACCATTCAGGCTGGCATCAAGAGATAGAAAAAACGAAGATACTGTTATAGAATTTGAAAACGGGGTAAAAATCGGGGGAAATAATAAACCTGTTGTGATTGCAGGTCCTTGTTCAGTTGAAGACAGCTATGATGCACTTTTGGAAGTCGCTAATGCCGTAAAAGAATCAGGCGGACAATTCTTAAGAGGCGGTGCTTTTAAACCAAGGACTTCTCCGTATGATTTTCAGGGATATGAAGAAAAGGCATTAAAATATTTAAAAAATGCAAGTGAGGCTACAGGACTTTTGACCGTAAGTGAAATTATGGATGCTACCGAGTTGCCTTTAATGATGGATTATATTGATGTTTTGCAAATCGGGGCAAGAAATATGCAGAACTTTAAATTGTTAAAAGCTGTTGGTCAGTGTAATAAGCCTGTAATTCTTAAACGCGGACTTGCAAGTACTATAAGAGAATTTTTGCTTGCCGCAGAGCATATAATGTACAACGGCAATAATAAAGTTATTCTTTGTGAAAGAGGTATCAGAAGTTTTGACAGCGATTTTACCCGTAATGTTATGGATATAGCGTCAATTCCCGTAATAAGAAAATATTCTCATTTGCCTATAATAGTTGATCCAAGCCATGGTACGGGACAAAGATATTTAATTGAACCTATGGCAAAAGCAGGATTGGTTGTGGGTGCTTCAGGTGTAATGATAGAGGTTCATAATGATCCTGAAAATGCTTTATCAGACGGGAAACAGAGTTTACCTATTCCGATGTTTAAAGATGTTATGGGCAGGCTCAATAAATTTATGGAAAATATAGAAAATATGTAACAAAAAACTCTCAGATAATTTATCTGAGAGTTTTTTTATACCTTATTAATTGTTATGCATCTAAATGTATACAAGCACCAGCTTTGTCATAATCTGCAAAACTTCTGTCATTTGTTGTTTTTATTTTGTTGCCGACAACACTGTCTTTAATATAAAGCATTGTAGCATCTATATTAGCTCGGATATTGTCCATAAAAGCATCACCACTGTTATGTTTTTGTCTTGCTTTAACAGCTTTTAATGTTGTTTTCAAAAATTCTGCAATATCTTTAACTCCGGTTTCCATAAGAAGATAACCGAGTACGTCTTTGCCGACATATTGCGTTGTAGAAGAAAGTCCGGTTTTCTTTTCCAGGTCAAATTTATATACACCGTTATCTTCCCACATATGCAGAGTTTCGCTGCTGTCTTTTGTTAGTATTTCAAAAGATTTGCACGCTTCATCAAAAGTCTTGTTGCCTAAACCTTTTGCTAATTGCATTTTTGCCGTAAAATTAAGTTGGCAGCCGTTGTTGATTGTATTCATAATTTCTCCTTTTACATAATGTTTTATAAACACATAAAAAATTAATTTTGCGTAATAAAAAATAAATGTTAACATTAATTAAAAAAATAGATAAAAATATCATACGAATTATATATTGACGGAATTTATTTCCCATGCTAAACTTGCGGTATAAGTATATAATTTCCTAGGAGTGCACTTAGTATGAAAAAATTTTTAATAGGTATTACAGCAATTATGGCGTTAACAGCAGGTCAATCTGTGTTTGCTAAAAATGTTCCGGTTACGGCAATTACACCTTTTAGCAGTACAAATCCTCCGGCTGAAATTGCTTTAAGAATTAACAGTAATATTCAGGTTACTGATGATGTAGTTTTATTTGAAGGTTATACCGTAAAAGGTAAAATGGTATTGCAGAACGGGCAATTAGCATTTGTTCCGTACAGTTTTATCAACGTACACGATGAAGAAGGTCAGTTTGACCCTCAGACATACGGTGTTTTGAGCGGTTACGTTAACAATAACGGTCAGGTAATGGCTATTCCGCAGGGTGCTTCTGTTACTATCAACAGCGGTCAGATGTTCGTATTGAATTTTAAAGATATTATTCCTAAGCAGGTTGATATGCCTCAAAACGTTACTGAAACTGCTACAGCACTTTCAATTGATACTACTTTCCCTGAAACAATCGAATCTCAGAGACCTTTTGCAAGAAGATTGCCGGGGTTACCGATTACTGATTTAAGTACAATGGATGCTACAAATAAATGGAATCCGGCTATGCCGCTTCCTAATATTTTAAGAAATCGCAACGGCGAATTTTTAAGATAATTGATTTTTCTATATAAGTTTTATGTTACGGCAGGTGTTTTAATTTGACACCTGCCGTAAATTGTGGGAAAGTATAATTGGTGATATTATATATAGGATTTGCTTTATATGAAAAAAATAATGATTGTTATAGGAATGTTGATTTTGGTTCCTGCAGCTGCATTTGCGGATGTTTTAAAGGTTGAAGCGATTACTCCTCTTAATACTGTTCGTCCTGCCAAAACTATGGATGTGAAAATTACCGAGGATGTTATATATGAGGGTAAAGTGCTGAAAGTCGGTGACAAAGTTCATGGTAACATTGTTGATGTAAAGGCTCCGACCCGCCTGAAACGTGATGCAAGATTTTCTTTTGTGCCTGTATATTATATTGATTCAAAGGGGCAGAAACACGATTTTGCCGAACAAAAACAGGGTAAATATGCATTACCTCTCGATAAGGGTCAGATGGCTACAAAAGCTGCACTTACTGTCGGAAACCATTTCGTAAAGGGTATTTCAATGGGGTATAATGCTGTTAAAGGTGCTATACAGGACGAAGAAGATAACAGATTAAAATCTGCGGGTGTCAGTGTCTATGAAAATTCTCCTCTGTCCTATATTGAAGAGGGAAATGAATTAAACTTAGTGCCGGGTGATAAATTTTATATCAAATTCGGTTGGAATTTAGATGACGATGACGAAGATGAGTTGCAGGAAGATAAAAAAGCGGATATTTAAAATCCGCTTTTTTCTTGATAAAACTTTATAATTTCTCATGATTTGGCAATTATTATACCCAAAAATTTTTTATATATGCACGGGGTATAACACAAAGGGGTATTTATGGGAAACGAAATTAGAATCGGAACGAGATTTGGTTCATTTAATGCATCAGTACAAAATTTTTCAAAAAAATATGATACGGATTATGTTGAAAACACAGCATCAATAAAAGACGGAAAAGAAGTCGCATATATTTTTTCCGATAAAAAATCAAAAAAAGAAAAAATAGCCGCATATCAGGGATATGGTATTGATGGGAACGGCAACAGAAAAGCATTTTCAATAATTCAAATGGGTACCTATACATTTAGCAGGGAAAGAAATAATTTGAGTAAGGATGAAATTTTAAAATCCGTAAATAAATTTAACAGAATAGATACGCCGACACACTATGCAATAGACATAAACAAAAACGGCAAAGTTGATGAGGGAGAAGTGTTTACAAAAACCGAAAATTCATTAACAATGAATTTTTAACCTTACAAAATTACAAATACTGAACTGTTGGCAAATAAGTAAAACTAAGCTCCAACGGCAATTTTTATTTTGCCTGAGCCTTCAAAAATAATTTCCGTTTCTTTATCGGAGTCGGCGAATATGACTTTGGTTTTGTCTTTGCCGTCTTCATTGAAGCCTGTAATTTCTTTGATTTTCAGTTCAGTCATACACTACTCCTTTTTAAATACATTATAACACTATATTTAATTTATTTCAATTATATAAAACTCTTAAAGTACAATTATTGCCTTATTGTAACAAAATTTAAACCTAAAATTTGCATGTAACGTATGTTTGTGTTAATTTACTGTTGGCTAATTGTGTTTGATAGGCACAGCCCTAGTCTTTATAATGTTAATAAATAGCGATTTATTTAATATACATTGTGGGATGAAACCCTTTAGCCCGTAGTACAACACATTAATATAAGGAGAAAACCGATGCCAACAGCATCAATGATTGAACTTTTGGAAGCAGGTGTACATTTCGGTCACCAAACACAAAGATGGAACCCTAAAATGAAACCGTATATTTACGGTGCAAGAAACGGTATTTATGTAATTGATTTGCGTAAAACTACTGATTTATTGGATGAAGCTTATGCAATTGTAAGAGAATTTGCAGCAAGAAATAAAAACATCCTTTTTGTAGGTACTAAAAAACAAGCAGCTGAAGTTGTTGCCGAAGAAGCAAAAAGAGCAGGTGCATACTATATTAACAGAAGATGGTTAGGCGGTATGCTTACTAACTTTGAAACTATCAGAGGCAGAGTTAATAAATTAAAAGAATTGGAAGAATTTATGAGCTCCGGTCATGCTGAAAAATTACCTAAAAAAGAAATTGCACAATTAAACAGACAATTAGGTAAATTAAGCAAAACTTTAGGCGGCATCAAGGATATGAGAGGTCTTCCTGATTTGATTTTCATTATTGATCAGGGTAAAGAACTTATTGCTATTCAGGAAGCTAATAAACTTGGTATTCCTGTTGTATGTTTAGCTGATACAAATGCCGATCCGGATGGAATTAATTACATCATTCCGGGTAATGATGATGCTATTCGTTCTATTAAATTGATTACTTCAAAATTGGCAGATGCAGTTTTGGAAGGTAAACAATTAAGAGAAAACAATGCTAATCAAAAAGCAAAGATTGAAGAAATCAAAGCTGAAGATGCAGGAGTAGAAGCTCCGGCTGAAGAAGCTAAAGTTGAAGAATAATTATTCTTAAATAAATAAGGAGAAAATTTAAATGAATATTACAGCACAAATGGTAAAAGAACTTCGTGATAAAACCGGTGCAGGCATGATGGATGCTAAAAAAGCACTTGTTGAAACCGATGGTGATATGGAAAAAGCAATGGAAGTTCTTCGTCAAAAAGGTATAGCTTCTGCTGATAAGAAAATGGGCAGAATTGCTGCAGAAGGTCTTGTTGCATCAGCTATTCTTGATGATTGCGGAGCTTTGGTTGAAGTTAACTGTGAAACAGACTTCGTTGCTAAAAATGAAGAATTTAAAGAATTGGCAAACTGCTTAGCTGAAGGTGTTGCAAAAGGTAATCCTGCTGACGTTGATGCTTTCTTAAATTCTACTTGCCCTAAATGCGGTAAAGTTGTTGCTGATATTATTAAAGAAAAAATTGCTTCAATCGGCGAAAAAATTACTTTCAGAAGATTTGTTCGTTATGAAGGCAATACTGCAACATACATTCACAACGGTAAAATCGGTGTTCTTCTTCAGACAGATAAGAAAGATGCTGAATTAATGAACGATATATGTTTACATATCGCTTCAAGTGCTCCTGAATTCATTTCAAGAAATGAAATTCCTCAGTCAGTTATCGACCACGAAACTGAGATTGAAATGGGTAAAGAAGACTTGTTGAAGAAACCTGAAGCTATCAGAGCTAAGATTGTTGAAGGTCGTGTAAACAAATTAATGGCAGGCAGATGCTTACTTGAACAACCGTTCATCAAGAATCCTGATGTAACTGTCGGTCAGTTAATCGAAGGTAAATTGTCTATCACAGCTTTCACAAGATATATGCTTGGTGAAGGTTTGGAAAAAAGACAAGATAACTTTGCAGAAGAAGTTATGAGCCAAATAGGCGGTTAATTACCCTAAAGATATAATAAAATCACTCGTTTAGATTTCTAAACGGGTGATTTTTTATTTATTATAAAACTAAAATTTAACAGTTTCCTGTACTATGTTAATATGTCATTTCGAACTTGTTTCGGAATCTGACTGCCGTGGAGTTATGTAATTTCTTTCGTTTCCGGTTCTAAACTGACATCGATACTTAAATCCTTAAAATCAGGATTCATTTCTCTTATTATTGTTTAGTGTAGACCACAATCAGATTTTACCATGGGTCAGATGCTGAAACAAGTTCAGCATGACAAAAAGACTTTTGTTTTGTACCGGAATAGCTTTATTTCTATAACATATATTATGTAATGTTAATGATTACCAAGGATAATCAGGTTTTATTTCCCATCCGTCGAGAACGATTAAAGCAGCGCAATATCCTCCTAATGGATAAGTTGAAGACTCTTTTTTACATTTATAGCGTACGTCATTGGATTCCATATTACTACCGGTTATAATATCTTCTCTTGTATAATATACTGTTTCTGTGGAGTTAGAAATTCCCATAGGTTTAATCTTAGCACCCGGCATTCCCCATGAAGCTCCGAAAGCAAAAATATCTTTACCAATTTGGTTAGGTCTGTTTTTAGGACCATTAACATCCACAACGTACCACATTCCATATCCAGTGCCATGCAACCAATAATAGACTGAATAACCAGATGCAGTAATAAAGGAAATTGCAGACTCAGAAGCATTTGTGAAAACTAGACCATTAATTCTTTGATTGTTAAGATTTTTGATATCATCTGGCCAACATTCATTGGATGAAGGAATACAGATTTTTAATGTTTTTATATTTGGAAACAGATATTTTTCACCAAAATATTTAGCTTTTTCAAGATTATTATTGTTAAATTGTTCTTTCGCAAGGGGAGGCCAAGTATCAAGTGTTCCGTTTTCAACCTGAGCCATTTGCATAGCCTGAGCATATTCGGAAAATGCTTTTTTAAGTTGTGATATTACCTGTTTCTTTTGATAATTCCCGATTAACGTTGGCAATGTCATGGCGGCAACGACACCAATAATACCTAAAGTAATCAATACCTCTGCCAGAGTAAATGCTTTAACATCCTTTTTGCCCATGTAATCGGTTACCTCAATAATGTAAATTCTCGTAACGTTTATTATTATTATAAAGGAATAGTTATTCCTATATAATAATACATTTTACCATATTGCAATAAGTATGTCAATATGATTATAAAAGAGGACTGATTATGAGTGTGAGAACAGACATCAAAACATTACTTGCAGAAAATGATGTTTCAATAACAAAACTTGCGGAAATGGTTTCGGAAAAGACCGGTAAGCACTATTCGCAGTCAAATATTTCGCAAAAGCTTATGCGAAACACACTCAAATATGAAGAAGCAAAACTAATCGGTGAATTACTCGGTTATGAGTTAAAATTTATAAGAGTTAAATCTTATTTGTAGGATTTTTTACAGTCTAAACATTTTAACTGTCTGTTTAATATAATCCCGAACCGTAATTTTTGTTATATCTTTTTCTTGTCCAAACATCTTTGTCAGAGATTTTTTGAACAATTCCAACCCCTCTTTGGTCCTTTCACCTGTTTGCTTATCAAAAATGTCAATCCCGCCGTATGCCTCTTTCGTTAAGAAGTAAGCGTCTTTTGGTGAAACATTGCCCCAAACATCAGTGTATAATTCCAAAGCGTATGGTTCGCTTCTCTTGGCTGTTTCGTTCATAACCCTTGCATACTCTTTCATATTGGTTTCAATGACAGGAGTGTCCCATAGTCTTACTTCCATTTTAATATCCTTCCGAATGTTCTATTTACTGATAAGTTCTAATTTTGAACCGGTTTTTACATCTTCTTTTATTTGGTAATTTACCGGTGCAACATTGTAAACCTGATTTACATATGTTTTTCCGCAGAATGATGTATTAGATTTTTTTGCATTTTCTACCCGTTTTAAAAATTCAGTATCAAGATTTTGTAATTCCTGAGGTGCATGGTAAAGAGTCAGGGTATTGTCGGTTAAAACAATTTCCTGTGAGCAATTTTGGTCTTTTGCAAGATAGTAGTTATCTCCGCCGCCCCAGAAAACTTTGTAACGGTCGTTAGGGTCATAGGCATTTACAAATTCCATACCCTGTTCAAGTCCGCCGTGAAGTCCGATAAATCCGTCTCTGCCGTCATAGCTTAAATCAATACGGTTTCCGTTCAATACTACGCTATTGTTGTAAGGATCTGTCTTTCTTCTGTAATCGTGGCTTATGCCTGATGTATTAAGTAAGGATATAACAGCACTTCCGTCAGTAGAGTATCTTAACAATCCGGTAACTTTTACTCCTCTGTTGCTGTTTTGTTGTTTTAATAAATAAGTTGCACCATCGTTCAATGCGTGAAGAGCAGGTCTTGAACGCAGCATCATAACTGCTTCTTTTTGTTCTTTACGTTTTTTTATGAAATCATATTTATCAACATAGTCATGACGTACCGCAGAACGGTTTTTGGTAAATGAATTGTTTTTCATTCTTTCAAAACCTGTAGAACCGGTTTCATCCCCTGCGTATATGGTAGGAATACCGGGTGAATTTACAAGGAATTTATCCATACCAAGAGAATTGTTTAATGCAGTATCAAGTATATCCTCAAAAGTTAAATCGAACAGAACATTGCGAGCTTCAGGTGATAGCTTGTCGCTGTTTCTGTCGGCATATTCGTCTACAACAAGTCCGATAAGTTTATCAACTTCTTCAACGCCAAAGGTATCAGGTTCAAAATTTACGCCTTTGTATTTACCTGATGCAAGTTCTGCAACAATTTTCTTTAATCCGAATAAAATTTCATCTTTTTGAGCAGGATTGATATAATCGTGTCCTTTTGAATCTTTTAATCCGGCAAGTTTGTTTACGGTTTCATTAAATGCTGCATTTAATGATTCTCCTCTGGCTACTGCCATTGAACTTACATATGAAAAATCATAATTGTTTACCGCATCATAATTGTTTGCATCCTTATCAGGATTCAATACGGCATATGCTCTGCGTCTGTAACTTTTTTCTCTTTCCGTAAAATTTTTATTTAAGTTTGCAAAGAATAATTCCATATCCAAAGAAAGCACATGGTTAATTCTTGGTTTATCATGGTTTGCAACGAAGGTATAAGATTTGCTTATTGAATCATATGGTACGGAGAACAGGAATGCTTCGGCGGCATCATTTGCACCATCTCTGCTTCTGTCATAGCGGTCTTCAGATTTTGCCTGTCTGAATACATTATACATCCTTTCATCCTGATTTTCGCCCCAATCCTGTCCGTCATCACCTTTTTTACCATATATTGCACCAATATTTGTAAAGTATTTCTGGTAATTTGCAACGGCATCAGTTTGAGTTTCTCTGATTAATTTCATAATCAAATCATCAGTGTATTCAAATTTTCCGTCATATACACCTTTTTTCCAGTTAAAGCGATTTGACATATCACCTTCACCGAGTTTATACAAATCTACTTCGTTTGTAATTTCGGATACTATATATATATTCGGGTTAACTTTTCTTGTATTTGAACCTATTGTGTTTAATATTCTGATAACTTCATTCCAATTGTCGTCAAATCTGTCGGCTCCGTTTCTTAAACCGTCCATATTTGAAAAGTCTTTTGCGGCATCAACTCTTAATTGCATTCCGAGTCCGGTTCTGTCAACTATCATTTCAGCCATTTCAAAATCTTTCAGATTAGTTCCGTCTATCATTTTGCGGATTGCTTTTACAAGCTGTCTTTTATCGGACTCAGAAATGTTACGAATTCCTCTTTTTAATTTCAAAACTAAATCTTCTGCTTCATTTTCCTGATTAGTATTAGGAATTTCCAGAGATTTAAGGGATTTTTCTTTCATTGCATCATAATCGTATGTTATGCCGCCTCTGGTTTGATTGATTTCATAATCAATATCAGGGAATAAACCTTTGACAACAGCAAATTTTGCAATTTCCTGCGTGATTATAGGAAGTACATATTTGCCGTAATCCGAGGTATCACCGTAACGATTAAGTTTTGAATCTGCCGGAAGATTTTTATTGATTTCATCAATTATTTGTCTTGCGAAATCATACATTTCTTCGGAATACATTCTTGTCGTAAGGTTATATACATTTTCATATTGTGTAGTAAGATGCGGATTTTTATGTTGTAAAAGTTCAAATCTGGATTGACCGATAAATTCAGGTTTCGTTGCTCTGTTTGTTATGTACGGAGTAGAAAACAGTGCGAGAATATCTTTTCCTGCTTCGGTACTTTCCAGAGGATATGCCATTAATCCGCCAAGAATAGTATCATGGAAATTATCTACGGAATCTTTTCCGTGTAATAAATAATCATCATTTAATACATTATCGATAACTTCTTCATTAATTTTTTCCTGATTTATTTTTTCGGGTAGAATACCTTTTTTAATTTGATTTCTGATAAATTTGTTTGCCTCTGCCGCATTTGAAGTATCCATTCCTTTCAGATTTTGTGCGACATAAAGATTTAATTCCTGATTAGTTTTTCCAATCCAATATGTCAGGGATGAAACAGCATAATCAAGAACTTCACATCTTTTTTGAGCTTTGTTCAGGAAATATGCATTTCTTTCATTTAGCGGAAGATGCATAGCTTCTTCCAAATCTTCTACTGTGTCAGCATAATCGAATTTTGCAATATCCGCGTTTGCATCCCATGTATAAAAACCTCCGTCAATTTTGTTTTCAAATTCAAATTTTTCAAATTTCGTTAAAATTCTTGTACCCATGTATGATTCAAGCGGAATGACAGCTTTCTTTTGATGTCTGAGCGTTTTATTCAGTTCATTTAATCTGCCTACATTTTCTTCATAAGTTTTGAAATTTATAGGGAATGAATAAGCCATCATAGTATCGTTATGAGTGCCGTATCTCAACGGATTAGAACCGTTAGGATTTCCGTATTTATCAATCTTCAGGTTAGGGTTAGTAATTTGTTCAGGTGATGCCTGGTCAACATTATAAACCTGGACGTATGTCGGGTTATGCTTTTCATAATTTAAATTTTTTACCCATGTAATATGACCGTTTGCATCCTGAACAGGATTTGCGGGTGCATTAATCAGCTTGTGGCGGATAAATTGTGTTTTAGTGCCGAATGCCCCGATTTTTGCCGTCATATTTTTTAATGCTCTTGCTCTGAACCAGTCAAAGAACACATCATTTTCACCGTGTTGAAGGATACTTTGGATATGAATACCGCTCATGCCTTCACTTGTCAAAGCAGAATCCATTACGAGTTTTTTACCTTTTGCAAATAACTCATTCTGAAATCTTGTAAAATTATCTATAGTGTCACCTGCGTCGGATAACTGAAATCCGCTTTCAAGCCAGTATCCTGCAGGACTCAGATGATCCCCGGAAGCATGCGGAAGATAAAATATGATACTGTATGGGTCTAATCTGCCATCTCTCAATGCCTGATGAACGCCCGCCAGTGAACCTCCTATGTGGTTTGAAAAGTTTTTAAATGTTCCGTAATTTTTTTCTGCATCCGGATTAGGAACTATATTCCCTTTTTTATCGTATTTATATCTGACATCAAAATTATCGGCTCCGATAAGTATTGCAGCACCTGCTTTACCACCCATGCTGCCTGTAGGAACAACGATGTTGTATACATTTCCCCAGTCATCCATATAGTTGCGTTTGTCTACAATGTCACCGGTATCAACCATAAAAATAGGTGGTGCTGTCAGGTCATTTTTCGGCTGTAATCGGTATCTGTATGCAAAAGGTGCATCCTCAACCCTTCCGAAAATATAGTCTAAATCAATATTATTAATTCCGGCTTCTAACTTTATAGTTTCTTCACCGGTTCTTATATCTTTATATCGTTTTTTGAAATCATTGGAATAATAATCCCCGTTTCTGTCAGGGGTAACCGGATATACGTCAAGATAGCAGTCAAAGCGTGACGGGTCAAAAGGAGCACTCCATCTGTAGTACCTTTCACCATATTCGTTTTTCGCAATTTCACGGCCTTTGAAATCAGGTTGCTTTGATGCTTGCAATGTCCGGGTTAAACTTACTTTCACAATTACTCCTTACTACACAAATTTATAAAGATTATAAAGCCTTATTTTTGCCTAAATATTATTGTTTATTAAGAAATTTTTACATAAATATACTTCTTTTAACATTAAATCACAAAAGATTGCTATTTTCTTTTTTAATTTTATAATATTAATTGTTAAATGTACAATTAATGTACAAAACTAAGGAGAATATTAATGCTAATGACTGAAATAAAATGCGATATAAAAGACATTAACTTAGCAGAACAAGGTCAAAACCAAATTGAATGGGCGTTAAAAGATATGCCGGTTTTGAGAAAAATTAAAGAAAGATTTGAAATAGAAAAACCTTTTAAAGGTTTAAGATTATCAGCATGTTCTCATGTAACAAAAGAAACTGCTGCATTATGTTTAACGATGCAGGCAGGCGGTGCTGATGCCGTTTTGGTTGCATCAAATCCTTTGTCAACACAAGATGATGTTGCAGCTGCACTTGTAAAGTATCACAATATTCCTGTATTTGCCGTAGCAGGTGAAACTCCTGAGCAGTATAAGGAGCATATCAGAGAAGCTATTAACCATCACCCGGATTTGATTATCGAAGACGGTTGTGATTTGGTTTCAACTTTACATATTGAACATCCTGAGCTCGCTGACAAGGTTATCGGTTCTACCGAAGAAACCACTACAGGTATTATAAGACTTCAGGCTATGGAAAATGAAGGTAAATTAAGATTTCCTGCTGTCGGTGTTAATACAAGTCTTACAAAGCATTTATATGATAACAGATATGGTACGGGTCAAAGTTCTATAGATGGTATTTTGAGAGCTGCTAATATTCTTATTGCAGGTAAAACCGTTGTTATATCGGGTTACGGATGGTGTGGCAGAGGCTGTGCATTAAGAGCAAAAGCTATGGGTGCAAATGTAATTGTTTGCGAAGTTGACCCTCTAAAAGCTCTTGAAGCAGCTATGGAAGGTTACAGAGTGATGCCTATTGCCGAAGCGGCAAAAGAAGGTGATTTGTTCTTAACCGTTACCGGTGATAAACATGTCGTTGACGTACAGCATTTATTAACGATGAAAGACGGTGCGTTTGTCGCAAATGCCGGTCATTTCGATTGGGAAGTTAATGTAGGTGATTTAAAGGCTTACACTACCGAAATCAAACAAATCAGACCTAATCTTGAAGAATACAAATTGAATAATGGTAAATCAATATATGTATTGGCTCAGGGCAGACTGGTTAATCTTTCTGCTGCAGAAGGTCATCCTGCAAGTGTAATGGATATGAGCTTTGCAAATCAGGCTTTAGGTATGGAATTTATTGTAAAGAACAGAGGTAAATTGGAAAATAAATTACATACTTTGCCTCACGAAGTTGATGTGAAGATTGCCGAACTGAAATTGCAGTCAATGGGTATATCGATTGATACTCTTACTCCTGAACAGGAAGAATATCTGCACAGCTGGAATATTGATTAAAAATTTCAAATAAATAAAATAACTAAAAAAGACAGATTTCCAAAATCTGTTTTTTTATTTTTTCTTAAAATAAATAGCACCTGATAAATATCAAGTGCTATTTAAATTATATTTTTGAATTTACTATTCAATAACTATTGCACTTACCGGGCAAGATTCAGCAGCTTCTTTAACACTGTCTTCATTAGCTGCTACAGCTGAAGCATCAACAACAGCTTTATCTTCGATTGAAAATACTGCATCGCAAATTGATTCGCAAGCACCGCAAGCAATGCAATCATCAGAAATAGTTACGTTCATTTGATTTCTCCTTCTATATTATTACAATACACAGCAGAATAATCTGCTCAAAATATTATACTATAGAAAATTTTAAAACGCAACGTGAGAGAATTACATTAACCACTCTTCTACAAATTTTGCAACATTATCAAAGCCTGTTAGTGTTCCTAAATCGCAGCCTTTTTCATCTTTTGTATATACAAGTACGGGAACTTTTTCTCTTGTATGATCAGTTCCCTCAACGCAAGGGTCGCAACCGTGGTCTGCCGTAATTATCAGCATATCATCAGGTGTCATAGACTCTTTTATGGCAGGTAAATATGAATCAATTTCTTCTATCGCTTTTCCGTATCCTTTCGGGTCATTTCTGTGTCCGTACAGCATATCGGTATCTACAAGGTTTGTAAATATCATTTCATAAGGCATATCTTTTTCAACATAATTTTTGTAAGCAATTGACGGTAAATCCAGTTCATTTCTTACGGCTTTTAAAGTCAGTTCAAGACCTTCTTTATTTGAACCTGTATGGATTGCATGGGTTATCCCGGCTTTTGAAAATATATCTTCAATTTTACCAATGCCGATAACTTTTGCACCGCTGTCTTTTATGTCGTTTAATAGCGTATGCTTTGGCACCATAGAATAATCACGTCTGTCTTTTGAAATTCTTGTCGGCTTGCCGTCAATAATTTTATATGGTCTTGCGATTACTCTTGATACGTTGTAATTCCCGTCATCAAGCAGTTTTCTTGCAATTTCGCACCATTTATAAAGAGTTTCAAGCGGAATTAAATCAGTATCAAGCGCAATTTGAAATACGCTGTCAGCACTCGTATAAACAATAGGGAATTTTGTTCTGTGATGTTCTGCATTTAATTTTTCAATAATTGCTGTTCCGCTTGCCGGAATGTTAGCCAAAACTCCGCCGCAGTTAGTTTCTTTTATGAATTTGTTAATAAGTTCGTCAGGAAACCCGTTTGGAAATGTTGCAAAAGGTTTTTCGTTAATGAGTCCCATAAATTCCCAATGTCCTGTTGTGGTATCTTTTCCTTTTGATTTTTCAATCATTGTTCCATATTTAGCTGTTGGGTTTTCCGTTTTATCTATCCCCATAAAGTCTTGTATATTTCCCAATCCCATAGCGGAAAGATTCGGGACTTTTAATCCGCCGTTAAACTCACACACATGTTTTAGGGTATTACATTCAGGCACATCGCCGAAATCACGGCAATCTTCCATCGCACCTATACCCATTGAATCAATTACCACAACTATAGCTCTTCTCATATTAACTCCTTTTCTTGTAACTATTTTAGCACATAATTTTGTGTGTGTTAAAATAAATAAGTAAAATAAGGATTTTATTTATGGAAACAGCTGTATTAGATGATAAGATTATTAACTATGTTAAAGAAACAAACCTGCAGCATATAGCAATAATCATGGACGGTAACAGACGTTGGGCAAAGCAAAAGGGTTTGCCTTCGGCATTTGGGCATAAAAAAGGTGTTGATGCCCTTAAAACAGTTATGCGTGCTTGTGACGATTTTGGAATAAAGTATTTGACCGTGTATGCTTTTTCTACTGAAAACTGGAACAGAAAACCGGAAGAAGTGGATTTTTTGATGGATTTGCTCGGAAAAACTCTTGAAAATGAATTGCAGGAAATGCACGAAAATGGTGTTGTTATAAATTTTATAGGTGATTTAACAAAACTCAGTACAAAATTACAAAAAATACTTTCAAATGCGGTTGAAGTTACAAAAAACAATACGGGTGTTAGATTACAAATAGCTTTCAATTACGGGGCAAGAGATGAAATGGTGCATGCCGTCAAAAATATTGCAGGCATGCTTAAAACCGGTGAAATAACGGAAAATGATATTGATGCTGATTTGATTTCCAAGTCTTTATATACGAAAAATATTCCCGACCCTGATTTGTTAATCAGGACAGGCGGAGAGATGCGTGTATCAAATTATTTGTTGTGGCAGATAGCATACGCTGAATTTTTTGTAACCAAAACTTTGTGGCCTGATTTTGATAAAGCGGCTTTAGCTCAGGCTGTGGAGGAATTTCATTCCCGTCAACGCCGTTACGGAAAATAAAAGTGAGGTTTTATGAAAATAGTTTTTGCAACATCAAATCCGCATAAATTAAAAGAGTTAAAAGAAATTGCAGAGGATTTTGGAGTTAACAATATTGAGTTTGTACTTCCTCCTGACGGGTTTGACCCTGTTGAGGACGGTGAAACTTTTGAAGAAAATTCTTTGATTAAGGCAAAAGAAGCTAACAGACTTACGGGTTTGCCTGCGTTGGCGGATGATTCGGGGTTGTGCGTGGATGCGTTAGGCGGTGCTCCGGGTATTCATTCCGCAAGATATGCAGATACTCCTCAGGCAAGAATTGATAAACTTTTGAATGCTTTAAAACCCTACGATAACAGAAATGCAAAATTTGTTTGTTACATGACTCTTGTCGGCAAAAATGGGGAAGTTCTTTTTGCGGATAAGGGTGAATGTCATGGCTCAATTTCAACCGTTCAGACAGGTGTGAACGGTTTTGGCTATGATCCTGTATTTCTTGTGGACGGAAAAAACGGTTTAACAATGGCAAAATTGTCCGAAGCCGAAAAAAATAAGGTTTCTCACAGAGGGAATGCACTGAGAAAAGTTTTAAATTATATTGCTGATAATAATTAGAAATTCCCCGACTGACTAATTCAAGGTTTAAAATTTTCATTATTTAATCTTCTTGTAAAAAGTAAGGAGATTATTTGGTTATGAATTTACCTGTAGTGAAAAATCAGAGTGTGCATAATTTTTTGTTCAATATCAGTAACAGTTTTAAATTTCTGAAAGACGGTATGCCTTTAAATGGTTCAAAACCTGATGATTTGAAAAAAGAAATTATATACAGGCATAACAGCAATATTGTTGAAAAAATCATTGAGTATAACACTGTTACAAATCAAAAAGTCAGAGTTACAAAATATGATTATTTCAACAATAAAAAAATATCAGCCGTTGAAGAATATATTGATGATGTAAAGGTTAGAGCAACGTGTTATTCCATGTTCAAATCAGTAACCGAATTTGACAAAAAAAGCGGTAAAAAATTCAGAACTACAAATTATTCGCATAAAGATGAGAGTAAAATTTCCTCAATATATTATTATGATTCTGAAACACAAAATATTATGAAAATGTGTGTATACAGACCTGATGGGAAAAATATAGCTTTTGTAAAAGAAATCTCTCCAAAAACAGGTATGGTAACAAGGTGTATAAACTATAAAAAAAATTCGTCTGCAGTATCTTCTGTATCAAAGTATGAAATACTCGGCGGAACACTTGTAAAAACTACTTTTTTTTATAACGCCCCGATTCATTTTGCCTCAGACAAAATGCTTGACAGAAAGATTACTGCAGATACATTAAATATGCGAGCGTTGGAAACTTTTAAAAAGAAAAACACAGATAAATTAATTGATAATTTATACAAAAATAATAATAATTTCGGGATGATTAAAATGTCCTAAACCTACACTTGCAAAAATTCAAAAGCAGGCTAGCCTGCCTTTAAAGATGCTTCGCTCGTGGGATTTTTTAAACCACGGTGAAGAAAGAATTATGCCTATTTTACGTCATCCTGAACAAGGACCAGTAAACAGTTCGTATCGGTGCTATCGCACAGTTAACCATGTCATTGCGAGCAAATCAAAGGCTTGATTTGCGTGGCAATCCGGCTTATTCATCACAACAGTAAAATTTAATGATAAGGTAATTAATTCTACAAATGGTAAAACGGAGCAAATTTAAAATAATGAAACTTATTAAACAGACTTAAAAACGGCTGGATTGCTTCGCTTCCGCTCGCAATGACATGAAATATAAAATTTACATAAAGACACAAACCCAATCTCTTGACAAATTGTTACATGTGTAGTATAATGATTGTGCCGAAATTTTGGCATGTAAGTCAGGAGTGTGTAGAGATGAATGTTACATTGGCGAACAGCAGTATTATTGCCGGTATTATGAATCAGCAAAAACAGGCGTTGATTGATAAAAATTATAACGAGATTTATAACCACGAACTTGCACATAAGCGTGCAGGAGGGGTATTCGCAGGTGATATTGTCATCGAACGTAACGCTGACGGAATCCCCGTAGGCGGACATGTTCCGATACAAATGCCAACATTGGATGAGAATAATCCTCAGAGAACGATTGACCATGCAAATACTGTTATTACCTCGGCAATGGCTCCTTCTGATCCGTCAGAACAGGATTATAAAGTCGCAAATCAGGCAAGAGCTATTAAGCAAAAAGCTATCGAAATTAAAAATAATAACCCTAATTTAGGTAAAAAACTGGATATACAGGCTTAATATACATTTGTTGTTATGACTTTGTAATAATTACAAGATTTCTTGTATGGTTTTCCTTTAGCGGGAGTTTGTATTCCATTATATCGATTACTTTTGCGTTGTATTTTTTTAATACAGACTGAGCCTCTGATATTTCATCATTAACTTTAAGAGATTTGTATGCAATAAAATAACCGTTATCTTTTAACAGCGGAATTGCATAATGGATGAGTATTTTTAGTGCGGCTACCGCTCTGGAGGTTATATAATCAAATTTTTGTCCTTTAAGGTTTTCTGCTCTGTCGCATAAAGGTATAAGATTATGTATTTCAAGCTCCTGTTTTATTTCTGTTATAGCTGATATTTTTTTTCTGATACTGTCCAATGCCGTAACTTCAAGTTCAGGATAATTCAGAGAAATAGGAACGGATGGAAATCCTCCGCCTGTACCGATATCCAGCAATTTTTTATCTTTAAAATCAACAATATTATATTTATTGAAGAAATCATCAATAGAAAGACTGTCGCAAATGTGTTTTTCCCACAGAAATTTTTCGTCATTCTTTGATATAAGGTTTAGTTTTGAATTTTGTCTTAGGAACCCGGATATGTATGCTTCAAATTTTTGTTTATCCATTTTGAGTAACCTCAAGTTCCAACTTCTTAAATGCTTCATCGCCTAATCGGAGTTTTAAATCTCTGAGCCGTTGTTCGATTTTTGTTTTATACTCGGACATAGAATTATTTTTTGCCCGTGCATAAGCCTTTATATACGCTTTTAGTGCCTTTGAAAACTCTCTTTTGTCTGCACAAAAATCACCGTATTCAACATTGATATTCATAAGATAATATGGTTCACCGAGTTCTTTTGCCGCATTCATTGCTTTTCTGTATAAATCCAGTGATTTTTCAGGTTCTTTGCGTTTGTAGTATTTCGCAAGTCTTATTGCGGATTCGTAAACTCCGCTGAGGTTTTTATTTTTCTCATCAATGTTAAGGCTTTCCAGATAATATTTTACGGCTAAATCCGTTGAACCTGTATCATCATATATCATTGCAAGATTAGTCATTGCAGATGATAAATAAGAATTATCCGGAATATCTGTGCAGCGTTTATACAGTTTTATTGCGGTTTCGGTTTCATCAAGTTCATCACATACTGCTGCAAATTTAAAATATAATTCTGCAAGAACTTTTCTGTTTACCGTATTATCCGCTAACGTAAATGCTGATTTGTAATTATTATAAACTTCTTTCAAGTCTTTATTATTTACCGATGCTAATAAAAGTCGTGCTTTAATTTTTAACTCATTTGATATATCTTCATTCGGGTTAAGAATATCCAAAAGAAGTTTTTCGGCTTTGTCGTGTTTATATGTATTATAGAAAATGTTTGCAACAGCCAGCCTCATCTCGTTAAACTTTTCTTTGTCACCCGAATTAACAAAATATTCCAGTGCAATTTCGTAATATTTTACGGCATTAAACCAGTCTGATAATTTTTCATAACACTTGGCGGTTTTTACATAAATCCTTGAAACCATTAGCGGGAAATTATCATCTTCTTTCATTGTCAGTGCAAGCTGGTAAAAAGCGAGAGCCTTTTGGTAATTGAAGTTTTTTTCTTCTCTGTTTGCCGCATTCATTAATTCCATAAACGGTAACCGCATTTCTTCAGGTGTTAAAATTTTGTTGGAATAGTCAATATATTTGTTTATAGATGCAGCTATTCCGTCCATTATGTCACGTTCTTCATCTTCATTATCAAAGATGAAGGAAATCTTTTTAAGTTTTTCTTCCTTTGTTTCGGTTTTTTCAATTTCAATATCAGGCTGAATCGGAAGTCCTTCCGCTGTCGGAATATCATCGTAATTCGTTTTTAAATCTGCGGCATATTCAATTGCTTCAATCGCTGCAGCTTCCATTTGCCGTACTAGCATAGGCTTTTTGGGCAGAAACATTGTGTGATATTCGATTTCAGTCCTCATTGTTTGTCTGGAAATTAATAAATCTCTTTCAAACGGTTTCAGCGGAAGTTGTGTCGTATATAATTCGACACAGGCTTTATGCAATTTTGCCAATACATTTTCAGGAATTGAATTTTGAGAAATTTCTTTGTAATAGTCCTGAAGATAAATCATATTTTTTTCTCTGTTCAGCAAAAGATTATTTACAAAAAATTCAATTTTTTCTTCGTTATATAAGTTTATTGTTTCAAGAAGTTTTGTGCTTATTGGGTGTCTGATTATGCTGAGCAGTCTGAACAGATGCCCGTTTGCAGGGTCAACAAATGATAATGCTTCACGAAAAATAAAATCATTGTATGTAAGAAAACTTTTTGTATATCCGTCTATAAAATCGATTAGAGATAATTTATGTGCATTTATAATTTTGACGGTTAATTCGGTGTACAAATAGTATCCGCGAGTGTGCTTGTATAATTCATCCGATACCGGACCTATCATTTTTATCCCTTCAGCACGGAGATATTTTTCAAAGATGCTCTTTTCAAATGCAAGTATGGTAACTTTTTCATAAGGAATCTTGTCTGTAAAATCATCATAATCAAATTTTCTTGAAATAAGAATTGTTTTTATATTATAAAATCCGGAAACGTGAAATAAAAAATCAAGTATTTCCTGTTTGTTATTCTTTAAAACGCTTTCAAGAGAATTAATTATGATAAGTATCGGTCGGTTAATTGAATTAAAGTATGCCGTAATTTTCTGAGTAAAATTTTCCGACTTTATTTTCGGGTGAGAAACTTCATCTCTTAGGGCAAGTTCTTTGAAATCCTCAAAAAATGAAAGAAGAATGTCATCAAGAATTGTTGTTTCAAAACAATTATATTCAAGTACTATTGTTTCCTGACTTAAAAATTTTAGTGAGTGATTAACAATTTGCGTTTTACCGCTGCCTAAAAAGCCGTTAACAAGCAGCATCGGGGTTTTTGAATTGTAAAAATTCAGAATGCTCTCAAGCTGTTTTTTGTTATTTTCCAGTAAAAACTGATTTACCCCGCTTAATTCACTTTTTGTCAAATTTTTTATGTCAAAATTTTCGTCGGCAAATCTTATTTCCATATCGCTATATTACATTATATTTTAATATTTTGCAAACATATTGTAAATATTTGGACTTTGAAACATGTTTATAGTAATATTTTAGTGTATAGATTCAAGGGAATATTATGGAATTTTTCAGAAAACATTCAAAATTAATAATTGGTATAATAGCAGTTACATTTATCGCCTGGACAGCAGGTCTGATGTTATTACCGCTTGTTATAAAATAGGAATTTGATGTGAGAGTAAAAATTTTCATCAGATATATTTGTATATTTTTATTCGCTGTTGCGGTGTTTTTTGCGCATCCGCAATCAGTTTTTGCTGCACAAAATAACGCTGCAATAAAACAAAAATTGCAAACTAATCAAACTAAGATGAAAAATACAAGAGAAAAAATAAAAACTCTCAAAGTAAAAGAACAACAGGAAAAAAGTAAATTAATAAGAAATCAACAGAGATTAGAAACCGCAAAATCTAATCTTGCAGCATCAGAAAACAGATATTCCGATATGAGTGCAAAACTTGTGGATATGCAAAAAAGATATTCCGATGCATCTGCTGAATTAGGTAGTACGGAGATTTCAATGAAAAACCGTATTCGCCATGTGTTTAAGATGCAGCGTGTAGGTATGTTTGATTTAATTTTTAAGGCAAAAGACCTTAATTCAATGCTTGATGTTATCTATTTTGAACGTGTAATTATAAGAAATGACTACAAAAATATGCTGGTTTTGAAAACAAGAGCCGCAAAACTCGCTAAAATCAGAAATGATATAGAGGCTCAGAAACATTCTATTGCAATGTCTATGAACGAAATTAAATTCCAAAAAAAATCTATTCAGCAAGAGATTGCACAAAATCAGAATATGATAAACAGATTAAAAAATGACAGAGCTGCCTATGAACGTTCGGAGCGAGAATTAGCAAGACAATCTGCCAGTTTGCAATCAATGTTAAGCTCATACAGTAATTCTACGGTAAAGGCTGCGGTGGGCGGATTTATGAAACCTATCGGAGGTTCTATCAGTTCTCCGTTTGGCTGGAGAACTCATCCGATATTTAAGAGCAGATCTTTCCATTCGGGTGTCGATATTGCCGGCCCGAACTACGGCAGTATAAGGGCATCTAACTCAGGGAAAGTTATTTATACAGGCTGGTACGGTGGGTACGGTAAAGTCGTCATAATTGACCACGGTGTTATTTCCGGAAATCCAACCACTACATTATATGCTCATATGTCATCTATTAAAGTCAGTAATGGGCAAAATGTTTCAAAAGGTCAGGTTATCGGTTTGGAAGGTACTACAGGGTACAGTACCGGTCCGCATTGTCACTTTGAAGTAAGGATAAACGGCAGACCTAATAATCCTATGAACTACATTTAATGAAGGAAATCTTGTGAAAAAGTTAGTTTTAATATCATTCATATCATTAATATTAATCGGATCTCAGGTATCTGCCGAGGTTATAAAGGACAGCAGATTTTATAACCAGAATACTCTTGAGGGAATGGAGCGTGAATTCTTTAATGAGGGTGTTATCACTACTGCTCCTTCCGAAGATGATAATGACTCCCCCGACAATTATTACCGGACTATGAGCGGTAATATGGGCAGTCACAAGTCAAAAGGTATGCCTTTATTTAAAAAATGCCGTATTAAAATCCAAAACAGATACAGAATTAAAGAACACGAAGAACAATTAAAACTTCAAAAGGAGCAGGAGGAAGAGTATAAAGCTCTCCAAAAACAGTATAATGAAGCCGTTTTGAGTGATGAAGATGTTGATGAACTTATTAACAGGAGTGTAAAAAGATCTTACCTGGATGAAAATGGTGATGAAGTAAAACTTTCAGCCTTTGATAAATTTAAAAATTTCTTCAAAAGAAAGAAAAAGAACGGTGAAAAGCAGGAAATTTCTTCTGAAGAAAACAAGGATGTAAAGTCTGATAATTCTGAAGCCAAGGACAAAGTTCTTGCAGGTGGTGTAAGAGAAGTCATAGCCGAAAAAGATATGATTTTGGACTGTGATAAATTAAACTATAACGATGAAATTTCCGAATTGGAGGCATTAGGAAATCCTGTAATGTCTTTCCCTCCGCAGAATGTAACGATTAAAGCTAAAAGAATTACTTATAATACCGAAAGCAATATAATAAAAGCCTATGATGATGTAGAAATTATTAAAAACGGAGATGTTATTACCGGGGACTACATAATGATAAACCTGAATGATGAGTCTTCAGTAGTTACAAATATGTCTACATCAAAATCAAATTTATTTGTCAATGCAAAAGATGTAGTTGCTTCTGAAGATGCTATTGAATTAAGAGAAGGTACATTGGAAGGGGAGCAGCACTACATTGTAGTTTTAAAATCTCTTATGGTAGGTCCGTTATTTGAAAACCACGAAATACCTGAAGAGGACAGGTCCAGTTTCTCTAAAGGCGGCTTGGAAATTAAAGTAAAAGCAAAAGATGTATTTGTTACGGCAAAGAAAAAACATAATGTAATTACGGTTAAGAATGCGGATATATACTACAAAGATAATTATCTTACACATATAGGTTCTTTTTCGGCGCATACAAATAAAGAAAATGAATACTTTGAAGCCAACTATCCGGAATTTGGTAATCATCCGAGAGTAGGTATGTTTGCCGGACCGGGTTTTGTGTTTGATATACCAAACGGTGCGACTTTGAAAGCAATACCTTTTGTTAACTATAAAGATAAATGGGGTATTGGTGGTGCATTAAAATACAGAAGCGGTACAAATTATACGGAAGCATTTTATGGTACATCCCTTGGAAATTTTGTTTTAAAAGGTCATCAGAGTTTGGATGACAGATTTTATATTCAGTACGGTATAAATTCTTATTTGGATGAATGGTTTCTTGGTAGTTCTCTTGCCAAATACAGAATTGAAGCAGTTTATAATGATTCAACTACGGTTACAAATACCCTTGGAGCAGGCAGGCACGCAACCTTCAGACAACGTGTTGCAGCAGGTTATTTGCATGATACAAATTTCAGCCGCAGCGGTGAAAATGTAGGCGGCGGCTCTATGGGTACAACCCGTTTAAAATATATGGCAGAGTTAGCTCAAAATTTATATAGTTACAGAAATGCTAAAAATCAGGCAAATGTAAATTTAGCTTGGATAATGCAGGGTAGTGCTGCAGTGTATGGTACCGGAGATACTCAGTTTATAGGAAGAATGGGACCGTTCCTCCATACTCAGTATAAAAGATGGTCGCAGGATTTAGGTTATTTCTTAGGTACTTATGATGACCATACTCCTGTTCCGAAAGCTGATATTTACAGGTTAGGTCGTTCAAGTGTTATGTTCAGGGAATCCCTCCGTTTAAACAAGTATTTGACATTGTCGTGGATGGGTTCTGCGGCATTATCAAACGACGCTCCTAATGATAAATTATTTCAGGAAAACGGATTTTATTTAGCAATAGGACCGGATGATTTGAGGCTGATAATAGGTTACGACTTTATAAGAGAAAGTTCTTATTTATTATTCTCTACAGCACTTGATATGAAGGGTTCTAAGGTTGATTACAAGAGAATGATTATTAAAAATCCTGAACGACTTACTAAAAAAGATGAGGAAAAAGTTGTTCCGGTTTCATTTGAGAAAGCCCCTGCGAAGGTCGTAAGAACTCAGGCTCAGGTTATTGAGATAGAAGATCCGGACAGAGAACAGTTATGATGGAAGATTTAAATAAATTAAAACAGGAAATAATTAATTACGGCAGGCTTGCTGAGGCTAAAAATTTAACCCCGGGCGTGTCCGGTAATATTTCGGCTAGATTTGGCGAAAACATATTAATAACGTCTTCCGGTTCTGCTAACGGGTATTTATCGGAAGATGATTTTGCGATAATTGATTTTAACGGAAATGTTGTGGAGGGCAGTAAAAAGCCTTCCAGTGAAAAACTTTTGCACTGTGAATTTTATAAAATGCGTAGTGATGTAAATTATATTATTCACATGCACAGTCCTTATTTGAGTTCATTTGCTTCAGCAGGTATAGCTCTTGATGAGCCGGTTATGGCTGAGAATGTTTTTTATTTTGGTAAAATACCGCTTGCTGAATATGGGTTGCCTTCGTCAGCGGATTTGGTGGAAAAAACCGCTAAATATTTTAGTGAATATAATGCTGTATTAATGGCAAATCATGGTTTTATCGTTGGTGATAAGACTATTTGTGATGCATTTTTGAAGCTCACTCTTGCCGAATCTTATGCACAGGTTGTTTTGAATGCTAAATTGCTTGGTGGGGCAAAACTTTTGAACCAAAGTCAGGTTGATGAAATTTTGAAATTAAGAAAAAAATTATAACAGAAAAGAGGAAGATAAAGGTGTCTATAGAATTAGAGCATAAACAGGGATTAATCGCCGGAGATGGTATTTTACCGGTAAAGATGGCACAATATGCAAAAGAAAACGGGTTTGAAGTCATTTGTATTTCACTGGCAAATGATAATGTTTCTCAATTAAAAAAATATTGTTCAAAAGTTTACTCCTGTCATCCCGGTGAAATTAATAAAATTGAAAAAATTATTAAGGATGAAGAAATAAAACAGATTACTTTTCTCGGAAAAGTTCATAAAAGAGTACTTTTGCAGATTCATAAGTTTGATTCAAGAGCGATTGAGATGTTAAAGACTGTTGCACGATTAAATGATGATCAGGTTATGCTTTTAATTGTAGACGAATTCGAAAAAGCAGGTGTTAGTGTCCTTGACCAAACTATATTTATAAAGAATCTTATGATTCCGGCAGGTGTTATCGGCAAACATAAACCTACAAAAGAGCAAATGGATGATGTTAATTACGGTTTTTGGTTAGCAAAAGAAATGGGTAAAATAGATGTAGGCCAGTCGGTTGTTATAAAGGATAAAATGGCAATGGCAGTTGAGGCAATTGAAGGTACTGACGTATGTATAAAACGCGGTGCAAAACTTGCAAAGCAGGGTGCGGTAATTGTAAAAGTTGCAAAACCAAAACAGGATAAGAGATTTGACATACCTGCTGTCGGATTGAGAACTTTAAAAACTATGAAACGTTATAAAGCAAATTTGTTGGCTGTGGAAGCTAATGAAACTATTATAGTTGATCAGGAAGCTGTTGTTAAATATGCCGACAAGCATAATATTGTTATAATGGCAGTATAGAGTAATTTTATGAAGAAAATATTTATTATAACAGGTGAATATTCCGGTGATATACACGCAAGTCGTGTTGTAAGAGTCTTACGCAGCAAATATCATGATTTGGAAATAGAGGGTATTGGCGGTGAAAATTTGCGTAATGAAGGTGTAAAGCTGTTCTCCGATCAGAAGAATATGGGAGTAATGGGTGTATCACTTTCAATAATTTATAACCACATCTTGTTAGGCAAGCGTGTTGTTGATTATATTGTGAATGATTTTAAACCTGATTTGGTGCTTTTGGTTGATTATGGTGCATTTAACCTTAATGTATCAAAATTCCTCCATAAAGCAGGTATAAAAATTTATTATTATATCCCGCCGCAGGTTTGGGCAACCCGCAAATGGAGAATTAACGTAATCAAGAAGAATATTGATAAGGTATTATGTATTTTCCCGTTTGAGAAAGAATTGTATGAAAGTTATGGAATAAAAACTCATTATTGCGGACATCCGCTTGTATCACAGTTGCCTGATAAGGCTAACAGAGAGGAGTTTTTTGCAAAACACGGATTTGATTCTTCAAGAAAATTGGTAGCAATCTTTCCGGGTTCAAGAAAGTTTGAACTGAAAAATCTTGCGAACGTTTTTATAAAGTCTGCAAAAGACCTTCAAAAAAAACATCCTGAATTGCAGTTTTGTATATCTCATGCACCAAATTTACCTGATGATGTATATGACAAATATATAAAAGATACTGATTTTAAGGTTATAAAAGGTGAAAATCAGGCACTTTTGAGTGTATCGGATGCTTTAATCCTTGCTTCAGGAACTGTGGCATTGGAAGCTGCATTATACCAAACTCCCATGATTATAGCCTACAGAGGTCCTGTTTTATTTTACTGGATTTATCTTCTTGTAAGATGTATTAATATGGTATGTTTGCCAAATATTATAAGCGGTAAATTTATTGTTCCCGAAATTCTTGAGCATAAAGTTAGTGTGAATAATATTTCTTATAATATAGAAAAACTGTTATATGATAAAAGTGTTCGTAGCACTCAAATAGATGGGTTATCGAGAGTGAAAGCGTTATTGTCCGATAAGGTTTCGTCTGAGGAAGCCGCAAATGCTATTGCTGAAGAATTAATACAATAAAACATCTATTTTTTATTTTGTTGTATAATGGTAGGGAAAGTTAAAAGAGGTTTAGTCAAATGAATAAAACTACAGTTAAGTATCCCTTTCTGACTGATGATGTTGAAATTTATGAGCGTGAAAACGGTCATAAGATTGTTTTGGCTCGTAAAGAAGGTGAAATGGCAAATGTAAGCACCTGGGTTAAAACAGGCTCTATAAATGAAGATGACAGGATTAACGGTATTTCTCATTTCCTGGAGCATCTTATGTTCAAGGGTACTCACAAACATAAAGCAGGCGAATTTGACAGAACTTTAGAGGCAAAAGGTGCTATTGTAAATGCGGCTACCTGGAAAGATTATACTTATTATTATGTTACTCTTCCAAAAGGTGAAAATTGTAAGGACTTGAATTTAGCGATTGAATTACATGCTGATATGATGCTTGATCCTATATTACCTGAGGAGGAAATTGGTGCACCGTTTGATTTGAATGACGCAACCGTTACTGATAAGAGAGAACGTCACGTTGTTATTGAAGAAATCAGAATGAGAAAAGACCAAAATTGGACGAAGATATATAACGCTTGTAATTATAATATGTATACAAAACATCCGTATAAACGGGATGTAATAGGGACACCGGAAATTATTTCTCAGGTTACCCGTGATGATATTATGAATTACTATCAAACATTTTATTCCCCCGAAAATATGACAACAATTATTGTCGGAGATTTTGATAAAGAAGAAGTATTAAAAAAAGTTGAAAAAGAGTTTGATTTCAAAGGCAGAAAAAATGCTCCCAAAATTGTCAATGAACCTGATAAACCTGTGGCGGAAAAGAAGGTTGTGGAGAATACTGCTCACGTTAATACGACTTATTTTATGTATGGTTGGCTTGGACCGCTTGCCCGTGATATTAAAGGTACGATTTGCCTTGATATGATAAGTATAATTTTTGGTGATGGTACAAGCTCAAGATTGTATCAGAATTTAATTGAGAAACAAAATGAACCTGTTTTTAATATGATAAGTTCAGAGCATTATCAGTTTAAAGACGGTAATAATTTCTTTATTCAGGCAAATTGCAAGTCAGACAAAAAAGACCTTGCTATTGAACTGGTAGAAAAAGAATTGAAGGATTTACTTTGTGTTCCTATAACTGAAGAAGAAATGTTAAAGGCAAAGAAAAAGATTAAATCAAGATTTGCATATTCTGCTGAAACAGTTTCTGAAATCGGTGAAACGATAGGTTATTATATGACTGTTTGTGAAGATTTGAAGCTGATTGAAGAATATCTTAACGATTTAGAAAATATAACAATCGAAGATTTAAATAATACTGTTAAAAATTATTTAAATATAAATAATTCGGTACTTTCAATACTTGTGCCGGAAGAACGGAAGTAAAAGATATGTTATTAGCTAATACAACAGAACAAAAAACATTTACCGGAGCCCAGATTATTGTTAAAACTTTAAAAAATTTGGGTGTTGATTGTATTTTCGGTTATCCGGGCGGAGTTGTTCTTGATATATATGATGAATTATTTAAACAAAATGATATAAAACACTATCTGGTAAGGCATGAACAGGCTGCAGTGCATGCTGCGGAGGGTTACGCAAGGGTTTCGGGAAAATGCGGTGTCGTTCTTGTTACATCGGGTCCGGGTGCGGCAAATACTGTTTCCGGTATTGCAAACGCATATCTTGACGGGTATCCTGTTGTTGTATTAACAGGTCAGGTATTTAAAAAATTGATAGGAACGGATGCTTTTCAGGAAATTAATATTGTGGATATTACACGCTCCTGTACAAAGGCTTCTTATCAGGTTACCGGTGTTGATACTTTGGAACATACATTGAAGGATGCTTTTAATTGTGCAATGTCAGGGAAAAAAGGCCCTGTAGTTGTTGATTTGGCAAGAGATATATTTAGCCAGAATATTTCAAGAATTTCCACTTTTAAATATGATAATGAAGTCGCAACAGCTTCATCTTCGGATATTGAAATGTTATCAAAAGAACTTTTGACTTGTTCCAGACCTGTAATTGTTGCAGGCGGCGGTGTGATTCACTCAAAAGCATCAGGCGAATTAATAAAATTTGCAGAGAAATTTAGTATTCCTGTTGTTACGACTATGATGGGAACAGGAGCCTATCCTCAATTCGGGAAGTGTTATATTGGTATGATAGGTATTTTTGGACAAAAAAGTGCAAATAAGATACTGAGAAACTCCGATTTAATTATTTCTTTGGGTGCAAGATTTAATGACAGAATATCTTGTTGTTTCAGCGAAAATGACCTTTCAGGAAAGATTATTCAAATAGATATAAATCAAAATGAAATATCAAGAGCAATTCCTGCAAAATTAGGAATAGTTTCGGATATTAAGTATGTATTGCAGCAGTTAAACACAAAGAATTTTAGTGTTTGTTCAAATTGGTTAAATTCTGTTCGGGAATATAAAACATCAGATGTTAAACGGGTTTCAATATCTGATAAATTACAGTCGTTTGAAGTGATAGATGCTATATATAAATATACAAAAGATTTCGAGCCTGTAATTACAACAGAAGTCGGACAGCATCAGATGTGGACTGTTCAGAATTATAAATTTAATTCACCTAATAAATTTTTGACATCCGGCGGCTCGGGTACAATGGGTTTTGGTTTGCCTGCCGCAATTGGTGCAAGTATTGCATTAGGTAAAAGTCCTGTTGTTTGTATTTCAGGTGACGGCTCTTTCCAAATGAATGAGCAGGAGCTTGCCACTTGTATTGATTATAAATTGCCCGTAAAAATATTCATTATGAATAACGGATACCTCGGTATGGTCAGACAATTACAGCAAAAAGCTTATGTTGACAGATATTCGGAAACAAAAATTTCTAATCCTGATTTTTTGAAGCTTGCAGATGCGTATGGTATCAAAGCTTCGAGAGTAAAATCTTATTCGGAAATTAAACCTGCTCTGGATAATGCTTTCAGAACAAACGAACCGTATATTATTGATTTTGTAATTGAGCCTTTTGAAATTGTGTAAAAATAATGAGCCCTTATCAGGACTCATTACGTTTCGGATGTTAGTTTAAGCTATAACCTGTAAATTTTTACCTGTTTGGTTTCCGTATTTGGCAACCAGTTCATCTTCTGACAGAATAGTTACTTTTGGTTCGTAATTTTTGCCCGGAGGATTTGGGTATGTTATCGTTTCCTGATATTTACCGTCTTCCATCGGTTTGATACTTATCGTAGACCCTGCCATAGCAGGAATTTCTACTTTTTCACCTGATGTTGTTGTTACAACCTGATGTACTAATGCATTACCTTTTGCGTTTTCTACACTGCCGACTGCCATAGTAAGATTTCTCCTTTATTTTCTAAGCACACTAACAATATATATAAAAATTTTTTCGATATAATATTTCCTTTTTGTTTCAAAATATTTACATTTTTAAACACAAAAAGAGAGTAGAAAAATTCGACTCTCTTTTTTTAGCATTGTTTGGAATAAAATTAATCCCAATCCCAAGTAAATAATTTCTTCCAAAAAGTTTTTTCTGCATTAATCTCATTTTTAATAGCTTCTTTTTTAGCTTTTGCAGCCGCTTTTCTTTCTTTTGCAGCTTTTTCCTGAGCAGCTTTATCAGCAGCTATTTGTTTTTCAGTTTTGGTAATTTTTGAAGTTTTGCTGTTAATCCAATCGGTTATAGGAGTAGAGCTTGTTGCAGCTTGTGCAGCTCCTACTGATACAAATACAGCTGTTAGTAATACAACTAATGTTTTTTTCATGTTTCTTCTCCTTATTTATAATGATTGACGCACTAATTAGTGCTGAATTTTTTTACTTTTTTGATAAGCATCTACATACCTGTCCCAGAATCTTGTATAAGAATCGTTATAATTTACTGAATATGAGCGAATCGTCTGATTCCAATCCTGTTGATTAGATGCTGCTCTTGTAGATAAATCTTGTGTATTGCTATTCTGTGTTTCTCTAATGTTATTATATGCTTGTGCCGCATATACTGATGTAGTCAGCATTAAAGAAAATATTACAGAAACGGTAAATAATCTTTTCATATATTCTCCTTTCGACTGTTATTATACTAAACTATATCATAGATATCAATAATTTTCTTTATTCCATCGCTTGCAACCTTAAAAATATTTAACATTTTGTCATATTCATAAGGCTCATCTTCAGCCGTAGTCTGGAATTCAATAATTTTACCGCTTTTTGTAAGCACAATATTGCTGTCAACCTGAGCGTGAGAATCTTCTTCATAATTCAAATCAAGTCTGACTTCTCCGTCAATTATGCCTGCTGATATTGCTCCGATTGGCTCAATAATAGGATTTTCTTTCAATTTACCTTCTTTAAGCAGTTTTTCTATTGCAATTTTTAAGGCAAGAAATCCACCGCAAATGCTTGCCGTTCTTGTTCCCCCGTCAGCCTGAATTACATCGGCATCAATTGTAATTGTTATATCCGGCATTTTATTCAAATCAACACATGCTCTTAAACTTCTTCCAATCAGCCTTTGTATTTCCTGAGTTCTGCCGGATACTTTAGTTCTTTCTCTTTGGCATCTTGTACCTGTGGATGATGGTAATAAGGAATATTCCGCAGTTAGCCAGCCTCTTGTATCGTCTTTGTCCATCCATTTCGGTTTGCCTTCTTCTACTGATGCTGTTGTAATTACCCTTGTATCTCCAAATTCTGCGAGTACTGAGCCTAATGCGTTTTTTGTAAAGTCTTTGGTAAATTTAATTTTTCTAAGTTCGTCATTTTTTCTGTCTGTTCTCATTTTTTATTCCTTATAATCATAGTCCCACATATAAATTTGTCCGCAATATCTGCATACGGCATGTTCATTCATAAATTGTAAATCAGGTATAAATGTGTATCCGTCAACTGATATCTGTAATTCTTTTTTATTGTTATATGTCTGCTCAAAGACTTTTTGCCCTTGATATTCCGGCGAGAACATCAGTTCAAATTTGTCTATAGATTTGCAGTTTTTACATATAAACATATATAAGTCCTTATATAAAAATTTTTGCTATTGTTTTTTTCTTGCTCTGTCTATAATCTCTGCAGAAACCCTTTTTACGGCTTTGGGATTGCAGCCTTTTGCTCCGTTCTGACTATCCGTAAGTGCAATATACCAAAGTGCCCATGTTATGCCCCTGAGAGGAAGGCTGAAGCCTATAACAAGAAATGTTACAATTTGGTATACAAAGAATGCCGCAACTTTTGCCGGAGTCAGCAAATCAAATGACGAGTTAAAATTAAGCATTATATTATTAATTGTATCTATCGGGATGTATGTTGCTAATGTATCTTCAAACATTGAACCTAATAGCGATGTTATTTTGGTAAAGTCAAATATCACGGCAAAGCCCTGAACAAATATAACATGTGTAAATAATCCGATAATAAGTAATATTAAAAGTGTTCTGAAAGCGTTTCCTCTGATAATTTCAAAACTTCTTGTAAAGCATTCGGAAACGGACTTGTCCGGTTCGAATGAAAATACCTGAAATAGGAGTATAAAGTAGATGAAAAATATTGCACCGATTATCCAAAAGAACGGATTGATTGCTATAAGCCAGAATACGGAATATAAAAGCCATAGTCCGACATATTTGAATCCACGGGATGTAATAGTAGCATTGTGAGCAGGAAAATCATATATTTTGCCTGTGGTTAAAAAACTTTCCGTAACGGAGTTTATTGCTCCGTATGTAACAAGATAATCCCAAAATGCTTTTGTGAATATCAACAATCCGGGTACTGTTATCAGTATAACTGACAAAATAATAGTAGAATAATCATTAAAAACGGGATATTTTTCTGCCAGCTCCGGCAGATATGCTATATACAAAGCAGCAAGACAAAATATCAGTAACAAACCTAAAACCTGTCCGAGTACCGGAAATAACATGTATCCGCAAAATTTCAAAAAGTTTGTGCTGTAAATTCTGATTGCTGCAAGAATTATCCATATAAAATTATTTTCAACTTTTATCTTTGTCATATTAACTCCGAATTAATTTGGATTTTGTGCTATCATATATCTGTAACAATTATATTATTATTTTATTACAAATAAAGTTAAAAAAACAATGACTGATTATAAAGAAATTATAAAATCGTTTAAAAAAGAAGATTATGAAAATAAAAGAGTAAATTTGCATATTCATACAAGTTATTCGGACGGGCTATCTTCTCCTGAGGATATTGTTCGTCAGGCAAAAGAAAAAGGTTATGACGTTATAGCAATAAGCGATCATAATACTGTTGATGCTTACCTTCAGACAGATTTATTGAATGAACAAATGATAATTCCGGCAGCCGAATTTGATGTATGGTGCGGATATGTTTTTATTCACTTGCTTGCGTATGGAATTGATGTTAAAAGTGAAGAACTTAAACCTTTCCTTGCAAAATCAAAAAAAGAAACAGAATGGGATATTATAAGAATATTTTCTGCAAGAAATTTAGAGAATTTAATTAGTGCTATTCATAAAGCAGGCGGAATTGCCGTACTTGCTCATCCGGCATGCTGCTGGGCTATCAGTCTTGAAAATCTTGTACTGAGGCTTATTTCGTTTGGTATTGACGGTTTGGAGGTTTATTATCCTTACAGACGTCACAGGAGTATTATAAAATTTCATTCGGTAAAAAAAGTTGAAAAGCTTGCAGATAAGTATAATTTGATAAAAACGGGCGGTACGGATTTCCATGGTGATTTTTTAGATTAGCCGAAAAGCTTGCAGGACAAGTATAATAGCCTTTATACTAAAATTGTCCTTTTTACACTAATTTGCAGTTAAAGATAAAAAAAACCACTCATTAATGAGTGGGTCGTTTTCTGCATCCTAATGGTCTCTTTTAGTGTTTATTATTTAGGAGTTTATATGTTTTTGGGGTTAATGAATCTATTTATATTTAGTGTTTCGACTACACTTAAATCTTACTCAATTATTATTGCATACAAAAATTTAAATGTCAACAATTTGTTTTAATATTTTTTGCAAAACATGTAAAACCCTTATATAGTGTACGATTTACACTTTACAAAACTTAATATTTTGGAATTTGTCTAGTAATATACTATTATAAGTAACAAAATAAAGGCTTTAAATCCGTGAATCTAAAGCCTTTAAAATATTAATATTTGTTTTAACGTTTATGACAAATCCCAACGACCGCAGGTACCGCCCCAACGAGCAATGATATTACCCTGAATGTCTTTTATTTTATCATAATGAGGAACTTCACCTTCTCCTTCAATAATTGTAATAACTTCACAATTATTCGAACAGCCGTTGCAGTCACAGGTAATTGAATGGAAGTGCATATCACCTACTTCCCAACCTTTAAATTTAGTTTCGGCTTCAGTATATTGGTGATTTTCCATAGCCAAAAGTGCTGCACCGATTGCCCCCATTGTTTGGTGATGGTCAGGTACGACAATTTTCGTTTTAAGTTCTTCTTCAAAAGCTTTTACCATGCCTATATTACTTGCAACACCGCCCTGAAATGATACTGTCGGCAATAATTCTTTACCCAGTGCGAGATTACTCAGATAATTTCTTACAAGAGCCTGGCAAAGTCCGTACAATAAATCTTCTACCGGATAACCGAGCTGCTGTTTATGAATAAGGTCACTTTCTGCAAATACTCCGCATCTTCCGGCGATTCTTGCAGGATTAGTGGATTTTAATGCGGTAGATCCGAATTCTTCAATAGGGACATTTAATCTTTGAGCCTGATGGTCAAGAAAACTTCCTGTACCTGCGGCACAAACGGTATTCATTGCAAAATCCGTTACAATCCCGTCACGGAGAATAATAATTTTACTGTCTTGTCCGCCGATTTCAAGGATGGTTTGTACTCCGGGTACATAAGTGCTTGCAGCTACCGCATGAGCTGTTATTTCGTTTTTGATAACATCCGCACCCGTTAAAGAACCTGCCAAAGCTCTGCCTGAACCTGTTGTTCCTACACCCATTACGTTATAGTCTGTTAATTTCTTTTTATATAATTCTTTTAAACCGGTCTGTACTGCTAAAACAGGTTTACCTGCTGTTCTCAGCATATAGCTGTCAACATATTTACCGTTTTCATCAACCAGCGCAAGTTTAGTTGTTACCGATCCTACATCTATCCCTAAATATACTGTTAAACTCATTTTCATTCCTTATTTGTCTATATCTGTAATAATCTTGTACAAATAAATTTTACCACAAAAATAAAATCATTTAATCGGGTAGTTACAAAAATATATTTATTGTGTTAATATATTGTTGTTAATAATTAGAGGAAAACTTAGCTCATGGACAAAATAAAAATAATTACACCGTTGTTGGTATTGGCTATAATATTTGGAATAAACGGTTTTACAGGTGCTCAGGACAGGGATACAGATCCGTTAAAGACCATAAATCGTATAAATGGTACACCTAGTGCTGTTGCAGTTCCTGCAGTGAAAAACAATACTGCAGCATCGCAAACTTCACAAACTTCATCAAAAAATTATTTATCGGTATCTCCGTTAACTGTTGTTCAGCAGCCAAAGTTTTATTTGGGTAAAAATATAAAATTTACTGCTAAATTTGATAAATTTTCAAACCTTGGTTTAGATTATAAACCGGCATTCAGAAGTTCGGAAAAATATATATCTTTACTAATCCAAAGACCGGATGTAGTAAGTAACGATATTCCGTTGTCTGAATTAAAAATTTTTGTTGAAAGAGAAAGTGCAGAAAAGTATATAGACCTTAATGCAGGTGATGAAATTGAGGTATCCGGGAGTATTTTCTCTGTTGCTTTGGGTGATCCTTGGATGACAGTCGATGATTTCAGGGTTATAAAAACTTCACCGACAAAAATTATTAAGTAATATATTGTTATTTATGGGGTTAAAGAATGGCAGAAAATGAAAATAAGTCTAAAAAAGATGTATTTTTGACTATACATGGTCACTTTTATCAGCCGCCGAGAGAAAATCCGTGGCTTGATGCGATTGAACTTCAGGATAGTGCATTACCTTTTCATGACTGGAATGAGCGTATAAATAAAGAATGCTATAACCCGAATTCAGTTTCTAAAATTGTTGATAGCAGAAATAAAATTTTGGATGTAGTTAATAATTATGAATATATGAGTTTTAACTTTGGTCCGACTTTGTTATCCTGGATGGAAAAATACGCACCCCATACTTATGAAAGAATTGTAAAAGCGGACATTGAGAGTCGTGCTGAACATGGCGGGCATGGAAACGCTATGGCACAGGTATACAATCATATGATAATGCCTCTTGCAAATGAGCATGATAAAGAAACTCAGGTTAAATGGGGTATTTATGATTTTGAATATCGTTTTGGCAGAAAACCTGAAGGAATATGGCTTGCAGAAACGGCGGTTGATGATGATACATTAAGAGTTTGTGAAGCAAACGGAATTAAATTCGTTGTATTATCTCCGTATCAGGCATTAAAAATAAGGGAAGAAGGAACAAATGAATGGCAGGACGTAAGCTGGGGAAATGTTGATCCTGCACGTTCATACAGATATTATATAAAATCTGCCGAAGGTAAATATATTGATTTATTCTTCTATGATGGTGCTATATCACGTTCAGTTGCTTTTGATGAGCTTTTAAAAGACGGAAATAAGTTCGTAAAGCGTTTAAAAGAGGGCGTATCCGAATTAAGGGATTATCCTCAGCTTGTAAATATTGCGACTGATGGTGAAAGTTACGGTCATCATACAAAATTTGGGGATATGGCATTAGCTTATGTTTTAAAAGTCCGTGCAGAGGCTGAGGGTTTTAAAATCACAAATTACGCTGAATATCTTGAAAATTACAGAAGTAATTATGAGGCTGATATTAAACAGGCATCATCATGGAGTTGTTTCCATGGTGTAGGCAGATGGAAAGAAGATTGCGGCTGCTCTACAGGCGGACATCCGGGTTGGAACCAAAAATGGCGTAAGCCGTTAAGAGATGCTCTTGATTATTTGAGGGATGAGTTGGCTGTTGTTTTTGAAAAAGAGGGTATTAAATATTTTGATGATGTTTGGGAAGTCAGAAATAAATATATTCAGGTAATTCTTGACAGAAGTCGTGTTAATCTCGACAAATTTCAGAACGAAAATTTCAAACCTGATTTATCTTATGAAGATAAAGTCAAAGCTATGGAATTGCTCGAAATTCAGCGTCAAACCCTTTTAATGTATACAAGCTGCGGTTGGTTTTTCTCGGAAATTTCAGGTATAGAAACCGTTCAGATAATGAAGTATGCTGCCCGTGCAATGCAGCTTGCAACAAGGTTTACAGGTAAAAATCTTGAGAAGAAATTCCTGGATATTTTGAGTGAAGCCAAGAGTAATTTACCTGAATACGGTACGGGTAAAGATATTTTTGAAAAATTTGTTCGTCCGTCAATTGTTACATTAAAACAGATTGCTTGTCTGTGGGCAATTTCTGCTTTATATCAGGATTTTGAGGACGAAGAAAATATATATTGTTATATAGTGGACAGAAAAGATTGTCAGAGAATTAATAAGGGTAATTCAACATTATTGCTTGGTCATATTGAAGTTATGTCAAGAATTACCTTGCAGCGTTCTAATTTGACGTTTGCCCTAATGCAGTATTCTGATGGAGATTTCCATTGTGCGATTAAAGAATATTCGGATGCGGACGAGTATCATACAATGAAACAGAATTTGACAAAAGTATTTATGTTGAATCCTATTACTGAAATTATACGTTCCATTGACGAATATTTTGGTAAAGAATACTTTACTTTGAAGGATATATTTATTGAAGAGAGAAGAAAAATTCTGCAATTATTACTGAAAGGCAAAATGGAGAAATTTGCCCAGACGTATCAGGAATTGTATCGAGAGGGGAAAAGCTCTATATACCAAATGCAGTCTATGGGTGTTGCTCCGCCTGAAGAATTTAAAATTGCAGCAAAATATGCGTTGGGTAAAAACTTCAATGACATAATTAATTCTGCCGGCGGTTTTGTTGATTCTGCGGATTTGCAGGCGGTAGAAGTAATTAATTATGAGGCAAATGCACTCGGCATAAAAATTGATAAATCTTTATCAAACAAAATTTTTGCAAAGAAAATCGAGCAAAATATAAACAGGCTTGCATACAGTCTTGAAATGCAGCAGGCAGAAGTGCTTTTGGAATTATTTGAGCATATCGAAAAAATAGATTTGGAAGTTGATATTTCAGAAGCTCAGAATACCTACTATACAAGGATTTATCATAAAATAGGCGAGATTATTGAAGTCAGTAAGAAGTCTAAACGCAGAAGTGAAAGAAACTTTATTCAAATGCTTTTGGATATTGGTGACAAATTGAATATTAATACGGATTTCTATAGAACTATTGTTGAAAGAGAATTGTAATTCCAAAGATGATGTTATAATGTTAATCAAACTAAAATCCGGTATTAAATCGGAATTTACCAATACATTGAACCTTTTTCCGAAAATATTTTAATCGTATTCCTGATTTTATTTTCAACGGAGTCAATTTTTTTCAGCAAATTTTCGTCATGAGTTTTTGTTCTCATAACTTTGAGATCAAGTAATTCCTCTTTGGCTTGGCGAACTCTTTGCATGTCTTCTTCCCTTTTTAAAAACAACCATGCCTCAAATCCGCATCCCGGCGGTGTTACTACCCAACCGCTTGACGGACACATTATACATAGTTTCGGGCGTTCTTCATATATTGAGCATAAATTGTTATCAAGGATGTATCTGCATTTGTAAAAGGTCAAATTTTCTTCATCATAACAATCATCTGCTTTTAACTTTTCAATGATGTTGTCAACCGTTCCTGCATCAACTTCTCTTGCTGCTTCTATTGATGAATAAGGCTCGAAAATTTTTAAAAAATCTTGTGCATAGATATTACCGTCAGCCGCCATCTTCTGCATTTCTTTATAGGTATATTTGTTGTTAGTGGAAACACGGCAGCATTTTCCGCACATTTTACACAAATGCTGCGGTCGTGTTTTAATATAATTCTCCTCATAACTATACACCATATTTTAATTATAATGATTTGTTTTTAGTGGTAAAATTACTTAATATTTCTTAAAATAATCAATATTTCGGCAATTATTTTTCCTTACATGACTTTATTAAATTAGGTAGTTAAAAGGATAGTGTTATGCAAAATTATGTGCAGAACGGACAAGTCCAGTACACAAATAATCTGAATAATCAGGCATCACAACCATATGTGCCGCCTTTACAGCCTGCATATAATCCGGGTCCTCAGCAGGCTCCGGCATGTTCTGCTGTTAATATACAAATCTTTAATCCTGCTGTTAATCCTGCAACAGGTGCTATTTATCCGGCTCAAACGGGTTCTGCTTATGATGCAGGCACTAACGGCGGATGTTATCCTTCAAACTATTATACTACTCAGCCGGGAGGGTATATTTGCGGGCAACAACCTTATCAGCAACCAATAAATAATGGTGTTAATACGCAATACCCATATTCTCAGACAGTAAATCAAAGTCCTGCCGGACAGACGGGTTTTTATGATGCAAGCGGGAAATATTATCCGTATGTTCAGGACCAGCATGGAAACTTAGGTTATATTGACGATAATGGTCAATTTAATAAAATTAACGGTTCAAATTCCCAATCACAACAATCAGGTAACGTAAATAGTCAAGAACAGCAAGCAGGTCAGACTGGTGCAGATAGTGATAAATCCGTAAATTCAGCTAATAACGCACAAACTGCGGCTAAATCCGAAGAGGATTCTTCTAAGGCAGATATTCAGACAGATTCGGATAATTCATCTCAGGATGTAAAAAACTCAGGTTCTGCTTCAGATAATAATCAGCAACAGCAAAATATTAATGACTCAGATGAAAAATCTTCATCGGTGAGTGATGCAAACAGTTCCGAAAATAGTGATAAAAGTGTAAATTCTTCTCAAAACGCTGAAAATGCTACAGAAGACAAATCTTCTGATAATACAAATTCAGCTGATGAAAAAGGTTTTTATGACAAAGACGGAAAGTATCATGAGTATGCACAGGGACCAAACGGCGAAAAAGGTTATATCAATGAAAACGGGCAATTTGTACCGCTAAATTCCGGTACTGATAATAAAGACAATGTTAATTCTCAAAATGATAATAACAGTTCTGCCGATTCATCAAGTTCAAAAGAAGCAGAAAAATCAACCGAAAAAGTAACTGAAAAAGCTTCCGAACAGACAGAAGCTGACGGACAAAAAACAAAAAAAATAAAAGTAGTTGCTCTAAGTAACGACTATATAAAAACGTTAGAAAATTATCTTGATAGTCAGGATGTTGAAGTCAGAAAAATGGGTGCACATGAAATTGTTGACAGATTGAATGAAGACCCGTCAAGAAAAGATGACCCTGCATTAACAGCTCTTGTTAATAAAATGTTACAGGATCCGTCTGCGTCTATAAGAGCAGTTGCTCTAAGTATTGTGGAGTCAAGAATGCTTGAGGGTGATAATTTGACTGTTAAAATCCTGAAAAAGATGCAAAAAACAAATGACGGATTTGGGTTAGATGCAACTCAGGCTGCAAGTGCCCTTTTGAAGATGGCAGGAAAAACAGTTGAAAAAGAAGTGCCAGTGGTGGAAAATGAAATTAAAAATAAAAGTAAGGAAACAAAATAATGAGTGTGATAGGTAAAATCGGCAGCGGAATAGGAACACTGGCAGCAAGAGGTATCGGTCTTGGTGCGGTCGGTATGGTAGCTTATGATGCTCATGTTTTGGGTAAACTTGATGCGGATACTTTTTCTCAATCTCGTGAAGCAAACAGGCTTGTTGCCGGAGCTCACAGCAGAATGTACCTTGATACTCCAAGCACTGTTGCAGGAAAATTTAAGGATAAAATTTTTAATTTTCAGCTTGGTACAAACATTTTCATGCCATTTGAAGCAGTTGCCGGGTATTTTAAAGGTGTCGCAAATTCCTGTGTTGATAATTGTATTACTCTTGGTGCCGGTCTTATGGCATTATTAGGCGGTAAAAGATTGTCAAAAGCGTCTGCTTTTGGGCTTTTCTTATACGGCGGGTATAAATTCTTTACTGACGGATTAGGTATCGGCAGGATAAATCGTATTAATCCTCCGTTTAAATAAGATTTGTTTAAATTATATTAATACTTTTACTATTTTATAATGTATGTTATAATTATATAGAAAAGTATAATATAATTGCAGGTGTTGAGATATATGATTAAGAATAAAAAATTAGTTGCTTTTACATTGGCAGAAGTACTGTTGACTATGGGTATTATTGGCTGTGTTGCATCAATGACAATGCCGACTTTAAAAGCAAAAATTGATGCAAGAGCAAATCTTGTTGGTTTGAAGAAATTTTATTCCGAGTTTGCTAATGCTACAAATATTCTTATGAGCGAGTATTCTGAACCGTTGTATTGGGGATTAAGAGATAATAATGCCGAATCTGCTGATTGGGTTATGGAAAAATACGGAGAACGACTTAGTTTTCAAAGGGTGTGTGGTGCCGGAGATTCAACTTGTTTCCATTTCCCTATATATTCATATGACGGCAGACGTCAATCAATAACTGCAAGTCAATATAGAAGCTGGTCATTAAGAGGATTTATATTAAATAATGGTATGACAGTATTTATTGATGTTAACAACGGTAACTTCTCGATGTTTTTTGATGTAAATGGGTTTAAGAATCCTAACAGGTTGGGTGTAGATGTTTTTGCTTGGGCAGTTAATTCTGAAGGTAGAATTGTTCGATATACCGACCCATCTCTTGGTGGTAGCGGTAACGATAACCCTGAATATAACTATGCTTTTGAAATTATGGAAAACGGCTGGGAAAAGAAATACTAATATCGGGTTATTTTAAGATTTATATTTGGAAATTCCCGTAAAACTATTTTATTATTTGTGTTTTTGTGTTATTTTTTTGTCATACATGAGATAAGCAAAAGAGGTTTTTATGACAAAGACGGCGATTAATATTAATGATTTACCTACGGTTTATGATGCAAAAGGTACGGAAGACGAAATTTATAAATTTTGGGAAAAGGGTGAATACTTTAAGGCTGATGCCAAAAGTGATAAGCCTGCATATTCCATTGTAATTCCGCCTCCGAATGTTACCGGTGTGCTTCATATGGGTCACGCATTAGATGAAACCCTGCAGGATATTTTGATCCGTTATCACAGAATGTCCGGTTATGAAACTTTATGGCTGCCGGGTACTGACCACGCAGGTATTGCTACTCAAAATGTCGTAGAAAAGAAACTTCGCGAACAGGGCTTATCAAGATATGATTTAGGCAGAGAAAAATTCCTTGAAGAGACCTGGAAGTGGGCAAATGAGCACAAATCCGCTATTTTAGACCAATGTAAAAGACTGGGTGCTTCTTTTGACCGTTCAAGAGAAAGATTTACTTTTGACAAAGGCTGTTCTGATGCAGTAAAAGAAGTTTTTGTCAGACTATATGAAAAAGGATTAATTTATAAGGGCAAATATATTGTTAACTGGTGCCCTCGTTGTAACAGTGCGATATCAGATGTCGAAACCGAATATGTTACTGAACAGGGACATCTTTGGGAAATTTCTTATCCGTTAAAAGGTGAACATGGTGCAATCATAGTTGCAACAACAAGACCTGAGACAATTTTTGGTGATGTTGCTATTGCAGTTCATCCTGATGACAGTAAATATTCCGAATTGGTTGGTAAAACAGTTGTTATTCCCCTTTCAGGGAGGGAAATCCCAATTATTGCAGATGAGTACGTTGACAGAAACTTTGGTACCGGTGCCGTAAAAATTACACCGGCTCATGACCCTAACGACTTTGAAGTAGGTCAACGTCACGGACTTAAACCTATCTGGATTTTAGATGAAAACGGCAATATGAAGGCATGTGGTGAGGTTCCTCAGGCTTTGCACGGATTAGACAGATATGAAGCCCGTAAAAAGATTGTCGGTATGCTTGAATATGAAAAATTCCTGCTTAGAACCCGTGATCATGAGCATAATGTGGGCAAGTGCCAGCGTTGTGGTACTACTATTGAACCGTTACTTTCTGAACAGTGGTTCGTTAAAATGGCACCTCTTGCGAAAGAAGCTATTGCTGCCGTAAAAGACGGAAGAATTAAATTTGTTCCTGACAGATGGGAAAAGAATTATTTGGGCTGGATGGAAAATATACGAGATTGGTGTATTTCCCGTCAATTATGGTGGGGACATCAGATTCCGGCGTATTATCATAAAAAAACCGGTGAAATGGTCGTAGCAAAAGAAAATCCTGATCCTGAAAATTATGTACAGGATAGTGATGTTCTTGACACATGGTTTTCATCAGGTTTATGGCCGTTCTCTACTATGGGTTTCCCTAATACGGAAAGTGATGATTTTAAGAAATTCTATCCGACAACTACTCTTGTAACCGGATTTGATATTATTTTCTTCTGGGTTGCAAGGATGATTACCATGGGTCTTGAGTTTACCGGTAAAGCTCCATTTTCTACCGTATATATACATGGTCTGATTAGAGATGAAAAAGGACAGAAGATGTCCAAATCTAAAGGTAATACGATAGATCCGGTTAAGATTATTGATAAGTATGGTTGTGATGCTTTAAGATTTACTATGACTTCGCTTTGTACGTACGGCGGTCAGGATATTAAAATGAGTGAAGAACGTTTTGAATACGGACGTAACTTTGCTAATAAAATTTGGAATGCTTCCAGATTTGTATTAATGAATTTGGAAGGTGTTGACAGTAAAGATATTGATTTTGGTAATCTTACTATTGCTGATAAATGGATTTTAGATAAGTTAAATTCTACAGCAAAAGAAATTAACGAAAATATTAAAGAATACAGAATTGGCGAAACTGCACATACTCTGTATGATTTCTTCTGGAACAGTTATTGCGACTGGTATGTGGAAATTGCAAAAATTCAGTTGCAGGATGATAGTTTAAAACTTAATACACAAAGAGTTTTAAGGTATGTTCTTGATATGTCATTGAGAATGCTTCATCCTATTATGCCTCACATAACAGAGCGTGTATGGCAATTAATTCCAAAGGCGGATAAACAGCTTGGTAGTTCTGAAGTTAAGAGTGCAATAATAATATCAGAATACCCGACTTATCATGAAGAATTGGTGTTTGAAAAAGAAGCTAAAGAAATGGAGCTTGTATTTGAAACAATTACTTCACTGAGAAATGTTCGTCAAAGTTTTAATATTTCAACTTCTTTAAAAATTGATATTGAGATAAGAGCGGATAAAGATGAAAAACCGGTATTTGAAGCTATTGAGGCATATATCAGAAGATTAGCAAAAGTAGAAAATATTTCTTATGCAAATAAAGAGGCAAAAGCTCCGAAAAAATCTGCGAGTGCTGTGGTTTCAGCTTCTACTATTATAATTCCGCTGGAAAATCTTATTGATTTTAATGAAGAAATCAAACGTCAAAATAAAAAATTGGATAAATTGACGGCTGAAAAGAAATCACTTGAAGGCCGAATTAACAATCCTAAGTTTGTGGCAAATGCACCTCAGGAGTTAATTCAGCAAACAAATGACAGAATAAATGAAATTGAACTTCAGGAAAATACAATTAAAAAGCTGATAGATTCCTTAGCTGACTAGAGGCTTATTGTCGTTAAATTCTAAGGATTTATTTATACAATGTGATATTGCTAATATATTGTATATTTGGTGTTGCATATAGTTAACATATGTTAAATAATGTTAAAAAATATATACAAATTGACTTTACTCTGATATTATGTCGGTATGTTTATTAGATATGAGTCTTAGAATTGGAGTAAAAATGACATCAAAGGAATTAGATTTTGAAGAACTGTTGAAACAGTACGATTATAAATTTCAGAAAGGTGATTTAGTAAAGGGTATTGTTTGCGGTTTTGACGGTCAGGGTGTAATGGTCGATATTGGTGCAAAAACAATTGCTATCGTTCCGACCAGAGAAGCTGTTGATAAAGATGAAAAATTAGAGGATAAGTTTGAAAAGGGTACCGAATACGAATTTCTTATTATAAGAGAAGAAGATGAAGACGGTAAATTCCTTTTATCTCGTAAAAAGGTTGATTTCGCTTATGCTTGGAAAGAACTTGAAAAAATTAAAGAAGCTGACGAAACAATTCTTGCAACTGTTGCAGGTGTTGTTAAGGGCGGTATTCTTGTTGAAGTTTCAGGAGTCAGAGGATTTGTACCTTCTTCTCAGTTAAGAAGTAAAGAATCTGATTTGGAAGTAGGTTCAAAAATCGAATTGAAAATATTAACTCTTGACAGCCAGCAGAATAATTTTATTCTTTCTAATAAGAAAGTTTATGATGACAGTGCTGTTGAAGCAAGAAAAACAGTATTCTCACAGATTGAAGCAGGTCAGGTTGTAAAAGGTGATGTTGTCAGAATTACCGATTTCGGTGCATTTGTTGACCTTGGCGGTATTGATGGCTTGTTACCGTTATCACAGCTTTCATGGAGATGGATTGACCATCCGACAGATGTCTTGAATGTTGGGGATAAAATTGATGTTGAAGTTATTGCTGTGGACCATGAAAAACAGCGTGTGTCTTTAAGTTTGAAAAATTTAGAGCCTGATCCATGGGTTGAAGCTGAAAAGAATATCAAAGAGGGCGATAAAGTTGAAGGTACAATTACCAGAATTAAACACTTCGGTGCTTTCGTAGAAGTATTCCCCGGTGTAGAAGCTCTTCTTCCTCATAACGAAGTTGTTGAACTTCAAAATCGTGACGGCAATATTCTGCAGGTAGGCGACAAAATAATGACTTATATTTTGAAATTTAATCCTACGGATAAACGTATTGCTCTTACCGTTAATGAAAATGGGGAAGCAGAATCCGCTGAGTAAAAATAAATTTAAAATGCAAAAACACCGGTCTGATTTCAGACCGGTGTTTTTATGTAAAGAATTATAAAAGTCATTCTGCTGTGTGTCAATTATTACACAATTAATTTTTTTATATTATTACAGGGAAAGAAAAATTTAAGTTATAAATTTTTGGGGATTATACAGATAAATATGGTTGCTGCGATTGGCTTATATCTTAATACAGTAAACAATTACAAAATGTTTGGGCAGGATTCTTGTGAGTCTTCTGCTTCTTCTGTGTTTTCAAAGTCAGTTTCCAGACAATCGGTTCAACAGGATACCAAAACAAGCAGATTTGATTTGAATGGTAAAATTGATACAAATTTTGGTCAAAGTACAAAATTGAATGATTGTTGGCTGTTGGCGGCAATATACTCGATTGCGAATACTCCAAAAGGTAAAAAGCTTATTGAAGATTCAATAACTTTGCTTCACGATAATAAAGTAAAAGTTACTTTAAAAGGGGTAAACATTAGTTATATTTATGACAAAGATTATGTAAAATCACGAACGGATTTGGCCGGAGGAGATTTGGATGTTAGATTATTTGAAATTGCTGCAGAAGATTATGTAAGAAAAAATCCGCAGCGTAATAAAAATCATCTGGATGGTAACAGACCTTGGGTAGCTTTCAGGCTTTTAACAGGCAAGGGTACAAGAAACTATGATTCAGAATCAAATATAAGGGGTACTTTGTCTGATTATAAAATAGATAGTTTTAATGACGAAAATTACATTGCTGTAGTCTGGAAAAGCACCGATGTACCAAAAACATTTAAAACTGCAGATGGTAAATCCGTAACGTTGGAGGGTAGTCATACTTATTCGGTTATTGGTTCTGATTCAAATAATGTCTATATTGTAAATCCTCATGATTCTTCCGAAAAAATTGCGGTTCCAAGAAATATATTTAAAAATTTCTTTAACAGAATTGATGAGTTTTATTTGTAATGTTATGTATTTTTATATTTTTATCCTAATTCTTTTGTATGATTTTGCATGTAATAGCTGGGTTATATGCAGTAGATTTGCCGATAACTGCTAAAAAAACGTAAATACCTACTGTATAATAAATACAGATAACATTGACTTTTATAAAATCATAATTATATAAGTTAGTGTAGTAGTTTAATATAAGAAATACATGAGGAGAGCAGCTTATGGGTATGGCGGCATCACAGGCCAGATGGCTCGCATTAACAGCAAGAAAAACTAACGTAGAATATGAAGGACAGCAAGTAAATCAGGCTCGTACGGCTTTGGCGATGAAGAGTGCTAATACCTTTAACGAACTATTGGCATTGAAAGTTCCGACTGCTCCAAGCTCTCAGGATTTTACAAAGTTAGAGTACACATATCAGGATGGTAATATTACCGAAACAATCGAGGATATGACAGCATTAGTTAATGATCCTGACGGATACAATTATTTGGTAACACATTGTCACTATTCTGACATATATACAGGTATTCAGAATATGCTTGTAAATCCGCAGGTTGCAATGGGTGATAACGGTGTAAAATCATATATTGATGCAAACCTTGTAACTAAAACAGATGATTCATATACTGTTAACGGGGTACCGGTAACACCTTATGATTCAACAAATCCGGAGCAGGCTGCAGCTTATGATATTGTAGTTGCAAACTATCCGATTATAGGCAGAAACAAAGGCAGTCTTATGGCTTTCAATGGTACAAACGGTGTTACGTTTGCTCTGAGAGAGGACCTTGATGATGCTGCAGGAGAATTAAAAATCGACTTGCCTACATATTATCCTCAATCTAATGTTCCTAAATATGTAGGTAATTCAAATATAACAAGTTTGGATGTGAAAGATACAACCGACAAGGCTGCATATGATCAGATTTGCAGAGATTGGCCAAATACTGATTTTGCAAAATCAAATCCGGCAGAAATTTATAAATGGACGTTTCAGGGTGAAGTAAGATATGCCTGCCTGTCCGATTTGAAAAAAACATATGATAGTGCTCCGGACAAGACAAAACCTACGGAAAATCAATCAAACTTAATGTATTATGTTGCACAGGATCTTAGTACAAAAATTGAAAATAAAGAACGTGCAATCGTGGATATTAATGCGGAAGGCAGAATACAGTCAATCAAATTTGAAAATTCATCTGCAACATATCCGGTTAACACTAACACAAAAACTGATACTCAGGCATACGAAGATGCTATGAATCAATATCACTATGATATGGAAGTATATGAAAAACGTATTGCAGATATCAATGCCAAAACGGAAAAAATTCAGGAGGAAGACAGAACGCTAGAATTGAGATTACGTCAGTTAGATACTGAACAAGAAGCTCTTCAGACTGAAATGGAAGCAGTACAAAAAGTAATTCAGAAGAATATTGAATCTACATTCAAAACTTTTGAATCTTAGTAAGATATTACTTAAATTATAAAGAGAGGCAGTTATGTCATACAAAAACGATAGTTACCTTGTAATAGCAAATAAGTTTGGTACAGCCGGTTCTGAGGCAAAAGCTCAGTTGTGGGAAACTTATGATAAATTAAGAGATTTAACGGTTTCCGGTACCGGTCAGGGTACAGGTTGGGGTATGTCAGGCAGCTTTTTATACAGATTAGCAAGTTTGATGGCTCCGTCATCTTATGCAAATTTATTCGGTAGTTCTGAATCAATTAGCGTTCCGGGGACATCGTATTATTCGTCTATGAATGGTGGTTCTTCATTCGGCTTAAATTCATTATATAATTATTCCGGTTTCCCGGGGGGTGCTGCACCTATATCCTGGGCAGAAGGATTCGCAACAGGCGGGGCTTCCGCAATTGGAGGCTGGGGGTCTGATATTTCTTCAGCGTTAAACGGATTAGGTTCGGCTTCTGTATCCGGTACTCCTACCGGTTTCGCATCAGGGGTTGCCGGTTTGGCTGATATTGCAAGTGCTGCGGCATACGGTGTTGGTGCTGCAAACGGTTACGGTTATGCAGGCAGAAATATTGTACTCCCTATTGCAAGTATGATTTCCGGTTGGGGTGGTATAATGCAGTCTGCTGCACCATACTTGGGTGAATACGGCTTGCCTGCTCTTGTAATGGGTAATTTGATGCAGGGTATTACAACGCCTGCTCTTGCGGCGTATCAGCGTATTACCGGTAATATTACGGCAAATGCTGATGCGATATTGTCAAGCAAGGTTCGTAATATAGAAACTGTATGTAAAATGCTTGATACGCAAGGCGATGTATGCAAGAAGATGCTGAAAGAATCTATCGATAGTGATAGCAAAGCTATCCAAAACTTGTAATAATTTAATGTACGGGTAGAGAAAATGGATGATAACAGAACATATACAAGATTGGTTTGTGACAAACTTTTTAAAGATAACATAGTATGTTTGCTGTTAGATAAATTTGTAAAATTTTATTACACTTTGTTTTCTCATTTTACTAAATCGTTAAAGTTTGAAAAGGTTATGCCGATAAATAACTGTGTGAAGGGTGAGCCATACAATCCTTTCAAAAATGTAGAAAAAAAGACAGGCATTTTAGGTTAAGACATGTTAAGATAATTTGTAAAAACAAGCAATATTCTGATAAAGATTGTTTTTATATACATGTAGAAATCTAAAGTGTTGATAGGAGTAGAATAATCATGTCACTTCAAGATACTTTAGAGATGAATATAAAGAGAATAGTAGATTTCTTGATATATTCAAAGAATTTTATCATCAGAAAAAGCCCTCTAAAAGCCTTGGTGAACTACTTGGTAGAAAGTTTAAAAGAATTTCTGACAATGAAAAAGAAATTAAAAATGGCTCAGTACCGATTAAACTATCACCAACATCAATTCCACAAAATGGAACAATTAATAGCAGAAAACAATCAACATAGCTTCTTGAGGGGAAATAATCTGAACGAAACCAGGTAAAGGAAGCGAAATATGGGTCTTATTACAGATACAATGAGATTAAGACAGTTGCAAGGTCAAAGGTCTGACCTCAAATTTAAGATTCAGGAAATTATTGCGACAAAAACAAGTTTAATTAATGCGGGAAATGACTTGATGAAGGTTGGTACGGATTATGATCCTGACTCTCCCGTTATGAAAACTTTACAGCAGCGTCAGGCAAAAGTTCAATTAATGGAACAGAAGCTTGAACAGCAAATACAGGAATATCAAATTCAGCTGCAAATGGTTGAAGCGGAGTACAATCAGTGTAAAGGACGTCTACAGCAAGAAATTCAGGAAGAAATGAGTTATACTCTTACATAGAAAGTTTATTAATAAAAAAATAGGGTTGTAAAGTTTTACAACTCTATTTTTTTTGATTGGCATAATATAAATTTCTGTCATAATTATTGCACAGGTAAATCGAAATTCAAATCTTTTGGCCCAAGTTTGTATTATAAGTGCGGTACTTATAATACTGCCGGTATGCCTTCGCTTATGAAATTGAGCGGGAACTATTGGTCAAGAGTTTCTACTACGGCATATGGTTCGGACGCAGGTATTATAAGAAACTTCTCTGCCGACCATTCTGATACTACTGCAAAAAACATAAATAACAGTTACAATACTATTTGTGTAGCTGACCAGATTAATTTTATATTTAAAGCAAAAAATAACACCCTTTTGGGTGTTGTTTTCTTTTGATAATCGTTATAAATGATATTGGTTTATTCAATATCAAGATTATCCATAGCTTGAAGCTGTTTTTTCTTTAAATTGTGCATTACTGCATCAACAAGAAGTTCATAGGATTTCATATTCTCAATATTTGGGAATTCTTCCTTTAACTGTTCTCTGACCATTGCTTCCAGCTTACGTTCGTCAGAATTTGTTTGAATATCTTCTACTCCGCTAATCATTTTTATATAGTCAGGGGAGGTTTTATCTTGCGTATGATTTGCATAATTTAACCATCTTAATTTAGGACTAATAGTTTCATTAAGCTTTTTTACTATTTTTAAATTTTTAATTCTGTCTAACATTTTGTTCACCCCTACACATTGATTAGTGAAATTTCCTTATTGTATTATTTTAAAGTATCCTCAAAAAAATAATTTACTTTTTTACATGCAAACTTTACAATATGTTACAAATCTCTAAAACTCGGTTATAGCTTAGAAAAATCTGTAAGTCTTGTATATTTTTTCTTTAACAATGTTAACAATGCAAGTCGATTTTCTTTAATTTTTTCATCTTTATCCATGACAAGAACATCATTAAAGAATTTTTCTACGGACGGGTTAATGGAAATCAGCTGAGAAACGTATGTTTCATAGTCTGCATTATCATCAACCGTATTAATTTGTTCAAGCAGCATATTTTCGGAAGATTCTTTAAACAGCGATTTATCAACTGATTTTGTTGAATTTTCTTTAAGAATTCTTGATACACGATTTGCATTTTCATTTAATTGCGGATTATCAAGTTTTGATACTGTTTCTACTCTCTTTATGTAATCTGCAAGGTCTTCAAGCGGATTTTTATTTGAAGCACATGCTTCCAGTACATTTTTAGAATAATTATCAGACAAGAATATAATTAAACGCTGAATAATAAATTCAGTAACTTCTTCAAGAACTTTACCTGAAATTCTGTCTGCACCGGAGCTTGCAAAGTTTTTAACCTTGTCTATAATATTTCCGTCAATAGATTTTATAGGTAATAAAAGAAGTGTTTTAATTATTAAGTCGTTCAAATCTATTTTTAAATTAGCTGAAAGTATTGTTTTTATAATACCAAGTGCAGCACGTCTTACGCCAAGAGGGTCAGAAGAACCGGTAGGTTTTTTGCCTTCTGCAAATACTGCACAAATAGTATCCATTTTATCTGCAATACCAACGATTTGCCCTTCAATGCCTTTAGCAGTTTCACTTTCTGCGTTTAGTGGGAAATAATGTTCTTTGATACCTTCGCAAACTTTTTCATTTTCGCCGGAAACTCTTGCGTAGTCAGCACCAATAAATCCTTGTAATTCTGTAAATTCAAATACTAATTGAGTAGTTAAATCTGCTTTACATAACAAAGCGGTTCTTTCAATTGTTTTTGAGTCAACGCCGAGAGATTTTGCAATATCTTTTGACAATGCTACTAAGCGTAATGTTTTATCGTATACAGACCCCATACCTTTTTGGAAAGTTACACCCCTTAATGACTCTACATAATTTTCCAAAGGTTTTTTTGTGTCTTCTGTGAAGAAGAATACCGCATCATCCAGTCTTGCTTTAATTACTCGAACGTTACCGGCTTTAATATTTGCAAATTCATCTCCGATATAGTTTGTCATTGTGATAAATTTGTTGATAAGTTTACCGTCTTTATGCAGTGCAAAATATCTTTGATGAACAGCCATAACCGTAACTGTAACTTCCTCCGGAATTTCCAGATATTTCGGGTCAAATTCGCAAACCACAGGTACAGGATATTCCGTGATAAATGTAACTTCTTCAAGTAAATCATCTGTATAATAAGGAACTGCACCCAGTTTGTCCGCTTCTTCTTTAGCTTTGTCAATTATCAGCTGACGGCGTTCGTTCTGATCCACGATTACACAGCAATTACGCATAATTTCAATATAATCATCAGGATTACCTATTACAACATTTTGTTGTGCAAATCTGTGTCCTCTTGATACATTAGAGGATTCTTTATCGATGATTTTAATTTTAACTTCTTCTTTATCAAGAATTGATACAATCCATCTGATAGGGCGAGAGAATTTTTCATCATTATAACTCCATCTCATAAAATGAGAACCCTGAAGTTTCATAACAATTGAAGGTACGTTTTCCTGCAATAATTCTTTGATTGATTTGCCTTTAACGATAATTTTAGCGTGAACATAATCATCTTCAATATAAAGGTCTTCAGGATTAATTCCGTTTTTACGGGCAAAACCTTCTCCTGCTTTTGTGATATTTCCGTTTTCATCATAAGCAACTTTGGCAATAGGTCCCTTTACAATTTTTTCTTCATCTTCACTTTTATCTACCAAACCGGAAATAATAACAGCAAGTCTTCTTGGGGTTGCATACACATCTACCTTATCAAAACCTGTTTTGCTGTTGTTTAAAAACCCTTCAAATCCGTTTTTAAGCTGTTCAATTGCCTGTGGTATAAATCTGTAAGGAAGTTCTTCCGTTCCTATTTCCAATAAATATTTACTCATTTTCTCACCTTTTGTATCTCTTAATATCTGTAAAAATTATAAATAAAGCACACTTCATTGTAAAGTAATTATTAACTTATAAAGTAATGTAAATATTTTGTTGACTTTTAAAAAAAATACATTAAAAGGTTGATGTTATGTATTAAAAAATACATTAATGTATTTATGGGAAATATTAATTCACACTTGGGTAGAGGGATAATTAATTGAAAAAGAGATCGCAAAAGGAAAAAAAACCTAAAGTTGAAAGTCCGAGCCTGTTGTATTATGAGTACGACTGGTACGAAAAACTGTTCCCGCTTGCTATACAAAAGTCAGCGGACGGTTTCTTTTTCCCCGGATTAAGATGTGAATTAATCGGTGTAAGCAAGAACATTAATCTGCTCCAAACTAAAGATGCTTACTTTGTTACGAAGGTTCGTATAGACCAATTTTATGATATGTATATGAGAATGTCATCAGATTGTATCGCAATTCTTCTGAATAAGGGGTTAGGCAGAGCCGGCAGACCATTTAATATTGATAACATATCAGAACTTGAAAAAGCTGTGTTAACAGGCTTTAATGACTATGTTTCAAGAATTATAATACCTTTTCTTGAACCGCCGCCTGTCGTAAACTTTGTCAGAACAAATTTTGATATGACACAATTGACATTCTTAATTACAGATGAAGAACAAATAGATTTGTACGGAAAATTTATCCTTTCCGTACCGGACGGACGTTTATCCCCCGATAAAATTGAATTTACCGGTGATAAATTTGATTTTCCCGATTTTTATGAATGTTCTACCGATGTGCGTTTAGTTATAGGAAAGACCAGATTTTCGGTAGATGAGATGAAGAGTCTTGAAGCAGGGGATTTAATTATATTGGAAGATAGCGAGTTAAGCAAATTAACTCTATATATTCAAGATGATGTAAAAACGGTTCTGATAGAGCCGAACAGAGAGATTACGATACCATTTGATAATAACGGAGGTGACAAGATGGGTGAAAAATCAGTTCCAAAGAATTTGTGGGACACCATTGAAGTCGATATGTATGCAGAACTCGATCCTGTAAAAATTTCATTAGGAAATCTTAAAAAGATTGAACTTGGGCAGGTCGTAGATGTTGCAGCTATTTATGAAAATCATATTACTTTAAGAGTTGAAAATAAAGTAATCGGACACGGTGAACTGGTTATTGTAAATGACAGATACGGTGTTAAGATTTCTGAAATTCTTCAAAAGAAAAATCCTGCTGCTTATGGTGAGGTGGGTGCATCTGAGTTCCAAAGTATTGCAGCTCCTCAGGAAGAACAGGAAGAAGTTGAAAACGAAACACAGACGGCAGATGAAGCTCCTGTACAGCAACCTGTTGAAAATCCTGCCGGTGAAGGTGCAGAAGAAGAATTTGACTATAGTGATTTTGAATTAGAAGACGAAGATATATAAATAATTCGTACAAAACAGAAGTTGAGAGGGATATATGGGCGGATACTTAGCAAATTTTGCGATATATACAATGGCAATGATAGGTTTGATATTCTTTGCACTTATGGTGTATAAGAAGTTCTCGGGGTTTGGGGATATTAAACCTTCAAAAAGTCGTATGCTTGGTGTTGAAGAAACAATTTCCATAGCACCGAGAAAAACACTTTATGTTGTCAGAGCAGGCAGTGAAAGATTTTTGATAGCAGGTGATGTTGATAAAACCACATTAATATCCAAACTTGGAGATACTGCAGAACCGGTTCATGAAGTAACGAAAAAATATGAACAGTCGGTATCATCAGATGTCGCCTCAAAGCGAAAAGATACTGTTCATCAGGTAAGACGTAATGAGCAGACTCCGCAGAAGCAGGTTCGTTCAGCAGGAAGTGTTGATGATTTACCAGTAATTGTGGATTTTCAAAACAGAGTTAAACCCGAAAACAATGTACTTCACAGTATGTTGAGAAAGATGAACGGATAAGAAACAGAGGGATATAATGGATAACGTATTAAAAGATATAAATCCTGTACTTCAAATATTGGTTGTAATGACGGTGTTTTCATTGATACCGCTTGTATTTTGTTGTATGACCAGCTTTTTGAGGTTCGTCATAGTTTTTTCGATGCTTAAAACAGCTTTAGGTACTCAGTCAGTGCCGCCGGCAATAGTAATAATAGGTTTATCTGTTATATTAACTTTTTTCACCATGGGTTCAACATTTCAGAAAATGTATGACATGGGAAGTGTGCCGTATCAGCGGAATCAGAATATGATTGCGGCGATAGAAGAAGGTTCGAAACCTTTAAAAGAGTTTATGATGAAACAAACCAGACAGGGAGATTTGGCATTTTTTATCGAGTTATCACATAAGGCTCCGCCGAAAACTCCTGATGAAATTACTGTTTGGCAGGTTGCTCCGGCTTATATTATGAGTGAGTTAAAAACAGCATTTGAAATCGGTTTTGTAATATTTGTTCCGTTTATTGTATTAGACCTTGTCGTGGCGAACATATTGCTGGCATTAGGTATGTTTATGTTATCGCCGACAATTATTTCTCTGCCGTTTAAGTTATTAATATTTATTGCGGTAGACGGCTGGGCATTGATAGTTCAGGGTCTGGTTACAAGTTATAACTGACGTCTGTTTAAGAAAGGTGAAATTTATGGTTGAAATTTTAGCAGAATATTTGGCAAAAGGATTTTTAACAATGCTTACCATATCAATGCCGTGTGTATTATGTGCAGCCGGCATCGGTCTTGTTGTAGGTATATTACAGGCGGTTACACAGGTTCAGGAACAGACTATTGCTGCTGCTCCAAAAATTTTAGGTGTATTTCTTGTAATTGTAATCGGTGGTTTCGGATTTATAAGAATTTTAAACAATCTGTTTATCGAGGGTATGGGGTTAGCATTTAATGTTGTACCGAAAAATGATACCTATGTTTTGGCAGCTGATTATCATCAATATACATCTGCGTACGGGCAGTTAGCACCTCAAAAATTTAACGGAAGAACGGATATTGATTATATTATGAAAAATCCAAACAGAGTTCCGTATATTGATAACCAGGAAAAGATTAAAACTATCCGTTCTAACAGGGTAGATAATCCTATGCCGGATTTGCTTGAGGGTAGAACAATAAACAGGAGAAGATAGCAGGAATATAATGGACGGATTTTATCTGGAATTAGCAAAAATATTTCCTAACGTAAATGCGTATTTGTTATCAGGCATTTACGTTTTTTGCCGTATTCTCGGATTTTTCAGAATGGCTCCTATATTTAACAGAAAAGAAATTCCGGGCATGGTAAAACTGGCTCTTGCTTTGATGTTTACATTTATCCTTACTGCATTTTTAAGTCCGAAAATTCCTGATATACTTGCAGCAAAAGAATCTTTGTTTTTGGGTATTGTTTTAAATTTTGTGGTAGGTGCAATAATAGGTTATATTGCACAGCTTATTTTATTAGCGATAGATGCCGGTGCCGATATGATTAACATGCAGATGGGGCTATCATCTGCTATGGTTTTGGATCCTACTACGTCATCTCAGGTGTCGATTTTAACAAAGTTGTTTTCTTTGCTTGGCATACTTATATTTATTGAACTTGGCGGAATATATTGGCTTGTGCAGGCATTATTGAGAAGTTTTGAGATATTTCCGCTGTATTCTGAGGCTTTACCGCTTTCTGATTTAATAAATATGGATTATCTTGTAAAAATGACTTCCAATGTTTTGTATATGGGTTTGCAGATAGCTTCTCCTGTGTTACTTGCTACATTGGGGCAGGATATAATTTTGGGTGTAATTTCCAAGACTGCACCGCAGGTAAACGTATTCCAGCTCAGCTTCCTTTTTAAGCCTGTTTTGGGTGCGGCAATTTTGGTGTGGATTATGCCGATGCTGTTGAATGTAATAAATGATTATTTCTTAACTTATAAAAATATATTTTAAATTGATAATGATTTCTGTTTATCATAAAATCAGGGTATGTTTGAGATTTACGAAAATAAGCTTGAAGATTTAAAAACAGCCTCTCATTTTCGTTCAATAAGTAAATTTGAGCGAAAAGGGGGTAAGTATATATATATTGGCGGCAAAAAACTTTTAAATCTTTCATCAAATAACTATTTAAATTTTGCGGATAATGAAGATATCACCAATGAATTTTTGCATGCCGCAGGTCATAAATACACATTTGGAAGTGCATCTGCCAGATTGCTGACCGGAACATTACCTGTTTATAATGAATTGGAAAATTTAATCAGTAATTTGTTCGGAACAGAAAAAACATTGTTGTTTAACAGCGGATATCATGCAAATGTTGGGATAAACAGCTCTATTGCAGATAGCGGTGATGTAATTTTTTCAGACAAACTTAATCATGCAAGTATTATTGACGGAATGCAATTATCAAGAGGTAAATTTTTTCGTTATCCTCATAATGATATGGAAGGACTGGAGAAACTTCTTATAAGAGAAAGAAATAATTATAAAAATGCAATAATAGTTTCAGAGAGTGTATTCAGCATGGACGGAGACATTGCGGATTTGAATAAACTTGTTGAATTAAAGAAAAAATATAATTGTATTTTGATTCTTGATGAGGCTCATGCCTTTGGAGTTTTCGGTAAAAAGGGTTTAGGGGTATGTGAAGATTTGGGAATAATTGATGATGTAGATTTAATTATGGGGACATTTGGCAAAGCTATAGGCTCAATGGGTGCTTTTGCTACAGGTAAAAAAACTTTGATTGAATATTTAATCAATAAAGCACGTTCGTTTATTTTTTCAACTTCTCTGCCGCCGATAAATATTGCTTTTTCTAAGTGGATAATAGAGAATAAACTGCCTTATACATTTGAGAAAAGAATGAATATGCTTGATATAGCGAAGAAAATGGGCAGTTCAAGTCATATTATTCCCGTTATAGTCGGGGAAAATGATAAAACGGTGGAATTAAGCGAAATATTGTTTCAAAACGGATATTTTACTTTACCGATAAGACCTCCAACGGTTCCTCAGGGTACCTCAAGACTACGTCTGTCCCTTACTGCCGATATTACCGAGGAAGATTTAATTAAATTAAAAGATATTATTGCTAATTCCGGTATATGCTGATTAATTACCTTATTCGTTCAAGTTCCCGTAAGGTGACACTTTTAATTTCAGTGATTTTACTCTGCTGAAAGGCCAGAACAGGAATACGGCTTTACCTATAAATCTGTCTTCACTCAATAATCCCCAGTATCTTCCGTCCTGTGAATTACCTCTGTTATCACCGAGCATCATATAATGTTTTTCCGGTATAATCAACGGACCGCAAGTCATAGCCTGCGTGCATGTTGTATAGTCATAGGCACTTCTGATATAAGGTTCATCAAGAGGTTTATCGTTAATATAGATGGTATATTTGCCTGTATCATCCCATTTAACTTCAAACTTATCACCCGGCATGCCGATTACTCTTTTTATGTATGCAATATCTTTGCAGAAAAATCCTGTTAGTCTTGAAAAGACTTTTACAGGTGTATTTTTTAGTTTTTCAAACGGAGGATAAAATACCATGATATCTCCCCTTTGCGGAGTTTTGTAAAATCTTGAGTATCTTTCAACAAATATTCTGTCCCCTTCAATTAATGTCGGACGCATAGAACCTGACGGAATCCAACGAATTTCTCCAAGGAAAAATCTTATTATAATAACCATTACTATTACAAAAATTACGGTATCAACAGTTTCTTTCAGTGCAGCTTTGAATTTTTTACCTTTAATAATAAATTCTTCTTTTGTAAGGGGTTTTTCTTCTTCCTTTTCAAATATTGATTCAATTTTGTTTTTGCAATCTGTTAAAAATTGTTTTGAAAATATGTATTTTAATTTAGAGCAGACATCTTTTACCATTGTTATTGAAAAGATGTATTTAAAAGCTTCTATTGTTTCCGTTATTTCTTCTTTTATGCTTTCAATAAGGGTAAGGTCTTTTTCTTCTTCTGTTTTATCTTTTTGGGTTTTATCTTTTGACAATATTATTTTCAGGGCGTCTAAAAACTCCTCGTATGACATTTCCCCGATAAATTTATTACTCATGATTAATTAGCTCCAATAAATTGATGATTGCTGATTTATATTCGTTTTCCGGAATATTATTCAGGCTTTTTTCTGCTTCTTGAATATAATTATTCAATAAACCTTTTGCTTTTTCAATACCCGATGACGGGTCATTGGGATTTTGGGAATATATAACAGAAGCAGTATATACTCCGTTTTTTATATCACTGTCAGGAAGATTGTTTTCAATGTTTTTGATGTCATCTCTGATTTGAAATGCTATACCGAAATTTTTACCAAAGTCGGCTGCGTCTTTGAAGTTATTTTTATTCTGTATCATTACGGCACCCGATATTGCAGCTTCAAAAAGAGTTCCGGTTTTGTTATATGTTTTTTTCAGATATTTATCCATTGTCGGAATTTTGAATTTTGAATTATTTTGATTAATTTCTCCTTCGCACATTTTTGCAATAGTTTTTGCAATCAGACATGTATGCTCAGAAGAATTTAAATCAGCCATTTTTTTTAAGGCAAAGGCAAGAACCAAGTCGCCGGCAACAACAGACAGGTGGTTTCCGTAAGTATAGTTTAATGTTTTTTGGTTTCTTCTGATTTCGGAATTATCTATTACATCATCATGTATAAGCGAACCGTTATGTATAAGTTCAATTATTGCCTGATAGCATATTTGTTTATCCGTCACATCAATATTATTTGCTCTTAAATATAAAAAGCTCAATACTGCTCTTATGTGTTTTGAAGGTGAATTAAACAATTCAAATAATTCATTTTTAATTTCATCAGAATTTTTAAGCTCGGATAAAACCTGTTTTTTTACTTTTTCTACGTCTTCTTCAACAACGGAATATATTTTCTTGTATTTTTCTGAAAAACTCATATTCGTATTTTATCATGGATAAATGAAGCACTTAAATAAACATTACAATTTATTGACATGAAAATATTGTTATTTTAGGATAAAAGAATTAAGAGGAAACGGGGTGAAAATCCCCGACTGTAGCCGCAACCGTGTACCACCGCCATAAGTGGGAAGTCGGAACACTCAAAGAAAAATATTTTCACGAGCGATATGGAAATGTTTAAATAAAATTCTTTGGTTATCCTCTTAAAAGTTTGGAAAGAGGATTTTTTAATGCCGTCAGCAGTAATGCATCAGCACAGTATAATGAAAGCAGGAACCTGTCCGCACGGGGCTCCGTTGGGTGCTTGCCCTATTTGTAACGGAATGGGTGGTGCAGGCAGCATGAAAAAAGCTGACCATACGGCAAAACCCGGGGAAATGAGCTGGAATGAATGTGCTGCTATAGGTGCAATGTTGAGAGCTCAAAAAGCTGCAAAAGCACAACATCAGCAGGATGCCGTCAGTTTTGCTCAGAGAGTTGCCATGTTTGAAAAAAATATGATGAATATTTCACAGAAGCTGGCTGATATTTCAGGTGTATTTACGCAAAATTTTCCTCCGATTATTGCAAAACCCGTAAGTTTTGTGTTAAATAATATCATAGGTGGTACGATTAATTTACTGAAAAATATTCCTGCTGCCATACAAAATTTTGCACAGTCAATATCACAAAAATTCGTAGAGATTTCCGATAAGCTTGCTGCCGTGTATGGCGAAGTAAAAGCTGCACTGGCAAAGAAAATCGGCGAACCTCTTAACGAATTTAAAAAGAAAATTAAATCTTTGTTCTCAATATTTAGTCCTCAGGATGCCCAAAATGAGGATAAAAAGGTCGATGAGGCAAAGAAAGCGTTTAGACTTAAAACTTTTATTCATGACTTATACAAGAGAATAAAAGGTGAGTCGGGCGAAATAAAGGAAGAATTATCTGATGAACTCCATACAGTTTAACGACGGCGAAACAAGACGCCAGTTCAGAAATCTCACAAATTCGCAAAAAGCGAATAATTATAAAACAAAAGAAGGCGTCATTGTAAACAATTTAATAAAAGATAATGAGGACTTGTATTCTCCGGCAACGCTTTCGCTTGATACAAGCCGTGATACTTTTATAATTTCGGACAATGTGCAATTACCAAAACAGCTTGAAGAAAACAAGACAAATCCGCAAAGAAGTTTACTTCCTATTAGTGCCTTGGCTGTCGGAGTTATGGGAGTTTTTGCAGGACTTTCGTATTTCGTAAAAAGAAATGCGAAAATTACTAACGAAATTGCAAAAGAAAAATGGATTACATCATTTACAAGAAATATATCAATAAATGAAGAAACCGTGCAGGCAATTGTTCAGATGGTTCAAAATCCAAACAAAAAAACAATAAGAGCAGGCTTGGGTGTTCTAACATTAACTGCCACGGCATTTATGGGGAAAACTTTTCTTGACGGATTTAAGGAAGTTTGGGTCAAAAAACGTGAGGCTGATATACAAAAAAATCTCCAGGAGCAGTTAATAGCGGTAGAAACCCAGTCTTTCAGCGGCAAAATGCAGATTATCAGAAATTTGCTTTCCGAAAAAACAAAAATGTTTTCTAAATACTTGTCCCCTTCGGAATATTCCGAACAACCGTTTGGAATGTTCAAAAGCTCAAAAGATTTAAGCTTCACTTCTGCAGGTGAAAAAGAAAATGCAGAAAACAAAAAAGATATGTTTGGATATTTTCTGTCGGGCGGTGCAACATTAACTTCAATTATAGGGCTATCTCTGTATTCTATGAAAAACTTACGGGCAGGACATACAGAAACCAAAAAATTCGTTGAAAAAACCAAACAAGATTTGGAATTTATTGCAAAATCAGCAAAGAATAAGCGTTTTGTTCAGGAATATATGGAAAATATGCTTCAGTTTATTAACGCAAAGCGTAGTGACGTTGAACAGATTGTTGAAAAAACGAATTGGAGAAAGAAGGAGAAAAAGGCTTTTGTAGAAAGAGTAATGCAAAAAATCAATACGTCAACCGTAAAAGTTAATCCTAATATCGGCGGCGACGGTACTCAAAAACCTTCATTCTCATCATTTGTTGATGATTACAGAGCATTTTTCTATAATTTGTTAATTGAACCGGATAATAAGCAGTTCCAGCAGTTATTCTTCGGCACTACTGCTCTTGCTGCGGTAAGTTATGGCGGTAAGGTTATAGGAGATGCTATTAAAGAAGTCCAGGTTAAGAAAATTAATGCTCAGACAGAGCTTAATTTACAAAAACGTCTGGTATCTACCGAATTAAGGAACTTCAAGGCGAAAAAAGATGCGGTTATCCAACCGCTTGTAGATGAGTTTTATAAACAGGTAGATGACGGCAAACCGAAAGAACAGTTAAAAACTGTTGCCGAAAATATTTTATTTGAGATTAAAAACGGACCTCCGTTTGTATATTCATAATGTAGGAGTTCCCATATGATTCAGCCTGTTATATATCCGAATATTCAAAATAACTGTTTTCGTCATACTGTTGATATGCCGCAAAACGGCAGAAATTACTGCAAATTTAATCAACATAAGGTTGATGTATTTGTAAAGCAAAGAGAACAGGCAATACCTTATCTGAGTGAAGTTTTAAAGTATTCGCAAAATGAAGAGCAAATTACGGAAACTCTTTATATTCTGAACAGAATGCTTGATAATGGCACAAAAGATGTTGATAAAATGTATCCTGTTTTATCAAGATTTAATAATACGACATCACCAAATATCCAAACTTTTCTGGCAGGTGTTTACAGAAAAATTCAGGTTCCTGATGCTTTTGGACCGCTTGTAAAAATGCTTATTCAAAATTCATTAAAACAAGGTACTAATTCTTGTTTTGACCCGAATGAAGAAATAGGCGGAGCAATATTGAGCTATATATCTGACCGGTTTTAATATTTATAAAGTTGTATATAATTCCTTAAATTTATTCTTGTGATATTATAATTTATTATGAAAAGATGCTTTTGGGTTGATGAAAAATCAGATATTTATGTAAAATACCACGATGAGGAGTGGGGTGTTCCGAAGTATGATGACAGAGAATTATTTGAGCTGCTTATTTTGGAGTCATTTCAGGCAGGTTTGTCGTGGATTACGGTATTGAAAAAACGTGAAGCTTTCAGGGCTGCTTTTGATAATTTTGATGTAAATAAAGTATCAAAATATGATGATAAAAAAATTTCTGTACTGTTAGCTGATGAAAAAATAATAAGAAGCAGAGGAAAAATTCAGGCTGCAATTAATAATGCCAAAATTTATAAAGAAATCCAAAAAGAATTTGGCAGTTTTTCAAATTATATCTGGGGATACACAGATAACAAAGTCATAAAAAGGACTTCAAAAGATATCCCCGTATCAAGTCCGTTGTCTGATAAAATTTCAAAAGACTTAAAAAAGCGGGGCATGAAATATGTCGGGACTGTAATAATTTATTCATACTTGCAGGCAATAGGCATTGTTGATGACCACGATTTTGACTGTTTTAAATACTAATATCCCCTGTTTGGGTTATGCAATTTTGTATAGCTGACTATAAAATATATTATAAAGGATTTAATTATGTTTGATGTTATAAAAAGAGGAATTTCCAAGGTAAAAGAAGATATACAGGTGATTTATGATAAAGACCCTGCCGCAAGCAATATATTTGAAGTAATACTTTGTTATCCCGGATTACATGCTCTTATTGCCTACAGACTTGCACACAGAATTTACAAATGGCATATTCCTTTAATTCCGAGAATGATATCTTATTTAACAAGAATTATAACAGGCATTGAAATTCATCCTGCAGCAAAAATCGGCAGAAGATTTTTTATTGACCATGGAGAAGGTGTAGTAATCGGAGAAACTTCAGAAATTGGTGATGATGTACTTATATATCAGCAGGTAACACTTGGCGGTACGGGGAAAGAACACGGCAAACGTCATCCTACCATCGGAAATAATGTAATTATAGGTGCAGGTGCAAAAATATTGGGCAGTATAACTATCGGGGACTTCGTCAGGGTAGGTGCAGGTTCGGTTGTAATTGAAGATGTACCTGAACATTCTACCGTTGTGGGTGTTCCGGGGAGAATTGTAAATCAAACTGTTGAAGATGAAAACGGTATATTAATGCATAACAAAATTCCAGACCCTGTTAAAGCTGAGTTAGATAACCTTAATGAAAGATTTAACGAGCTTGTTGAGATAATTAAAAATTTACACTAAATCACATTAAGAGTTGTATTGTCTTAGTATCAAATTTGTATTGTTATAATCTTACTAAACTACACATTTATTTACATAGCTGGAAATTATTGTATATTTTAAATAAAATATTGGTACAGGAGTACAGTTATGGAATTAATATTAGATATACTATATATTTTTGTTGCGGCTTATACGTTCTATTTTTTGATACTTGCTGTCAAGAACCTTAAAGATAAACCGTTTCGTAACGAATTAAAAAGTATAAGTTATGAGAATAAAGAAAATCTTGCTGTTATTGTGTATTCACACAATAACCGTCAGACATTGGTGAATTTGGTTTCTGAGTTGAAGTCACAAGACTATCCTTTAAACAAATTCAGAGTATTTGTTTTACTTGATAACTGTTCTGACGGTTCACAGGATTTATTTACCGAAGAAAATTTTATCCATGTAATTGATATAAAAGGTGTGGGTACTATCGGTAAAGATCAGGCTGTGGCTACTTTACTTGAAAAATTAACGGATAATGATTACATTGATGCCTATGTATTTTTGGATGCTGACAGAAGTATAGCTTCAAATTTCTTGTCTATAGCTGATGCGGCATTAAAAAAAGATTCCGTAATCAGCGGCGAAACAGTTATCGATATAAAGGCACTTGGTATTATAGACAGAATAAAAGCGGCTTATCAGAAATATCATATGAATTTTATAAGAAAAGCCCGTTCAATAATGGGTTTGGCTGCAACTGCCGATTCAGGAGTGTTCATTATAAGAAGAAATATTGTTGATGAAATCGGTAATGTTGATTTTAAAGATACGGGAACAGAGCTTAAATACAGTTTGCTGTTATCTAAAATTAAGTGTAAATGTACATATAACCAAAATGTTCAGACAATAGTTCATCCTGCAAATTATATATTCAGGAGAGCAAAAATTTCATCAAGACTGAGTTTGTTTCAAAATTGTATTTCAAAAATATTTACAAAGAATTTTGTATTTGCAGAACACGTTTGTTCGTTAATATATCCGAGTTTTTGGGTGCTTATAATTATTTATGCAATTTTATTCAAACACTCTCTGAATTATCATTTTATGGTGGATGTAAAGATAGTATTATTGACGTTTATCGTCCTTGTGCTGGCATTTGGACTGAGTCTTGTTAATGCAAAGATGACTATGGAAGAAATCGGTTATCTCTGTGCTTATCCTATTTATTCTGTCGGACATATTATCAGAAACTTCCCTCCTATCAGATATTTTGTAGACAAAATTCTTGATAAGGGCAACGTAACCGTAAGTTCCGAAAAATTTGTTGTTGATGTTGTTATTACTACTGCGAAGAAAAATAACTTAAATTATAAACTTGAATTTATCCAGAATGACGGAATGTCAAAAGTTAAACTGGTCAGAAAAAACAGACATTTTGTTACAAAATCGCATTTAAGAATGATCGATGCTTTGCAGGAATTGAAACTTATACTGGATGATCATGGTGCGGTTTTAAGAATTTGCAGCTGCTGTTCTCATTTTAAACCAACCGTTGACGGTACGACAAATATGATGAGAGGGGTTTGTGACAGCCAGTATCCGAGTCCGTCCGTAAACGGTGAACCGCGAACTACTGTTGCATGGAATACTTGTGCAGCGTTTAATCCTGCAACATTAAATACAATTATTACAGACATAATCAAAGCAAGTCAGCAAGAACATTCTGACCAATAATTTCATTTAACATATAAAATGAACCGCAGATTATTGTCAGAGTATCTTTTGAAGTTTCAAATTCATCAAGAGAAACAAATTCTTTTGAAGGATAATCGCATGCAGCTTTTAACTCCTCAAAAGTTACCGAATTAGGATTATTAAAATGGTTAAAATAAATTTCATCACCTTTATCAAAAAGGTATTTTACCATTTTTTTATAATCTTTGGTTTTTAAGCATCCAAAAACAAAACGTCGTTTTTTATTCGGGAAATATCTGTCCAGACTTTCTTTTAGTGCAATTATTCCGTTAGGATTATGAGCCCCGTCAATAATCATCATTTTGCCTTCAATAAATTGAAACCTGCAGGGGTGCTGAACTTTCTTTAAGCCATTATCAATTACTGTTTGCCCAATATCAGGGAACAATAAATCTATGGCAGCAAGAGCAAGAGCCAAATTCTCCTGCTGATAAGTGCCTTTAAGTGATAAATTTGTTATATCCGCATATGGTGCAGTTAAAAGAAAAAGTGAATTACATTCGTCTGCCTTATCTTTTATTGCCTCATAACCTTCTGAGGTTATAACGGGGCAATTCGGCTTAATTATACCGGCTTTTTCAAAAGCTATTTCATCTTTTGTATTCCCCAACCTGTCGGTATGATCCAAATCTATGTGGGTGATTATTGAACACAGATTTGATTTTATAACGTTTGTTGCATCAAACCTTCCGCCCAAACCTGTTTCCAAAACGACTACATCCGCATTGTTATCATAAAAATACTTAAACATAACAGCGGTTAAAATTTCAAATTCGGTAAGATTAATGTTATTTTTGTCTGCCAAATCGGTTATATCAAATACATATTTTGAGAAAACCTCATCATTAATGTCTTGTCCGTTAAGTTTAATTCTTTCCGTGTATTTGAATATATGCGGACTTGAGTAGAGTCCTGTTTTTTTACCTGCTTCTTTTAAAATTGACGCTAAAATGGCACATACAGAACCTTTCCCGTTAGTTCCGGCAACGTGAATACATTTCAGTTTATCCTGCGGATTTCCTGACAACTCAAGTATTTTATACATCCTGTCAAGTCCGAGTTCTATACGGAATTTCCCTTGTGAAGTTAAAAGCTCTTTTGCCTGTTCGTAAGTGTAGTTCATATTCATAACTTAAAACAAATAATATGAGTTTGCAAATATTAATATTTAGGTATAAAATTAGCAAAAAAATTTAATTTTGTGTTTTTGTATATACGAGTGTGTAAAAGTAGGGAAAAATAAATATGGACGTTCAAAATGATGTAAACTTTCAAGGTAGAATTCCAAGGTCAGAAAAACGCAGAAATACGCGTTGGGCAATTATAGGTGCTCCGGTTGTTACTGCAGGTTCTATTGCACTGGGTGCATTAGATAAAAATTTGAGAAAAGATTCGTTTACTGCGACTGCAAAAGAGTGTACCGGTGCTTTTGCAAAAGATTTTAAAGTATTATTTTCCGGTGCTGCTAAGTATGTTTTAAGAAACGATAAACTTGCGGACAAGATTTTTAAACTTCCAAATACTGATAAACGTGTTGTCGCAGCCGCATTTATTCTTGATAGTGTTATTATGGCAGGTATATTAAAGCTTGTTTCGGATTTAGGTTCAAAATTTAGACACCGTAATGACTAATAATAATTATGGACTGTAAAGTTTTTAATAACAGATTATCTTTTACTGCAGGAATATCTCCCGAGATAAGCAGAGAATTTCGGGTAATAAATCCTGCTGAAGTGACTGAATATTTGCAAAAAAATTATAGTACCGTCTGTGATTTTGAAGATAATAAAGTAATTGCAGGTGGTGTTTTGCGTGCTTTAAATATCCTCAAAGAAACTGCGGAAAGATTCAGACTGCCGTTTTTAACTACAACTCCGCCGAAATTAAAAGTATTTAAACCAAATGAACTTGTAAAATTTGATGATGTCAATTTCGGATTTTGTATAGGAGAAAAAGAAAAAGTTATCCGCAAACATCCCGAATATGAGCCTTATTCCGTTTTTATCAAAAATACAAAAGATAATCTGAATGAATTTAACAGTATGGTTGAAAAATGGTATAATAAACGTATTCTCAGCAGCGACCATTTTTTGGCTCCGTTTTTTCACGAATTATTTCACACGATTCATTTAAATTTGATTTCATCTAAGAATACCAAGTATGGTATTCAGGAAATAATTTCATTACAAAATAAAGGTTTTGATTTTCAGGATAGCTATGTTATAAAAGACAAAATAGGAACTTATGCAAGTAAATCAAGATTGGAGTTGTTTTCAGAAGTTTGGTCGAAAATAATTACAAATTCTCTTAATGATAATATTACAAGAGTGGTATCTAATCCGCTGGATAATTTAAAAGACTTCCCTAAATTTATTAAAGAATTTGTAGAAACCGAAATCAGCAGATAGATTTTAATTGTTCAACAATCTTTTGGACACCGTCATATTTTGCAAGTTTCAGGGCACATTCCTGTAAATCGTGTAATTTGTTTGGATTATTAATTAAGTCTTCCAAAATTTCTCCAAGGTGCTTTTCATCAGTTTCACTATCTTCTAAATATAGTGAGGCTCCTTTTTCGACCATATATTTAGCATTTTTTCTTTGGTGGTCTGCTGCGGCATGAGGGTACGGAATTAAGACTGATGCTAATCCTGCAGCCTCAATTTCCGATAAACTTAACGAGCCTGCTCTTGAAACTGCTATATCGGAAGCTTTTAAGACAGTTACCATATCGTCAAAATAAGGTTTTATTATAAGGTTTTTATCTGTTTCGTAATCAGGATATGTTCTCAAAATCTGTTCAATAACTCTTGCAAAATTTTTCTTTCCTGTCTGAAAAATTATCTGAACATCATATTCTTTACTAAGTTTTTTTATTAAAAATACGGACGCATCATTGATAGTTCTTGCACCCTGAGAACCTCCCATGATACATATTGTCAGTTTGTCGCTCAATCCGAGAGCGTTTCGGGCTTCTTCTCTTGTCAAAGTCTTAAATTGAGGGCGGATGGGATTACCGTTTACATAGAAATTTTTATTTTTTATGAACTTGTTGGCACTTTCAAAAGCAGCGGATACTGCACACGCATAGGGTGCAAGTTTCCTTGTAACAAGCCCCGGTTGAGCATCACAATCGTGCATCATATAAGGTTTTCCAAGTATTTTTGCCGCAATCATTGCAGGTGCGGAAACATATCCGCCTGTACCAAAAATGGCATCAGGTTTATATTTTAAAATATAAAAAAGACTTTTTATAACTGCAAATAAAAGCTGAAATCCCCAGATTATAAGAGATACCCCGAGTTTTCTCGGCATTCCGTGTACATTAACGGGTAAAAAATTATATCCTTTTTGTGTAATTATATCAAATTCCAAATTCTTTGGGTTACCGACATAATAAATGTTCTGTCCGTCATTAACGAGTTCGTCAGCAACCGCAATTGCCGGATAAATATGACCACCCGTACCACCGCCTGTTATAAAGTAAGTTTTCTTAGACATTTTCGGCATTCCTTATTTTCTTAATTCTCTTTTTGGAAATATTCAAGAGAACTCCAACCATACACAATGATACAATAAGAGATGAGCCACCGTAACTTATAAACGGAAGCGGCACTCCTGTTGTAGGGAAAAAGGAGCTTGCAACACTAATATTTAAAAATGCCTGAAATCCCAAAGAAAATGTTATTCCGACAGCCAATAATTTGCCAAACATATCAGGGCATCTGGATGCGATAATAAAGCCTCTGTGAATTAAAGTCCAGAATAAACCTATAATCATAACACAGCCAATCCATCCCAGTTCTTCAGCTATAATTGCAAAAATAAAATCGGTATGGCACTCAGGTAAATATGAAAGCTTCTGTATAGAACCTCCGTAGCCTACTCCGGTTAAACCTCCTGATGCAAATGCAATTAATGACTGAATAATATTGTAACCTGCTCCCTGCGGATCTAATTCAGGATGCTGCCAGGTTGTAAGTCTTTGCATTTGATAAGGTTTTATAATTGTAGTGGCTGCAACAATTACAGAAAAAATACCTGCACCTAAACAGCTGAAAAATAATTTTAATGAGCCGCCCGCACTTAAAAACATTACAACCGCAGTTGATAGCAGCAGTATAACCATTGATAAGTTTGGCTGAATAAATATCAAACCCAGCATAAATATTATCGGTAAAAAAGCTCCTGTCCACTTATTTTGGTCAAACAGATTAGCATCTTTCCTGAATATCGTGGCCAGCAGCAGTACGACAGCAGGTTTTGCAAACTCTGATGGCTGTAGTTGAAATCCCAAAAGGTTAATCCATCTTTTTGCTCCGTTAACGGTAACTCCAAGAGGTGTGAAATCAACCAGTATCAATAAAACAATTATTATTCCGGCAAAAACTGTTGTCCAATCCGAGAGTTTTTTATAATCAAAATTTGTGAAGAACCTGAGTCCTATAAATCCGACAACAAAACAAATAACTTGTTTGATGAGAAACTGTGCCGGATGACCGCCTTCTTCGATACATTTAGGTGCGGAGGCGGAAAATATTGCCATAAATCCCATTATTACAAGAAAGGTTACGGTAATAAGCAGCACTTTATCAGGAGCAGATAATATTGCACCTGAGGAATAACGGCGTTTATGGCGTTCTATATATTCATCTCTAAGCTTTTCCGATCTTCGATAAGACATCTTTCTTAAAGACCCTTCCCCTTTCTTCATATCCGCTAAACATATCAAAACTTGCACAGGCTGGTGATAATAATACAACATCAGGCTTCAAGCCGATGGATTTATCAATCGCACCCTGCATTGAATTTTCTCTGATAATGTTATTAAATCCGCTGTTTTTAAGACTTTCTTCAAACCTGTCGGTTGCTTCCCCGATTAATATTACGGTATTGATATGTTTTTTTATTGCTTCGCAAAATTCTGATAAATCCGTCATTTTATCACGTCCGCCGGCAATTAAGGCTACATTGCAGTTGTTGAATGAATTAATTGCGACAAGTGATGCTTCGGGGTTTGTTGCTTTTGAATCGTTATAAAATGAAATACCGTCTTTTTCCGCAAATTTTTCTAATCGGTGTTCAGGTACCTTAAATGACATTATTGCATTTTTAATGTTTTCGTTTGATACGCCTTCAATTTTTGCACAAATGATTGCACATTCTGCATTTTGCCAGTTGTGTTCACCGATAAAAGGGCAATCTTTTGTATCAATAATTTTTTCTTCTTTCCCTCTGCGTTTATACCAAATTGCATCATCTTTTACATAACAGCAATTGTCGGAAATTTCATCACCGAACAAGAAAACTTCACCTGCTGCGTGTTTGGAAAATTCCAACAATTTTTCATCCTTGGCATTTAGAACTGAAAATGCAGGATTCTGCGGTAATTTGAATATTCTGGCTTTAGCTTCAAAATAATTTTCAAGAGTCTTATGCCAAGTGATGTGGTCAGGCGTAAAGTTTGTAAAAACAGAAATTTGAGGTTGAAATGCCTGAGAATATGTTAATTGAAATGAAGAACATTCACATACAAAGAAATCTATGTCTTTATCATCAACATAATCACAAGGCGGTTTGCCATAATTTCCGCAAGGCTTTGCGTTAAATTCGCTGTCTAAAATGTGTGCCGTCAATGCCGTTGTTGTAGTTTTCCCGTTTGTACCGGTAATAGCGATAAAGGGTTTTCCCGTTTGAGAAAACGCAAGTTCAACTTCAGATATTACAGGAATTTTTAATTCTTTTAATTTTATCATAACGGGACTGTCTGTCGGTACACTCGGACTTGTGACTGCAAGATATGAATTTTTCAGAAATTCATCACTGTGTCCTCCTGTTTCAATTTTTATTCCCATTAATTGAAGTTCTTTAATAATTGTAGACTGTTCGGGTTTAGCTTCCGAGTATTCCGTTATATAGACATCAGCACCGTGTCTGTTTAAATATTTTGCAGCAGATATTCCGCTTACCGATAAACCTAATATTAGAACTTTTTTCTCAAACCAATTTGACAACATACTATATTATACCTCTAATCGTTAAATAAAATAAAATAAGTGCGACAGCGGAAAATACGGCTGAACATAGTGCAAAAACCGTTACCACTTTCTTCTCACTCCATCCCAATAATTCAAAGTGATGATGAATCGGAGACATTTTGAAAACTCTTTTCCCGGTAGTTTTAAAACTTGTAACCTGAATAATAACGGAAAGAGTTTCGCATACAAAAACTCCGCCTAAAAATATAAGTAAAAACTCAAATTTGCCCATAACCGCAAGAGTACCTAATAATCCGCCGATTGCAAGTGAACCTGTATCTCCCATAAATACTTGTGCTTTTGGCTTATTGAAATATAAAAATCCGAACAAAGCTCCTGCAACAGTTGCTGCAATAATTGCTATTTCGGAATATCCGCTCAAAAATGCAATTACTGCAGTACCTAAGAAAGCAAATACTCCCGTAGATGCTGCAAGTCCGTCCAGTCCGTCCGTAAGATTGTAAGCATTTGATGCTCCTGTTATTACAAAAACCGATAACAACGGGTATAACCATTTTAAATTTATTGAGTAATGTCCTGCAAAAAATGTTGTTCCAAAGGGATTTGAAATAATTACAAACAATGTAGGTAATAATGCAATTGCAACCTGACGCAATAATTTACCTCTTGCAGACAGCCCGTCATTTGCGTGACCTTTAATTTTTAAGTAATCATCCTGAAAACCTGCAAATGTGTAGAATAACAATGTAATAAGAATAATTATTGAAGCATTTGTAAATCTTTCATCCAAAAATAATGTGATTACCGATGCTATTATAATCGCAAGTATTATAAAAACTCCGCCGGTGGTGGGTGTCCCTTCTTTTTTTGCATGAGTTTCGGGGGCACAATCTTTAACGTATTGTCCGATAGTTTTCTTTCTCAAAAAATCTATATAAGGTACGCCGAACAATAAACATAAAATCATTGCCAGCAAAAATGCAACAGCCATCATTATCATAATTTAACTTCTCCCTCCAGCTTCCCGATAATTTCTTCAAATTTCATTGAACGGGATGCCTTTAAAAATATTGTTGTACCGGCATCTATGTTATCAACAATATATTTTGAAACGTCATCATTGTTTTCAAAGTTTTTCACAAACCCGCCCGATTTTTCCAAAATTTCACCGATTTCTTTTGCGTATTCTCCTACTGTTAAAAATTTTGCGGTTTTTACTTCAGGCAGTGCCGATAAATATTCTCCGACTCCTTTGTGTAATTCATCTGTATAATCGCCTAATTCTCCCATATCTCCAAGCACTACTACCGGATTTTTATATAATTGCAGGAATGTTGATACAGATGCTTTCATAGATTCAGGATTAGCATTATAGCTGTCATTAATAACTTTTATTCCGTGTATATCCTGTGCCTCCCAGCGTTTTTCAATCGGCTTATAATTCAGTAAACCCTGTTTGATTTCGTCATAACTCATACCGAGAAGATAACCTAATTCAATGGCGGTAACCGAGTTATCAACGTTGTAATCACCCTCAACGTTCAATTCAAATTCCTGATTTTTATAAATAAATTTCGTGTAAGATTGTTTTCTTTCGGTAATTTTTACGTCATTTAAATCGTGATAAATCTTTTTGCCCGTATATTCCGACACATATCTTTTAATTCGGTCATTATTTTGAGCGACAAGAGCACCTTTTGGACTTAAAAATTTTACAATTTCCGATTTTGCTTTAGCGATATTATCCAGACTCCCGAGGCGTCCGATATGAGCTGAACCTGCGTTTGTTATCACGGCATAATCAGGTTCGGAATATTTAGACAATATCTCAATTTCGCCAAGTCCTCTCATCCCCATTTCAACAATAAGAATTTCCGTATCATCAGGCATAGACATTACAGTTTGGCAGAATCCGATTTCGTTATTATGATTAGAGAACGTTTTATGTGTCTTAAATTTTGTATTCAGAACCGAGTAAACTATTTCTTTTGTGGTTGTTTTCCCTGAACTGCCCGTAATTCCGATTGTAATCGGGTTAAGTTTTTTCCGTTTATAGTTTGCAAGCTGCATATATGCGATTAAAGTATCTTTGACTTTTAAAACAATTTTTGCTTTATCGTCAGGATATGCAAATCCTGTGATAAAGCACCCCTCTGCCCCATTATCGCAAGCCTGAGTTAAGAAGTTTTCACCATCGAAATTTGCACCTTTTAGCGGCAAATAAATTTCCCCCTCTTTAATGGTTCTGGTATCGGTAGAAAAGTTGAACTCTTTTCTGCCGGTTTTGTTTTCTATGACCATTGCCCCTGTTGCGGCAATTATATCCTCTAATCTAAACATCATATTATAATTTTACTTCAAACATAAAAGTTGGCGCAGAAGTTAACAAATATTCACAACTCTTGACAGTAGGTTTTTAGCGGTCAATAATAGCTATACATGTATTACTGTGGGTAAATCGTTAATAAATATCTGTGAAAGCAGATTACGAAACCCAAAATGAAAGGATAAGAAAATGTACGCAATTGTAGAAACAGGCGGCAAACAATACCCCGTTGAAGAAGGTCGTTACATCGACTTGGAATTGTTAGATGCCAAACAAGATGAAAAAGTAACTTTCGATAAAATCGTTATGTTAGTAAACGGTAAAAAATCTAAAGTTGGTCAGCCTTATGTTACAGGTGCTTCTGTAGAGGGTACTGTTGTAAAGCATGACAAAGCTAAAAAAATTATTGTTTTCAAACAAAGACCTAAAAAAGGTTACAGAAAAAAACAAGGTCACAGACAGCAGTATACAAGGGTTATGATTACAAAAATCAGAACTTCTGCAAAGAAAGAATCAGCAGAAAAAGCTGAAGCATAAGTAGTAGCTCGGATTTAACAGTCCGACAAGTTAGACAAAAATAATTAACAAGGAGAAATAAAAATGGCACATAAGAAAGGTATGGGATCAACCCGTAACGGTCGTGACTCCGAAGCGAAGCGTTTAGGCGTTAAGAAATTCGGCGGCGAAATCGTTAAAGCAGGTAACATTCTTGTTCGCCAAAGAGGAACAAAAATCCACCCGGGTAACAATGTAGGTATCGGTTCTGATGATACTTTGTATGCTATCATTGACGGTCAGGTTAAATTTGAACCTCACAGACGTGACAGAAAACAGGTTAGCGTTTACGCTGTGTAGTCTAACGATTGTTGAAATATTTCATAAAAATCCCGTTTTAAACAAAAACGGGATTTTTATTTTACAGGTAAAGCAGTACATTATATATTACATACTCTACTTCTCCCACGGGGAGAAGATACGGTTACAAGCAAATTCATTTGCTTAGTAGCCGTTGATGAGGGGGAGTTATTCATGATAGTATAAATTTATGGTAAATCATCAAGAATATAATAAAAATACTTTATTAAATGCAAAAAATCTCAGGCATAATATGACAAAAGAAGAAGTTAAATTATGGAATGCATTAAAAAATAAACAATTAATGGGGTTAAAATTTAGGCGGCAAGTACCTATTGGAAACTATGTAGTTGATTTCTTTTGTTTTGACAAAAATTTGATTATTGAATTAGATGGCGGACAACATAATGAAATACAAAATATTGAATATGACAAAACAAGAACAGATTATTTAAACAGACAAGGTTATAGAGTTCTTAGATTTTGGAATGATGACGTCTGGAATAATTTTACGGGTGTTATAGAAAAAATAATTCAGGAAGTATCTGAATAAGCCCCCTCACCTACAAATGTTCCGGCTCATAAATTCGCCGACATTTGTTGTCCTCTCCCCGGGGAGAGGTAGCCATATATAATGTCTAATACTTGATTTCTAACAATTCATTTATATCAACATCTAAATAATTTGCGAATTCCAGTATTTTCCCAATGGATAAATTTAATATTCCGGATTCAATTTTGGCAACATAACTCCATGAAACTCCCATTAATTCTGAAAAAGTTTCTTGCGTATACCCTTTTTTCATTCTTGCGTTTTGAATATTTTTACCAATCTGCTTTAATATACATTTCTTATCCATAGTTATATTATCTAATATTATTGATATATTTTTCTATTGACATATAATTGTATTCATATATAATTGAATGTATGAAAAAGAAATTTTATTTAGCATTCACACTTGCAGAAGTTCTGATTACACTCGGTATAATTGGGGTAGTTGCGGCAATGACATTACCTGCATTAATTCAGAATTATAATGAAAAAGTAACTGTTACGAGAGTAAAAAAAGCATATTCAATATTTTCTCAAGGATATGAATTTGTAAAAGAGGCTTATGGCACACCTAACATGTGGAACTTAGAGAGTGGAACAGCCGATTCTTCCAAAGAGTATATAAACAGATTTAAACCATACATAAATATCACTAAGATATGCACTGTAGAGGAAAATTGTTATGTAGATAACTTATATGATTTGTCAAAGCATGAAAAACATCCTTGGAACGATAGAATGTATGCTCAAACAAATGATGGAACAATATTTTGGATTTATGTATTTAGTAGCGACTGTTCGTTTAATGTTTCGGATATAAATTCTCATTTACAAAATGTGTGTGCTGAAATTGCAGTCGATATTAACGGCAAAAATCGACCAAATACTTATGGTCACGACTTATTTTACTTCTGGATTACAAAGGATTTAATAATTCCAAAAGGTACTCCGGATGAGGACAGTACAAAAGTAGAAGGTTGCGATATAAGCAAAACAAATAATAATAATGGAAATAACTGTGCTGCTTGGGTAATATTTAATGAGAACCTTGATTATCTTCACTGCAGTGATTTAAGTTGGACCGGTAAAAAGTCTTGCAAAAAATAATTCCGAATATTTATAATTCCATGATAAAATTTTATTATGGCTGAATTAAATGACAAAATAACAAAATTAAGAAAAAATTACAGAGAGATTTTTGTTACTTGCGGAGAAGAAATAGAAAAGCGTGTAAATGAACTTAGACCGGAGAATTTAGAGGGTGAAATTTTTCAAAAATATGAGTCTGACAGTGCAGGTTACAAGTGGCAAGTTTCCGTATTAGAGCTGTTGGATAACGAAATTTCAAAAGAAATATACAGAAAATTAAATGAGATACTTGCATATCGTTCTCAGTTTAAGTGTATAGGATGTGCTACCTGTTGTAAACTGGCAAGCAGTGAGTTTTCTCCGGAGGAATTAAAACAAAAGGCAGATAATGGCGATAATTTTGCGGGACAATTTTTGAGTGTGTTTGTACCTTACAAAAGTAAAGAGGAAGCTGAGAAAATTTATCCCGAATATATTGAACTTTTGAAAGAAAACGGTGAGAATGACGTATATTTTTATCACTGTCCCAAGGTTACAGAGGATAACAGATGTTCCGATTATGAAAATCGTCCTCAGATTTGCAGAGATTTTCCTGATAATCCGCTCAGTATTTTGCCAAAAGCCTGTGGATATAATGAATGGAAAGAAGAAATTGAGCCTATTGCCCTAATGCTTCATTCAATGCTTGAAATAACGGATTATTACAGGACTAAACTGGACGAATTATTGTAAGTTTAAGGTTTTTCTGATAACGGAGTCAGCAAAATATCTCCGTTTTTGTTCACATCCACTTTATAATCTTTACCATATAGCTTTTCTGCGTTCTTTTTAATTTTAGCCAGAGCTTCTTTTGAGAGCGATTCTTTTTTGGTCTTACCGGAAATAGAATCACCCTTTTCTCTTGTCATATCAGAACGATTGTTATAAATTATTACTCTGCCGTCATCATTTATTACAGCGTTATCACCAAAGTTGTATTTATCGGCAATTTTTTTCAAAATTTTGTCAATTGAGCATACGCTGCCGCTTCCAAAGAAGCTTAAAAATTTATCTCTCGGCACTTTAAGTTTATTACCCGAATCCCATGGATTAACCAGATATACAAAGTCCTTGTCCGCTCCGACTGCGGCATATGCGTGTATTGATACTAATTTATGTTTTGCTCCGTTTTCATCTTCTACTTCAAACTCGGATTCCTCACCTTCAAAAATACCTGAGCAGTTGACACAAACCAGATATTTACCGCTTGAAATATATTCATCAATAAATGATTCTCTCCATAAAATAGGTTTTTCGGAATAAAATGTTTCGTTAAGTATTCCTCCGCGACCCAGTAATATCTCGTAAGCATAATTTGGAATTCCGCCTTCGATATTGTTGTCTTCCATTTTTATTTTATGCATTATGCCGTTTAATGAAAACGAGTTTTCATTAAGATATTTTTTTACTGCCATTTCCAATGCTCTTACATCCATATCACCCGAAGCAAGAGTGTTTTCCCGTACAATTTCTTCTGTAGTGAAGGTGTATGATTTATCAACGTGTGCCAAATTTACCGTAACGTTGCCATTTCTATCAATTGAAATTTGATTATTAAGCAATTTTGCTGTCTGAGGGTTACTCATAATCGTTTTTACGGCTGACAGAAACCAGCAATCACCTGTTGGACCCTGAGAAAAATCACTGTCAATTTTTCCGTCAGGCACGCCGTTTATTTGCTCATATACACCTTTGTCGAGTTCTTTTTCCTGTGCATCTTCAAGCTGTTGCATCAGTTTTTCTACTTTTTTAGAACTCATTGGGGTAAAACCGTCGCGTTCATCATCAATAAGTTTATAAAAAGTTTTCTTGAACCCTTCTAAATCAACTTTCCCTACATATAGTTTTCTTGATTCAATATACACATCAATAATTTTTTTTGTTAGTTCGGCACGTTTTTGGGCAGATAATCCACGTTCTGTCATAATATCGCTGATGAGTGTATTCCCTGATAATTCTTTATATTTTATCAATACGTTATCAATATTATATTTTGTAAGTTCGTTCAGATGTTCTTCCAGTTTTTCCCCTGTTGTATGGATAATACCAAATTTTTTGGCGGTAATATCCTCATACAATGCTTCGGGTAATATATCGTGTCTTACTCCGTCTTTATTTTGATATGATTCAAGTTTATTATTTATTGCACTGTAAACTGCAAATTGGGTTTCACGACCATTTTCATCATAATAAGTTATTGTGCTGACAGCTCTCGGAAGAGAATCATCTTCAATAATTGTTTCCAGTATCGGACGATTTGTGTTTTTATCCTTTACTATAATTTGATTTGACATTGGTCTTTCAATTATATAATCACTTTCGGGATATCTTTTTCTGATGGCTTCTTCTGTATATAAGGACTTGTCGAGAGTTTCCGGCGGAACATCTTTTAATTCATCAATCTTAATTTCGCCATCTTCGATTTGTTTGATTAGAGTTTTAAGTTCCGAATTTTCGGTAACAGAATCCGCATTACCGGAATTGATGCCGTCGGCTTTTTTTAATAATCTTTGGAATAAATCAAATTCTTCTTCAGATAACGTATTGTTGCCGTCATCAATAAGATTAAATATTGTATTTAAATATTCGTTTTTAATATTCTGCTTCGACCAATCCTTGCCTATTATTGGTTCAAATTTACCTATTTTTTTCCCATTTTCAAATTCAAAACTCATGATAAACCTTTTAGAACTTCTACAATGTAAGTTATCGGTATATTATTCAAAAACTTTAAATTTTTAAAATTTTTGTTACATATATTCTAAATTAATTTGAAAAAATTTTTCAGTACAATATAATCAATATATGATAAACGCAGTCAGTTTAAATAAGTTTTCCAATACAAATTTTACGGGGAATGAAAATAAAAAATCAAATACCCGTTACCTGAATATAAAATATTCAGGATATGCATCACTCGGGTTTATGGGTGTTTGTGCGTTAACGGGGATAAGGCAGACTAAAATCCCAAACAGAATGCAGGTGCATAAATATAGTGCAATATTAACTGCCGTAACTGCTCTTTGGCATCTTGGTGCAATAAAAAAATGGGATAAATTATTTTTAAAAAATAATGATTGATTTTAATATTTCTTAAATTATTTAAAGAAATTCAAAATTTTACCGATAAACATAATGTAAAAGGTTTCATGGAGAAAATTTTGTGAATATTGACGGTAAAGAATACGAATTTAAGTTGCCTGTATTCGGTATAAAAATGGATGATTTGTCTGCCGAAAATAAACAGTTGAGCAAAATTTTCAGTGCATTTGATGACGGCGATAAGTATCTTTCTACCCGTGAATTAAAAAACATATTTGGTTTGTTTCAAAATATGGATGTTAAGGGCAAAAATAATAAACCCGATAACATATTAACTGATGAGGAAATTAAACAGGCAATTAAAAGTAATGAAAAATTGAAGAACTTTTCTGTGGAAGATGTGAAAAACTTTATAAAGGTTATTGTTCATACGAATAATAAAAATATAAATTCGTATAAAAGTTATGCTAAGGATGTTGCAAAAGATATTTATGAGCAAATTTCAGGTCCAAGTTTGAATTCAAATACAATAAAGAAACTAAAACGTATTGATTCCCAAAATGCATATTATGTTCTTACAGAGTACCAAAAAATGGCAAAAGAGTCTTTAGTGCAGGCTCTTGGTGAAGAATGGAATTTTTCCGTAACAAATATAAAGTATTACGTTTTGAAACCGCTTGTTATTCAGGCGGCTAGTCTAGGAATTGAAGTTACACAAGATTATTATAAATTTGAAAACGATGTAAAAAAATTAAATAATCTTGCAAAAACATTATGTTCAGCTATCGAAAAAGAACTTAATACAACAAAATTCACGGGGGAAAAGAAACCTGCACAAAAATTAACCCGGAATAATGAAGCCCAAAAAGCCGAAAAAGCAACTCCTGCACGACCTTTAAGTAATGAGAAACCGTCAAATATAGCAAAACAGCTGTACGACCAGATTTCCGGTGCAAGTTTAAATAAAAATACTATTGCTATACTTAAAAAAATTGGGAAAAATAATGCGGCACAGGTAGTTAATGAATATAAAAAAATTGCAGGGCAATTATTAGCTGATGCTATTGATGAAGAATGGGGACTGGATGTTGAAACAATAAAACAATATATTTGTAAGCCATTAATAGAGCAGGCAAAGGAAATGGATATTTCTTGGACTGACTCGGCAGAAGAGGAATACAAAAACCTGACAAATATGGACTCAATTAACCGTTTTATCAATAAATGGTCTGATAAAATTATTGAAGTCGGAAATAACAGAAAAGATATACCGCAAAAAATTAATTTGAAGGATTATACTTTAGAAGCACTCCAAAAGAAGTACCCAAATAAACAATGTCGTAAACTCGGCAGCATGGTAATTGTTAAAAATAAAGATGGTTCTATGTTCATGGAAATAGACAAAACGGATAAAGGCAATCTTTGTATATATGATAACTATGACAAAAATGGTGATTACAAGAGAGTAAGAAGCTATAAGCCTGACGGTACTCTCGATTATTATACGGTAGATGGTTATTGGAAAGGTGAAAAAACTGAAGGATTTGGAGAGAAAGATAAACTTAATAACGTAGTGAACGAACTTTTTGAAGACATTTATCATAAAATCGGAGGTATAATTCCGGATACAAGAAAATCATTAAAAGATAATATTAAACAAATTAATTCAGGTAATATTTTAGCGATATTGGCTCTTTACCAAAATAAGACAGGTGAATCCCTGTTTGATGCTATTAATGGTGAAATAGGGCTAGGTGATACAAGAAAAGAACTTGTCGAACATTTAAATACAACTCTGGACAAAGCATTCGCTTCATTATCAGAAAATAAAAATATTATTCGCTATGTGAATTCGTTTAATGAAGAAACAGGACTTTCCCTGCTTGAATCAATTTCAAAAAATTCAGGTATGCCAAAAGACAAGAAACAGGCGTTTACTGATAAAATTAATATGGAAATGCGGAAATTTATCAGAAGTATTAACCCTGATAATGTAGAAGATATACTTGAAAAAAATCGGGATAGGGATATAAGTATAACAGATACAATAGCTAAAGAATACAATCATTCAAAATCATTGAAAGATGAATATATTAATCACATAAGTAGTGCAATATCTTCTCATATACAAAATCTTGAAATGTGGGAATATATGTATGACAGGGTCAAAACTGATTACGATGATATAGAAAAACCTACACTCACAGCTATTATCGCAAAAGAAAAAGGCTTGAGTGCAAATGACAGGATTAAACTTATAAGACAGTTGCAAAGCAGAATGTATAATGATTATGTATCATCTGAAACAGCAAGTGATGATATAAAAGCGAAAATTGAAAAAGAAATAGCAAAACTGGCTAAAAATCCTGATAATACGGACGTAGAATTAATCGACAGATTAAATTGCAAACTGTATAACAGGGACGGATATACTTATGATGAGACCTATGATAAACAGTTAAAGGCACCGAACGGTAAGATAGACAAGGTATCTTATCAGGGTGGAGCAGGGGATTGCTGGTTGTTGGCGGCAATAAATGCTATAGCTCGTTCAAAAAAAGGTCTTGAACTGTTAAATAATTTCTTAAAAGTAAATTCGGACGGAAGTGTAACGGTACATCTGAGAGGTGCGAATAAAACGTATACAATTTCCAAAAAAGATTTATATGCGGCAAGAGAGCTTTCAACAGGGGATTTGGATGTGAGGGCAATAGAAATAGCTGTGGAAAGATATTTAATGGATACCCAAAAGGGTGACCTTAACGGCGGATTTGCCGGCGATGCCTTTGATATATTGTTAGGCGGAAAGAAAAGAGCGTGGAAATGGCTTGGTACAGAGCTGGATGATTCTTACAAAGGAAAAATTAATAATCCTAATATCCTTGTTGTTGCTGCAATAAGTGATGAAGAAAAAGAATCAAAGGTAAAAACTTCAAGCGGTGAAGAAATTCATGCTCATCACGCATATACTGTTGTAAAAGCTGATAATAATTTTGTTTATTTAATTAATCCATGGGATGGCGGTAAACTGCTGAAATTAAGCTACAAAGAATTTAAATCTATATTTGATCAATTTTCGGATATAGAAATTTAGCAAAATAGCACCCAAAGTTTTCGGTGCGGAATTAGCCTTCTCTGTTCTCAGGATTTGCTCTGCCTGTTTCAATTCCTGCTACAGTTAATGCTACAGGTACGAATTTTGAAACAATGTCGCCAAACGGAGATTTTTCAGCCATTAAAGTAATAGCAAGACAAACATCATCAAGATGAGGTGCAAAATCAGTTGCTCTGATTTTCCGTTCTGTTTTATGTCCGCTAAAATGTTCATTTAACTTGTTTGAAACTTTGTTGCCCGCAATGATTCCGGTAGCAAGACTTGTACCGCTGACAAGTGTTGGACAAAGAATCTTCAGGAATTTATTGCCTTTGATGTATTTAGATGCTTTTTGCATGTTGGAATTATCTGTTGGTTTTTGTGCCAAATCTTCAAACTTTTTGTAAAGCATTGTAGGTAATGCAACGAAAGAAAGCGGAATGGTTATATCTCCCAAAATCTGATTTACTGCCTCCTGACATTTTGATTTAAAATTTTCTTTTTTGTCAAAAACAGCTCCGCCAATCAATCCGCCCGTAACAGAGCCAATTCCCATGCTCATAATTTCCTGCCAGCGGAATTTCATGACTTTTTCATCAGGTCTGGTTTTATCGGTTATTTTGAATATAGCCCAATCCTTTACGGGGGTACGTTTTATTGCCGAAGGATTAAGTGAAAATCCTTGTTTTTTGGCAATAATTGCAACGGCTGTAGCAACACCAAGAGCAGAAGTTAAAGCTGTTCCAAGCTGTACTTTCATTTGGGTATTGTGCTGCTCGTTTTTATTTAAGCTGCTGCTTTGTGTATTTGGGATAGTATTATTTATTGCCTGTATTGCCATTTTTTTTACCTGCGTTTCCATAATACCAAAAACAGTCAATATAAAACATTGTTAGTTTGGGTAAAAATTTTAACATATCTTAAAACCTTTTTATAAATTGAAATTTTATGTAACAAAATTGTAAAAATATATGAATGATAAGCAAAAAATAATGTTCAGCATGTTTACATGGGAAGTAACGTGTAGAAAATATTGAAAATAATATGCCGATAATTAAACCAGTAAGTTCATATACCCCTAAAATCAGCCACAAATTTATGAAAAGCATGGCAAGCGGCGGCTTGGCACGTTTTATAGCTTTGGAAGCATTTGTAGAAACAGGCAGAACTTATCAGGCATACCAAAGAGGCGGATTTGATGAGGGCAGAGAAAGAATTACCGAAGAATTTACGGGTGCCGTATTTTGGCTTGGCGGAGTTAAGGTATTTAATGCCATTAATGATAAAATCGGTAAAGCCATTTTAAAAATGAAGAATGCCAAGTTTGACCTTGGTAAAGACAGTGCAAGAGATACCGTGAAAAACTTTATTTATGAAGAAGGTAAGGCAGGAAACACCTTTACTGATAAAACTGTTGCAAGATTTAAGGCTGCAAAACTTGTTGCAAGTATTTTAATGGCAAATGCCATGATAGGTTTTGTAGTACCAAAAATAAATCAGTCTATTACACGTTATTATCACAGAAATGACAAGCCGGTTGAAGCTCAGAACCTGCAAAATCAAGTGTTGGAAAATCAGGAAATTATTCCTGAAAGAGTTGATATGAATAAATTTATGGATAAGTCGAAGCAAAACAGTAAAGACATTTCCTTTGGCGGAAAATTCTCTATGTTTGATTTTGCTTATCTGTTGGAAAACAATACAACATGCCAGCTTTTGTCTACTGATGTTGGTACGGCAACAGGCAGAACCATCAGTGCTAGAAACAATAATGAACGCCGTGAAATTTTGTTCAGAGATTTAAGTTCAATTATTTTCTACATGTTTAATATGCCGTTTGTAAACTGGTTAATGAACAAGATTGAACAGGATGGCAGAGGTAGACGTGTAGATTCTATGAACGCTGATTATACTACCGATTTAATGAAGCAAATTGTGAGAGAAAAAGGCGGTTCAATTACTGCAAAAGTTCTTGCAGACGAAATGCTTGGAACAAACAAAGACTTTAAACTCTCAAAAGAATTTAAAGAAATGTTTAAAGACGGATACATAGAAATTGATGAAAACTTCAAAAATGTATTATCCCAAATCCCTGAGGTTGATACTCCTGAAAAATTAGAAAAATATTCTAAACTTGCGGAAGAAATGTCTAAACTTCAGCCTCAAATCGAGGGCAAATCAAGGATTACTCTTGAACAGTTGGAAAGAATGTTTAAAGGCGGATACTTAAATGACCCTGAATACCTGAAAAACTTGTATGAGTTATCATTCGGCAAGAATAAGAAAACAGGCATTGCAGAATTTTTGAATCCTTATAAGTTCATATCAACAGATACGATAAAAGATGTTGATGAAGATATTAAATTCCATATTGAAAAAATCATTAACAAGGCTGAAAAATCAGGTAAGAAAATTACTGAAGATGTGCTTACAAAAGCCTGCAAGTCTAATTTCAGATACAATGTTCTTAACTGGGGTACAGGTTTTGCAATATCAGCGTTATTCTTATCAACATTAATTCCGAAAATGCAATACTGGATTACAAAGAGAATGACAGGTTCCAATGAATTCCCGGGAACGGAAGAATTCCGGAAACAGCAGGAAGTAAAAACAAATGTTTAAAGGAGATTTTAATGAAAGTTTTATTTAATTTGGCAAGTGTAAAACCATTATATAAAAACAATGTTTCAAAAGTTGCTTTCGGTGAATCCGATTACCCAAATTATAGTTCTCGTGAAAGAATAAGCACAAACAGTAAATTATACAAAGAAATAAAAACGGAACAAATAAGAGAAAAATATTATAACAAATTCAAAACGTTATACGAGCTGTCAGATGCCGGGAAAATTGATAATAATATGTTTTGGATTATGAACAAACGTCTGGAAGCCGAAAAAGCTGCAGAATTGGCTAATTTGGAAAGAAGTATTATTTAGCCAAAGATTAATCTGTCGAGAATATATCTCTGATATCATCCATAGTCAGTGATTTAACGATATTTCTGTCAACTGAAATTACGCTGTCAACGAGGTCACGTTTAACGGTTTTAAGTTTTTGGATTTTTTCTTCAACCGTATTCTTTGTAATAAGTCTGTACACAAATACTTTTTTGGTTTGACCTATACGATAAGCACGGTCGGTAGCCTGATCTTCAACAGCAGGATTCCACCACGGGTCATAATGGATTACATAATCCGCACCTGTCAGGTTCAAACCTGTACCGCCGGCTTTCAGGCTGATTAAGAAGATAGGAATATTGCTGTTGTTAAACCTTTCAACTGCAGCCTGTCTGTCTTTAGTTTTGCCTGTCAGATATTCGTAGTCAATACCTTCTCTTTCAAGCCATCCTTTAATAATATCAAGCATATTAACGAACTGGCTGAATAACAGTATTCTGTGACCTTCCGATATAATTTCTTCAAGTAATGCTTTAAGTTTTTCAAATTTACCGGATGACATAACGTGTTTAACATTTTCCTTGTCATATAATCTCGGGTGACAGCATATCTGGCGAAGTCTGAGTAGTGCAGAGAAGATTGACAATCTGCTCTTTTCAAGACCATTTTGTTCAATACTCTTGAATAATTCTTCTTTTGTACTGTCAAGAACCTGTAAATAAAAGTCTTTTTGTTCATCCGTAAGTTCGCAGTATGCAATATTTTCCACTTTATCAGGCAAATCTTTTGCTACATCACGTTTCATACGACGTAAGATGAATGGGAATATCTGCAATTTCAGACGTTTTTCAACAGTTTTATCCTGACGTTCCATAATCGGATTAACATATCTTGCGTTAAATTCGGCAGCTGATAGCAAAAATCCCGGCATGAGGAAATCAAATACCGACCATAATTCTTCCAGTTTGTTTTCGATAGGCGTACCGGATAATGCAAGTTTATGCTGTGCCTGTAGTTTTTTAACCGCCTGTGCTGTTTGGGACATTGCATTTTTAATATTCTGAGATTCATCAAGTATTATGTATCTGAAATTTATATCCTTTAATTTATCAATATCACGTCTGATTAGTGCATAACTTGTGATAACAACGTCATATTCTGGAATTTTTTTGAATAAACTTCTGCGTTCCGTACCTGAAAGTTTAAGACAGGTCAATTCCGGTGCAAATTTCTGAATTTCGCATTCCCAGTTAAATACAACGGTTGTCGGGCAAATAACAAGGGTTGTCATCGGACCGTCATTTTCTTTTGCCTTTTGTAAAACGGTAAGTGCCTGTAATGTTTTACCTAAACCCATATCATCCGCAAGTATTCCGTTTAAGCCGTATTTGTACATAAACCATAACCAGCCGTACCCTTTTAATTGGTATTCACGGAATGTTGCTATAGAATTTTTCGGTAACTCAAGTCCCGTATCAGGAGAGAAGGTAGACATCTGTTCCCAAAATTCTTTAAACTCATCACTTAAAACCAGTTCAACATTCAGATTTTTAAGTTCAGATAATAAACCTGCCCTGAAAGTTTTTACGATAAATTTATTATCATCATTCCTGTATACATCAAATGAATTGAAAGCTCTCATCATTGCGTATATATCTTGTGCAGGAAATTCCACAAATCCGAGGCTTCTTATTCTTGAATACTTTTCACCGCTTTGGATGGTTTCATAAATTTCGTCAAAATCAATTATTTCTTCTCCGGCTTGTCCGTATAGCTGAATTTCAAAACTGTCATGAGATTCTTCCGAGAAATCGACTTTTGCACATAATTTGAACGGTGATTCCATAAGTTTGAAGAAATTCATATCATCTTTTTCAACAAACTTCCACCCTTCGCCTGCCTGTTTTATATAGTAGTTATAAAAATCAATGGCATTTTCTTTTTCCAAAGCCAAATTATTTGTCTGCATCGGAACGAATTTGCATGCCAAAAGCATGGCATAAGCTTCCTGCTCGTGCTTGTAATTTCTTTTTATCCAATATACAAAATCTTCACCCGGTTTTTTAACCGAAATATAAGGTGATTTATCGGTTTGTTTTGAAAACGGGACTTTTACTCCGTCATATTCAAATTCCAATTCTGCTTTTAATGACTGGTCGTAATCAATACCGAGAGTAACAACATTCAGAGGAGGTCTTTCTTCAAGCATAAGTTTTGATATGCTTTCATCAATATTTACCTCCATTATTTCTCTTAATTTCGGTAATTCTTCATATATAAATTTACCGCCGTCAGCATCTTTTAAATCCGTAAAAGATGCTTTTAATAAATTCTGCGGAACGGACTGCATCGCAATATTTGTCTGGAAGATAATATTTTTATATCTGCCCCATTTTAAGTGTCTTGAAAAATATCTTACTTCCTCAAACGGGTAAACGTCATCTTTGTCAGGTCGTTTCCATTCCAAAGATAATAATATTGTTGAACCCTGTCCCTGTGAAGAATTTACATTTAATACGAGCTGCCATTCTTCATCGACAAATTTCAGTCTTTCTTTTGTTTTTTCGTCTAACACTTCGTCAGCCATTTTTAAAAGCGGAAACATAGGTCCAAACTTTGTAATCGGGATATCATACCAGCCTGCTTTTTTATCCTGACGGGAAATTGTCAGTAACTGCTTAAATATTTCCAGTTCAACTTTTTGAGAATTGTTTAATACAAAATTTTTATCCTGTTTTTGAGCTTCTATTAATGCTCTGAGGATATTTTCAATCTGTCTTACAATTTTCCCTGTTTCTCTTGACCGCACCAGTATAGAAAAGAAATTTGCTTTACGTTTAGGGTTAAAGTGGAAAATATAACTGCCCTGAGGTTCTTCGGTGAGTGCCGTATTCTCATCAGGGAAATTCGGTTCAATTCCGAATTTTGTTTCTAACCAGTCATCATAAGCATGCTCATCAATAGCTTTCAGACCGACCGCAACGGCATGTTTACACCATTCTTCTTTTAACGGACAGTTACAGCGTGCTTCAACCTTATTTTTTTTGAAAATCAGGTCGGTTTTATAATGGTCCTGAAAATTACCCTTAACTTTAGCCATATAGAAATTCTTTTCAGGATAAGTATCAAATACCATATCTTTCAAATGGTATTCATAACCTCGCCGCCAGCTTCCTGCTGTCGCTCTGTCCTTTATATACTTATAATTAAATTCTTCCGAACCCATCAAATCTCTTTCAGAGTAATCTTTCACTTTCCTCGGGATCTAACTGCATCATACAGACTTTTACAGCCTATAACCCCCCTCGGATGTACACAATATAACATAATAATAAATAAAATGCAATAGGTTTGTGTTATTCTTATTTTGTGAAATATTTTTGGAATTTTAAATGCGGTAATTAAGTTTAAAAGCAGAGTTTCAGCAAAGCCTGCCTTTAGAGATGCTTCGCTCGTGGGATTTTTTAAACCACGGTGATGAAAGAATTACGCCTATTTTATGTCATTCCGAACAGGGACCAGTAAACAGTGAACAGTTCGTATCGGTGCTGTCGCACAGTTAAAATAAACCATGTCATTGCGAGCAAATCAAAGGCTTGATTTGCGTGGCAATCCAGC
>CACWHC010000003.1 GCA_902760645.1 uncultured bacterium
GTTCTTAACAAAATAAGAACTTGTTTATAATATTTCTAACTAAAATCTGCGCGCAAAATTATAAGTAAGTTCTTAACAACAAGACTTACAGCAACAACAAATTAATTTATTCAAATTTATGTATCTCATATTTTTATAAAACACCAAAATAAATAATCTGTCAATAATAAATTTGGATAAAATTTATTATTTGCAACATGTTTAGGTATAGCATAACATTTTATTTGTCGCAACAACATCCGCCCTGACATGATTGACATTTGTCGCTTAATTTTCCTTTTCCCAATGAAGATTTACAGCTTTTTAGCCATTTAGGCTCTTTGCAGGTGCATTGTTCCATGAAATCCATGAAATTTACCAGTCTTGTCAAAACATCTTCTGTCATTGAGTATTCCATTTTTTCGGCATTTGATTCTGCATCTTTTATGTTAATATCCAAAACTCTGTTTAAAAATTTAGTAATCGTATTGTGGCGGTATTTCATTATTATCACTGTTTTTTTACCAAGAGGGGTAAGAGTAATATTTCCGTACGGCTCGTAATTTATATAGCCTTTTTGTCGTAATTTTTTAATAGCTTCAGAAGTTGAAGCACCGCCGATTTTCAAGTATTCTGCAATATCTTTAACTATTACAGTTTCTTTCTTTTCTAATAAAGTATCAATTGTCAAAAGATAGTTTTCCAAACTTTTTGTTAATTTGTTTTCCATAATTATAGAATAACATAAAAATTAAATATTGCGAAAGTCTTTTGTTTATGCTATGTTATGGCATGCCATAACATAGGGAAAATTATGAATAAACAAGAACTATTAAAATTGTATGATTTAGATTTGGACGAATTGATAAAGATATCGGAAAAAATTACAAGAAAAAATTTTGAAACTAAAGATATTGAAGTATGTTCAATAATTAGTGCAAGAACGGGTAAATGTTCAGAAAACTGCAAATATTGCTCTCAAAGCATACATAATCATGCGGATATCTTTTGTCATCCGCTTTTGAGTGTCGAACAGGTAAAACAATCGGCTTTGAAAGCTAAAGAAAATGGTGCAACGAGGTTTTGTATCGTAACTTCAGGAAGAAGCGAATCGGGTGAAGATTTTAAAAAAATATTAGAAATGATAAAAGCTGTTGCTTCTATTGATGGTATTCACTGCTGTGCTTCTTTGGGTTTGTTGAACGAAGAACAGATTATGAAGATTAAAGAGGCAGGTGTTGAGAGGTTTAACCATAATATAAATACGTCTAAAAATTATCATAGCGAAATTTGCACTACACATAACTTTGAAGATAGAGTAAATACCGTTAAACTGTTAACTAAACATGGTCTTGAGGCTTGTACAGGTGTAATCATAGGCATGGGAGAAACAAAAGAGGACAGAATTGATATGGCTTTATCTTTGGCGGAATTAAACCCTAAAACAGTTCCGATTAATGTTTTAAATCCCATAAAAGGTACTCCTTTAGAAGATTATGAAAATAAAATAACAGAAGAAGAAGTAATCAGGACAATTTGTATTTTTAGAATTGCAATGCCCAAAGCAATTTTAAGATACGCAGGCGGAAGAAAAACAAGACTTTCAATCGAAACACAAAAACTTGGTTTAAGAGCAGGCATAAACGGAATGTTGTCAGGAGATTATTTGACAACCGACGGTGTAGACATAAATGACGATAAAGAGTTGATAGATAATTACATTAATACTTAATTTAATTAAATAGAAATAGAAGAACAATGTAACCTTGAACCGATAATTAAGAGTTTAAAGTGTAACACAGAGTTGTTAAATGTATTTAATAGTGAAAATAATTTTTTAACTTCCGACCAAAATTTATATTTGCCAACCCACAAAAATCATCTCGGGTGAAACAAACAAAAAAATTCCTAAAACCGGCACAGTGACAGAAATAGGAACAAATTAGACAAAATCAGAAAAAAATTGGACTTTCAGGACTGAGTTATGTTACTGTTTGTTGGTTATTTTCTACCGCCAAACCCTTTACACACAGCGGATTGAGGCAAAAACAACCATTTCAACCGAATAATCAATGTAAAAATAACAGTCGGTTTGAGAAGGAAGAACAGAGATTTTGGATATTGTTATAATTTTAAATTTTTAATATTACTTAATATACTCATCATATTTGTCAATTTCTTTGTTTGATTTTTTTTATAACTAAGTGTAGTGTCAACAAAGAAAGGTTTGTGTATTTATGGAAAGTAATATAAACTATAACACAACAGAAATACGTTATAGTCATGGTAGATTATTAGGACAAAAACGACAGATTTCTGATAAAGAAGCAAAGTCACCTGCTGTCACAAGCCCTACTCTGGCTGAGGTAAAAGCAAAAATGGCAAGCGGTCAAAAACTAACCAATGAAGAAACGCAGGTCTTATTAGATAATATCAAAAAAACAGAAGCAGAATACAATATCAAAAGGTTAAGGCAGATTGAAAATGCTGCAAAATATCCAAGAACGGGATACAGACCGCTAGATAATAAGGTAAAAGGCGGATTTGAACGTGCGATAGATAAGATGCATCAATTAGGCGAAACAAAAGCCGAATTAGCCGAAAGAAGTGCAAAAATGGCTGAAAAATTTGCAAAATTATTAGAATTTTGTAAAAAATACGGCAAATCAATTAAAGCCTAAAATATTTAAACTAATAATACAAAAACCGAATGTAAGATTTTCGCATTCGGCTTTTATATTACATTATTAATATCACTTCTAAATCTTCTCTAACAGCAGGTAGGTTGAGCATACTTGAAGTGTACCCCTAAAAAAGAAAGTGGGGTAGACTTCAGCCTACCGGTAGATTTTGGTTGACTAAAGTCAACCCTACATTTGAGTGCAAAAAGGTGGACATTTTTGTTCCCCAAACCGGACATTCCGTATATTCCGGACACTTCAACTCAAACGACTTCCGACCTTATTAAATCGGCAAAAGCAGGATTGCTTCGGGCTTTTGCCCTCGCAATGACATTTACCCCTTCCGACCAAATGTCCTGTTAAAAGGTAATCAACTTTCCTGAAAAAGTATAATAAATATAAAAACAGAGCTTATTTTTAAGCTCTGTTTTTGTATAATGGGGCGGGTTGTGGGATTGTCTTGGATTTTTTGCGTTAAACGTGTCTTCGCGTTTTGCCTGCGTGATTTACATCACTTGGCAAAAGCACTCTGCACTCTGCAAAAAATCCGCTCGAACTCCACAAAATGCTTTCGCATTTTTGTAACTTCTCATCCTCACTTACTCTAATAAAAAAGACCTTGACAAAAGCCAAAGTCTTTTTTATGGGGCAAGTGATGGGATAGGGTTAGAACAATACTGTATTGAATTCCTACATTTGTGCTTGCATGATAAAGATACGATTGTACAAATAAGAAAGTTTTTAAGTGGTTATAAATATTTATAATTAATTATAGTTAGAATAAATAATTACTACCAATTATATAACTTGTTCCTATTATAAATATGAATCCAAATAATAGAATTAATATGCTAAGTGCATTTATTTTTAGTTCATAATTTGATAAACTTCTCATTACTGTTTTATTAATCATACCTACATGGAGAGTATTTATAACCTTATTATCACTCAATTTAAAAGATAAAATACAAAATCCTTCAGGATACGGCATAAATCTAATAAGTGCTAATAGGGGATGGAATGTAATCTCTTTAATATCAAATCCCTTATTATTAATAATAAAATGATTATTCCAAGTATCATAAAAAGCATTACCTTTACAACCTAAAAGAAAAGCTATAAGGACAGCATAAATTATATACATTTGTAAAATTATAGTTATTATAAAATATAACTGCACTAATAATTCATAACATGACGATAAATTGCCCTCTATAAGAAGAACTATAACAACAGGAATAAGAACAATAAATGTTCCAAGAAAATTAAATGTACTAGCTAATAAAAATTGAAAAAATATACTTCGTGACAATAAATAAATACCCGTGCCGCGCACTTGAGAAGTAAATATATCTATCTTATTACTATCAATCCGTTTCATACAATTATATTATCATATATACCAAGGTTGGGCAAATTATAATGGGTGCAATTTTGCACTAAATACATAAAAAGACCTCAAAAGAGGTCTTTTTTTAAATGGGGCGGGTTGTGGGATTGTCTTGGATTTTTTGCGTTAAACGTGACTACGGATTTTCTTTTCAGAAACTTCGTTTCTTCCAAAGAAAAGTCCTCCGCACTCTGCAAAAAATCCGCTCGAACTACACAAAATGCTTACGCATTTTAGTAGGTTCTCATCCTCACACACTCAAATAAAAAAGGTCTTGGCAAAAGCCAAAACCTTTTTTATGGGGCGGGTTGTGGGATTCGAACCCACGCATAACGGAACCACAATCCGTGGTCTTAACCACTTGACGAAACCCGCCATATCTGCATTACCTATATTACCAAATAAATACCTAAAATCAAGTGGTTTTTATACAGATTTTAATATTTCCATAATTGCTGAATAATGTGCCACTGCACCTGCTATTACGAATATATGCCAAATTGTATGCATAAATTTTTTCTTCAGTAAATAAAATATACAACCTACTGAATACAGCAAACCTCCCAGCAGCAAAAGCCAAAATGCTGTATGACTTGCCTTTGTCCATATTGCATACGCAAGAAATAATGACAACCAACCCATTACAAGATATAAACCGGTTGATAAATACTTAAATTTCAACGTCAGGCATGAATATACAATACCGGTAATTGCCAAATACCAAGTCATTGCCAACAAGGCTACCGATAAAGGAAAATCTACTACTAATAACAATATCGGGGTATAAGTTCCGGCTATAAGCATAAATATTGCACTATGGTCAATTTTCTGGAATACCTTTTTGGCAGTAGGATTAACCATTGCATGATATAACGCAGAAGATTGAAACAATATAAATAGTGTTGCACCAAAAATTGCAGTTGATGCAACTTCAATCGGAGTATGCGAATATACAGCAAGCATTACTATTGCGTATATCGAAAATAATGCTCCTAAAGAGTGCGAAAATGCATTTGCAAATTCTTCCTGCGGCGTATATTTTACTTCCTTATTCATAAAATTATAATAACACATTCTATTAAATTATACAAAGAATATTATATTTATCTTACAGAAAATAAATGCCGTTTAACGCTGAACCTTATTTTTTAAATCATACTTTATCTGACTGCATCCTTTACATTCACTAAATATTCTTTTTAAATCAGCAGAAATAGTTTCCGCAGCACTCTCTGAACCGGCAGTATAGAAACAATCAACCCTATCTGATTTATCAACAAAACAGACATCATAATAATATGTTGTACGCCTACCATGTCTTGAACTATGATGCTCTACTCTGGATATAATTTTAAGATTTTTTACATCATAAGGAGCAGTATGGGTTTCAAAAACTTCACGGCTTGAATAATTTTTTCGAAAAGTATTGCATGTATTAGCCTTCACATCACAAGTCAATACATACTCTTTTGCACTATTCAAGAATCCCAAGATTACCACAAATACTACAAACGTAAGCCCAAAAATTGAACGTTTATTAATATACATATAAACCTCATAAAAAAAGCCCTTTAAGGGCTTTTTCTTAACTAATTCTTTGGAACATATATCCGATACCACGAGCAGTAAGTATAAGTTCCGGATTTGCAGGATCAGATTCAAGCTTTGAACGCAATCTTGAAATATGAACATCAACTACACGGGTATCAATTCTGTGATCAGGCGGATATGCCCAAACGTGCTGCAAAATCTCGTTTCTTGAAAAAGCCTGACCGGAATTATTAACCAATAATTCTAATAAACTAAATTCCATACCTGTCAAACGTATTCTTTCATTTTTGCGGAATACTTGTCTGCGAGCAGTATCAATTTTTATATTACCTGTAGTAATAACATTTTTAGTTACTTTACCACCGTTCGGTGCAACACTTTCTCTGTTATTAGTACGTCTTAAAACAGCTTTAACACGAGCTTCAAGTTCTTTTGGTGAGAATGGTTTAATTACATAATCATCAGCACCTAACTCAAGTCCTGTAATTCTTTCAGATACATCACCAAGAGCTGTTAATATAATAATCGGAACATCAGCGGTACGTCTGATTTCTCTCGTTACGCCATAACCGTCCATTTTTGGCATCATTACATCAAGAACTACCAAATCAGGATTATATTTATTAAAAGCATTGACAGCTTCCTCACCGTCAGCAGCAGTATATACATCATAACCTGCCATTTTTAATCTGGTTTCTAAGATACGTCTGATACTAGCTTCATCATCAGCTAAAAGTATTCTTTGACGATCTTCCGGTTCCCCCTGAAATTCCATATTCTCTGTCATAATCTTTTCTATTCCTTTATTTAATAATCACACTGACTCAATAATAATATTACAAAATTTTTAGTTTTTTTTCGATTTCGTAATATTATGTAATCATATTAATATAATTTTACGAAAAAAGCAAGCACTTTTTATAAAAAAAATACCGAATTTTCGTCCGGTATTTTTATATGTTTAAATTAAATTAAAAATTATGCCTGACCTGCCTTTACAGCCTTTTCATTTTCTTTTGTCATAAGTCCTTTTTTAAGTCCAAACCATCCAAGCGTTGATAACGCACCAAAACCTGCAGCTCCGATAGCCGACCACTTGCCTATCGTTTTTAAAGGTGATAAGCCAAGTCTTTTGTTTGCACCCTTAAAACCGTTTATAACGTCTTTTAAGGATTTTGCAATACCACCCGTAACCTTTAATTTAGGATTATTTTGTAATTCCAATTTTATCTGGTTTGTGACTCTGCCCCAAGCTTCACGTTCTTCAGGGGTAAAGTTCTTGATATTTTCAACTGTCTGCGAAATTGCCTCGGCAATATTACCTGTCAAACCACCGATAGCTTTGCTTGTATGAGAATTTGGAGTTCCGAGCAATATATTTGCAAAGTGTCTCAGCGGCTTCATCATCTTTGCAGCCCATCTTTCATCTTCACTCAGCATTACAGGCTTTATCGGATTAACAAGACTGCTTAAATGTTTCTGAATGAGATAACGAATATTCAATGTATTTTTTCTGAGTGAAATAGAATGTAATATAGGATCAAACACCTTATTTACAACAGCTTTTGCCTGCGGGTCATTTTTAAATGCTTCATCAAGACGTGTACCCATTGTTTTTGTAATTTCCAACAATTCTTCTGCTACTTCAGGGGACTTTGCCGTTTTTAAAATATCAGCTAAGGCCGTTAATTCAGGTGCTTGAAATACATCTTTAACAATATGACCGGGGAGTTTTGCTAAACCAACACCTCCGCCAACTATCGCACCGCCAACCATACCTGCAGTTCCTGCAACCACACCGGTTGCATTAACCATTGCATCAGGATTTTTAGAAACATAAACTACATCTTTTTTCTGGGGCTTATTCTGAACATCAGCCGTAAAATTTACATTTTGAACACTTGACATAAATATTCTACCTTCTATTTCTACACTATATATATAAACAAGCGTTGGCAGAAAAAATTGTTAATTTGTAAAGATAATTTAAGATACGAGGTTTTTAAAACGGTTAAGGTCCTCTAATGTATCAATCCCGACAGGTACAAAGTCAACAACAGAAGTTTTTATTTTCATCCCGTTTTCCAATGCTCTGAGTTGCTCTAAACTTTCGGTTTTTTCCAAAGGAGTCTGCTCTAATTCAGTCATTTTGATTAATGCTTCGCGTTTATAACCGTATATTCCAAGATGTCCGTAGAAATTTCCGGCACACAAATTACGTTCAAACGGGATTTTTGAACGTGAAAAATAAAGCGCATACCCGTAAATATCAGTAACACACTTTACAAGGTTTGGGTTATTAATTTCTTCTTCATCTGTCAAAATCCTTATTAACGTTGAAATATCAGTTTTATTATCAGTTTTTAAATTCTCAATGACCTTATCAACAGCTTCAGGCTTAATCATGGGTTCATCACCCTGCAAATTAACAATATAAGAAATTTCAGGATGTCTGTCAATAACTTCTCTTATTCTGTCACTTCCGCATTTATGATTTGTTGAAGTCATCTCAACTTCACCGCCAAAAGATTTAACCGCATCATAAATACGTTTATCATCTGTTGCTACAATAATCATATCAGCTAATTTAGCTAATTGTGCCTTTTCATATACCCATTGTATAATAGGTTTACCCTTGACTTCAATTAACGGTTTACCCTCTAATCTGCTTGATCCGTATCTCGCCGGTATAATTATTGCTGTCTTTGTCACTGATTTCTCCTTTATAATGGTGCGTTACACGCATACTACATGTCTGCACTTTTACGATTACATTTTTATTATAATTTATTTTGATACTCAGTTATTTTTACAATTTTGAAGAATTGTTTTAACATTTTTTGGTATAAAGTATCTAAATGATATATTACAATCTATCCCTTTATAATTAAATTTAATATAACTTGCATAAATTTTAACCTTTGACAAATCATCTATATACATTGCTCTATCTCCAATTTGTACAATCATTGAATTTTGATATAAATACAATGACGGTCCGGAGAAAAACAGCAGTTTAATATTTTCAATTGTAAGAGAATAACCGCTGGCAACTTCATGATAAACACCCAATTCATTATGTAAATCATAAAAATCATAATCAAATATTTTATTATAAAACAACTTTGTATTGAAATATACCTTAATAAGCATTAATATCGGAATGAATAACAGAATAGAAGCAAAATAATTGATAGGAGCAGCTTCCTCAATTAATAAAAATATAGATATTGGTACAAGCATAATTAAAGCGAATACAGTTATATATAATTTTAACTTTTTTATATAATTCATTATTATTTCCTCTTGACAACAAACCCAACCCACTGGTCTTGGTGCATTTCATCAATTATTTTAAGATTTTCCCTCTTAATTGCCTCTAGTACAACTGATTTTTTCTCGTCTAAAATACCGCTCAACGACAAATAACCTTCATCATTAAGTAAATTTTTTAAATCACCCATTATATCAAAAAGCACGTTATGAAGAATATTCGCCATAACAAAATCAAATTTTTGATTAATTTTATCAGCAGTACCAAGTACAAAACAGCAATTTGAAACGTCATTTTTTAATGCATTTTCTTTTGCAACACTAATTACATCTTCGTCAATATCACACCCATAAGCAGATTTAGCCCCCATTTTTATGGCACATATAGATAAAATACCCGAACCCATACCAATATCAGCAACAGACATATTTGGTTTTAAGTATTTTTCCATAGCTTTCATGCAAAGCTGAGTAGTCTGATGAGTTCCCGTTCCAAAAGCACAGCCGGGTTCTAAGCGTATTACGACCTCATTTGTGGATTTTTGGTTATATTCAAGCCAGTCAGGGACAACCGTAATTCTGTCAGTAACATGCGTTATATTCCACTTTTCTTTCCACTTTTTTGACCAATCTTCATTGATTTTTTCGGAAAAAGTATAATCCCAACTGCCTAAATCAGCATCCGACATTCCTCTTGACTTTAAAATATTGTACTGCTCTTTTAAAATTGGTTCAACATCAACCTTTTCAGTAAGAAAAACTCTGAGAGTTCCTTCTGTAGTCGACACCATTTCCAAATCTTTATAGGTTTCTTCTGACAAAACAACACCCTCACAAGGGAAAACTTCAAAACAAATGTCCGATATTACATCTTCAATATCGGGATTTATTTTGAGCTGAAGTTCATAGTACTTATCCTGCATTTTAGCCTTCTAAAAATTTACCCATCTTACGGAACTTATTATATCTGTACAGTTTTAGTTCTTCTTTTGACAGCAATGAAAGTTCATCAATAGCAGTTTTAATTGTATTTTTCATTTCTTCACATATCAATTCGTAATTGTGATGTGCACCTCCGACAGGTTCCTTTATAGCTCCGTCAATTATACCGAATTTAAGCAAGTGAGGAGCAGTAATTTTTAAAGCTTCTGCAGCCTCTGCTGATTTTGCTGCATCACGCCACAATATTGAAGCACATCCTTCCGGAGAAATAACTGTATAATAAGCATGTTCTAACAGATAAACTCTGTCGGCAACAGCAAGTCCTAATGCACCACCCGAACAACCCTCGCCTGATATAATAGCAACAACAGGAACTGTAAGTTTAGCCATATCTCTTAAATTCGTTGCAATAGCAATACCTTGACCTGTTTCTTCAGCACTTATACCTGGATATGCGCCCGGAGTATCAATAATAGTAATTATTGGCATGTTAAACTTATTAGCATGCTTCATTAATCTCAATGCCTTACGATACCCTTGCGGCTGCGGCATCCCAAAATTATACTCTAAGTTTTCTTTTGTAGATTTACCTTTCATAGTACCGATAACCATAACAGGTTTGCCGTCAAGTTTTGCGATACCGCCTATTATAGCTCTGTCATCCATTCCTTGTCTGTCACCATGCAATTCAATAAAATCAGTAAATATACCGCCGACATAATCAAGAAAATTCGGTCTTTCCGGATGTCTTGCAATCTGCAGCTTCTGAGCAGGTGCAAGGTTTTCATATAATTCTTTTTTATGCGTTTCAGCCATATCCATGAAACTTTCTATTTGTTTTGAGTAATCTATACCTGATTCTGCACTCATTTGTTTTAATTCCTCAATTTTTTTTTCTATTTCTATAATTGGTTTTTCAAAATCTAATATTACAGCCATTATACTAATCCTTTAATCTCCGTATCTAATTGCTACTCATGCATTGCAAAAATATTTGCAAGAGTCTTGCGCAAGTCTTTACGGGCAGATACAACATCGACCTGACCATACTTCAACAAATACTCTGCTGTCTGAAAATCTGACGGCAATTTTTGTCTGATTGTTTGTTCAATTACACGACGTCCTGCGAAACCCACTCTTGCCCCCTGCTCAGCAACAATAATATCACCTAAGGTTCCGAAACTTGCAGTTACACCGCCAAATGTTGGCTCAGTAATTAAGTTTACATACAATAAACCTTCATCATCAAGGCGAGAAACAGCACATGATGTTTTAGCCATTTGCATAAGGCTCAATGCACTTTCCTGCATTCTTGCACCGCCTGATGAGGTAATAGCCAAAACAGGCAATCTTAATTCAATTGCTTTTTCAATAAGTCTTGTTACTTTTTCACCTACAACGCTGCCCATTGAACCGCCCATGAAATCAAAGTCCATAACCGCAACAGCCATTTTATGACCTTCTATTGAAGCTAAACCGGTAATTACTGCATCATCAAGATTAGTTTTTTCTTTAGCACGCTGCAATCTATCCTTGTAAGACTCTGTATCAACAAATTCCAACGGGTCAGTCGGTTTAATTTCTGAAAAAAGTTCTTCAAACGAATTTTCATCAAAGAGCTGGCTGATACGCCTCCTGGCATTTATCCTGTAGTGGTAGTCACATAAAGGACATACCATATCGTTATTATCTAAATCCTCTTTTAATATCTGAGCATCACAATGAACACATTTTGTCCATAATGTCGGATCACCGTCAGTTTCAACTCTTGCCTCAAGTGCTCTGCGTTGTTCCTGAGCTTCCTTACGTTTTTCAAACCAGTCCTGAATAGTCATATATATAATTCCCTAATAATCATTTATTACATTGATATTTTATACCAAACAAATATCTATTGCAAATATTTATAAAAGTAGCAAAAAATTACATTTACGAATTTTTAACAAAAAAAAAGGAGTAATTATGGATAATATAAATTTCACGGGCAGTTTTGTTATAAAAAATCCGGGCAAAATCAGATGGAAAAATATTATGCGTGATATGATACCGGAATCTGCATTCATAAAGGGAAATTTTTTAGGAAAAGGAAACATGTATGTTGCAAGCAGTGACAGATATGATAATGAAATAGCAACATATTTGATAAATTCAAATTTTGCATTTAACTACTACCCAAACATAAATTTAAAATCCGGTGTATGTAAGATGCCTGTAAACACTATTGAATCAACGATTAAAGATTCAAAAGTTTTAACTGACAAAAAAGAAATCAGAAAATATACTTCCGAAGTTGAACGTAAATATATTCCAAAAAATTATGTGCGGGAAGCAAACGACCATATATCACAAACAATTAATGCTCTAAAGCAGGTTGAGCATATTCCTGTAGATTTTCTTAAACACTTTACATATAAGGGCGAAACAATATTTGTTGACAGAAACGGCAAACTTATAGCAAAAGCTTCTCCAAACAATCCGAGAGGATTTAATTATATCCAAATTTTTCCAAGGTATTCTACCAGCGAAGATATGTATATGATAAAAACTGATTACACAGGACAAATACATTACATTACAAAAAACATTGACAAACTGAGATTGTTTAAAAGAGATTACTTGGCTGCCGTAAACTCATTACCCTCAAAATAATTTGTCTAAACTATCTTAATATTTTAGCAGCTCTGTCCATTTCACGCTGCTGATCTTTTTTTGCAAGGCTATCTCGTTTGTCATGCAATTTTTTACCCTTAGCCAAGCCTACCTGAACTTTTGCAAAACCCTTCAATATATAAACTTCAAGCGGAACAATTGTATAGCCGTCTTGTTTGACCTTATTTTGCATTTTTAAAATTTCCTTTTTAGTAAGGAGCAATTTTCTTGTTCTTTCTGCCTCATGATTAAAACGATTACCTTGCTCATACGGGGAAATATGGCAATTATACAAAAAGATTTCATTATCTTCAATTTTACAAAAACTGTCTTTTAAATTTATTGCAGCTTTACGAACAGATTTTATTTCAGTACCTGTAAGTACAATACCGGCATCGTACTTATCAAATATATTAAAATCGTGAAACGCTTTTCTGTTTGTTGTAATTACATTTCTTTCCATAAAAGGATATTAACACACAGACTCATTATTTTTCAAGAGCAAATATTCTGAATTCAGAAGGCTTAAGCTCATCAAACTTAATCTCAGAAGTCTCACCATCCCAAATTTGAGCAGTGTATCTATGATTTTTAAATACATATTCTGATTTGATACTAAAGTCAGCAGGGAGTTTTATTTCCTTATTGTAAACAGGAACGCCTTTGACCCAATTTTGCTCGGATGAACCATCCTCATGGTGAGTTGTTACAAATTCAGTAGGATATTTATAATTTGCAACAACAAGAAATGCCTTTTTACTCGGCTCACACGAAATTAACCACGCCGCAAAACCGTCATCATCCTGAATCATTATCTGAGCTTCTCCCTCGGTAATAACAGGCTGTCCCTTAACAAACCTGTCTATAGCATCAAATTTTTCAAAAAACTCGAAATTCTTTTCTCGCTGCATTGAAATTTCTTCCCCGATGACAGCTTCAATACCACGTTTTGTAAAACTTTCATCGCCATCAATATACAGAACCGGTCTTTGTGCAAATTTGCCGCCGGGAAGTAATTTATACTTTGCCCACTTAAATAACGCACCATCCGCAGTTAACTGACCCGGATACTGATCAATTTCCCTAAACTCACCATCCTGATTATTATACGCTTTTAATATTGATAACCTGTCATTTTCTTTATAATCAGAATTGTAATTTGCAAGCAGCTGATTATCTTCCGTAATATGCTCAGGATTTTTATCCTGCTGAGAAACAATATCATTCCCCCACAAAAGGTCAAAATTCATACCTTTATGATATTCTTTGAAAAAATTATCCCACAACATATATTCGGCAAGACAAGCAAAATAAGGTATTTTACTTTTCATTGCGGAATTTAATTGTCTGAGCACTTCCCTTGGAGCGCGATAGCTTATTGGAACACCTGCTGCCTCTGAAACAGCATCAACTACATGGTCAATATGGTCAACTCTGAAACCATCAAAATTATAATCAGACTGCAATTTTTCCATTGCACTGATAAAGTATTCAATTACAGGTTTATTAAAAGTGCCGTTTTCAAGATAAACAAAATAATATGGTGTTTGACAATCCAAATTAGCAAAATGTGTTACATCCTCACCTTTATAATCATAATGTTTAAAAGTAGGATATCCTCCGCACTCACTCATTTTGTCGTATACCGGGACCCCTGCAGAACACCAAGCTCCACCGGGAGCAGGCCACAAACCTTCATCAATGAGCGCTTTAATAGTTTCAATTTGCTTTGTAATATCGTCCTCAGATAATTTTTGATTTTGCTTAAAATCACCTATTCGAGCAACAATTTCTCTAACCCGTTTATGAATTTTATCCTGAGATGATTTTTCACACATAGCTTCACATAACTGTTTTCTGCAAGCAACCATTTCTTTATCCATAGCCTCAAACAGGGACTGATAATGTTCTGATAAGTTACCGGTGCCGCCGGTCTGTGATTGCTTATAAATATCTTTTATAACGTCAACATCTTCAGAATCATAAGCTCCTTTTAGATTTTCAGCGACATTATCAATTTCTGATAAAATTGTTTTATCCAAAGCAGGAATATCATACCATCTTGCAATGGAAGGATTTGCCAAAACAGCCTTTGAAAATCTGCCTGTCTGCGGAAGAATATCATAAATAACAGGGTGTCCTGCCAATTGAGCTAATTCAATAAATATTTGAACTTGAGCTTTAGCATCTGCTCCCGTCAAATCATACAAATCATTATCAAAAAGTTTATCACTTACCTCTGAACTTTTCGGAAGATATGCACAACCAAATTCTCTCGGATGAAATGGTATAAGATAAATAGTCGTATTAAAAATACCGTTATCAAGATTTCCTGTCGGCAAAATAAGTAACTGTCTGAGCCAGTCCATAAACTTTCCGGTATCTTTAGTCTTATTTCCGTCACCTAAACCTGCAAGATTAATTAACTTAATATCATGTCCCTCTTTTTTAAACCATTCTGAATTTTTAACGTTATTTCTTGCAAGAACACTTACTTTTGAATTATCAAAATGAAAAGCACCGGACTTAAAGACACCATTATGTGACCATTTAATTTCTAAACCATACAGGATTTCCGCATTTGTAAGTTCATCTAAAGCCATAATATACGGATAATTAAGATAGCCATAAAGATTTATTTTGTCCTTTAGAAAATTCTTTCTTTCTTCTGATATTTCATCAGGATTGTACTTTTCTCTTAATTTTGAATAAAAGGCATTTAATTCATCTTTCTTTGATACACAATTATTTTTTCTATTCCCAAATAAAAAATCTAGCATGACTAACTCCTAATCAATATAAACTGTTAATAATAACCTAACATAAAAATTACAATGTTGAAAGTATCAATGCAGCCTCTGCCTTCGCAAAATCAACTGCAGCTATAGGTTCATCGGTTGTTTCATTAAATTCATAATCACCATGCTGCATTCCAATTTCACTCATTAATTTATCAGCATTAATTTGATTATCAGAGATAAATACATAAAACTTATTTACGTTTTTCATATACAAGCCAAAAGCAAATCCCTTGTTATCAGCAATTAATTTCAGCATTTTAGATTTCGCATCATTTTTACTAAAACCATCAAAAGTAAAATCCTGCATACTAAAATGTTTTTTGTATGTTTCTAACAAAACATACGGCTCAATCCATTTTTTTACAATAATATTACTCATAATTTCTTCAACCTAAATATCCTCTTGTACCTTAAATTGCATATCATACAATTTTTTATAAAAACCATTGTCTTTCAAAACTAATTCATCATGTGAACCGAGTTCAGCTAATTCCCCGTTATGTATAACGGCTATTCTGTCAGCATTACGGATAGTCGATAATCTGTGTGCGATAACAAACACCGTTTTATTCTGCATTAAATTATCTAAAGCCTTTTGAACTATAGCCTCAGATTCATTATCTAATGCAGAAGTTGCTTCATCTAATACGACAATCGGAGAATTTTTAATCATAGCTCTTGCAATTGCAACACGCTGTCTTTGTCCACCTGATAACGTTGTACCACGCTCTCCGAGAATTGTATCTATACCGTCAGACAACGTTGATAAAAATTCATCAAGGTGTGCAAGTTTTATAACATTATTCAATTCATCATCGGTTGCACCCGGATTTCCTAATAAAATATTTTCCTTTATAGTACCCGAAAACATAAAATTATCCTGAAATACAAAGGAAATATTATTTCTTAGAGATACAATATCCAATTCACGTATATCAATACCATCAAAAGTAATCATCCCTGATGTAACATCATAAAATCTCGGCAATAAACTTACCACGGTAGACTTACCGCCACCGGAATTTCCGACTAACGCAATCGTTTCATTCTTCTTAACTGTCAGATTAAAGTTTTTTAAGACAGGAACACCCTTCTCATACTCAAAATTTACATTATTAAAGACAATTTCATCATTCAAATTTGTAATGATTTTATTACCTGAACATATTTCAGGTTGAAGATCAAATAATTCAAATACACGGCTCATAGCAACAAAATTCGTCTGTAAATTTGCTAATTGTCCGCCTAAATTTTTAACAGGTTTATAAAGTAAAAGAAGCGAAGTTACAAATGATGCAAAACTACCTGCAGTCATTTTACCCGATAATATTAAATGATTACCAAATGCCATAACAAGAGCTATGCCTATCGAGCATACAAAATACATAATTGGAGACATCCATCCAACTCTTTTAGTCAATGACATAGTCAAATTAAATTGCTCGTTAATCTGTCTGTCAAATTTCTCATTTTGAGCCTGCTGAAGATTATATGCCGTCATAATCTTATTTCCTGAAAAGGTTTCATTCATTATGGTTGTCATATTACCAATAACAACCATTGTAGCATTTGAAACCTTTTTAATTCGTTTGCGGATAAGAGAAACAGGTGTAACGGCAATAGTCATAACAACTACCCCTATAACAGCCAAAATAGCCGAATTATACAATAATACAGCAACGAGTCCGATTAAACCGAAAAAACTGACGACAAATGATTTTATAGTATCTATAATATTTTTTGATGCGGTTTCCGGATCAGTCAAAAACCTTGATAAAATCAACCCTGATGAATTGATATCGTAAAATCTTGAATCCAACGAAGTCAACTTATTATATAAATCAATTTTCAAAGAATTAGATATTTTATTACCCGTCCAATCAGTAAGATAGTTACACAAGTATTTCAACAGACCCTGCAAAAGAGCAAACCCAACAATACCGAAAGGAATAACAAAAGCAAGCCAGGATTGAATATACACTGTGTGTCCCATAAATGTCCAAGTATCTTCAGGAGAACCGTTCACAACGAAATCCAAATAAGGCTTTAATGATAATGCAACGACTCCGTCCAATAAACCAAGAGGTATTGCGATACACAGATTTAATACAATTCTGCCTAAAACAGGTTTAATATACGGAAATATCTTCTTTAAAAGATAACCATACTCAAACGCCGTACCTGAATTAGTTTCTTTTAATTTATAATCCATAAAATCCTCAACATACTTCTTTTTGATAAGCCCAAGCACAATGATTATGAATACTCTCGTAAGCTTCACATTCAACTTCAAATTCATTTACATCAGGATGATTACGCAATGCGACTACAACATCCCTGATAACATCTTCTACAAATTTCGGATTATCCCAAGCCTTCTCAGTAACAAATTTTTCATCTTCACGTTTTAATAACGGGTAAACAGGGCAAGATGCACACTGTTCAATTAAGTCAATCAAATCTTCAATCCAAATCTGATTGTCTTCATCATAAGAAACTTTAACTTTTACATACGCCCTTTGATTATGAGCACCGTTATCCGAAATTTCTTTTGAACAAGGACATAGAGTCGTTACAGGAACTTCAACTCCAAGAATAAATTTGTACAACCCGTCATAAATTCTACCCTCAAAGGAACATTTATAACACATCTGCGCAGTCATATGAGTGACCGGAGCAGCTTTTTCAATAAAATAATTGAATTTGAATTTGAGTTCACCGCTTTTTGCATTCAGGTACTCAATAATCTTTTCAAGGCAACCTTTTATATCAATACCTAACAAATTTTTGTGCTGCCATTCATTGAGAACTTCAACAAAACGCGACATATGAGTACCTTTAAAATCCCTTGGTAATGATACGGTAACTCTAGCAACAGCATTAACCACCTGATTTGAGCTGTTTTTTCGCTGAATAGTTAACGGTAAATCAAGATGATTTATCCCAACTTTCTGAATATCAACATTTCTGTTATCTTTTAAATTCTGTACGTCTTTCATGCTAACCTGTATTTGTTAAGAATTATTAAAACAATGATTAAAAAATAGCAATTTTTACGAATTAGAACACTTAATATAAATATAAAGCTCTCTCTTCTTATTTAAACGGATAGGCCTTGAAAGATTCAAGGTCTTTTTTTTTATGAATTACTATTTTTCACAGGAAATTGATTTATCCAAAAGTTTTCTGATTTTTGTATATCTGTCAACTTCTTTCCTGAATGCCTTTAAATCACCGTATATAGAGCTGCTTAAATGCACTCTGTTATCATATTTCGGGTCAAATATATAAAGTGTCGGATATCCGCTCAATCTTACGTCCTTAACTAGGTCTTCTCTTTCAGGATCCTCTGCATTTATCATCAGAAGATTATAATCTTTCTTATAAACTGACTCCAATGCCTTAAATTTTGGCATAAATCTCATACAATAACCGCACCAGTCAACATAAAATACAGCAAGTACGGGTTTTTCCCCTGACATAGCCTGCTCATACGAAACGCCAACTTTATAATCAGACGGTTTTTTATGCTGCTGACCAAATGCTCCCGTTGTTATTGCATATGTAACGGCAGATGATAATGCTATAAAAAATAACAAAACTAATGTAATAAGTACTTTCTTTTTCATGTCTATACTCCCCTCACTTACTGATATAATAGCATAATAATAGACTTATAAAAAATTCTTCTTAATATTTCTTAACTAACACTTGATTTAGTATATACTATAGTATATACTATTTATATATAGTGTTTTATTTCCATCGTGTTACATCTTAAATACTTACCGTTTGGTGAGAAGGAGTTTATTGTTATGAGCAAAAATGCCCCAATCAAATTTAAAAAAACTACATCAAAATCAAACCCGGCAAATTATGATGTATTAGAAGCGACAAATGACAGCGTATTAAGCGAATACATCAGAAGTTTAGCGGAATACCCCGCATTAAACCCGGAAGAAGAGAGAGAACTGGCGAAAAAAGCACATGAAGGCAATATTGATGCTAAAAAAAGATTAATTCAGTCAAACTTAAAACTTGTTGTATGCATAGCTAAAAAAGCAATACATGTTTCAGGTATTCCTATGTCAGATTTAATTCAGGAAGGGAACCTTGGCTTAATGATTGCTGCGGAAAAATTTAATTATAAGCTTGGCTACAAATTTGCGACATATGCAAGTTGGTGGATTAAGCAATCAATGTTTAAGGCAATTTCAGAGCAATCGCACTGCATGAAAATTCCGGTATATATTCAAGAGACATTGTCAAAATTCTCTAAGCTCAAATCTCAAATGGAACGTGAAAATAATTGTCAGGTTAAGACACAGGATGTCGCAAAAAAAATGAACATATCTGCGGACAAAATAGAAAGCTTTTTATCGGCATATACAAAAACTATTTCAATAGAAAGCGGTCTTGAAAGAGAAGACGGAAAAGACTTAAACGTTGCAGATATATTAGAGGATGAAAAAGCAAGCGTATTCAGAAATATTGAGGAAAGAAGTCTGCAAAACGACTTGGAAATGGTAATTTCAACCTTAAAAGAAAGAGAACAGGAAGTCGTAAAAATGAGATACGGACTTGGAGATACCGCAAAGATGACACTTGAAGAAATAGGTAATCTTTACGGAGTAACAAAAGAATGTATAAGACAGACAGAACTAAGAGCCTTAAATAAAATGAGAACTTCCGCAATCGGACAGGAAATCCTTGCAGGATACATAGGATAATAAGGTGAAGATTCCTCGTGATACGTTTAAACAAAGAGAGCAGCTATAACTGCTCTTTTTTATGTATACATCATCCGTAGGTTTACAAATTAAAATTTATAATTAAATATATGAATATGAATAAGATAATACCTTTAATCTTAATTTACTTGATGACAAACACAGGCAATATTGCCTTTGCTGACGGAGATTTGTGGGATAATTTTGGCGACCAGAATTTTTACGGAACAAAAGCCGTGTCGGGAAAAGACTTTGATAAAGCAATTGATGCAAAAAAAGGCTTGCTAAACAAAAAACCTAAAAAGTCGAAAGGGGAAACTTATCATGAGGGGAATGAAACCGAAATCATCAATCAAAAATCGGATGAACTTCCTGTCGTCAGCGTTACCACTGAAGTTAAACTTCCTGACGATGCAATATTACCGGTTGGACATTATCAGGTAGTCAGTGAGAAAAAAGATAATAAAATATATCTAAAACTTTATCAAGGGCATTTTTTGATGACAAAACTTGAAGCATATGAAACTCTTGATGATTTTGATGAACCGGAAATAAATTTTGCCAATTTTATATATGAAAACGGCAAATATAAACTTACATACGGCTCAATTGACTATAATGCTTTTGTCGAATTAGAACCCGTAAATAGCGTAGAGTAAGTGCTACATAGTAAAAAATATATTACACAGCTAAAAACAGCAATACGAATAAAACGCACATAGATAATGCACTAAACAAAAACCATTTATGAATAATCGGATGCTGAATATTCCAAATTTCTTTTATAGCAACCGTTGCATTTGAAATTGTCTGCATTATCTCTCCTAAACTAATCTCTCTACATTATCTATTTTCTACAAATTCACAAAATAAACATCACCCAATTAGTTGATTATTTATAATCTTTCGGGTAATATACACTTGGATATGAAAAATGTTGAATTATTAATGCCTGCGGGCAACTTAGAAAAACTTGAATATGCAATAAAATACGGTGCAAATGCAGTATATTTTGGAGTTGTGGACTTTAGTTTAAGAGCCATGCGTAAAGGGAGTATTATTACTCCGGACAATCTAAACCATGCGGTTGAACTTGCTCATGACCTTGGGGCAAAAGCGTATCTAACACTAAATATTTTTGCATTTAACGATGATATAAAACTGTTGGAAAATAATATTGAAAAATTTGCTGAGGCAAAGCCTGACGCGGTCATAATAAGTGATTTCGGAATATTTAATCTTGTAAAAAACAAAATGCCCGGGACAGACATTCATATAAGCACTCAAACTAATACACTTAACTACGAAAGCGTAAAATTTTGGAGAGATTTAGGTGCAAGCAGAGTAATTTTGGCAAGAGAACTGGCAATAAAAGATATTGCGCGAATCAGGAAAGAAGTGCCTGACATAGAACTTGAATCATTCGTTCATGGCTCTCAATGTGTATCATTTTCCGGCAGATGCCTGCTGAGCGATTATTTTACAGACGGAGAAAGAAAAGCAAATCATGGTAACTGCTCACAGCCTTGCCGTTGGAGCTATAAATTAGTAGAAGAAACCCGTCCCGGTCAGTATTATGAAATTAATCAGGATGAAAGAGGAACCCACATACTGAGTCCGAAAGACTTATGTCTTGTTGAATATATACCACAGCTCATAGAAGCAGGTGTTGATTCGCTAAAAGTTGAGGGCAGAACCAAAAGTTTATACTATGTTTCCGCCGTTGCAAAAGCTTACAGAAATGCTATTGATGATTACCTGAGAGATAACAATGCTGATTTAAGTAAATATTACACCGAATTACAAAAAGTCGGGAATCGCGGATATACAACAGGTTTTGCACTCGGTGAAAATAAACCGGACAGTTACAGCTACGATATATCAAAAGGTCTTGCCGGAGCAGACTTCTTATGCGAATTTAAAGGTTTGGAAAAAGACGGATATTATTTAGTAAAGATTAAAAATAAAATATTATCAGGCGATGATGTTGAAATAATATCACCTGACGAACAATTTATTACAAAAGCAGAAAAAATTCTTGATGAAGACTTTGATGAAATACAGGTTGCAAATACAAATGCCGATGTATGGATAAAGTTTTCAGAAATACCAAAAGATTACAAATATGCAATGGCAAGAACTATTGGGGTAAAATCACATGTTTCTTAAACCTGACTACAATTTGAAGAGTATATATGACATTAATCTTGGCGAGCTTAAAGCCAAAGGAATTACAGCTTTATTATTTGATTTAGACAGCACGCTAATGGAATCAAAAACAGCTTTATACAGGGAAAAAACTCTTGAGTGGCTGAATAATGCCAAAAATGATTTTTTTATTGGTATTGTATCAAATAATACTGACAATAAATATATTGAGAAAGTAGAATCAGTAACAAATTTTCCTATAGTATTTCGGGCGGCAAAACCCCGCATTAAAGTTGCAAAATCATTTATGGATAGGTATAATCTGCAGGGGGAATCAACCGCATTTATTGGAGATAGACCGTTAACTGATACTTTGTGCGGCAAAAGACTGGGATGTATTACCATATTGGTAGATTCAATTTCAGCAGACACCGAGAAACCTATTGTAAGATTTGTAAGAAAATTAGAACGACTGACAGTCAAGCAGTAAGCAAGGAGATATATAATGGAAGTAAGAAGAGTAGAACCAAGTTTTGGACATATAGTACTAAATCCGGCTACACCGGCTGTAAGAACATATTTAGATTGTTTACCTCGTAACAAAGCGAACAAAATTGAACAAATAGCAAAAAGTGAGATAGAAACCAAAATTCCGGTATATCTTTCTATGCTAATGAATTATTGCAAGCCAAAATTTTCAGCTGAAGTTGGCAACAAACGATTTACCGAAAACTTCTTTCAAGGTCCGGTAACAATCACTAAGCGCGCCGCAAAATATGCAAGAAAGCTTGCCGAAGAACAAAAATTAATGTCAGAATCGGGTGCTGATAAAATTAACAGACCGAAATTACAGGATATTTAATAAAAAACCGGCTAAATAAAGCCGGTTTTTTATGTATAAACTAAATCTTATCAAAACCTGTATATTTTCTCAGAACCTCAGGAATTATAACCGTACCGTCAGCCTGTTGGAAGTTTTCAATAATTGCAGCAAATGTCCTGCCAACAGCTAAACCTGAACCGTTAATAGTGTGAACAAACTGAGTTTTACCGGTTTCTTTATCTCTGTATTTTATATTTGCACGTCTTGCTTGATAATCACCGTAATTTGAACAACTGGATATTTCTTTATACGTTCCGTAAGACGGCATCCAAACTTCCAAATCCCAGCATTTATTCGCAGAAAAGCCAATATCTGCTGTGCATAAAGCTACACGTCTGTACGGCAGATTTAAGAGCTGAAGCATTTTTTCAGCATTTTCCGTAAGTTTTTCATGCTCATTTTTGCTGGTTTGAGGAGTACATAATTTAACCAACTCAACTTTATTAAACTGATGAACCCTTATAAGTCCTCTTGTATCACGCCCTGCAGACCCTGATTCACGTCTGAAACAAGGTGTATATGCTGTCATATATTTTGGCAAATCATCTTCAGATAAGATTTCACCTGAATATATATTGGTAACAGGTACTTCAGCAGTCGGGATAAGGTATAAATCTTCATCAACGCACTTATACATATCTTCCTTAAATTTTGGTAACTGACCGGTACCTGTCATAGTAGCAGCGTTTGCCATAAATGGAGGCAAGATTTCCTCATATCCGTGTTCACCCGTATGATAGTCTAAAAAGAAGTTAATTATCGCTCTTTCTAATCTTGAACCTTTACCTCTATACATAGTAAAGCGGCTTTGTGATAATTTTACGCCTCGTTCAAAATCAACAATGCCTTTTTCCTCGCATATATCCCAGTGCGGTTTAAACTCAAAATCAAATTTTCTTGGTTCGCCCCACTTATAAACTTCTATGTTATCATCCTCGGATGTACCGACAGGAGTAGTTTCATCAGGAATATTCGGTATATGCAATAATAAATCACGCTGTTTTTCATCAAGCTCATTCTGCTTATCTTCCAAAACCTTTATATCATCCCCGATTTTTTTTACTTCTGCCTGTACAGCATCTGTATTTTCGCCTTTTTTCTTTAATTCACCAATACTTTGAGATTCTCTTTTTCTTTTGGCTCTTAAATCATCAACCTGAACCTGTATTTTTCTTCTTTCTTCATCAATTTTAATAACCTCATCAATCGATAAATCAGGATTCCTTCTCTTCAAAAGTTCATTAATTTTATCGGGATTTTCCCTAATCAGTTTAATATCAAGCATTTTAAAACCTCTTTCTTCATGTATATATAAACTGATTATAAAATAAAGACATATCATAATCAAGGTAATAAATTATTAAGAAATTTGTAAAAATTTGACAATATGTATATAATGTTAGTCGGTATAATCATGAATATATTAGATAAAATTGCGAAAAAATTTAATATAAAAGGAAATTATCCTCAATCCGCAGTTACTAACCCGATTGAAAAGAAAAATTCTGCTGCGGAAAATGAATTTTTAGCAAGAATGTCAAAGCATGCTATTAATTTATATGAAAAGCAGTGTGATATAAAAAATTTCACAAAATTGGTACTTTCTGATCCTGAAAACACTTCTCACAATCAGCTTGTTGAAGATTTGCTGAAAGATAACGTCTTTGATCCGCTTGAAGACAAAGTCATAGAAGAACTTGCAAATAATGAAGACTTATTAAAAGATTTAGGACTTTAATTTTATATATTGTAAATAAATATTAACTAATATTTTTGTAAGAATTAAAGATTAAAACAAATAATCCGATATTAATACTGAGTAAGTATTAACAAAGGAAACATCATGACTTCATAAATGGTGTAGAAGAAAATTATTCAAATGCAGAAACAAATAAGGTTTTGACAGCATACCGGAATGTTTTCATTTAAATATACCTGATATCCGAATATAAATCACAATTTAACTTAGAATATAAAGGACGAATGCATGACACAAATTGACAAAACAAATGGGGTTAATAAACCTACAACTAATCAAAACGGCATTGCATCACAAAACGTGAAACGTGATACAACAGCGGCAAATTCAATATTTAACAACACTAAAATCATCGTACAGAATGGTGAAACTCCGGAATCACTCGGTAAAATGTTTGGAGTTAAAAGTCAGGACATCATTAACCAAAATAAAGATAAATGGAACGGGAAATGGTTTAAAGTAGGTCAGGAAATTAGTTTACCTACGCAAATAGACAGCAATGATGAGAGGTTAAAAAACAGAGCACAAAACAAAAAAGAAGCTGAAAAAGAATGGCTTGACTATAAAAGTGGCAATGAAAAGTCAAAATCTGTAGAACAAAAACCTCAACAAGCAATACAAACCCCAAAACCCGCGTTTGAAAATACGGCATTAGGAGCGGGTGCGGCTGTCGGGGCAGCTATAGGAAAAGCCTTAAATAATCCTTCTTTAAAAGATTCCGCACAGGCAGCAAAATCGGATACCACAAAAGTACAAACTGCACAGATTGACAATAAAACTCCGGAGCCGAAGCAGAATTCAGATATGACCGGATTAAGTTCGGGTGCAAAAGTAGGATTACTAATAGGACAGGCCGCAGAGAATTTAGCTAAAGCTGATACAACAAAAGTATTACCTAAAATGACTCCTGCTGAGCCTGCAAAACCGCCACTAACTGTTAAGAAACCTGAAATACCGACAGAAGGAATAAAACTTGCAAGTACGCAAAATGCACCTTCCAAGGACGCTTTAAGTGAAGCAAAACAAACTGAACTAAAAAATAGACATGGCGGAATAGACACAAAAAGGACAAACAGAAATAAAAAAGCCGAAGGTGATATTGTATATCACAAAGACGGCTCAGTAACTATTAGTGACCGTGTCGATAAAAGAATTAAAGAAATGGCACAGAATTTAAAATGTTCACCTGATGATTTAAAAGGTTTACTATTTAAGGAATCCAGATTCGAAATAAACGGCAAAGGTTCTGCCGCAGGGCTGAATCAAATGACAAGGGATGGACTTGCCGGATTAAACAGAAAATACGGGACAAATTTTTCGAAAAAGGATATACGAAGAATGGATGTAATGCAACAGCTTGATATAGCAGAAGCATCACTTATGCTAAGCAAAGAAGAAAAATTTGGTGCTGACAAACAAGTTAACGCCGGCCAACTGTTCGCACTAAACCTTTATCCAGCACGTGCGGAAAAAAATAACGTAATTACATCCGCACACGGAGCAGCATACTCAAACAATAAAGGGCTTGATAAAAATAGAGACGGTATAATCTCAATAAATGAATTACAGCGAGAAATTCTGAATAATGCAAAAAATGTACATACGGATTTGACATAATATATATCAAGATGTACTACAAATTTGCAATAACAGCATCAGTAAAAGTTAAAGTATCTGCACTTCCGCCTAAATCAGGAGTGCAGATATTTTGTTTGAGTGTTTTAAATAAAGCAGCCTCAATCTTTTTAGCATAATCAAATTCATTTATGTATCTGAGCATTTCAATTGCAGACAAAAGTAATGCTGTAGGGTTAGCCTTATTTTGACCTTTTATATCAGGAGCTGAGCCATGTACGGGCTCAAAGACCGCACAATCAGTACCAATATTTGCACCTTGTGCAACACCAAGTCCACCAATAAGCCCTGCACACAAATCAGAAACAATGTCGCCATACAGATTAGGCAAAACTAAAACATCAAATTGAGAGGGTTTTTGGACAAGCTGCATACACAAATTATCAACAAGAATTTCTCGGGCAGAAATTTGAGAATAAGCCTGAGAGACCTCTCTGAAAGTGTTTAAAAATAAGCCGTCAGACAATTTCATAATATTAGCCTTTGTAACAACACAAACTTCATTGCGATTGTTTTTAACAGCATAATCAAAAGCAAATTTACAAATTCTCTCACTCGCCTTTTTTGTAATGATTTTTATACTTTCAGCAGTATTTTCGTCAACCTGTCGTTCAATCCCAGCATACAAATCTTCAGTATTTTCCCTTACAACAACCAAATCTACATCACTAAAAACCGTTTTTACATTAGGCAGATTCTTACAAGGTCTTAAATTGGCATATAAATCCAATTCTTTTCTTAACTGCACGTTAACAGAACGAAAACCCTTCCCGATAGGAGTGGTTACAGGGGCTTTCAAAGCAACTTTATTTTTCCTCACAGATTCCAAAACTCTTGCCGGCAAGGGAGTACCCTCCCTATCAATTACATCAGCACCAGCTGTCTGAACATCCCAATCAATTTTAAGTCCTGCTGCATCAATAATTTTTACAACGGCATCGGATATTTCCGGACCTATTCCATCCCCGTTAATCAGTGTTATTGTTTTCATTTTTTTTATTGTTCCTTACAATGTGTAATACTCTTTTAAATTCTTTATAAAATCCGCAGCGACTAACAATTAAACTATCTTCAAGAAAAACATCCCCCTGCACAAGTGCACCAAGAAGCGGACAATCAAACTCCCTGACATAATTTTCACAGGTTAAGCATAAATCTTCATCTTCAACATATACTTTATCGCCGTCACTATACATAACAAACACATTATACTCTTTTTTGGCATTTTGTAAACATCTGTAACGTTTATATAGCACAATAATTATTTATGAATATAATAAAAATACATTCAGGTTGAATGCAGGAAAAAGGAGAAAGATATGTTAGACAGACTAAAAAAGAATTTTAATGAATTTAAAGAATTTGCAGTAAAAGGTAATGTAATCGACATGGCTGTCGGTATCATTATTGGTGCAGCATTTGGAAATGTCGTTAATTCGGTAGTTAATGACGTAATTATGCCGCCTCTTGGGGCATTAATGGGTAAAGTAGATTTTTCTAATTTATATATCACAATCTACAACCCTAATCCGGACACAACATATACATCACTTAAAGCTGCAACCGATGCCGGAGTTGTAACCATAAATTACGGTTTATTCATTAATACGTTAATAAGCTTTACAATGGTTGCATTTGCAGTATTCTTACTCGTAAAAGCAATCAACAAACTTAAAGCAGCAACCGAAAAAGAAAAAGCGGAAGAAACAGCAGCTACAACAAAAGAATGTCCAAGATGCTATTCGACAATCGACATAAAAGCAACAAAATGTCCTCATTGTACTGCAGATATATAATAAAGTTTAAGCCCTCACGATGAGGGCTTTTTTAATCAGCTATGGAAGGTAAAATATATGGCATTAAATAAAATTCCAGGTATAAAAGTTTCAAGGATTTACAGATTACCCGCTACGCAGAAAAAATATAAATCAAAGAATAAACATCGTTCACAATATTATTTACCGCATTCAATCAGCAACACAACTGTAAGCGGCAAATATTCAGCTTCAATAACAAAGCATACGGCTAATCACGATGAGCTGGTCAAAGAAGGACAGCTACTTCTTAATAATAAAGTTATGCATTTATTCAACGGAAGCTACAAAAAACATAAGGCAGCTTCAATAGAATTGGCAAAATTCGCGGTTAATAATTTTGAAATAATGAAAGAGCTAAAACAACCTAAAATAATGTTCCACATGCTAAATCCGTTTAATATTTTTTATTGGGCAAGAATTGGCAGAGTACTCATATTAGATGCACTCAGGACAAAAACACCTGAAGAATTGCTTTATAGAGAACTGGGACAAGCTGAAAAAATAAAAATTAACAAGGAAAAAGAACTTAGAAATATAATACTCAACAGGAATATTGACAAATAATCAGGATTATAATAATTTAAGTTTAATTTTAGATAAAGAAAGGAGTTTAATATGGCAGAATTAAAAGGCAGCAAAACGGAACAAAATTTATTGGCAGCATTTGCAGGGGAATCCCAGGCAAGAAACAAATACACATATTTTGCATCAAAAGCTAAAAAAGACGGATATGTTCAAATAAGTAAATTATTTGAAGATACGGCAAATAATGAAAAAGAGCATGCTAAAATTTGGTTCAAATTGCTAAACGGTATAGGCTCTACTGAAGAAAATTTACAGGAAGCTGCTAACGGCGAAAATTTTGAATGGACATCAATGTATCCTGAATTTGCAAAAACAGCGAGAGAAGAAGGCTTTGAAAAAATAGCAATTTTATTTGAAAAAGTAGCTGCAATAGAAAAAGAACACGAAAAAAGATACAAAAAATTACTGTCAAATATTAAAGATGGTATTGTATTTTCAACAGACGGAGATACAATTTGGGAATGTCTTAACTGCGGTCACATCGTTATTGGGAAAAAAGCACCTGAAATTTGTCCTGTGTGTGACCATCCGCAGTCATACTTTGCAAGACAGGCAGAAAATTACTAATAGAAAAGCCGATTTATATCGGCTTTTTTATATCACAAATTTTGCTAAATTATACATAAATTTTGAAAATTTTGACATATGCAAATACTCGAAATCCTGTAAAAGTTTTCTTGCAGAATATGTTAAATGAAGTTTACCTGGAGAGGGAAGTGAATCTCTCGTTTTAACAAATACATTATTTAATTCAGGGACCTCCCTGAAATGCAGCTCCGTTAAGATTTCATCAATTCCTGCATCTTTATCACAGTGACCTATAACCAGCATACATGTGCTATCAAATTTTTTGGCAATTTTGTAAGCAAGAAGTATCGCATCCTCTGATTTTAAATATTGCCAAAAATTTCGGGCAGATAACACAGTTTTATGACCTTTAAGATTATCTATATCATTAAAAATATTCCCCTGAGCAAATTTAACCAAATGTTTAATCTTATCACTCGGAGTTCTCAACTCATAACAGTTACCCTTTTCGAGAAGCTTATAATAATCGTCAACCTTACCTGATAACTGAAATTTTGCATGATCTAACTCGTAAGACCGCATTTTATAAACTGCATTATTTGCTAATTCTACACATTTTGGATTTAAATCTTTTGCAGTAAGAGGATATAGCGGCTTTGCTCTGTCACCTAATACGCAATCAAATGCTGATGCGTATGTATAAGCTTCTTCACCATCAGAACATGCATGTACAACAAATTCGACATCTGAAAGATTTGGGAATTTATCGCCTAAAAATTTTGCAAACCTGTCAAAATCTATGTCATGTCTGAATGAACAGGTATCCATTCTATAATCTAACCGTCCGTTATTATTCATAACGAAATCACGATATTCCGTAAAAGTCGGTTTTATGTTGTTATTATGGTAAAATGTATTGTAACCTGAAACGCGCATATAAATTCAATCCTTTATAATTGTTTGGATACTGCTGAACCCGCAGCATCAAGGTACTTACCGATAGAATATGCAATACAAAGCCTGTTCAATATCGACCTGTTTGGATTTTCTCCTGCTCTTGTATGATATTTTGATTCTTTAACTGCTTCTTTGTGATTATTAAATTTCATTTTAAACTTAGACTTGACACCGGCCTCATTAATTACATAAAATTCTAAGTTATTAAAAATTAAAGACACTTTTGGCTTTTTATCTACAATTTCATATATTCTTTGATTCATTTTATCAATCAGAAACACTTTACTTCCGTTAAATCGAATAAAAGTGTCTAATTTATCAATATCAGATATTATTGATTTATAGCTTTCTGCCTCATATTCAGGAGATGCAGACATCTCTGAACAAAATTTATCAATACTTTTAGCAATCTTACGCGTTCCTAAAGTATTCATGCTGTATGCGGTAAATGTCAAATTATTGCTTGTATTGTTTATCATAAATCAATGCCTTTATAATCACACAAAATTATAAAGAGTCCTGAATAATATAATTGCCCAAAAACAACAAAATATTAAAAATTGTTAATAAAAATTATATTTAAGAATTGTATATAAATTGATTATAAGGAAAAAATTTAGTAATCTATAGAATAGAAATAATGAGGGGAAATTATGAAAAAAATATTCACTATATGTTTAATACTTGGTTTTATCGCAACTGCAAATGCACTGCCTGCATACAGTTTTAAGCTGTTTGGACATAAAAAAGCGGATATTTCAACAACACAAACACCCGAAAATATCAAACCTAAAAGAACATTTAAACTGTTCAAAAAAACAAATACAGCAGAAAACACAATAACCACAAAAACAAATAAACAAAAAACAGAGGTAAAAGAAGAAAAAGAAAAATTTAAGATTAATCTGTTCAAAAGAAAAAAGACCGAAGTTGAAACAATTCCTGCAATCAGCAATACACAATCTATTGAAACTTATATTGACAACGTATTACAAAGAACCGTTTCAGATGTGTCAGGTACAAATAGAGCTACCGAAAAAATATTTTTACACTCAGTTTCGCAAATATCAACAAGCAGGCAGTTTAAAAAATTACAATCAAAAATTAACAAAATAAATAAAAAACAAAAATTAACAGAAGAACAAAAGATGAATTTGATATCTGACTTAATACAAAACTATGCTGACAATTATATGACAAAAAACAGAATTGGATTGGTTGCTACTGTGGCAAAACTACCAACCGCAAATCAAAATGCACTTTTGAATGATGCAGCCGCCTTAAATGATTGTGCTGATATGTACATTAGTAATATGCAAAAGACATATGAAATGGGTCAAAGCATACAGAGATTAACTAACAACTCTGAAAAATTAGCGAACAGCCTAAAAACAATTGATGCTACATCAAAAACTTTTAATAAATCTGCAAGAGCAGCTATGACACTGTCAAACAGCATTGCCGCACTAATAAACGAATCAGGTATTAATCAAAAATAATTATCCCCCAATTAGTGTAACTTTGTTTGACAAAAAATTAAAATAAATATATAATAATTAAACCGAATAAGGAAAGAAAGGGTGTAAGTCCCTCACTGGTCCGCAGCCGTTAAAGTCGGAATGCTTATCGGTTTTGTTATTACTTTACGAGACTGGAGGCAATTTATGCAACAAAAAGTTATTAAACGTGACGGACAAGTCGTAGACTTTGATTCCGAAAAGATTACAAATGCAATACGAAAAGCATCAAATGTTACAAAGGAAATTGATTCTTTTACCGCGAGAAGATTAACGAAAAATGTAATCAAAATTGTCAATGATTTTGTAAAAGAGAAACAATCAAATCTTGAAGCACCAACTGTAGAAGAAATTCAGGATATTGTAGAAAAAGTTTTACTGTCATCTGAATACAAACAAACAGCGAAATCTTATATTCTGTACAGAGAACAGCACAATAAAATGAGAGATTTTGCTAAAAATGCATCAATTAACATGGTTGATGATTACCTTAAACAGCTTGACTGGCAGGTTAACGAAAATTCAAATATGGGATACTCTATACAGGGTTTGAACAATTATTTGGCATCAGCATTAAGCAAAAACTACTGGTTAAATAAAATTTACCCAAACGAAATAAAAGAAGCACACGAAAATGGTGATATACATATCCATGACCTGAATATAATTTCAGTTTACTGTGTCGGCTGGGATTTAAAAGACCTGTTAAGCGAAGGATTTACAGGCGTACAAGGAAAAGTAGCATCAAAACCGGCAAAACATTTTAGAACTGCTTTGGGGCAAATGGTTAATTTTTTATACACAATGCAGGGAGAAAGTGCCGGAGCTCAGGCATTTTCTAATTTTGATACTCTGCTTGCGCCGTTTGTAAGATATGATGGGTTAAACTATAAACAGGTTAAGCAAGCATTACAGGAATTTGTGTTTAATATGAATGTTCCGACAAGAGTCGGTTTTCAGACTCCGTTTTCTAACGTAACAATGGATTTGACTGTACCGTCATACTACAAGGATCAATGCGTAATTATTGGCGGTGAAATGATGGAAGAAACCTATGGCGAGTTCCAGCAGGAAATGAATATGATAAATAAGGCATTCTTTGAAGTTATGATGGAAGGGGATGCTTCAGGTAGAGTATTTACATTCCCTATTCCAACGTACAATATAACCAAAGATTTCGACTGGAATAATCCTGATTTGGAAGGATTATGGGAAATGACAGCCAAATACGGAATACCTTATTTTTCAAACTTTATCAATTCTGATATGAATCCTGAAGATGCACGTTCAATGTGCTGCAGACTAAGAATTGATAACCGGCAATTAGAATATCGCGGAGGAGGCTTGTTTGGCTCAAATCCGCTAACAGGGTCAATAGGTGTCGTAACCATAAACCTGCCTAAAATTGGGTATCAGGTATCAAACAAAGATGAGTTTTTTGAAGTATTAAAAGACAGAATGGAAATAGCAAAAGAATCCCTTGAAATCAAGCGTAAATTACTCGAACGATTAACTGACGGCGGCTTATATCCTTATACTAAATTTTATTTAAGAGATATTAAAGCAAGATTTGGCGTATACTGGAAAAATCATTTTTCAACAATCGGACTTGTCGGAATGAATGAGGCCTGTGAGAACCTTTTGGACTGTAATATTGCATCAGAAGAAGGACATTCCTTTGCTGTAGAAGTAATGGATTACATGAGAAATTTAATTATTAAATTTCAAGAAGAAACAGGAAACAACTATAATTTGGAGGCAACTCCGGCAGAAGGAACAAGTTACCGACTCGCCAAACTGGATAAAAAGAATTTAATAGATATCAAATGTGCAAATGATGATGAATACTACTCAAACGGAGCAGAACCTTATTATTCAAATTCAACACAGCTTCCCGTAAATTACACTGATGATATTTTTGAATTACTTGACCATCAGGATGATTTGCAAACGAAATACACAGGAGGAACTGTAGTTCATATCTTCGCTGGTGAAAGAATTAATGACTCAACGACAATGAAAAATCTTGTCAGAAAGGTTTGTGAAAATTACCACTTACCGTACTTCACATTTTCACCGACATTTTCCGTATGTCCGACGCACGGCTATATCACAGGCGAACATGAAACCTGCCCGCATTGTGGGGATGAATGCGAAATATATTCAAGAATAGTAGGATATATAAGACCTGTTAAACAATGGAATAACGGCAAACGTGCCGAATTTAAGAACAGAAAAACCTTTAATATGACCAAAGCCGGAGAATACTGTTGTTCATAATCGGAGGAATACAAAAGTCTACATTAATTGATTATCCGCAGAAAATTGCATCCGTTGTTTTTACGCAAGGGTGCAATTTTAGATGCGGATATTGTCATAATCCTGAGCTACTTTCAGCCTCAAAAACTTACGGCATAACTACAACGGATGAATACATTGCATTTTTAAAAACACGACTTGGAAAATTAGACGGAGTTGTTATAACAGGAGGGGAACCAACACTACAAAGCGGATTATATGAGTTTATATACAAAATAAAAAACTTGGGCTTCAGTGTAAAATTAGACACAAACGGGACAAATCCTGACATCCTTAATAAACTTATTAGAAACAATTTGCTTGATTATATAGCTATGGATATAAAAGCACCTTTAAGAAAATACACACAAATTACAAATGTAAATGTCAGTATAAAGGATATAAAAAATAGCATAAAAATCATTATAAAAAGCAATATTGAACATGAATTCAGAACTACCGTAATTAAATCACAAATTTCACCTGAGGATATTATTGAAATAGGCAAAATAATAAATGGTGCCCAAAGGTATTATTTGCAAAAATTCATACCATCCAAAATACTGGATATAAATTTACTTAACGAAAAAACATATACCGACCAGGAATTACAAAATATTTGTAATAACCTGAAAAAATACATTAATAACGCAGAATACAGATAAAAACATTTCTTTACAAAAAAGGCAATTTTCCCCGCAAAAAAATCTTTATTAAATTATCGGGGATAAATCATTGCGAGGAAATTATGGTAAATAGTAAAGTTAATCTGTACAACTACGGCACTAATTATGCTTTAGAATATAAAACATTTGGGGATAATATACTTAAGAACTGCGAAGAAACGCTACACAAGGCAGGAATATTTACAACGAAAAAACAATCAAATTCTCCATTAGCTCAAAATCCAATAAAGGGGTTATCCGTAGAAAAAACTCCGGACAATATTGACGAAATAACAGATAATAAAAAAACAAATGATAAAGCGAATACACAATATAATAACGAAAAAACAAACACTATTTCAAGCACTAAAAATATTGCGAGTGATTCTTATACAAAATTAGCCAAAAAAGAGCAATCTCTCAGCACTAAAACTAAATTAAGTCCGGTAGAAGGCTCCGCACTAAGAGATATTAATGAAGCAGTCAATACATATGAAGACATAGAAAATATAGGGCACAAACATCTTGAACAGTTGACAGAAGAACTGCCTGAACATGGTAACTTATCAGGCGGTACAATTCTTTCTGCAGAGAAAGAAGGTTCGACAAGAACACAGGAATATCAATTAAGTATAAAAAATACCTGGCAAAGCAAATCCAAAAAATTTGGAGTTGTATTTAATGGACAAATTGGAAGTAAGTATACGCAAGCAAAGGCCAAAAGCGAAGCTGCTATCGACGATATAGATATAGACATAGATGACGACGACAACGGGGACACTGACAGCAATATAAAACCTAATGTTGATGATTCAAAAGGAAGTAATATAAGTGAACAACAGCAGAATGATGCAGATAAGTTGCAATCATTCAAACTTAAAGAATACACAGGTAACGCTGAATTACATGCACGCTACGACACCGGCAGAATACTTATTGGTGGTGGTGTTAATTACAACAGGTATAATAATGGCACACAAATTGCAAATGTTTATGGCAGTGCCGTAGAAAAAAGATCGGGAATTGGCGGTGATATAACAAGAAGAATGACGATTATTGTTGATCCTGAAACAGGTGAAAGAACTCTAAAAAGTGAAATGAAAGTTAAAATCGACATAATTAACAATAAAGCAAATTATGATGATGATGATGAAAAAAGCAATCTTAGTGAAGAATCTGCCACAGAAAACAATAATGATGAAATTAATAACATTAAAGACTCAGACAGTGAAGATGATTCATACAGAACTGATACAAAAGGCATAAAAATCAACAGCGATGGGAAAAGCCTTAATGATGATGTTAATACGGAAAATCAAAAGCTCAGAGAATTTAACAAAAGAAAAGATGGTACGGGAATTGATTTAGACTTTGAATACGACCAAAACAAGTGTGGTATTTTGGGTAAATATGGTTTCAACATTACTGATAACAAAGAGAAAAACTCTCATATACAAGTTTCACCGATATTAGGGGTATATGACTTTACCTCTCCCGTTGAGGAAGAAGAAGATGATGAAGCTGTAAGGATAACAACCGGCGGACTGATTGAAGTAAATAAAGAATATGCAAACGGAAGCAAATTTGAAGGAAGCGGAAGCATAATATATACAAGGAACATGGAAACCGGTCATAAACCGACAAATACAATTTATGCACTGCTAAACCTTGGCTATGACAACCCGAAAAAGAAATTTTATATCGGGATTGATGCAGCACACATAAAATCAAATTCAAACATCAAAATTAGTTATTTAAATACAAATGTAAACAAAGATTTTAAGAACATTAATTTGAGATTAAATGCAGGTATATCTAATATAACAACATATGACGACAGTAGTACTGATTATCAAGTTTCAGCACATGTAACCTACACTATCCCATATGGCGGTAAAAAGAAATAATAACACAGTCAACACCCCATTTACCATAAATAACAGTCCGCCTAATATCAGAAGCTGAATTCTACTTTTTCATAAAAATTCCGGGATTAATTTGATTAAAATTATCAGAAATCAGGGATTTTGGCAGATTCCCCTGATATGGATACGGGTCTGTTATAAAATATCCGTCCTTTTTCAAAATTCTTGTTATATGTTTCAAAGTTTGTAAAAATTCATTGTCAGATTCTATGTAAGGCAGCACATTGTTAGCAGAAATAATATCAAATTTATTATCGGGATATTTCAGTACAACATCTTGTACACGACTGTCCCATTTTGATTTTACGGGATTATCATAAGTATTTTTAACAAAATCAAAAATTTCATCATTTACTCTATAATCGGGTTTTACTGATTTTTTCACCGATTGTGTTTTTTCTTTTAACGAAAGAATAAACTCATAAATATATGCATCCAGTGAAGATAAAATATTCTGATCAGCTGCAGGATATTTTTTATCTATTATAAAACTTTTACCGGCATATTTAGGAAATTTTTCGTAATCAAACAGGTCAGAAAATGAATTAAGTCTAAGTTTTTCAAGCTCAGGCTTTGACTGCAAATCAATTACTGACAAATTTATATTTTTATCTAACGGTCTTTTTTTTATAATACCCTTTATACTTGCAAGATACGAAAAAGGTTCCTGAGAATTACCAATACCAATTATTAACATATTTTTAGGTGTATCAACTTTTTTATGAAATATTTTGCAAAATAGATTTTCTATTTTTGCATATCCGTTATCGTTCGCCAAAATAACCGCACCACGCCTAAAATAGCACGATTGAGTACTGTTAAATTTATAAAAATCCGGATGTGCTTTGAAACTGGGTTTTTGAGCGTAATTAAAATTAGCAATATTAGAATTTATAACGGGAAAGACATGCATAATATAATTAATACACATAAAATATTTTTTTACCAGAATTAAATCGCAATTTTCTAAAAGTTTTTGCCCAAAAGTGGTGCCACTCTGCCGAAGAAAACAATTAAGTATTGTTTTCTGAGAGGTCACTCTGCCGCAGCAAAACGATTAAGTATCGTTTTCCGAGAGGGTTTTGCTTGACAAAACCTCTATATAAATAGCAATCAATTTGAAAATTTTGAACAGGGGGATTGAGATTTATTGTGGTGCAAAAAAATGCACACATTAAACTTAATGAATCTTAACCCAATTAGCAAAATTATCAATTTTAGAAGTAAAAAATACTTTATATATGCGTAGTAGTGGTGAATAGGAAATATTTAAATGGGATTACTTCATGAATTGGCTGTAGAAAGTTTTGGTATTGGGGGACGACAAATGCTAAAAAGATTTGTTGGATTGAATCCACGACCAAAAGAATATAAAGAATATAAAAAAATAATACAGGATTTTAAAAAAAATATTAATACCACATCATGTACGAAAATAGATATTATCAAAACATATGAAGAAGTTGCAGCAGCCCATGGGTTCAAACGTGAAACTTTGGAAACATTGCAAACTGTTGAATTTATGAATCAATTTTATAGGATGCTAATTTCAAAGGGTTATACAAAGCCTAAGGCACTCGTGTTTTTTGAATATAGAATTCCAAGTGGTTCGGGTTTAGCAGGTGAGAATTTTAACGGTTCAATAATATTTAATCCCCGTTGTATAAAAAATATAGATTTTAGAGTACCTATACATGAACAAGGTCATTTAATGCATAAAAAATTAGGGTTTTTGGCATTTAATTATGATTATTATAAACAACAAATAGGTAAACTTTTTCACAAGCTAGGATTATTTAAAAATAGGACATTTAATCATTTAAATAAAAAGGAACAAGAAATTTTGGCTAAGGATTTACAACGGGCCTGGAATGAAGGTTATTTTACACATAATCCAGTAAAAGGGAGTATAGAAGAAGCTCTATCCTTGTGTAAAACAGATTCTGAAAAAGTAAAATTAAAAAGTCAATTGAATAGACTATATAGAGAATTTAGAAAAAACCCTGTAAAATTTTATATGCCAAACATGCTTTTTAACAGAATGGAGTTTGTTGCCGACTACTTCCATTTAGCAGCAAGAGGGTTTAAATTTTCACCTGAGATTAAAGCAAAGTATATAGAATTTGGTGGACCAGAAATAAAAGGGGTTATTACTAAAGATGATCTAAATAAAATTGAAGAATTACGAAAATTAATTTCTAAAAAAACACTGGCAGATTACGGTTATACGATGGAAGTGTAGATTGTATATTGTGGAAAAAACAACGTAATATTCAAACAGACGAAATCGGACTTTAATTTCTCTAACAATATTTCGACGTTAATTAATAGGGTAGACCTCAGTTTACCAATATTATTGGGAAGTAGCCGACCGGTGTGAGTAAATAATGAGTAAATATGAGTAAATCGGTTTTTTGGTATAGTTACACTTCCGACCGCTCAAACCCCTATAAACAGGCTATTTTTTAAAAAGTAGCAAACTAAACGCCAAGAGAGAACTACTCGACATAATACAGCCGCGTCTCACTCTGCCGCAGCAAAACGATTAAGTATCGTTTTGCGAGAGGGTTCTGCTTAACAGAACATCCGAGATAAGGCTCACTTTTGCTATTTTCAACACTTTCAAATAGTAATTATTTTTGCACAAAAAAGTGGTGCCGCGTCTCGGAATCGAACCAAGGACACAGGGATTTTCAGTCCCTTGCTCTACCAACTGAGCTAACGCGGCACGCACTATAGAATTTTTGTGTGGCATATACATTTGCCACGTTTTTAATAATACTTGCTAAATATGGAAAGTCAAGAATTATTTTTACTTTAGGCTACTAGCCCAAACCGCTGTTAGGCGGAATTTTAGGCATGAAATTTTCCACAGCCAGTTTTATACCTTTACAAAATCCGCTGAAAAATTTATTAGCAGATTTACCAAGAGCATAACCTACCAAACCCATGCCTATAACAGGATTTGTAAAAGAAAATATACCGCAACCTAAAAACGGCAATACATCTTTACCTCTGACTCTTGTATTTAAAGCGGCGGATGCCGCTTTAATAAAGAATGCAGGTGCCAAACCGTAACTTTGTTCAACTGCGTATTTTTCACCTTTATTCCAACCTCTTATGGCATTACCGGAATAGTAATTATATGTTTCTTTCAAATCTCTTTTTACTGAATTTCTGACAGGAGCAAACCTGCGTTTTAAAAATGGGGTAATTTTTATTTCCATGACATTACTTTCATTGTAAACTGTTTTAATTATAGATATCATAAAACAAACAAAAAAAATTTACGTTGACTTGGATAATTATTTTAAATATATTTAAATATAAACAGAGGGATATTATGAATAGCACAGAGATAATTAAAAAAGCCGAAAACGATGTACAGGAACAGTTTAAAATAATTGACGAAATAAGAGATTACAATCAGGAAAAAGTATTAAATGCCTTTATAGAAAACAGAGTAGCACCCGAACATTTTTATACGGTTTCAGGTTATGGGCATGATGATTTGGGAAAAGAAGTACTTGATAAGGTATTTGCAGACGTATTTAAAACAGAAAAGGCACTTGTAAGAATACATTTTGCATCTGGCACGCACACGTTAGCGTGTGCATTGTTCGGGAATCTTAAATACGGAGATAAATTAATTTCTGTTGCCGGAGAGCCTTATGACACGATGCAGGAAGTTATCGGGACTATGGGAGATGAAGAAACCAAAAGAAGCTCTCTTATCGGGAACGGTGTTAAATATGAAGAAATACCGCTTATTGAAGATACTTATATAGATTTACACGCACTTGAAAACAAAGTAGATAAAGATACAACAATGGTGCTTATTCAACGTTCTAAAGGCTATTCAACAAGAAAATCACTTACGATAGACACCATAGAAGAAATTTGCAATATAGTTAAATCCAAAAATCCAAACTGTATCTGCTTTGTAGATAACTGTTACGGTGAATTTGTGGACAAAAAAGAGCCGACAGAAGTAGGTGCAGATATAATGGCAGGCTCATTAATAAAAAACGCAGGCGGAGGAATTGTAGAAGCAGGCGGCTACATTGCAGGCAAAGAAATTTATGTGGAACGTGCCGCAACAAGGCTAACTGCTCCCGGAATAGGCTCGGAGGGTGGTGCAATGTTTAATCAGCACAGACTGATATTCCAGGGATTTTTTATGGCGCCTTCAGTTGTCGCAGAAGCAGTAAAGGGTGCAATACTTGCCTCAAAAATATTTGATGAAATCGGATATGATTCTTCTCCAAAATATTGGGAAAAAAGGACTGACATTATCCAAAACATAACATTTGGTTCACCTGAACCTTTAGAACAATTTTGCAGAACAATCCAGTCATTATCCCCTGTAAACGGATATGTAACCCCTGTTCCCGAGTACATACCGGGTTATGAAGATAAAGTAATTATGGCCGGCGGAACATTCATTGAAGGCTCTACTATTGAATTATCGGCTGACGGCCCGATGAGAGAACCTTATGTAGCTTACATGCAGGGCGGATTAAATTACGCACATGTAAAAATTGCACTGAAAAAGATTTTAGAAAAACTGTAATTTGTACACTATATGTTGGTTTTAAATATAATATTAACTTTTGTAAATCCGCAAATAGCCATATATAACTAATTCTGTAGAATTAGTTATATAAAACACAGCCAACACTTTATATGCGAAACAATTTATGTTATAATATTGTTGCCCCAAAATGGCGGTAGTGTTACTAAAAACAACAAGAAGAAAGGGTTTATAAATATGTCATTACCAAATGTTGCATATTTCTCAATGGAAATTGCTATAGATCAGTCTCTAAAAACATATTCAGGAGGTTTAGGATTTTTGGCAGGTTCACACATGCTATCAGCCGGTTATTTACAAATGCCAATGGTAGGTGTAACTATGCTGTGGTCATACGGTTATTATGATCAACGAATTGCAAATGACGGTCAAGTTGAAGTTGCATATATTAGAAAATACTATGATTTTTTGGTAGATCCACACTTGTCAACAGAAGTAGATATATTTGGAGAAAAAGTTAAAGTTAAGGCTTTATTAGTAAAACCGGAATTGTTCGGTACATGTCCTGTATATCTGTTGACAACCGATATAGACGGAAACAGTGATTGGGCAAAAAGTATTTCTCACAAACTATATGACGGCAACGAAAAGATAAGAATTGCACAGGAAACGGTACTTGGTGTTGCAGGTGTAAGAATTTTGCAGGCAGCTGATTACAAATTTGACGTTATTCACATGAACGAAGGTCATGCACTTCCTGCTGCGTTTGAACTATTAAGACAATATAACGGTGATTTGGAAGAAGTAAAACGTCATACCGTATTTACTACACACACCCCTGTTGCTGCAGGTAATGAAGTACACTGGGTTGATACTTTGTTAGAAGGCGGATTCTTCGCAGGTGCAAGCCGTGAAACAGCCGTTTCATTAGGCGGAGAAAACTTCTCTCTTACAGTTGCGGCATTGAGAATGAGCAGGCTTGCGAATGCCGTTTCTCAATTACACGGACTTGTATCCAATAATATGTGGGAATGGGTTGAAGGCAGATGCCCAATCAGAGCGATTACTAATGCGGTAAATCTTCACTACTGGCAAGATGAAAGAATTATGTTTGCAAAAACACCGCAAGAATTGCTTGATGTTAAACGTCAGATGAAAATTGAATTATTTGAGTACGTTGCAAATGTAGCAGGTAAGAGATTTAATCCGGACGTATTAACAATAACCTGGGCAAGAAGATTTGCAGACTATAAACGTGCATGGTTAATCTTGATGGATAAAGAAAGAATTACTAAATTACTTGACGAAGATAAAGTACAAATTATTTTTGCAGGTAAATTCCATCCGGATGATGTTATGGGTAAAGAAATGTTTAATAAATTATTGAATCGTTCTCATAGCATGCATAACGTAGTAGTTCTTCCGGGGTACGAACTACAATTATCAGGTATGCTGAAACGTGGTTCAGATATATGGTTAAATACACCGTTAAGACCTTTTGAAGCTTCAGGTACTTCCGGTATGTCAGCTAACATGAACGGTACACTTCACTTGTCTATCTATGACGGTTGGACAGTAGAAGGGACATTCCATGGCATAAACGGATACACCGTTGAATATCCTGAACTCGATACCGAAATGCCTTGGGAAGACCGCCATTGGAAAGACCATGAGTGTGTTATGAATATAATTGAAAAAGAAATTATCCCAACATACTATGATAACAAGGAAGAATGGGCAAGGTTAATGCGTCAGGCTATCAGAACATCTGAAGCATACTTCAATTCAGACCGTATGGTAATTGAATATTACAACAGATTATATAAGCCAATCGCACACAATGATTCAACTGCAGGTGAAGAAAGAAAAGAATTAAAAATTTCAGAAGCACCTACATTTGATGCATGGAATTTCGCAAATATCAAATAAAATTTGCTTAAAACAGACTTATAAATGCAGCGTTAAAATTCTACCGCTGCATTTGTTTTAATCTATCAAGCGAACCTTTGAAAATTTCACCATTTAATTTTATGTATTTTTCCAGCACCTCAAGCACTTTTTCTGGTTTAATTTCAACATCTTTTTCATAATTGGGATTAAAGGAATTCATACCCATTCTCTTATAAAGCGGTAAATTATTGTATCCCCGCCCCATAAACATACCCACATTTTCCGCAGTAGCATCTAATCTTGGTACAAAACCCTGCCTTAAACAATCTTCAACAACAGTCTGTATCAAAATTTTTTCAGTATTTCTGTATCTTTTACGACCCAAAATATTAGTCAAAAATTCTATATATACTTCATTTCCGGATTTTACCAGTACATTAACATATCCTAACTGTTTACCCTTATTTTTCAGAACATAGAAAAGCTCCTGATGCGATTTATCGCCATATTCCCAACGCCCCAAATCAATTTTATCAATATCTGCGGTTATGAGCTTTTTATCACGGGTCTTGACTTTGACAGAAGCAATTCTTTTAACGGAATGAATAAGATTATCAAAAATTCCTGCAGGAATTACATCCGCACAATGGATTCTGTTCCCGTAAACAATATCCCAAAAATTCACTCCGAATGCTTTCATATAACGCTTAACCTGCTTGGCAGTTTCAATAAATCCTTTACATTCATAATCATCTGCAGACTGAGATTTTTTTAAAGAAGATATATCCAGATAATCTCCGGTTTGATAAGATTTTTTATGAGAATGAATAACAGGGTTGATAACACCTTTTATCCGGTTTCCTACAGATTTATATGACTTTTCAAAAAACAAAATATTCATACAAAATAACCTTCCATATTAATAAAGTAAATTATTTTATGATAATTGATATATCGCACGCCAAATAAATCGGTTATTAATAAATCTTTACGATAGAATGAATAATGCTAAATATGCTAAAATTAGAATATGATTGATAATTTAGAACAATTGCGTGCTGCAATTGAAGTTGAGCGAAAATATAAATTTATAGACATACAAGGTAAAAACTACTCTTTTTCATCATTTATCAGAAAATTAGCGAGAAAAGAGTACAAAACATCGGGCAAAAAACCAAAGTGGGCGGTACTGCTCGAAACCTTTGAGCATTACCCCATGGCATCAAGTTTGGAAAGAAAAAGAGCAATAGACCTGCTTATAAAAGTAGTTAAATCGGAACTAGAGGTTTCCAAAAACGAAGATATAAAAAAAACAAATACCTCAAAAAGACAAAACCCTACAGAAGTCGATGTAACTTATGTTAAAGGAGTTGGACCCAAAATAGCATATATGCTGAATAAACTTGGCATATACACAGCAAATGATTTGATATGCTATTTCCCGAGAAAACATGTCGATTACTCATCAAGAACACTAATCGGCAACTTAAAAGAGGGGGAAACAACGACCGTATTCGGCTACATTCATAATGTATCAATATACAATTCCTCAAAAGGTTTGTCAATCACGAAAGTAATAATAAGAGATGAAAGCGGAAAACTCGAATTAACGTTTTTTAATGCAAAAGCAAACAAGTACGTTCAGGAAAGAATGCGGTCACAGTTTCCGAAAGATGCAGGGATAATGCTGTCAGGCACAGTAAAAAGGGATAGTTACACAAATAAACTTACCTTTGATAAACCATCCTATTCAATTATGACGGGAGAGTTTTTGACCGAAGATAAATCTAATCTAAATATTGCAAGAATTGTACCGATTTATACCGTATGCGAAAATTTGAATATAAAAGTTTTAAGAAAAGCAATTTTTAACGCAATTACATTGTATCAGGACAGTATACAAAATATAATTCCGAGAGAAATCAAAGAACGACTGGGATTAATGGATAAAAAAGAAGCAGTCATGCAAATACATTTTCCCGAAACAATGGAGAAATTGGAACAAGCAAAGTTTTCTTTGATATTTGAAGAACTGTTTCTGCTGCAGTTAAAAATGGTCAGACTAAGAGAAGAAAACACCAAAGAAAAAGCAATAAGCCTTAAAATCAATAATAACGGCATAGTAAGACAATTCATAAAATCACTTCCATTTGAATTAACAGGCGGACAAAAAAAGGCTGTCAATGAAATATTACACGATTTAAATTCGGATAAACCGATGGCAAGACTTTTACAAGGCGACGTAGGAAGCGGGAAAACCGTAGTTGCCTGTATTATGTTACTGGCTGCAGTAGAAAACGGTTATCAGGGTGCTATTATGGCACCTACGGAAATACTCGCACAACAACATTACAACAATCTTGTTCAGTGGTTAACTCCACTTGGGCTGAGTACAGGACTGTTTTTAGGTTCTCAGCGTAAATCCGTGCGGGAAAAATTCCAAACGAATTTAAGAAATGGGCAAATGGACATTGCCGTTGGGACTCACGCACTTATACAGGACGGAATAGAATTTAATAATTTGGGTGCAATTATAGTCGATGAACAGCACAGATTTGGAGTTAAACAAAGAAACTTGCTGAAGAAAAAAGCAGTAAGCCCTCAAATGCTAACAATGACTGCCACCCCAATTCCAAGAACCTTGGCAATGACCGTACACGGCGACCTTGATTTAACAATCATAGATGAACTGCCAAAGGGAAGACTTCCTATAAAAACAGCATTAACCTCCTCTCACAGAACTGTATACAAACTTATAGAAGATGAAATACAAAAGGGCCATCAGGCATATGTTGTATATCCTCTTATTGATGAAAGCGAAACTTTATCGGCAAAAGCCGCAACCGTTGAAGCGGAAAAATTAAAAACAGAAATATTCCCTCAATATAAAATCGGTTTACTTCACGGGAAACTTAAGAATAATGAAAAAGAAGAAGTAATGAATGATTTTAAAAATAAAAAATATGACATACTTGTATCCACAACAGTAGTAGAAGTAGGTGTTGACGTCCCGAATGCAACCGTAATTGTAATTGAAAATGCTGAACGGTTTGGATTATCTCAACTACATCAATTAAGAGGACGTGTAGGCAGAAGCGACAAGCAATCTTACTGCATATTGGTATCATCATCAAAAAGTCAGGAAACAAGGGAACGACTTGAAATTATGACACAGACAAATGACGGATTTATTATTGCTGAAAAAGACTTACAACTGAGAGGTCCCGGAGAATTTTTAGGAACAAGACAAAGCGGATTACCTGATTTGATAATTTCAGATATAGTTAAAGATGCAAAAATATTGGAACTTGCAAGAATTGAAGCAATAGATTTTGTTAAAAATCATAACTTAAAAGATTACCCTCTTCTTGAGAAAGTTACATCCCTGCAGATGTTTGGCGGTTTAAATATATAATATTAAGAAGTATTAAGATAAAATATAATAAAAAAGCAATTATTTATAGAATATGTACTTAATATATATAAGAGACAGAGAAAGGAAAAACTATGACACCATTAGGAATGTCACGAGCTTTTATGATACCAAGCTCAGCATCAATGGCTGAACGCTACGGATCGGGCGGCGGTAATACTTATATTCAGAATAATTTTTACAATGGAGCAGCGACAAGCGGCAGCTGTTTTGGAACGTACTCAAACAGACACGCAGGGAACAAGGTCTATATGGCACCAAATATGTATGACCCGGGATGTCATTTTCATCATCACCACCATCATCATTGCGGTCCAAGAGTTCCTGAATGGTTAATGCATGTAGGAATTGGATTAAACGTACTGGGAGGTATAGCTAACCTATTCAAGGGTAATTCAAGCCAGGGAAGCTAAAAGGGATATACAGAAGCCAAAATTATTTCATAATAATTTTGGCTTCGACTTTTTTATAGGCATTTGATGAATTTTCAAGACTTCGTGCAAGTTCAGCAGCTGTGTTCGCAGTATAAAATTTTCCTCCTGTTACAAGCGAAGTGCATTGTAATTGGTCTAAATCTTCTTCATCAGAAATATTAAACGCAATAACATCAATTTTCACATCTTTGCGAAGTTTCATAAGGCTTATAACAAATTTACAAGGGCTCTCATCACAGTTTTCACCTCCATCAGTCAATAAAATAATATGTTTTTTACCGGTAAAACCGACAAAATCATACTTTATAGCTTGTTTTAATGAAAAAGTAATAGGAGTCATACCCCTTGGGTGAGTACTATCGAGAGCTGAATTTATTAGAGACGTATCAAGCTTACCTATAGGTACAGCTAAGGAAGATGCCCTGCAAGCATCTAAGGGTGTAAAACCAACTTTATGCCCATAAACCCTTAATCCCACCATACTATTAGGGTTAATCTTAGGTAAAAGTGATTTAACAGTTTCTATCATCATTTCGGCTTTGCTATTACCCTCCAAAAATTCGGACATGGAATTAGAAAAATCAAGAATAAACAATGTCATTTCATCCGGAAGCGAAGAATATTCATAGCCGTAAGGACTGTAAACACCATAATCTGAAGCATATACAGCCGGAATAAAAAGAATTATTAACAGATATAAAAGTTTTTTCATAATAACAAGTTATAAAAGGGAAAACATAAAATCATCCCCTAACAAGTCAATTAAAAAAATTATACTTAAAATTAAAGCAGAATTAATTCCTTCTGATTAAGGGTTGCCTGAACACCAATCGGGATTGTTTGCTTTTCAGGACCATGAGTGAATTTAAATCCGGAATACGCGGGGACATTCATTTTAACTGCAAATTCAAGCAATACATCTTTTAACCATTCACCATTATCCGTATCAGTAAATTCACCAAAAGCAATACCTGCAATATTCTTCTTAAATTGTCTGATATTTGCAAGCTGATTTAACATTCTGTCAATTTTATAAACGGGTTCACCAATATCTTCGGTAAAAAATATAAATTTTTCGTCAGGAATAAAACCGTTGACATTAGATACGTTTAATTTTAAATTATCACACGCTAAAACAGAAACAACCGTTGACAAATTTCCACCCCAAACTAAACCCTTAGCTTCTCCGGGCAAAATAATATCAGAGTAACTATAAATATCAAAATTTCTGCTTAAAACATTGAAAAAAGATTTTTCGGTAAGTAGTGAAATATCATCAGCAAAATCACTTTGAGGCATAGGGGAAGAATAAGTAATTAAACCGGTACACTTAAAAAATGCAAGGGATAATGCCGTAATATCAGAATATCCGCAAAATATTTTTGGATTGTCACGTATTATATTAAAATCTATATAAGGCAAAAGTCTAATTGCACCATAACCGCCTCTTGCACAGAAAACAGCATTTATATCCGGATTAGCGAATGCATTATGCAAATCATCCAACCTTTCAAAGTCAGCACCGGACATATACCGTTTTTCACCAAACAAATTTTTACCAAAAACTACATTATAACCTTTATCCTCAAAATACTTTTGTGCAGATAAAACTTTGTCCTTATCTACAGCACCAGAAGGTGCAATTATAGCAATAGTATCCCCCTGCTCTAACGACTTAGGTTTAATTAATTTCATAAACTACCCTCTTTAAATTTATTCTGTTATAATAATAGCATCATGAATGAAAAATATATACCGCTATACAGAAAATATCGTCCGCAAAGATTAGAAGAAATAGTTGGACAAGAACATATAAAAAATGCTCTTACCAATGCAATCAAAATAAATAAGATTTCGCACGCATATTTATTTACAGGTCCGAGAGGAACAGGTAAAACCTCTACTGCAAGGATTTTTGCAAAATCACTAAACTGTGAAAACGGTCCGACAATTACCCCCTGTAATAAATGCAGCAACTGTACCAATATTACAAACTCAATACCTATCGATGTAATTGAAATAGACGCAGCGAGTAACCGTTCTGTAAATGACGCGGATGAAATTATAAAAAAAGTAGTATTAGCGCCTGTACAAAGCCGTTACAAAATTTATATTATCGACGAAGTTCACATGCTTACACCTCAGGCATTTAATGCACTTTTGAAAACTCTTGAAGAACCGCCTGAAAATGTAATCTTTATACTGGCTACAACAGAAGTCCATAAAGTTCTTGATACTATAAAAAGCCGCTGCCAAAGATTTGATTTCAGAAGAATTACGACCGAAGACATTATAAAGCATCTGCGATATATCTCTGACAATGAAAAAATTAATATAACAGATGATGCTCTTGCGACAATTGCGAAAAACTCTGCAGGCGGCATGCGTGACAGTATTGCATTACTTGACCAACTCAGCATTTTGGGCGGAGAAAAAGCAATTACAACAGAAGATATATATAGCTTACTTGGCAGAATATCGTTTGTCACCCTAAAAGAATTATCGGATGCAATAATTAACTCTAATGCAGAACAAGCAATAGAAACTCTTGAAAAAATTTATAATTCGGGAAATGAACCATCTTTAATATTATCAAATTTACTTGATTATTTTAAAAACCTTCTTATTGTAAAAAATTGCAATATTAACATAGTTCAGGAGCTGACTCAGTTAAATGATGAACAAATAAATATAATGACAAATCAGGCAAAAGAGCTTGAAACACACCAAATAACATCATTAATTGATAAAACCGCATCTTATATCAGAGAAATTAAAATAACAAATAATCCTAAATTATGGCTTGAAGTTGGAATAATTGATTTGGCAAATTTAACTGAAAATACTAAGTTGGCAGACTTGCAAGAAAGAATTACAAAACTTGAAAGCGGACAAGTTCAGGCGGGTACACCTGCTGTTAAATCGATTCAAAAGCCTCAGCCTGAAGTAATTTCAGAAGTACATAAAATAAAAGAACAATTTATAGCTAAAAAAGAAGCCGAAGAAGCAAAAAATCTACCCAACAGTCAGGATGTCAAATCTGAATTAACGAATACAACTATAAGGCCAAAGGAATCGCCTGTTACAAACACAGTTAACGCTACGGATAATAAAGCCTCCGAAACTAAACCCGAAGAAATTTATCAAAAAGCTGAAACAGGAATTTCTTCGGAATTTTCACCTATGCCTAAAGCTAAACCTCTGGATAAAAATGACATTTCTGTACTTTGGGGGGGATTACTCTCAGCAGTATCATCAACCCCTACAAGAGTATTGATGAAACAATGGGTAAATCCAATAAAAATTACACCTGAAGAAACCATACTTTCAATTAAAAATGAAATGTTGCTAAACCAATTTACATCAGGGAACAAAAAATTGGCAGTAATTAACGCTGTCGACACTCTGTTTTCACAGACGGAATCCAACGTTATAGTAAGGTTGCCGTTACCTTCCGATGTACAAGTAAAAGCAGAGAATTCTCAACCCAAAACACCGGTAAAAATATCTGCCCCAACTCAAAAACCGCCCGTTGAAAAGGCGACAGAAAAAGATACACTTGATGTTGATGATATACAAAATGAAAATGAAGATTCTGTTCAAAATGAAGACGGGAAACAGATAATAAAAACGAAATCACATGCCGTTAACCACTCAGACCAGGTAAATATGGTCATGGACTTGTTTGACGGAAAAATAATTGAATAACTAATTCATATATTTTGAAGTAAATGAGTTTATCTGCTTTTTGAGTACAGAATCATCCGCCTTAACAACATTTTGAGATTTATCTGCATCTGGGTTGTACTTTTCTCCTCTTTTTGCAGCTTCTTCCATTTTCTTTAATTCTTCAGCCATCTCAGCTTTAACTTGTTCAACGGTTTTACCTTCAGCTTTAGCAACGCGGGCAATACGTTTTTCTTCATTTGCAGCAGACATGGTAGCATTAATCTTAGGCAAGTAGTAACCGAGGAATATACCTGAATAAGCATAACCAATCAGCTGTGCTATATCAAGTGTAAATAATTTCTTCCATAATTTTGATTTTTCTTCAGCCGGCAAGTTCTTAATTTGCTGAATAAGTTTTGCATAAGACAAAGCTTTGCCGTCACTTGTAACTTCTATACCGTGTTTGCCAAGAGTTTCCAGCAACACTTCATCTCTTGATTTAACAGAAGAATTTTTAAACCAGCTAATAATACCTTTTCCTGCATTTCTTGGCATATTGATTAATTCCTTGTTAAATAATCTTGTAGCACCCTTAGTAACAAGTGCGCCAAGTATCAACAGATTTAGGAATCCTAAACTATCTTTTACAGCTGATTCTCTTAACTCATCCTTATCTCTTGCACACATAAATCTTGATACAATAGTCATACCGTATACAAATTTTAATTGATTAATAGTCGGCATCATACCTTTGAATTGTATCTTTGATAAAAATCTGTTTACAAATTGTTTCAACTGTTCTGATTTTGGAAGAGCTTTGCTTAATTCTTTTGCTGCTGATTTCTTATCTCCAATCATAATGGTAGAAATAGCACCTGCACCAAATAACAATGCCATAGCAGTTTTCAAAATCTTAAAGCTTGTAGATTTATCCTTCTTTCTGCCCGGAACACCAGGGAAACCATCGATACCGGTCTTTTTCTTTGTTAAGTACATATTAATAGGCTGAACAGACATACCAATAGCAGCAGCCATACCAAGACCTGCCATAGAACGGCTTACATTTAATTTTTTCAAGCCCTTCAGAACATCTACATCTTCTACCTGTACGGCGTCCGTAAAACTCTTGACCAATTTTTCTTTATTAAATGCCTTTGTAACGTTATGAATATTTTCAATTAAAGTAGAAAGGGTATTATCAGCCTGAACAGGTTGACCTTTAAAGAAACCGTCAAGAACAACGCTCTTTTCTCCGCCTGTATTAGCAGTAATCAAACGTTTAATGTAGTCAACATCCGTATCAACAATCGTATCTTTAGCATTTTTATCTTTAATCAGGTTATACAAACGGTCGATAACTTTATTTTTGGTAATTTCATCATCAATAGAAACAAGTCCGTCCGGGGATGAAGATTTAGCCGGATTATAAACTTTTATGGATGAAATAACATTATTCAAATAATCCTTTAGAGGATCAGCAGAACCTGAATGTAATGCTTTGAACCAATTATCACCAAGTATATTCAAAGTATCATTATTTGCAAAAATCTTATGAGCTTTGAACTCATAATTTTTATTTAATGCCATTGCTAACAATGCGCCGAGGAAAGTACCATACAACCCTACAGAAGCATGGTTGGCAGTACCTGTAGACTCTCTTCGCAAAGTTTCCATACCTGTTGGAATACCACGATTAGACATATCATATACGGTTCTTGGAATAACCATAGAACCTAAATCAACCAGATTAGCACCCCAAGCCTGATTTGTATCCAAAAATCTCAAAAACACAGCAGGGATTGCATACATCGCTGCAGAAGCACTTGTAAAGGATGGATTTTTACCGGCAATACTATTACCTGCAATTTGAGATGAAGCATCATTGCTACGACCAATAATCACTTTATTAAATTTTTTCTGTTCAAGTTGTGGGGTTAATTGCTTTATTTCCATGATAATTTCCTTTACGAATTAAAAAATGCTCCAAATGCCGTTGATTCCTTATCTATAAGGTTCATCCCGAACCCATCATCCGATGTTTCGGAGGATGATGTTGATACGTTACGGGCGGCGCCGCCAGAGGACGGCATAACAGATTGAGCATACTGATTTGAAGCAGGAATTGTATTAACAGCTTCCTGAGCCTGTTTTACTTTTCTTGCCTGATCTTTTTTATTCGTCTGTATTCTGTTAATAAGCGGGATAAATAAACCAAGTGATAACAATGAGAACGCTAAGTTACCGAACTGACAAAGTGAACGTAAATCATTTGCTCTGCCTGAAGCTAACTCACTTGTAGATTTTAATGCTGTATCTTTTGTCCAATGCCAAAACTTCTGGAGAGGATTTGCACCCTCTTTCAGAGGTTTAAGGTCGTTTATAAGTTTATATTTAGGATTAATTTTTTCAATTAAAGTAGCAATACCTTTAGCTGCATAATCACCCAAGAAATAGAAGCTTGAGAAGGTTGCTAAATCTCTGACCGTAGATTCTCTCAAGTCGTTAAAGTCTTCCGATGCACCCATACGGCTTGCAAAAGTAGCTGTTGATACGATTCTTGCCTGATCCATAGAAGGGAAGAATTTTTTGAATTCAAGCATTCCAAGGTTAGGAATTTTCATCATAGATAACCAGGACAACCCTAACATTGAACCTATAGAAATAATTTTCTGACCAAATAATTTGCGTTTTTCTTCAGGATGTAAAATTCTTTCTTCATCATCATTGTAGATTGGAGCACCTTTTTTGCCGCTTGTTTTGTGAGTAATCCACCTGTTAATAGGCTGAGCAGCCAGTGCCAGAGGTAAAATTACTGCCATACCACCCCAGCTCTTTAACTTAACAAGTTTTTGAGCTTTAGTCATATGTTTAGCGAAATCTTCTGCAGATTCAACACCTGCACATTTGGCATCATGTAAGACTTCAACGGTATTTTTCAATAATGATTCCAACGAATTACCGAAATAAGAATTCTTAGGATTATTTACTTTAAATTTAATATTTTCTGATATATGTGTTTTTTCTACTATATTTTCAATAGCAGCTTTTAAAGCATTTTTGTCAAGTTTTTCAGAATCAGCTAACTTTCCGAGATTTTGGAATATTTTGTCAAATTCTTCAGGTGATTTATTATAAATTTCAGCAAAAGATTTATCAATTTCTTTACCGTCAGAACCTGCCAAATCAAGAAACATTCTCTTAATCATCGCAGAATAATTTTCTGAACCTATTCCCTGATAATAAGAATTTAAAGTACTTAGTGTTGCCTTATCAGCCCAGTTATGAATAAGATTTGATTTACTGCCCATAATAGGATTATTCAGCAATTTTGCCGCACCTATTACAAATACACCGGGCAAAATACAGTTAATTAACAGACCGGAACCTTCTCTTCTGAGTGCTTCAAAACCTGCGAATATATTAAATCTTCTTTTTTGTTTTCCGTTTTCATCAAGTATAGGATTACCATTCTCATCGGTTTGTTTAGACGCAGCAACTGTTTCAATGATAGATCTCGGAATAATCGCCGTAGATAAATCCAGCACAGTAACGTTCAGCATAGGTTCCGCTTCGCACCTTTGCATAGCCTTTGTCGCATACCCTAACAACGATTCCAGTCCGGTAAATGACGTTTTATTTGTTTTATTATTATCCCTGCTGACTGTTGGGGTATATATTTTCTTGTCTGGTTTTTCTACACTAACTTTTCTAATCATAACTTATTATTATTCTTTAACATGGACTATTATAACAACACTACATGTATAATAAAAGTAGGACATAAAAAAAATTGCCATTTTTACACTAATTGTAAAGAGTATATTAAGAACAAAAATATGATATTTTTATAAATATATGATATTATTAAAACTTTATCGCATTTTTTATATATCAATAACCGTAATTACGGCGAAATATATGTCAAAGAATTAAAATTTCTTAGTAAAAAATTTTGTAAATTTTTGTAACGATTAATGGATATTTACACGATTAGCAAGGATAATATCCCTTTTTTATAAAAAAATTACATGATATAATCAAAAGTGAAGGAGAATATATGCCTCACTTTTTTATAAAATCGGAAAACATATCCGAAAAACTAATAACAATTAAAGACCCTGATAATTACAGACATATTGCAAAATCATTACGAGCAAAAAATGGTGAAAAAATTTTATTAATTGACGAAAATAAAATACAATATGAAGGGGAAATAACAGATATTACATCTAAAGAAATTTTGGTCAAAAGAATAAAATCATACCCTTCAAAGAGATATTTAAATTTCAAATTATATCTTGCACAATCACCACTCAGAAGTGACGCCCAAACTACAATAATTGAAAAAGCAACAGAACTGGGTGTTGATGGTATTTACCCGATATACACAGATAATTGTGCATTAAATAAAACTGTAATAAATAAAAAAACAGAAAAATGGCAAAAGACAATGTATGAAGCATCAAAACAGTGTGAACGTGCAGAAATACCAAAATGTTTTGAACTGACAGACATAAAAACTCTGAGCGAAAGCGGAGATTTTGACTATATTATAGCGTTTTGCGAAAGAAATACGGACACAACCCTTAGGAAATTTATTGAAACTAATAATAAAATTTTCACTAAAAACAGCAAATTACTTGTTATAATAGGTCCTGAGGGCGGTTTTTCGCAAAGAGAATTTGATTATTTTAAAAACAACAAAATTCCTATGCTTACACTTGGGAATTTAATATTAAAAGCAGAAACTGCCGTAATTACGGCGTTAGGAAATCTTGTTTATGAGTATAACTATTCAAGAAAAAATTAAATCCGATAAAATACTATCTACAATAGTCAAGAACTTTCCGACTAGCGAAATATACTTAGTGGGTGGGGCTGTCAGAGATTATTTCATGGATAAAATATCCCCTGACAGAGATATGATTATAACTGACATTAGTGCAAAAGTTTTTGCAGAGCAACTGCAAAAGATTTTCCCGTCAACATTAATAACACTTGACGAAAAAAATAACATATACAGATTGGTACTAAAAGACAGTAAAAACAAATATAACCCTGAAATGATTGATATAACAAATCCTGTAGAAAATTCACTCGAACGTGATTTAATGAGAAGAGATTTAACAATTAATGCCATAGCCTTAAACTTAAACAGCGGTAAAATTACAGACCTGTTTGGAGGTATTGCTGATATAAAAAATCATACTCTTAATCATATAGAAGAAATTAATTTTGTTGATGACCCTCTAAGATTATTAAGAGTTTACAGATTTCAGGCTGTATTGGATTTTGAGATTGGTACAGACACAATTCAGGCTATTTGCAAATATTCTGATTTAATTTCAAAACCGGCAAAGGAAAGAGTTTTATATGAATTAATGAAGCTCTTTAACGGGAAATATACATCAACTGCGTTAATAAATATGAATAAAACCTGGTTGCTGGAAAAAATATTTCCATGTGTAAAAGAAATGAAACAGGTTCCTCCTAATTCTCATCATCATTTGGATTTACTACACCACAGTATTGAAGCAGTAAATCAAATTCAACAATTATACGAGGAGGCAGATGACAGAGTTAAAGAACACCTGGATAAATGTGATTTTGGAGGATTTTCAAGACTTGCACACCTCAAATTTGCAGGATTTTTGCACGATATTGGGAAGTTCTCAACATGGACCATAGACAAAGAAACAGGACGCCACAGATTTATAAAACACGATGAAGTCGGCTCGAAAATGGTTAAACCGATACTCAAAAATTTAACCTGCTCAAATAAACAAATTGAATATATTTCAAATATGATTAAAAATCACATATATCCGTCTTCTCTTATGCAGGAAGAAAATGTTAATGAGAAAGCAATGATGCGATATTTAAGGAAACTTGGGGACAACGTAATCGACAACATTATATTGGCAAAAGCTGACAGACTGTCTGCAAGAGGGGAAGTAATTACAGATGAAATGGTTGAGTCAAATATTAAATCACTTGACAGATTAATGGAATTTTATTTTGCATCATTAAATGAATTAAAACCGCCGGAAAAACTACTTAACGGGGATGATATTATACAAATTTTAAATATAGAAGCCGGTCCAAAACTTGGGAAAATTATGCAAGCACTTCATGATGAGCAGCTTGACGGAAACATTAAAACAAAAGATGATGCCATTAAGTTTATTAAAAATATAAAATTATAAAAATATTAATTCTTCATTAATTTATTATGACTTTCTTAAAAATGACGTTAAAATAATAATATCTAGTTAAGAATGGAGTGATGCAAATGGCAGATTTTAACAAATTTACTAATTATTCACAGGAAATTATCTCATCGGCAAGTGCATTAATGAATGAACACAAAAATTCGGAATTACAGCCTGAACACATAATGCTTGCAATGATTAGAGATAACGGAATAATTAAGGACTATCTTACTGAGCTAAAACTGCTTAATCAATCATTTATCAACAGAATTGTAACAGCAGTAAATAATTTCCCTACAATTTCAACCCCACAAAATGCTCAGCAATTATTTTTAGCAACAGACACATACCGATTACTTGATATAGCCGTAGGGGAAGCCGAAAAGCTAAAAGATGATTTTATCGGGATTGAAGTTATTTTACTCTCTATGACATTACTGGAAAATTCAAATATTCAAAAAATACTAAAAGAATTTAATGTCACAAAAAATTCCGTATTAAATGCTATGAAGAAAGTACGAGGTAACAAAAAAGTGGATAATAAAAATGCAGAAGAAAATATGAAAGCACTAGAAAAATATTCGACCGATTTAACAGATAGAGCAAGAAAAGGCAAACTTGATCCTGTAATAGGTCGTGACGAAGAAGTCAGAAGAATTATACAAGTTCTAAACAGACGAACCAAAAATAACCCTGTACTTATTGGAGAACCCGGAGTTGGTAAAACCGCTATAGTAGAAGGATTAGCACAACGTATTGTAAGGGGGGATGTTCCTGAAAGTCTAAAGGAAGTAAAACTTGTTGCTTTAGATTTGGGAGCACTAGTAGCCGGGGCAAAATTCAGAGGTGAATTTGAAGAACGTTTAAAAGCTGTACTAAAAGAAGTTGAAGATTCAAACGGAAATATTGTCATGTTTATTGATGAATTACATACCGTTGTCGGGGCAGGTGCAACAGAGGGTTCAATGGATGCAGGGAACCTTTTAAAACCGATGCTTGCAAGAGGAGTACTTCGAACAATCGGCGCCACTACTATAAATGAATACAGAAAATATATAGAGAAAGATCCTGCCCTGGAAAGAAGATTTCAGCCTGTTATGGTTGGTGAACCATCAGTAGAAGACACTATCAGTATACTGAGAGGATTGAAAGAAAAATATGAAGTACACCACGGTATAAGAATACTTGACAGTGCACTTATACAAGCTGCAAAACTTTCAGACAGATACATAACCGACAGATTTCTGCCTGATAAAGCTATTGACCTTATTGATGAAGCAGCATCCTCTCTCAGAATTGAAATAGACTCTATGCCTGAAGAAATTGATACCCTGTTCAGACAAAAAATTCAGTTGGAAATTGAAAGGGAGGCTCTAAAAAAAGAAACTACTGAAGAAGCACTTACAAAAATAGAAGATTTAACCAAACAAATAAACAACTTAGAAGAAAAAATTAATAAATTAAAAACTCAATGGGAAGCCGAAAAAGCTTCTATTACAGGTGAAGCCGGTATAAAAGACCAGATTCAGCAAGTCCAAAGACAAATTGAGGAAGCTGAAAGGAATACTGATTTACAAACCGCAGCAGAATTAAAATACGGGAAATTATTAGAATTACAAAAGCAGTTATCAATTGCACAATCCCAAGAAAAAAGCGAAAACAGACTTTTAAAAGAAGAAATTGATGACGATGACATTGCAAATATCGTAAGCAAATGGACAGGGATTCCTGTGTCTAAACTTGTTGAAAGCGAAAAACAAAAACTATTAAATATGGAAGAAATTTTGCATAAACGACTAATCGGGCAGGATGAGGCCGTACAAACCGTATCGGATGCAATCAGAAGAGCTCGTTCAGGCTTAAAGGACCCTAAACGACCGATAGGAACATTCCTGTTTCTCGGACCTACCGGAGTCGGCAAAACAGAATTGGCAAAATCATTGGCAGAATTTATGTTTAATGATGAAGATGCACTAATCAGAATTGATATGTCAGAATATATGGAAAAGCATACTGTATCAAGACTTGTCGGAGCCCCTCCGGGATATGTCGGATATGATGAAGGCGGTCAGTTAACCGAAGCAGTAAGAAGGAAACCATACTCTGTTGTTCTGTTTGATGAAATTGAAAAAGCTCATCCGGATGTATTTAATATCATGCTGCAAATTTTTGATGATGGAAGACTAACAGACTCAAAAGGAAGAACTGTAGATTTTAAAAATACTCTTATAATTATGACTTCTAACATAGGAAGTGACATAATTCTTGAAGATTCAATAAAAGGCTTGGAAACTCATACAAATTTTGAAGAAACAAAAGAAAAAGTACTCGAAATTTTAAGAACACAATTTAAACCTGAATTTTTGAACAGAATTGATGAAACAATATTCTTTAAGGGTCTGACATTAGAACAATTATCATCAATAGTAGACATACAAATGGAATATCTAAGAAAACTTCTTAAAGAACAGGAAATACAAATAAACATAACAAAAGAAGCCAAAGAATTACTTGCAACAAGAGGATTTAATCCTATCTACGGTGCAAGACCACTCAAACGAGTAATCAGACAAATGGTAGAAAACCCATTGTCAAAAGAAATTCTAAAACAAAAATTCTCCAGAGGAGACACCTTAATTATTGGAGTAAACAGTCAGGACGAGATATGTTTTGAAAAAGCATAATTTTTAAAAGAGGTAAGTTAAACTTACCTCTTTTGTTATATCGAAACTCCGTATCGGGTAGCCAGCAAATTTCGCAAATGAGAGCAATATTGTCTTAAATTTATGTCATTAGGAGAAATCTTTAGCTGGATTTCAGCATTTTCGAGAAACGACTTAATTTTAGCAAAATCTTCCGAATTAATTTCAACTTTTTTAAAATTATCAGCTACTTTTTCCGAAGGTTTAGTAACATAATGTAATGCTTTTGAAACCTGAAGTTTTACTCTTGGATATACCGTTCTTATACCTTCTGTAATACCTAAATTCATAACAAACTCCATAATACTACCACCAATAATATAAAAACATTATTAATTAAAAAATGACCATATCAGGTTATATATTAAGAAATTTTACAAAGCAACCTGATGCAGAAACTATAAGTATCATATAATCGTATGGTTTATTTTGTCAAGTATTTATAATACAATGTAAATAAAAGATATGGAGATAAATATGCCAAAATTTAGTATTGCAATAAAAATAAATTCAGACGAACAAAATATCAGAAACTGCTTAGACAGCATAGTAAATCAAACATTTAAGGACATTGAAATATTATGTATGCATGATTTTTCATCAAATGATATTCCCACACAGGTTGTCCAGGAATACAAAAAAGCGGACGAAAGAATTATACTTGTTAATGTTAAAGATAAACAATTATCAGCAGCTAAAAATATGATTTTAAACGTAATAAAAGGCGAGTATTGTTACTTCATTGACAGCGATTCGACTATAGTTTATCCAAAATTATTTGAATATGCAAAAACAATATTCGACAATTTTGATATAGATTATTTTTGCTTTGGTGCAGAAGAAAACAAAAGTCATAATGGTGAAGATGCGATGTACCATGACGGCTATTCTGAACTTACATTTGATTTAAGATTTTTCGCAGGAACATTTTTAGGCAACAAAATACTAAAAACAAAAATAATCAAGGACAATAATATACAGTTTCCAGAAGAAGGTCTACATGAAAATACCTACTTTATGTGGTGTTATCAATTTGCTTCCAAAAGTGTATACTTTGATGACGGGATTTTTAATTACTATGTAAAAAATAATAACCAGAATGAAAAACAGTCCTTTAATAATGCAGTATATCAAATGTATAATTGGCGGAAACTTTTAGACTATTTAAAAAATAGAGATAAACTACAAGATAATTATGATAACATGATTTACTTACTTGACTTTTACTCGGCTGTTTCAAAACGTGTAGTACAACAAGAAGATAAATACAAAATTGAAAAGTTAAAACTTACATATTTAAATGAACTTTTAGAATTAAAAGGTAAGCAAATTCCGAAATCAGGAAATAAATCAAACGAACAATCTTTATTAGAAATGAATTCAAATAAAGATACCCCTAAAAATTTAATAAGCAGTCAAATGTACAGTAATATAACCAATCCTGAATTAGAAAATGAAAAAACAGTATCTTTGGCTGAACTAATGTCAGATAGTTCAAAAGAAGATTCAAACAAGGATGCTGTAACATTTTATGACCACGAAAATGAAATTGAAGTCGAAATGCAAGATTTTAACAAAGAACACGTTGATTACTTACCAAACGTTGAAGATATATCTGATATGGTGGAAAAGAATGACAAACAAGGACAAACCAGTTCTGCAATCCTTTCATTCTTAGGGATAAAAATCAAACATAAATAATTCTAAATATAAAAACATATATGAAACGGAGGACTGAATACTCAGTCCTCCGTTAACTTTTACAGATAAAATGTTTTATACAATTTCAGGCTGATTTTCCTGCTTTTTGAATTGCATATCATACAGAGCCTTATATGCACCGCCTTCGATATTGAGCAATTGCTCATGAGTACCACGTTCAACAATTTCACCCTGATTAATAACCGCAATTAAATCAGCATTTTGGATTGTCGATAACCTGTGTGCAATAACAAATACGGTCTTATCTTTCATCAAGTTATCAATAGCCTTTTGAACGATTGCTTCAGCTTTATTATCTAACGCACTTGTTGCTTCATCAAGAATAATAATAGGAGCATCCTTCAAAAAGGCACGAGCAATAGCAACTCTCTGCTTTTGTCCGCCGGAAAGCAAAATACCTCTTTCCCCGATTTCAGTATCCAAACCTTTTTCAAGTGAGTTTATAAAATCAGTCAAATAAGCCATATCAACTGCTTTCATAAGCTCCTCTTCAGAAGCATTCTCTCTGCCTAGCAAGATATTTTCTCTTATTGTACCTGAGAATAAGAAATTATCCTGGAATACAACAGCGATATTTTGTCTTAACGAATGCAACGTATAATCCCTAATATCAATACCATCAATAGTTATTGAACCGGATTTAATATCATAAAATCTCGGTAACAAATTAACCATAGTCGTTTTGCCGCCGCCAGAATTACCAACAAAGGCAATTGTCTGACCTTTTTTAACACTTAAATTAATATTTTTCAACACCGGGACATTTTCTACATATTCAAAATTAACATCTTTGAATTCAATATTTAAATCGGAACTGTTAAGCTCAATCGCATCCTCTTTATCAGCAATCGAAGGTTTAGCATCAAGCTGCTCAAATATGGTTTCAATTGCGAAGAAAGAAAATTGAACCGCATTCAAATTATTCCCGATATTCTTTACAGGAGTGTAAAGTAGTATTAAAGCAGTAATAAATGATACAAAATTACCGCTGGTTATTTGATTCGTCAAAATTAAATGGCTGCCATAGCCGATTGCAGCAGCAATACCAACGGAAACAATCACATGCATCATAGGGGAAAGCCATTGTGTCTTTTGCACCATCTTTATTCTTAATGTAAAAATATTTTTTAATATCCACTGGAAACGATTAATTTCGTGCTCTTCTAAATTATATGAAGTAATAGTTTTATTGCCCGCAAAAGTCTCATTGTAAGCTGTAATAATTGCAGAATCAGCAACAACTGTTTTTTCCATTACGCTCTTGATACGTTTTTGAATTTTGGCAACCGGAGCAAATGCACATCCTAATACCACAACGGCAATAAGTGCAAGCTGCCACGAATTATAAAACAATACACATACCAGTGATATAGATGAAAATATTCTCTGAGTAAATACACTTAAATTATCTAACAAACCTACACAGGCAGAATCAGCCATATTATTAAACTGGAAAATTACATCACCTGAATTTCTTTTATCATAAAATTCGGTTGGAAATGTAAGCAGTTTTTTATACAAATCGTATTTTAAGGCATTAGTAATTTTTGAACCAACCCAGGTTGCGAGATAGGATGACATATATTTTAACCCGCCCTGAATTGACGTGAATGCAACAATACCTAACGGGATATACCAAGGTGACTGAATACTTTTATCAACCATAACCAAATCCATGTATGGTTTTAATGCCAATGCAATAACAGCATCCAATGAACCTATCGGAATGCATATCAACATAGAACATAACGCTCTGAACCAAACAGGTTTAACATATGGCCACATTCTGCGATAGTTTACAACAAATCTGAGATTTTTTAAATTTGCTATTTTTTCTGCTAACAACGATTTTAATGACATTTATTTAATTCTCCATTCAATAAAGTTTCTTGATATATTTTTTCCCATGCATAAGCAGAGGCAACACTGTCTGTTAAAGTTTTTTCGGGTTTCCATCCCAAATCAGAAAGAGATTTTTTATTGTCCGCCACCAAAGAAGCCGGATCCCCTTCTCGTCTTTCTAATACATCCACATCAATATGTTTGCCTGTAACATCTTCACATGTCCTGAAGACTTCCTTAACGCTATTACCATCATTAGTTCCAAGATTATAAAAATTAGTACCGCCACCATTTAACAGATGTTTTAAAGCAAGTAAATGAGCCTTCGCCAAATCTTCCACATTAATATAATCTCTTATACATGTACCGTCTTTAGTATCATAATCAGTCCCAAACATCTTGAATCTTTGCCCGCCGCTAAAAGTCGACTTTAAAATATTTGGAATCAAATGAGTTTCAGGGACATGCCATTCTCCGATGCGCGATTTTGTATCCGCACCTGCGACATTAAAGTATCTTAATCTGACACTTTTCAGTCCATAAGCACTATCATAATCATCCATAATATTTTCAATCATAAGTTTAGTTCGTCCATACGGATTAATCGGATTTTGAGGATGTTTTTCATCAATAGGGATATATTCGGGTTCACCATACGTCGCAGCCGTAGATGAAAATACTATCTTCATAACATTATTTTCAATCATTGCCTTCAATAAATTCAATGTTCCGTAAACATTATTAAAATAATATTTCTGCGGATTTTTAACAGACTCAGCAACCTGAGAAAAAGCGGCAAAATGAAGAACTGCCGAAATATCAAATTTTTCAAACGCAGAATTTATATCCTGAAAATTCTGCAAATCTCCTTTTAAGAAATCAATGACACGCCCTGCAGCACTTTGATTTTTGAGAATTTCGACAATTTCAGAATGTCCTAGCGATAAGTTATCGAAAATTACAACATCATAACCTGCATTAATTAAAGCCAAAACATTGTGGCTACCAACATATCCGGCACCACCTGTAACTAAAACTGTTGTCATTTATTTTTGATCTCCTCAAAAAGTTCTAATGCTCTTAATATAGCTTTATCCATATCATAATACATATAATCGCCAAGACGTCCGAAAAAATAAACATTTTCCAGAGCTAAAGCATCTTTATGATATTTTTCATACAAAGCATTGTTCTCCGGACTTGCTATCGGATAATATCTGCCATTTTGACCTCTTACATATTCTTCCGAATATTCTTTTGCAATAACTGTTTTATCCGATTTATCATCAAGATAGTATTTATATTCATGGATTCTTGTAAAATCATAATTACACGGATAGTTGATGACGGAATTAGACTGATAATACTCTTTGTTATGAGTTTCAAGCTTAAATCTTACACTACGGTACGGTAATTGACCATACTTGTAACCGAAAAACTTATCTATTGAACCGGTATAAAAAATTCTCTTGAATTTTTCGTCTTTAACCTTATCATATGAAGTATTTAATCTGATTTCTATTTTATCACTGTTTAACATATTCTCAATGACTTTAGTATATCCTTCGAGCGGAATACCCTGAAACCTGTCCTGAAAATACCTGTTATCTTTACTCAAATAGACAGGAACTCTTTCTGTAACAGTATCATCAACTTCCTTTGGAGAAACTCCCCACTGTTTTGTCGTATAATATAAGAAAATCTTTTGATATACATAATTTGCCAAAAATTTCAAATCATCATCATCCTGAGCCTGAAATTCAAGTATCGGAACTTTAGTATTTATCTGGAAAACATCTAACAGTTTATCTTCTAATTTTTGAGCAAAACTCTTAGGGAAAACGTCATACAGAGTATTAAAATTAAACGGGATATGAGTTTCAATACCGTCTAAAAGTCCTATTACTTTATGCATGTACGTATTGAAATCCGTAAACTGTCTTATATAATTCCAAACTTTTTCAGATTTGGTATGAAATATATGAGAACCGTATTTATGAATCATAATACCGTTTTCATCACGATAATCATAACAATTGCCGCCGATATGCGGTCTTTTATCGACTACAAGAACTTCTTCACCTAACTCGTTAGCTAGCAAATTTGCTATGGTAGCACCCGAAATACCTGCACCTACAACTAAATTTTTATCAGACATAACACTCTCCAAAAAATATACATAAAGATTACTACCTCAGAATCCCTACATTGTAACATTGTATCACAAACAAGGGTGATAACGGATATTGTTAAATTTTGTTATGCATTAATTTCTTATTGCATTTTCAAAAGCATGATAAACATTTTCAGTATATTTTGATGCATCATCAGACGTATTGAAAACACCTGCCCAATGTCTTTCACAATCAGTCCACGCATCTGAACCGCTCATTTTTTTAACATGCATCATGCTTTCATGAGTATTTATATACGGGGATAGAGGAAATATGTCATGAATTTGCATAAACGATGGCAACTTATTTTCAGGGTAATCAAAGCCCCATAAACATGAATTAATACGATTTAACCTGTCTTCAAATGATAATACCCCGTCATCATTATCATTAGAAACTTCAGGACCTGCAGCATATTCACCATTATAAGCCTGTTTAACTGCCTCGTGTTTTACACTATATATATTATCAGCCTTCCCCCAATCAGTTCCTGCCGTCAAACCAAGTTCTTTATATCCGAAACTATCATTGCACTTTTCCCCGATAAAAGCTAAATCCCCTCGACCTGTTTGCTCTCTGATTTTATACAGGACATACGAAAAAGCCTGTCGGCTCGGTAAATCACCAATACCAGCATAACCGTCCAAATCAAGGACATGCTTGCCGCTATCAAAATAAATTGAATCAAATCCCAATTCAATTGCCCATACACAAGCATCAATAAATGCCTTTTCATGCTCAAACCAATTAAATTCTCTTCCCTGAACTCTCAATTGTCCTGCAGATAACGGCATTCTTATTCCGGTTTTAAACCCTAATAAATGAGCTAAATCGTTAAAAGCCTTTACCTGTTCATCAGCACCCATTTTACCAAACAGACCGGGTGAAGTTAGATTGTTACTGATGCCCTTATGCAAATTAACACAATATAAAGACTCGTCATCTAAAGTACCATCACCATATAAAGACGGATACAACTGGGATAATATGATACAATTAGCACTCTTCCCGGCTGTAGGAGGAATCGCAGGCAATAACTTCATTACACCAAACAACCCTTCAGTTACGGAATTACCGTCATATTTTGCGACTAATCTCGGGTTAATTTCTATATAATTTGCATACCTTCCCCACTTATCCCCATAATTAGGTGAGGGGATATATGCCGGGATTTCCGGGTAATGCAAATCTGGTTTTGTTATCGTACAGGCAGACTGGATAACCTGTTCCGGAGTTCTCACAAGCAATTCGGGCGGTCTTGCATTAACCCACTTATGAAATCCTGATGAATAAATTCTTTCCTTTGTCCACTCGTCTTCATAAACATCATTTCGTCCGGTTGAAATCCAAAACAATTTTTTTAAAGGTTGAGCATCACCATAATAGCCGGTGAATGGTATCTCACCGCCCTTAAATGCAGGCAAATTCAATTTTAACAGCGGACTTTGATAATACTTTCCGTAGATGTTTTTATCGAAACGATTTGAACTTTGATTTTGGTAATTATCAGAATGAACTGATTGTACCGATTTATTTATCCCTAAACTACCATACGATGCAGTATTTACAAAATTCACACTCAGGCATGATATTTTCATAAACATATTTTAGTATTAAAAACATAAAAACTAAAAAATTTAACAATTACTTTGTAAATTAATGTAACAATATTAAAAAAATTATAAAGTAATAACTTCAACTAACCGTAAAAATTCACATAGGTTAGCAGACAATAAGGAGAAAATCATGGTAGATCAAGTAGGCGGAAATTTTGCAGATAAACATTTACAAGAGCTGAAACAGGATGGTGTAACAAAAGACAGCTTACAAAATAAGAAGCTGCAATCAGTTTTCTTTGATTTATTTAATAAAAACAATGACAAAGTTCTTGACAAAACTGAGATTAAAAATTTAACAGATGCACCTGATCTGAAAAATAATGAAGACCTGGTTAAAAATATCGAAAAATTTAATATCCCAAAGGAAGACATAGAGTCTGTCATACAATTTTCCCAATCACCTGATTACTTAGCGGTAACAACAAAAGAAAAAGAGGGAAAACAGGATGTTCATATATTTGAAGTTACCGATTCGGGTTTGAGAGCAAGTGAAAAGAGAGAACTCCAAAATAACGAAGAAACAAAAACAACATACAATCCGGACGGAACAAAAACGGTAGAAAAAGGCAGCGTCAAAACAACATATGATGACAAAAACAGAATTATTTCCATAGAAACACAAAAAAATAAAGACGTAAAAGTTAAAGTAGAATATGAATATGAGGGGGACTCAACAACTCCTAATAAAGAAACGACAACAAACCCTGACGGAACGAAAACAGAAAAAAAAGAGGACATAAAAAATCCAAATCAGACGGAAGCCTCAGAAGCACAACCGGATGAAAAGGCTAAAGCTGAGGATAAATCAAAAACCGATGAGAAACCAAAGGCAGATGAAAAGCCTAAGGCTGACGAAAAATCTGATGCTGAGGATAAACCAAAAGCAAAAGAGGGACCGATTTATGCAAAAGAAGGGGAAACCTTCAAACAAACAGCAAAAAGACTTGGATTTGAAGAGGGTACTCCTGAATATGAAGCATTTAAAAATGCAAACCCAAAAGCAGCTAAAAAAGGCTGGTTTAACATTGGTAAAGCAATAACTATACCTGAAGATCTTAAAGGAAAACTTAAAGATGAAGCATATGGCGTAGACCCAGCTGCAGAAGAACAATCCTACGTAAATAAAGCGAAGGAGCAAGGTAAAGCTGACGGCTACAACGAAACAAATACTCAAAAACAGACTCTTGAAAAAGACACAAACTGGTGGACAATAGCAAAACAAAATCTTATAGCTGAAGGCAAATCTAATCCGACAAACGGAGAAATATTTGAACGAATCGGCGTAATAATGAACCTGAATGAAGGGAAAGAGCCTAAAAAGGGTGTAGAAATAATCACCCCAAAGGGAACAGAGCCGACCGATGAACCATCTGAAGCTGCAGAACCTACAAAGGCTGCAGAACCTACACAGCCTGCGGAAGCGCCAAAACCGGAAGAACCTCAGCTTAATGAGACTCAAAAAGCTGCACTTAAAGATTTAGGATTTACAGATGAAGAAATTGCAGCAGGCAAAGATAAAATTGAAGAAAAACTTGCAAAAGAAATTATACCAAAACAAATAACAGAACTGGTTCCTATATTCGAGAATAAAGAGTTTGCAGAAGCGGCAAAATCTGCGGTTGATTTAACGAAATTTGGTTTGGCTGAACTTCTGTCAGCAAAATATAACCCTTACAGAGAGTTAAAAGAAATTGAAAGCAGTGACCCAAATATAAAAACATTTACATCAGGAAATACAAAAATTGAAATCAAGCTTGAAAATAATAAGCCAAAAATAGTAACCATAAACCTCAAAAATCCAACAACAGGCAACGAAGTCAAAATTGAATTTGAACAAGGTAAAATAACTGTTAAAGAAGGTGAAAATGGACAAACAATGAACTTGAAACCTGAAGAATTCAATTTTGAAAAGCTACTGGAATTAGTAAAATAAATAACATATACAGATACGAAAAATCCCGATTAATCGGGATTTTTCGTTTTTAAATAATCCTTAAAGTTTTTGCCAACAACCTTATATCCGCAACCATCATGCAATTTAGCTTTGTATGGCAAACGTTTCATAGGATAGATTTTACACATACGAAGCCGATGTTCATAATCAGAACACAATCCGTCTTCCGTAACAAGTTTACAGGCAAATACAAAATTACCAAACTCATCTCTGCCCTTAATATAAAATCTTCTGTATTTTGGAAATAAAAATTGCATTATTTTAAACTCTTTTTCTGTATAGGTGTCAACACTATACATATAGTTGCAGCATTTACCGCATTTTTTACACTCACCAACAACATCATAATAAACTTTTTCCGGCACGAAACACGACAAAAACTCATTTATAACTGTAGAAATAAAATCAAACATATTAAGATTATATCACGAATTTGCCAACATATAACTTTTATACTAGAATAGCACTGTTATAGTGAGGAAAGCTAATCATGGCAAGAATTAGTAGAAAAGATTTATATGACGCGGAAAGAGCACATTCTCAAGCCAGAACTGCTGCTAAAAATAGCGAAAAAGAAAAAATAAAAAATAAAAAACCTAAAAAACAAAATCGTTTTTTAAAGAATTTAAGGTCCTTCATAATTTTTTCTATTGCCTGTACTCTGGCAGCAGTTGCAGCATTTGAACTGTATTTATCTTCACTTCAGCCTATTAAAAATCTTGAGGGATTTAAGCCTAATATAGTAACACAATTTTATTCCCATGATGGTGAAATAATAAAAACGTTTACCGCATATACTTCTAAAAAACTGGAAATTGATGAAGTTCCGGAACATTTTAAGCAGGCTCTGATTGCCACGGAAGATAAAAATTTTTACTCTCATCATGGTTATGACTTAACAGGTTTAGTCCGTTCTACAATTCAGAACGTACTTGCAGGACACGTTGTACAAGGTGCAAGTACAATAACACAACAATTAGCAAGAATTTTGTTCTTATCAAACGAAAAAACTTTCGACAGAAAAATAAAAGAAATAATTATAGCAGCAAGAATTGAAAAATCTATTCCTAAAGATAAGATTCTTGAAATGTATCTGAATAATGTATACCTTGGCTCTGGGGCATACGGTGCTGAAGGCGCAGCTCAAACTTATTTCAATAAAAAACTGAGCAAATGTAATTTACCGGAGCTTGCTTTGATTGCAGGTCTGCCACAGGCACCATCTGTGTATTCACCATTTAATAACATGGATTTGGCAATAAAAAGAAGAAATCAGGTTCTTCTTCGTATGTACAAAATGAAATATATATCAAAAGAAGAATATGAAAAAGCAAAAGCTGCCAAAGTAAAATTAACCGATGTTCCGAGATTTTATACAACAAACAAAGCTCCATACTTTACGGATTATGTTATGAAAGAACTTGAAAGCATGGGGTTTGATGAAACTGACATATCTCAGGGCGGATACAAAATTATTACAACATTGGATTATAAAACACAGGAAAAATTGAATGAAGTAATACTAAAAAATATGAAAGCCTACGGTTTAACCAGAAAAAATCAACAGGCTGCAGTATTTTCATTTTCCCCGATTGACGGCAGAATAATAGCCTACGCAGGTGGTAAAAATTATACAGAATCCCAGTATGATCGAGTACAAGCGATTCGTCCGGCAGGTTCCGCTTTTAAGCCGTTTGTATATGCTACAGCTTTAGAAAAAGGCATGACTCCAAATGATTTAATAGAAGACAGACCCATCACAATTGGAGATTGGTCGCCTAAAAACTATGGTTCAAATTACAGAGGGAAAATCCCGCTATATTCTGCACTGACAATATCCTCAAATGTTTGTGCGGTAAGATTAATAAAAGAAGTAGGGATAAGAGCAGTAATACAAACTGCAAGAACACTTGGAATAACTACGCCGCTTGAGTACGACTACACAATAGCACTCGGCTCAAACGGAAGCAAATTATTTGAACTTACAAGAGCATATGGAGCTTTTGCAAACGGGGGTTATGTAGTTCAGCCGTTCGCAGTTGAAAGAATAGAAACATCACGAGGTAAAGTAGTATACAGAGCACCTAAAGCAAAAGCCTCAAGACAACTTAGTTTAAAAACAGCAGCTGAAATGACCGCAATATTAAAAACCGTTGTAGAAAAAGGTACCGGCAGAGGTGCAAACATAGGAGTACCTTGTGCAGGGAAAACCGGAACAACAGATAATTATAAAGATGCGAGTTTCGTTGGTTACACCCCTACGGTAGTTACCGGAGTATGGGTCGGTAATGACGATAACACAACAACTCACTCAGTTCAGGGCGGCTCAGTTCCTGCCCGAATATGGCATGACGTTATGTTGACAGCTATTGAGCAATTTGGCAAATCAGATTTTAACTATCCGGAAATTGAATTAAAACCAACCTGGGCACTTAATCAGGAAGCCAAAGAAACAAATAACAACGAAACAAGTTCTGCAGAATCAAATGAAACTTATACTGTTTCTGATCAACCAGCAACTGAAAAAACAACAACCACAAAAGAACACGTTACAGTACCGGTTGCGGTACCAAAACACAGTTCACCGACTCCTGCACCATTACCATCACCTGCGCCTATTCCGATGGCAGTACCTGAAAGTGTAAGATAATGAGTAACTACATTACACATATCGGAACAGATGAATCAGGAAAAGGTGACTTTTTTGGGCCTTTGGTTATTGCAGGCGTAATGGTTGACAAATATGCCGCTGAAAAGTTTATTGATGCCGGAATTAAAGACAGTAAGAAAATTACTGATAAGAAAATTCTTACACTTGAACCAATAATAAAAGCAAATTCAAAATATTCCGTAGTTGCAATATCAAACCTAAAATATAACGAACTGTACTTAAAAATTAAAAACTTAAATAAACTTTTAGCATGGGGGCACGCAAGAGTAATAGAAAATGTACTGGAGCAGGAACTGTGCGAATACGCATTATCGGATCAATTCGGCGATGAAAATCTTATAAAATCGGCACTCATGGATAAAGGGAAATCTATCCGACTCGAACAGATGGTCAGAGCAGAAAGTGACATCGCAGTTGCAGCAGCATCTGTACTTGCCCGAGCAACATTTATTCACAAGATGAAAGAAATGGAAAATACTTACGGTTTAATATTTCCAAAAGGTTGTGCTCAGCAGGTCAAAGATGTCGCTTCAGAATTTGCCCGACAATATGGCAAAAACAGACTGCAAGAAGTCTGTAAAACACATTTTAAAACATATAAAGAAATATAACGGAAAAATTTACAGATAATTTTATTTATGATAATGTATATTTATATCTGATGAATGGGGATAAATTGCAGTGCAATTGATAATAATAACTATAGCAGCTTTGCTATACAGACTTGTCGGTATTATTAAGCCGGAAGGATTATGGAATGATGAATATGTTTCATGGCTGGTTGCAGCCACTCCGTTTTCGGATGGCTTTGTACAGGCAATGAAAGAGCAATGTCACATGCCATTTTACTACCTGTATTTAAAATCGTTTATGGCATGGTTTGGAAGCAGCGATTTAATTCTGAGACTGACGTCAGTATTACCCGGAGTAATTTCCGTAATTGTAATGTATTTTATTGGGCTGCAAAAAGATAAAAAGACAGCCGTTGTCGCTTCAGCAATTACAGCATTTAGTTCGTTTTTAATTTACTATTCTCAGGAAGTCAGACTTTACTCTTTGCTGTTTATGCTGTCTGCATTTGCACTTCTGTACTTTATACGACTTATTAAAAATCATAATATAACAGCACTTTACGGATTAATAATATTTGATTTTTTTATATTATTTACGCACACAATCGGATTTGTATATATCTTTTTCCAATTAACGGCACTAACTTTGCTGCTTTTTAAAGAATATAAACGACAATTAACCATAGTATGGTCAACATTAATCCTGCTTGGAATTTTGGTTGCTCCAAACATATACCACATTTTTACAAAATTAGGAATATCACAATGGTGGGGGAGTTTTTCATTATCAAAAATATATTTTTTGGTAACCGATTATTTTTCACCGGTATTAACTAATTTAGTGAACTCGCCTGACGTATTTTTATACAATCACAGTTTTAGTTTTATTATATTCACTGTTGTTCCTGCATTTATCGCAATAGCATTTATAATAAAATCGCAGATTAAAGACAAATTAAATATTGCACTATTTATGATTGCACTATTCACAATTATAACGCTTGTCATAGCAGCAGTAATGGGGAAACTCATATTTATAACAAAGTATTCAATAGAAATTTATCCTATACTGATATATTTGGCAGCAGTTGGGGCAACCTCAATAAACAGACTATTTCCTAGATATTTGTTACTTGGAATATTCTTTCTTGCAAACATATACTATCTTACTTTTAGTCCTGTATCTGCACCGAGAATGCCGCGACCGCAGGGACATAAAATTGTTGCTGAAATTTTAAATAACAGCAATATTCAGGACGGAGATATCCTATTATTTGAATATTATGCACCTGAACGATTTGCTAAATACATTGAACTTAATAAATACCAAACATATTCCATAAATAAGGGCAATTTCTATAAATACTTTAATCAAAATTCTACATACAATAGTGCTGCACAAAATGGCAAAGAAGAATTTAAGGAAACATTTAAAGGTAAACCAAATATCCAAATGGAATACTTTTTAAAAACCAATATTATGGATAAAATGCACAAAAATCAAAATTTATATATAATAGTAAACGACAGCGTAGCAATATATTCAAAAGACGGAATTAAAAATATTATGAATGATGATTTTGCATATAATAAAGTACCGCTTTTATACATGGTATTTTCGTACATAAATAATTACACCTTTGCATATTTTTCACAAAAACTAAATGTGGCAAGGGTTGAAAAAATGGGGGATTGGAGTGTTATAAAATTCACAAAACTTAATAATTAAACTTTTTATAGCAATTTTTAAAATTTTTAAACGTATATATATATGGAAGGTGTTTAGTTAAAGTATGATAAAGGTAGATGAAAAAGGTTATAGTGCAGTAAATGCTTATTCGCAGAAAATGCGAAATTATAAGCATGCAAGTCATGCCAATACAACCAGCTTTACCGGGGGTAAAGCCAATGTAGCTACCGAAAGTGTAGAGGGCATTATTGATGGTTTTATGCCATGGATGGTCAAAAAATTAGGCGTTGCGGAAAAGCTCCGCGGCGAAATCATGAACATTATAATCAATGCAATGGGTACAGGTCTTGTTGCACCTGTATTTATTAAATATAACTTCTTATCAGATGCGGACGAAGATACCAGAACATACTCAGCTTGGAGACAGCCGTTATCAGCAGTTTTGGCAGTTGCAACACAAGTAGGGATGACCGCACCATTCTACAAAATGTACGATAATTGGGCAAATAAAGGCGAATTTGATGAAGCTATGAATAAAACTTTGTTCCAGGATGACTACTGGATAAAGAAACAAGTGAAGAATGAAGCTGCATTCAAAAATGCTACTGCAGATACAATTAAGGCAGAAGTTGCCAGAAGAAAAGAACAGCAAATGAAAGCATTGACAGAAGCTTTCCTTGATGATGCTCATGGCTGCAGACCGGTATACCAGTTTGCGGACGGAACATCAAAAGCAATGAGTGATAAAACATACAAAGACCTATTATCAGAAACAATTAATAAACTTGAAAAAATTGATAAATATACTCTGGACGGACTTGAAGAAACAATCAGATTAAGAACCAAGAGAAGCAAATACTACAGAGATAATTATTCGGAAGCACGCTCAATACTGGAAGATTTGAAAGCAAATATTGAAAATGCAGGCAACAGGAAAGACCTGAATAAATATATAGCCGAGAAAATAAGCGAATTAAAAGCTAATCCAAATCATGCAGAAATGGTATCTATACTTAAAGATATCAAACAAAGAGCAAAAATAGCAAGCAACAATCAAAATAATTCTTATACATTCGCGGATATTCAAAAGGCTCTTGGTGATAAAGTTCAAAACATGATAGCACATGCGGACAAATATAAAGATGTCAGAACTGACGTTGAAGTAGAAAATATGGTTAAGCAGACCGTAGAAAAAGACCGCAAAGCATTAACCGAATTAGTTGAGTTTTACTCAAAGCTAAAAAATGAAATTACAGAAACATCAAGCATAAAATCAATTAAACAACAACTTGAAACCAAAAAAGCTCAGTTAGGCTTGGCTAACAGCAGCCTTGATAAAGATTTTGTAAAAGAAGTAGCGAACAGACTAATTGAAAGAACAAAGAAACATCACGGATGGTACAAACAATTTACCGGCATCTTTGTATCATTAGCAATGCTGCCGTTTACATGTACATTACTCAACTGGATTTATCCTAGATTTATGGATATATTCTTCCCGAATTTATCAAATAAAAAACACAATAATTCATCAGCTAAACTTGTAGAAATGGCACCAAAAGACACCGTTACTGTCAGTCAGCCACCGGTACAACCAGTATCTACAAGATTTGCATCTATGAAGCTGAATACTCAGCCGACAGAAAAAAAAGCTGATGCGAAGAAAGTTGAGGTGGCATAATGGCAGCAATTAACAGAATTTCAGCAGGTGCGGAAAGCGTTTTCAATACTTGTTTAAAGCAACCGATGCTAAATTTACAAAAATCAGAATTTATGCAAAAAGGATACGAAGCCTACAGAAACGATAAACAATCATTTATGAACTGGGCCGGTATCTTATCTATTGTTGCCAAGGACGGTCTTGGTTGCGTAATGTATGTTTGGCAAAGTTTAAACAACAAAAATATTCCTGATGACAAGAGGAAATTCGTAGCAGCATTAGACTTAACAAATGGCGGATTAATGATTGCTGCACAGATTATAATGCATATGACAATTTCTCAAAAAATTGTTCAGACAAAAATGTTTAACAAACTGTTTGGAAAGGCATTTGACAGAAATACCGCAAAAATGATTCACTCCGTAACTAAGAATATAGACAAATTAAAACATATAAGCCAGCAAGAAATTAATGAAAAGATTGCAAAACGTAAAGATACAGCATTTGCAGCATTCACGACATTAACTTCATTGATTGCAGCTACAACAGTTGGTAAACGTATAATAGTTCCGTTTATAGCTACACCTGCTGCAAGTAAAGTTGAAAAATGGATGAATAAAGGTCAAGATGACCAAACGGTTAATGCCGAAACCAAGAATAATTATAATGAACAAAAAAATATAGAACCTAAAAAGGCTGAAAGTACAAAATCCGTTAATGCATAACGGGAGTACTTAACAAATTCTTCACAAAGTCTTTTAATGAAAATATGTTCAGGTTATACTTGATTGGTTGAGAAAAATTGAGAGGATATATTAATGTATAATGTTGCAATCGTAGGTGCAGGACCGGCAGGGATTTTTGCAGCTCTTGAGATTATGAAATTAAAACCCGAATGGAAGGTCGTTTTAATTGAAAAAGGTCAAAAAATCGAAAAAAGAAAATGTCTTTTAAGAGAAGGTTATGAAAAATGTCCTAATTGTAAAAGATGCGGTTTACTATGCGGATGGGGGGGAGCAGGTGCATTTTCTGACGGAAAACTGACACTCACTCCTGATGTTGGCGGACACTTATTGGACTATATGTCAAGAGATAAAGTAGAAGATTTAATCAAATATTCTGATGACTTATATCTAAAATTCGGAGCAACAGAAGAAGTTTTCGGAACCGATTACAACACATTCAGAGAACTTGAAAGAGAAGCTTCACTCGCTGAATTAAAGCTCGTATATTCGCCTGTAAGACATCTCGGAACTGAAAGAAGTCTTGATGTATTAAAAAATATGCAGGATTATCTTGATGAAAGGATTACAATAAGAAATGATGTTGCGGCAAGAAACCTTATTGTTGAATGCGAACAGGTAAAAGGTTTAATTCTGGATAACGGTGAAGAAATCAGAGCTGAATACACTATTATTGCACCGGGTAGAGAAGGTGCAGACTGGCTTACAAAAGAATTTAGCCAAAATAAAATCGGTATGGTAAATAATGCTGTTGATGTCGGGGTTCGTGTAGAATTACCGGCACCTGTATTTGAACCTATAACATCAAAATTGTACGAATCAAAACTGATATATCATTCACCAACTTTTGGAGATGAAGTAAGAACCTTCTGTATGAATCCAAACGGAGAAGTCGTACAGGAAAATTATAACGGAATTGCAACAGTTAACGGACACAGCTATGCTGAAAAAACGACAAATAACACGAACTTTGCACTGCTTGTAAGTGAAAGATTTACTGAGCCGTTTAAAGAACCAATTCAGTATGGGCAGCATATAGCAAGCCTTGCTAATATGCTGGCAGGAGGGATACTTGTTCAAAGATTTGGCGATTTGCTTGACGGCAGACGTTCAACTCCTGAAAGAATAAAAGCCAGCATACTAACCCCTACCTTAACATGTGCTACACCGGGTGATTTAAGTTTGGTAATTCCGTACAGACAAATGACCAGCATTATCGAAATGCTTTACGCACTCGACAAAATTGCTCCGGGCACGGCCTCAAGATATACTTTATTATACGGTATAGAAGTTAAATTCTATTCTGCCAGAGTAAAACTAACAAATGAACTTGAAACCGAAGGGGTTAAGAACTTGTTTGCAATCGGTGATGGTGCAGGGGTAACAAGAGGTCTGATACAGGCATCAGCTTCAGGTATACATGCAGCAAGAGTTATTTGCGGCAGATAAAATATATCACACTTATAAATTGAAAGAAGAAGCATATTTCAGGCTTCTTCTTTTTTTACAATACTAAATTCACATCCGCAATAATTTTGTCTGTATAATCCTAATTCTTTTGATAATTTATTCGTTTTTAAAAAACCGTCTTTCTTTTTAAAATCAATAGACAAATATGTTAAACCATACTCTTTGGCAATACGTTCACCAATTTCTGAAATCATTTGAAAATTTTTGTGAGGACTTATAACTATTGACGTTGTAAAATATTCATAACCTGATTCTTTTGCAAACTCTGCTGTTTTGCGAAGTCTCAATTCAAAACATTTCACGCATCTTTTCCCCTTTTCGGGTTCTTGTTCTAAGCCTTCGGCACATCTATAGAAAGCGTCAGTTTCATAATTTCCAACAACAAGATTTACGTCTGAGTAATCACATAATGTTTTTTCTGCATCAAGACGTCTGTTATACTCATCAATGGGATAAATATTCGGATTATAAAAATAGACAGAAACAAGATACCCCATATCTTTCAACAAAGATATGGGATAACCTGAACAAATTGCACAACATGCATGCAATAAAACTTTTTTATTTTTTATCAGATTTGTCTGCATCATCTGATTTGACATTATCGCCTGCCTTTTTAATATCTTCAATAAAACTTGGATACGGACTAATACCAACCATTACTTTACCGTTAATGACCATGGTTGGAGTAGCATTCACACCGGAAGCATATGCTTCTTCAATATCCTTTTTCAATCTGGCATAAGTATCCGGGCTGCTTGCATCATTCTGCAATTGAACGACATTCAAACCAAGATTTTTTGCAATAACTAAAATATCATCTTCCGTCGCAGGATGTTTTTCAAAGAATTTTGCATCAATATCCCAGAATTTATCTTGCTTTTCTGCAGCAATTGCATATCTTGCCATAGTACAGGAACCTTCATGGAAAGGTTGTTTTAAGAATTTATTACATTCTGTATCAAGCGGCAAATTCTTATGAACAACTTTGTATCCCTTCAACTCTCTGACCGCTTTATGAATCATAATATCAAATGCCCCACAGAACGGACAATTATAATCCGTATAGATATATATTGTTTTATCAGCATTTTTATCACCTAAATAATTTCCCGAAACTGCATATTTATTAGTTTTAGCATGAATAAACACTCCAAGTTCGCGGTGATACTTTACCTGAGGAGCTAAAACATTGGTAGAGCTTGCATAAGACAAACCGCCGGTTCCGAATAAAACAACAACTATCAAGGCAATTAGATAAGCTTTCTTTGATATTGCATCTTTAAAATCAGCTATACTTTGTTTAAAAGCTTTCATTAAACCACCACCTTTATAATCAATCGAAATCAAACCAATTAATAAATTTAACACATAAGTAAATGCACATAATACACAAATTTTATTAATTTCAAATAAACTTACACATAGCAAGCACATTGAAACACAGAATGAAAATACACCTAATAAAGCTATATAATCAAGCGGATTTTTAAAAACTTCCAAAAATCTGAACAGGATAAACTTTTTCAATTTATCTGCCAACAACAAAACCATTACAAAAACATAAAAAAACATTCCCCACAACGCAAGAGGAACACCAAAGAACTGCGATTCAACAGTTCTTGCCACACCGTCACAATCTATCAGTTCATTAACCGAACAAAAGCTTGGCAATGCATACGGATTAAAATTAGCATCATAATATATTACTGCAAGTTTAATAGTAGTCAAAAATCCGATAAATGCGATAATGAATACCGCAATTTTTTTTATTAAAACATTCTTTTCCATACAGCTTCTCCTTATAACAACTACTATTTTATACGGCATACAAGAATAAATCAATAGCTTAAAGTAGAATAAATTTACACTTGAAAAAAAGTTCCCTATTAATTATAATAACGACAGAGGGCTTCAAAATGAACCGAAACATTTTCAAATTATTTTTAAATAAATTTTTAGCTTATCCGCTATGGATAAAACAGGTCGTATACTACAGACTTTGGCAAAATATGCAGGAAAACGGATGCGACAAATACATCATAGAAAATGCCGGAGGATTGTTTGCTTTGCATGTTCCGACACTAACCTTCAAAGGTAAACAGGAACTATGGGATAAAAAGTGCGGCCTTGACAGCAATATATACAATTTTTTAAAGTTTTCGCATAACGGATACACAATTCTTGAAAGTTCGCTTAATCTGTTCATGTCTATAGAAGAATTAGCAAAATTATTCATTTTCTGTCTTGAACAAAACCTTATTGAAAAGCCCGAAGCTCCGGAAGCCTATGCAATGGCAGGCTTTATATCGGGTAAATTAATGACCGGCGAATATTTTATACTAAACGGAACCGTAACAGTTGAACAAATTCAGGAAGTTCTCGATGAACAATCTATAAAAAATTCAAACGGAAATCATATATTAATTGGGAATATGCTTGTAAAAAAAGGCTTTGTACCGGAGGAAACAATCAAAACATTATTCAAACTTAAAGCAGATGCCAAAAAGAGATTCGTTATAAATCCTGAGTTTTTACCTGAAAATAACGGAAACACGAAACCCGTATCTGCCTATGAAAAAGAAATTAAGACATTAAAAGAAGAAAATCAGGCTCTTAAAAAAACGATGGCTAAAATAGTAAATGCGGTAAAAACTTATGATATTTAATTCCCCTGAAACAATTGTAAAATGTATTCGTGACGGACTTGTTGAGGAACAGCATTTCGGCTATCTTATGGTAATGAATAAGGTACATATCCTGGACAGAGTAGGAGAAAGCGGCAATTATCCGTTTTATCTGCGTTCCTGTGCAAAACCGCTGCAAGCGTCATTAATGGTTGATTTCGGAATGATAGAACATTATGGACTGACATCGGAAGAAATTGCACTTTGCTGTGCATCACACGCAGGAGAACAATGCCATACCGACATCGCTAAAAATTTATTAAAAAAGATAGGACTAACTGAAGACGACTTAAAATGCGGGAAGCACAAACCGCTTTCTGTAACAGAACAGGAACGAATGCTGCTTGATAACGAAAACCCGACAACATTGCATAACAACTGCTCAGGCAAGCATATAATGATGCTTGGATTATGCAAAATGCATAACTGGGATATAAAAACATACGATGAACCTGAACATCCGCTGCAGCAGTTTATCAAAGAAAAGCTATATCAGCTTTGCGAATTAAAAAAAGAATATCCCGTAACCACTGACGGATGCGGAGTTCCAATATATTCAATGCCGTTACAAAATATGGGGAAAGGATACCTTAATTTATTCTGCTCAGAAGAATATTCACAAATTACACAGGCATTTCTGAACAATCCGTACATAATCGGAGGGGAAAACAGAACAGACACAAAGATTATCGAAAATTCAGAAAACCTTGTGGCAAAAGTAGGTGCAGGCGGATTATGTATAGTGGTCAATATTGAAAACGAGGAATGTTTGATTATAAAAGTTTCCGATTGTGATATGAAAGCAAGAGAAATCGCCGTAACAGACGCTCTCAGAAATTTACACTGGGCTAATATAGAAACAGACCATAAAATTAAAACAAATCACGGCAAAATTGTCGGTGAAATTGTATCAGTATTATAAAATCAATGAGTTTAAAAATATTAATATCCCTTTACAGTCTTGAATTCTTTTTAAGTTTTATGTAAAATGTATATTATAACAGATAAGATAGAGATATAGGAGCAAATAATGTTTGAACGTTTTACGGAAAAAGCAATAAAAGTAATAATGCTCGCTCAGGAAGAGGCTCGCAGATTGGGTCATAACTTTGTAGGTACCGAACAGGTACTGCTGGGTTTGATAGGTGAGGGAACCGGCGTAGCAGCAAAAACGCTTAAATCAATGGGGGTTAACCTCAAAGATGCAAGAGCAGAGGTCGAGAAAATAATCGGCAGAGGTTCAGGATTTGTTGCAGTTGAAATTCCGTTTACACCAAGGGCAAAGAGAGTCTTGGAATTATCTTGGGATGAAGCAAGACAATTAGGACACAATTATATAGGAACAGAGCATCTTCTTTTAGGATTAATCAGAGAAGGGGAAGGTGTTGCAGCAAGAGTTTTGGAAAACCTCGGAGTAGATTTAAACAAAATAAGAAGTAATGTTGTAAAAATGTTGGGAGAAACAAAACCGACATCTTCATCATCAACTTCAAGCTCAAGTTCATCTTCTTCAAGTTCAAGTTCATCTTCTTCCGGCAGTAAGCAAAAAACGCCTAGTCTTGATGAATTTGGGAGAGATTTAACACTTGCGGCACAGGAACTCAGACTTGACCCTGTAGTAGGCAGAGATAAAGAAATTGAGCGTGTAATACAAATTCTTGCAAGACGTACAAAAAATAATCCTGTACTTATCGGAGAACCCGGTGTAGGTAAAACCGCAGTAGCTGAAGGATTAGCTATCAGAATAGTAAATGCGGAAGTTCCTGATATTTTAGACGGTAAAAAGGTAATTCAGCTTGATATGGGTCTGCTTGTCGCAGGTACAAAGTATCGTGGTGAATTTGAAGAAAGATTAAAGAAGATAATGGACGAAATTCGTCAGGCAGGAAACATAATTCTTGTAATAGACGAAATGCATACATTAATCGGTGCAGGGGCAGCAGAAGGTGCTATTGATGCTGCAAATATCTTGAAACCTGCCCTGTCAAGAGGCGAAATTCAGGTTATAGGTGCAACAACCCTTGAAGAATACAGAAAATATGTAGAAAAAGATCCTGCTTTAGAAAGACGTTTCCAGTCAGTTATAATTGACGAACCGACCGAAGAAGAATCTATCGAAATTCTGAAAGGGTTGAAGCAAAAATATGAAGAACACCATAACTTAATCATTTCTGATGAAGCAATAGAGGCATCAGTTAAATTATCAGCAAAATACATTACTGACAGATTTTTACCTGACAAAGCCATTGACGTAATTGATGAAGCCTCATCAAAAGTAAGATTAAAGGCATCAACCTTATGTCCTGAGGGCAAAGAGCTGGAACTTGAATTAAGAGATTTAATAAAGGATAAGGAAGATGCAATAAGAAATCAGGAATTTGAAAGAGCTTCACAATTAAGAGATGATGAAGCGGACTTAAAGGAACGCATCAGAGAAGTTTCTCAGAAATATAAAGAAGAACATGAAGCTAACAAACCGACTGTTACAGCTGAAAATGTTGCAGAAGTAATCGGAGCAATGACAGGTATTCCTGTTACGAAATTGACTGAGGGTGAAAGCGAAAGACTTCTGAAATTGGAAGATACTTTACACGCAAGAGTAATCGGTCAGCACGATGCTGTTGTTGCTATATCAAAAGCAATCAGACGTGCAAGAGTAGGTTTAAAGAGTCCTAACAGACCTATCGGGAGCTTTATTTTCTCGGGACCTACCGGTGTAGGTAAAACGGAACTTGCAAAAGCATTAGCTGAAGCAGTATTCGGCTCTGAGGATAATATGATAAGAGTAGATATGTCCGAATTTATGGAAAAACATTCTACCGCTAAACTTATCGGTTCTCCTCCGGGGTATGTCGGCTATGATGACGGCGGCAACTTAACGGAGCAAATCAGAAAGAAACCGTATTCCGTTGTATTGTTTGACGAAATTGAAAAAGCTCATCCTGATGTATTTAACATAATGCTTCAGATACTTGATGACGGACGTTTAACAGATTCTAAAGGTCGTCATATCAATTTCAAAAATACAATTATCATTATGACATCAAACGTTGGTGCAAGTATGATTACAACGACATCAAAACTTGGCTTCTCAACTTCTGATGATGAAACAAAAGATAAGTACGAAAAACTTAAAGAAACAGTTACTGAAGAAATGAAAAAAGCTTTCAGACCTGAATTTTTAAATCGTATTGATGAAACTATTGTATTCTCACATCTTTCAAAAGAAGAAATCAGACAAATCGTAGATTTGATGTTGAAAGACCTGTTCAAACGTTTGGATGAAAAAGAATTAAAGGTTGAAGTAACAGATGAAGTAAAAGATCATCTTGCAGAATCAGGATATTCCGAAGCTTACGGTGCAAGACCTTTAAGAAGATTAATTCAGCGTAAAATTGAAGATATGCTTGCGGAAGAAATCTTGTCCGGCAAATATCAGGCAGGTGACACTATTCGCTTAGTTCTGAATGACGGTAAAATTGCCTGCGAAAAAGGTACTAAGAGAAAAACCAAAACCAAAGAAGAAGCAACGGCAGAAGCATAAACTTCATAAACAAATATACAAAAAGCACTCCTTAAAAAGGGTGCTTTTTTATTTCGTAAAATTATAATCTATAATCTTAAACATAGAATCAATTATCAAACAATACGGCGTATCAATATTATGTTTTTTGCTAAGTTCTACAACAGTAGAAGCGAATATTTCATTTTCGGTTTTTCTGCCTGCTTCAACATCCTGCAGCATAGATGTTCTGCCTTCCGAGCACATTTTATCCAAACAGTTCAGAGCATCATCAACCAATGTTTCAGGGCTATTAACCCCTTCTGCCTGTGCTATAAGCTGAACTTCCTTCATAATTTTTATAACCAAATCCATATGCAAAGGATTAGACAACATTTGTCCAAAATTAACTCTAAATAAAGCGGTAGTAGAATTTGAAGAAACATTCAACATAAACTTTGTCCACAAGGAATGCCTTATATCCTCGGGTATTTCGTAATTAATATTGTATTTATCAAACAAATTTTTTACTCTTAAAACATTTAATTTATCATCTTCACAGTCAGAACCGAAAACAATTGTATTAACGCCGTCATGGGAAACTTTATTGCCGCTACGGACAGAACTGTGACCTATAAAATAAGAATACAAAACCTTATCTCTGCCATAATATTTTGCGGCAATTTCTTCACTCAAAACACCATTTAGCAGGGATAAAATTACGGTATCATCAGACACAAAATTTTTAATTTCAGACAGAGCGCCCTCAAATCCCGGCATTTTTGTTGCAATAATAACTAAATCCGCTTTAAAATTCATATCACAATGCAGGATATACCTTAAATCAAGCTTATTGCCGTTAAACAAAATCGGATTAGAAGAATAACGATTAAGCCTTTCTTCATCAACAAGCACTCTGAAATTAATATCAGGAATTTTGCTGAAAATATCTGCATAGATTGAACCGATAGCTCCGCAACCGCATAAAATTATATTTTTGATTTCTTTCATAAAAAGAGTATAGCACATAATTTTAATAATTATTTACAGAAAAGTAAATTATTTGAACAAAAAATACTTTATATAAGTGTGTAGTGTAATAAATTGGTGTGTATATGCTTTTTAGTGTAAACAGATTTCCATATTTTGGCTCGGTTGCACCCTTAGCCCCTGTAAATACGCAGCCGCAGGATAACCGTGGCATAAAATTCAAAAACCAATATGACAGCTTTGAAAGTACTAATCCGAAACGCTATACAACAGAACAGAGTATACGCAGATTATCGGAAAACAATTACAAATTACAAAAAATATTAAAATCGGCAGGAATAGAATACAGGCTTAATATGGAGGATTTGGGCAAAACCCTTGACGGTCACTGCTCAGACACGGTAAACATAGCAGAGGGAATCGTAAGAAATCTGCCGTTTGCACTTGAAACAAAAGCAGATATAAATGCCATAAGGGATGCTGCATACTTACATGACATCGGGAAAGTATTCATTCCGACAGAAATACTCAACAAAAACGGAAAACTTGATGAAAATGAAACGGAAATCGTACATAAGCATGCCGAACTGGGATATGAACTTTTAAAGAACACAAATATCAACCCCAAAACGTTGCAGCTCATAAGAAATCATCACCAAAACGCACAAAAAACAGGCTATCCGAAAGTAGATAAGAATTTTTATGCGGATTTAGATCTGCAAATTCTGTCTATTGCAGATAAATACTCAGCATTAACAGAGGAACGACCCTATAAAAAACCACTCACAAGAGAACAGGCTCTAACGATTATACGTCCTGATGTTCGCAAGGGCAAAATTAATCCGCTCGTGTATAATGCACTTGTAAACTATACGGACGAGGTTGCTCTTAATAAAGAAGCTTTGAAACAGGCAGGATAAAGCTATTTTAAAATTTACAAACTTTTGTTAAAAATTTGCCAAAATTCATGACAAAAAAACATGCTTGTCATAACATATATTTATCAGCAGGAGGTTAGTTTTGATAGAAGAACTTATAGACAAGAAATCGGGGTTTGATATAACATCAAAAAGTGCATTATCGCATCAGGAAGATCCGTTTACATCACGTTCGCATGCTGCAATGCTTGCAAAAAATGATGTGCCGTATTCTCATAAAAAAGTTGCCGATAATTATACTGTCATTAAAAAAATATATAAGTTTCAGGCTGTACAAAGCCGTATTACACCTGTTGATAAAGAATTGTTATCAAAATACGATTTCAGCACGTTAGAATACACCACAGCAAAACAAATGTATGATGAACTTGCACTGCTTCAGGACTGGTCAACTTCAAAAGATACCGAGCTCAGAGCTGATGCAGATAAAATCATGGAAATCAGAGCAAAAGAACTCAAATTCATTGATGCAAACTGCTACGCAACAATTTCAAACGAAATATACAAGGGTTATATAGCACTTGCTCGCTATTTTGAAGAAATAAGCAAGTTTAAAAATTAGTATAGAATAAGGTTTACAGATGGATACAAAAAAAAGGATTGAATTTTAGTTCAATCCTTTTTTAATTTAATTATCTAAAGCCTACTGACGTTTTTTAAGTGTCGGGAAAGCAATTACATCACGGATAGACGGGGAATTTGTCAACAGCATAATTAATCTGTCAATGCCTAATCCCAAACCGCCCATTGGAGGAGCCCCATGTTCTAATGCACAGATATAATCCTCATCAATAGGCATAGCCTCATCATCACCGTTTGCTTTTGCCTGCATCTGAGCTTCAAATCTCATTCTCTGGTCTATCGGATCAGTAAGTTCAGAGAACGCATTTGCAATTTCCCAGCCGTTAACACGGGTTTCAAAACGTTCCGTCAGTCTGTCATTATCTCTGTGAACTTTCGCTAAAGGAGATATATCACGAGGATAATCAATAATATGAACAGGCTGTATTAGTGTAGGTTCAACCTTTTCTTCAAAAATTAAATCAATAACTTTGCCCCAGTTGTCACAATCTTCCGGGTCAACACCCAAAGACTTAGCTTTATTCTTTGCATCTTCAAGAGTATAGCATGTTCCGAAATCTATACCTGTCTTTTCCTGAATGGCACCTATCATAGTCTTTCTGTCCCAAGGCGGAGTTAAATCAATTTCGTTATCACCGTATTGGATTTTCATAGTACCCAATACTTCCTGTGCAACCGTTGAAACAAGAGTTTCAGTCAACGTCATCATTTCGTTATAATCAACGTAAGCCTGATATAATTCCATCATGGTAAATTCGGGATTGTGACGAACATCAATACCCTCATTACGGAAGCTTCTGTTTATTTCAAAAATCTTTTCGCTTACACCGCCAACCATCAATCTCTTTAAATACAATTCCGGTGCAATTCTCAAAAACATATCCATATCAAGTGTATTATGATGAGTAATGAAAGGTCTTGCATTAGCACCGCCTGCCTGCGGGTGAAGCATAGGAGTTTCAACCTCTAAAAATCCCCTGTTTGTAAGAAATTCCCTGATTTTTTGGATAATTAAACTTCTTGTTCTGAAAGTTTTTCTTACGTCTTCATTTACAATCATGTCTACATAACGTTGTCTGTAACGGGTTTCAACGTCAGTTAAACCGTGAAACTTCTCAGGCAAAGGTAATAACGATTTTGAAAGCATGGTTAAAGACGTTGCTTTAATTGATAATTCGCCCCTTGGGGTTCTTCTTATTGTACCCGTAAAACCAACAATATCACCTATATCTATAAGCTTTAATATTTGTAATTGTTCTTCGGACAGGTTTTGTTTATGAGAAAATATCTGGATTTTTCCTGATGAATCCATCAAGTCAATGAACATGCCGCTGTTTCTGACAGCCATTACACGACCTGCAACAGAATATTCATCTTCGGTTTCAACACCTGGTTCAATATCTTTATATTTATCCTGCAGCTGAGCCGCATCTGCTGTCTTATTGAAAACATACGGATACGGATTCACTCCCTTATCAGCCAAATCAGTCAGCTTCTGAATTCTTATCTGCCTGATTTGATCACCTGCAGAATTTACTTCACGTTGTTGTTCTTGTGTCATAATTAATTCCTTATTATTAGTGTAACTCTCTGAAATAATAGTAACATGGACAAAATCCATAGTAAATATAACTAATTTTCGTAATATTCTGTTATATTTGTAGTAAAAGACTTGAAAAATTTTTCAATATTAAGTATGATAAGTACACTTATTGTCATGAGTTTTGTAAATAAAACTTAATGAACCCCGAAAAAAAGGCAATAGACGATAAGTAAAAGTTTTTATAATTGTATATGTGTAGTTAGTTATGAATCAGTAAAGTAGGAACATGGCAATACAAGCAATAAAAGCGGCTGATTTAAATGCCAAAAAGAATAATAATTTAGGGACAGTTGCAAAACAGTCGGCTCAACCATCCTTCCAAGGACTTGAGCAGGTACCTGTTGCAGTAGCTGATGCCCTGACTAACGGCGGATTTATCACATCCTTCATTGCACAAGATTTCTTTGGCATGGCAGGTCCTCGTGTATTAGAGGGCATCAACCGCCGTCCGGTAAACAAAGAAACAGGTAAAAAAGAAGGACCTTACAATTGGGCTTTTGCACGCAGGGAAGGTATCCGTGAAATACTGAGCGGACCTAGTGCTTTCATTATTCCTGCAATATTGCTGCATTTTATTAAAAAGTACTCCGGAACTGCAAATAATGTTCCGATAAATATGATTCAGGGTTTGGGCAACAACTTCATTGATTATGCGGCAAAAAATCCTGATACACTTGATAATGTTGCTAAAACAAAAACAGAATTCTACAATAACGTATTTAAAAATGTATTAAATACAACTCTTGAAGGTAACGTACCGGAAGCCAAAATAGATGAGCTCGCCAAAGATTATGCGGCAAGAGCTATTGAAATTGAACAGGCAAAAGGTAATAAAAAATCCTTATGGAAGAAGATCACAAACCAAAAGGTTGCAGGTTCCCCTGAAGACTTAACCGACAGTTTGCTGAATGACTTTATGAAGCTTAAAAAACAGCATTTAAATCCGTCTGCAAATGAATTGACTATTGAAATGGTTATTAATCCAAAAAAATTCGGTTTGTCCGGAAGCAATTTAGAGGAAGCCGACAAAACAAGTGTATCTTTCAAAAAGTTACTGACAACTATGACAGATTTTACGGATGATGTTATAGATACAACAGGAAAAGCTTTAAAGAAATATAAAAACCAAAAGTTTGATCCTGAAAGATTCTTAAAGACATTTGTCGATAAACGAACAGGATCAAGAATATTATCAAATATGGGTATGTGGAGTGCTGTTGTCGGATTCTATGCACTTATACCTAAACTGTATTCATTGGGATTAAAGGGTCAAAACCCTGCATTTGCCCACGAACACAGGGCTAAAATTCAGTCCGAAGAAAAATTATCAGATGCAGCTGAAAACACCTCTAACGGTAAAAATGTTTCTTTCAGCGGAAGAGAAAAAGTTTTCACCAATACGGCCGAATATGTATTAAATTCGAGCAAATTAAAGAAATTCTTAAATCACTTTGAATTTGATGATGCATCAATGTCCGTATCAGCAATGATGGCTTTGTTGTACGGTTTCTGTTTACCGACAAGACTATTGAATGCACCTGATAAGTATGACAGAAAAGAAACTATTACCCGTGACATTACAAGTTTCGGTGCAATATTGTTTGCCGCTCAGGCACTATCAAGAGGCTTCTCCAAGATATTCTCAAATATTTCGGGACTTGCTTTAAATCATACTCCTTCAGATCACAATAAAAATTTCTATACAAGATTCATAAGAGATTATTTCTCTCCTGTCAGCGGAATAAACGTATTCACGAACAAAGAACTTGAATCTAAATACACATATATCAATGAATTTAAAGGCGGTGTTAACGGCTTCTTTGACTTCATTACTGACAACGGCGGTAATTTGAAGAAATTATTAATGCGTGATAAGAGTGAAGCAATGACAGACAGCTTAAAAACAATTCTTGGAAAAGACTTAAAAGATGTTGTCAACGACGATGAAATCAAAAATGCATTTAAGAATATTACTAATGCTGATGAAGCTAAAACAAATGCATTGAAAACATTTGAGAATATATTTAAAGACAGCAAGAACAAATTTGTTAAGAGTGCTAAGGTCTATAACAGTATGTTCACATTCTTATCAACGATATTTATTGTTCCAAGCTTCATGATTTGGCTTGCAAGAACATGCGACAAGATGACCCGTACCGCAAGAGCAAAAGATTTGGAATTAAAAAAACAACAAAATGCTAAGCTTAATATAGTTAGTGATGCTCAGGCGCAAAATGCGATAAATATGCCTGCGACAAAAATTACTATGCATGGTTTCTTATCGAAATAGTTTGACAAAAATTTCCACGATTTGATAGTATAATTATAATATCAGAGTAGAGATTGACGGAGTTTCAGGCATGGCTATAAGCATAAGAAATTCAATAAAAAATATATTCAATGATAAGGATTTCACGGCAAAGTACAGCATACTTGTAGTATTGTCGTTTATTTGCGGATTATTTGTGTTTGCAACTCTTGCTCATAACAAACCACTCATCATACCGACAGCAATACTCGCAACGTTAGCAGGATGTACAACAGTCGGCTATGACATAACCTATCTGAAAGCCTTAATGGAAAAAGAAGATGCAAAATTGCCCGAATGGGATAAATTTTTTGAATACTTTAATACGGGACTTAAATTTTTATTTGCATTACTTCTTCTTGCTGCATCAATAATGGGAGCTGTACTGCTTCTGACTTTCCTCGGGAAAATTCTTTTAGGTAACATTAAAATTATAATGATAATATTTTTCACACTGCTTAATTTGTTGGCACTTGGTTTTGAAATCTATCTTTTATTCTGCGGAATAGGTTTTTTATATGTATTTATAGAATCCGATTATAGTATCATTTCTGTATTTAATTTAAAGAAAATTTATAATTATTTTAGTACAAACTATTTTATAGCATTATTTGCTATGGTAACAATTGCAGGAATAAACGGAGTGCTTGCAACATTAACAACAATAAGAATAAAATATGCACTATTTTACATAATACCGTTACTCATTGCACCGTTTTTGAGATTAATAACCAATAATCTTATAGCACAGGCACATATTGAAGATAAAAATAATGAGTCTGGTTCTGTCTGGAAACTCATCTTATATATTGCTACGGCTTCAACTCTTATAACATCAATATTACTACTCGGGACAATCGGTAAATACCTGATACACTAAGTTATATTACTTTGTATTATTACATATTGTAATAAATATATTTTTCTAATATAATTGAGATATGGATATGAAGAGAATAAAATTAAAAGATTTTGAAATTGGCGGTGACAAATTAACAATTATTGCCGGTCCATGTGCTATAGAAAGTCAGGAAATACTTGATAAAACGGCAGAAACATTAAAAGAAATAACATCAAGGCTTGGAATAAATTATATATTCAAGTCATCCTTTGATAAGGCAAATCGCTCGTCTTTGAGTTCCTACAGAGGACCCGGAATTGAAAAAGGTTTGGAAATGCTCCAAAGCGTAAAAGAGAAATTTGACCTTCCTATAGTAACGGATATTCATACACCTGAGCAGGCGGCTATAGCTGCTGAAGTGGCTGATATCATACAGATACCTGCGTTTTTATGCAGACAAACAGACTTACTGGTTGCTGCAGCAAAAACCGGCAAAATTGTTAACATCAAAAAAGGTCAATTTTTGGCACCCGAACAAATGGAGCCACTGATTAAAAAAGTTGAGGACAGCGGCAATTACAATATTTTATTAACAGACAGAGGAACAACTTTCGGATATAACAATCTGGTAGTAGATTTCAGAGGTATACCTATTATGCAGGCATTTTCTTATCCCGTAGTATTTGATGCAACGCACAGCGTTCAATTACCGGGAGCAAACGGAGTATGCTCAGGCGGGGACAGAAGATTTGTTCCTGTCCTTGCAAAATCTGCAGTTGCGGCAGGTGCTAATGCACTGTTTTTTGAAATTCACCCGGATCCGGACAAAGCACTTTGTGACGGACCAAATATGGTTGCATTAGATAACACGGGAAAATTATTCTCAATTTGCAGAGATATTTTTGAATTGGTGAGAACATAGAAAAATGAATATAACTACATATATTGCCGGTCCGATTGATGCAAATAATTACCTCATTTATGATGAATCAACCAGAGATGCAGTTTTAATAGATTGCTCGGACTATAGAGAAGATATTTTAAATGAAGTAAAACAAAAAGGATTGAATGTAAAATATATACTACTTACGCACGGTCATTTTGACCACATTCTTGGGGTAAACGAAATGAAAAAAGCCCTTAATGTAAAAGCAGGAATAGCTAAAGCTGATATAATACTACTGGAGCATACTCCTGAAATGTGCGAAATGTTCGGTATACCGCCGGAAGAACCGCAAATAGCTGATTTTACATTTGATAGTGATACTAAATTATCAATCGGTAACAATCAAATTCAAATACTTTATACTCCCGGACACACAGAAGGTGGAGTAAGTTATTTAATAGAGGACAACCTGTTTTGCGGTGATACATTGTTTAAAGGAAGTTTTGGACGGACAGACTTGCCGGGCGGAGATTTTAAGGCTATAGTTAATAGTATAAAAAACACCCTTTTTAAACTTGATGATAATATTAATGTATATCCGGGACATGGTGAATCAACCACAATCGGATATGAAAAAAAATATAACGAAATAAATTAGTAAAGAGGTAGAATAATGAAAGCACAACTGGAAAATATTTATTCATTGGCAGCTGAAGATATTGCAAAAGCAACATCAATAAGTGACTTAGATGAAGTCAGAGCTAAATATTTAAGTAGAAAAGGGGAATTTAACGAAATAAAAAAGAATTTAAAAAATTTGTCTGATGAAGATAAACGAATTGTAGGTTCTTTAGCAAACGAAATTACAAGAAAATTAGAAACCTCTATACAAGAAAAGCATGATGAATTTTATAAAAAAGAACTAAATCAGAAATTAGAAAAAGAAAGGCTTGATGTAACTTTACCAGGTAAATTTATACCTAAAGGGAAAATACATCCGCTTACTTCTACAACAAATGAAATTGTATCAATACTGCAAAGTTTAGGTTTTTCTGTTGTTGAAAGCAAAGACTCCCCTGAAGTGGAAACTGAATATTTTAACTTTGATATGTTAAATATACCAAAAGATCATCCTGCAAGGGATGTACAAGATACCTTTTTCACCTCACTTGCACCTAATGTTGTATTAAGAAGCCAAACTTCAGGAGCTCAAATACACGTCATGGAAAATCAAAAACCTCCTATAAGGGTAATTTCACCGGGCAGAGTTTATCGTAACGAAAATATTAATGCCCGTAAGAACAACTTTTTCCATCAGATAGAAGGACTTTATGTTGATAAAAATATTACTTTCGGCGATTTAAAAGGTGTTTTGAATGAATTTATCAGAATTTACTTTGGCTCAAGCAGACCAACAAGATTTAGAAGCAGCTTTTTCCCGTTCACAGAACCATCCGCTGAGGTAGATGTTCAATGTATCATGTGCGGCGGCAAAGGCTGTAAGACATGCTCCGGCACAGGCTGGCTTGAAGTTCTTGGAGCAGGCATGGTTGACCCGAATGTACTAAAAGGGGTAGGTATTGATCCTGAAATATATTCCGGATTCGCTTTTGGCATGGGGGTTGAAAGACTTGCTATGCTGAAATACGCAATTGATGACATTCGTCTTTTCTTCAATGATGACGTTAGATTTTTAAAACAATTCTAATATCAGGAAAAAGAAAGAAACAAGTAAACAAAAAGCGTATTATTCATAAGAATAATACGCTTTTAAATATCTTTAACTACAAACTACTTGCCGTTAACGATAGTTTTGAATTTTTTACCAGCTGAGAAAGCAGGAACTGTTTTAGCAGGGATTTTAATTTCCTTACCAGTTTGAGGATTTCTGCCTGTTCTTGCAGCTCTTTTTCTTGATTCAAAAGTACCAAAACCAACTAAAGTTACTTTTTTGCCTTTAGAAACTGTTTTTTGAATAGTTTCAACCCAAGCGCCAATTACTTCAGCAGCTTCTTTTTGAGAAACTTTAGCTTTTTTAGAAACTTCTTGTACCAATTCTTCTTTGTTCATAATAAAACTCCTTTTCTTAGATGTACTTTCTTATTATAGCTAATTTTCCAATTTGTGCAAGCATAGTAACAAAAAATTAACAATTCAATTGATAAAAACCTCTGTTTAGAGGAATTTTACTTTAAAATAAGGTCAAAATCCTTTAAAATCAACATAAACACATGCGTTTTTCAAATGATACAAAAAGTTAAAATTTCTGACAAATCAGATGTTTTTTGGTAAAATGGTAATGAATTAGAGTAGAGGGGACTTATTTTAGGATAATTAAATGAAAGAACGAATTATACTGTTTATAATAATATTCGGACTTGGCATATTTATCTATATGTTCCAAAGCTATTTCAATACAATATGGGGGCTTGCTTTTTTATGTGCTCTTATGGCGATATACCTGACGTTTTCAAGCCTTGCTTACCAATATAAAAAACGTAAATTACAAAAGTATCCGCAAGTTATCAATGAAGATTACAGACCATTTGTAACCGTTATGATACCGGCACACAATGAAGCCTCTGTCATAAAATCCACAGTAGAGAATATTTTGGCAATGGATTATGACAAATTTGAAGTCATTGTTATCGATGACAGAAGCTCTGATGACACAGCAAACGTAATTAAAGAATTAGAAAAGAAATACAAAAACGTAAAAACGCTAATAAGAGATAAAAATGCATTTCCCGGCAAATCTGCTGTATTGAATGATGCTATGAAGTTTGCTGAAGGAGAAGCAATACTTGTCTTTGATGCGGATGCAACAGTAGATAAGGACTTTTTAAAAAAACTTGTACCTCAACTTGAACCTAAAGATGTTGGTGCGGTACAAGCCAGAAAGGTTATCCGTAATAAAGATTTTAACTGGTTAACAAGATGTCAAAGTAATGAATATAGTATTGACGTACATTGCCAATTAAGCAGAGATTCAGTTAAAGGTGCAGTAGAACTGCGTGGCAACGGCGAACTAATAAAAAGAACTGCTCTTGAAGATATTGGCGGTTGGAACAACTACACTATTACAGATGATTTGGACATGTCGACAAGACTTCATATAAAAGGCTGGGATATAAGATTTTGCCTTGATGCCGTAGTTTATGAAGAGGGTATAATTTACCTGTTTCCATTATTCAAACAACGCAGGAGATGGCTGGAAGGAACCATCAGAAGGTATCTTGAACTCGTCGGACCTGCTTTCCGTTCAAAAGATATTTCTCTCAGAACCAGAGTAGACATGATAGCATACATATCGGAATTTATAATGCCGCTATGGTGCATTATGGAAATATTTATAAGATGTTTTAAAGTGTTAGCCAAAGATGCACCACCGCACATGCTGTATTCATCAATAATCATAAGCTGTGCGATAGGTCTTGGCTTTTTCTCGGCAGCAAGGTATGCCCTAAGACGTTATGATAACTACAGCAGAATTAATGCTTTAAAAGAGGCTTTTATGACAAGCATTTACCTTCTTACACTATGGTTCCCGCTTGAACTGTTTATATGTTTCAAAATATTATTCTTAAAAAAAGATATGAAATGGGGAAAAACAGCACACGGATTAATTAAGGAAGAAGAAGAAAATATAAAAAGAGAAAATGAAAAAGCTAAAAACAATTAGAGAACGGAGTACAAAATGACAAATACAATTGAAGAAACAGTAAAAAATAAAATAAGAAATATTGAGAATTTTCCAAAACCCGGAATACTATTCAGAGATATTACAACGGCAATAAAAGATAAAGACACTTTGCCTATAATCATTGATTATCTTTGTGACCAATTTAAGGATACAAAAATTGACTATATAGCAGGAATAGAAAGCCGAGGTTTTATATTTGGCATGCCAATGGCATACAAGCTTCACTGCGGTTTTGTACCTGTAAGAAAGCCAAATAAATTGCCTGCCGAAACAATTTCACAGGAATATGAACTGGAATATGGAACCGATAAAATCGAAATTCATAAAGATGCTTTCGGGCAAGGAGATAATGTCTTAATTATAGACGACTTACTTGCCACCGGCGGTACGGCAGAAGCTGCAGCCAATCTTGTTAAAAAAACCGGTGCAAATCTTATTGGCATGGGATTTTTAATTGAACTTGAAGACTTAAAAGGAAGAAATAAGCTTCAAGATTGTGGTAAAATTGTATCAATGCTAAAATATTAAAAGGGGTAAATATGAAAAAACATGTTATTTTTATTGTTACTATAATTTTATTTTTAATCGGCTATACCTATTTGCAGCCAACAAGTGAAATTTTAACTTGTGATGCAAGCTACAAATGTACTTTGACTAAAGAATTAGCAGGATTTATAAAAACATCAAGCGAATTTACTGTTGACAAAAACACTGTTATAGAATACAAAAAGGACGATTCTTTTCACGTTTTAAACAAGAATATTACGGCAGGACCTGTTTATAAATTATCAAACGGCGAAGTAATAAAACCATTCAGAGAATATACCATTGATGATTTAAAAGATACCATTGATGATGATATTTTAGCGAACAGTACTGACTTTAATGTGTATCTTAAAGAACCATCTGCCGGATACAATATTCAGAGTTATGCAGACAAATTTGATTACATAACTTGGCTTATATATTGGATATTATTTATATTCGCGATAATTTATTTTGCAAAGTTTTCGAGGAAAATTAAATCTAAAGAAACAGAAAATAATGCAGAAGAAACCTCCAATGAACAGGAAAACACAGTAGAATAAGAATAATGAAATAAGTTATGATTTTTATTTAACTACTTTATTCAGTCCGTGCGGCTTATCTACATTACGATTTAAAGCTTTTGCTATTTCTAAAGCTAGCAACTGACCTATAACAACAGCGGAAAAAGACTTTGCAATACTTCCTTGTGTCATGCTGTTCAATATGAAATCTGTCTTAACAGGTTCCTGCAAATCTCCAATATAGCACAAAGGAACATCGTAATCTTCCTGAATTTTATTCAGATTTCTGACGGCAATTTCGTGCAAATCACCGACTGAAACATGAATATGAGCTGATTTATTGTTAAAGACCGCCACATGACCATGCATAAATTCGCCGAGAATACTTGAAATAGTACAAATATAAGATGTTTCTTTGATTTTTAGAGAAATTTCTTTTGCAATCGCATAAGAAATACCATCCGCAGTAACAACAATCAATTTATACTTAGAAAGTCTTTTAGCGACTTTTTTTATATCCGAATGTAATCCAAGTGCCTGTTCAACAGCTTGCGGAACAGATTTCACCTGATTAAACCAATCTGATATATCAATATTTTTAAAATTAGCATACTTTAAGACGAGCAAAGTCACGCAAAGCATTTGAGTAGTTAAAGATTTTGTTGCAGCAATACTTTTTTCTTCTCCTGCACAGCAATCTATTTTATAGTCAGCCGCATTCCATATAGTAGAACCTTTTTTATTGGTAATCGCAAGTGTACGCATTCCCAACTCTTTAGCACGTTTTAAAGCCTCATTAGTATCAGAGGTTTCTCCCGACTGAGTAATAAATACATACAAAATATCTGTTGAATGAGGCACCGCAGCTTTTAATAAAAACTCACTGGAATAAATAGCTCTTGCTTCCATACCTGCAACATTACCGAACAAGTCAGCACCATATCTTGCACAGTGATAAGATGAACCGCTTGCGACAAAAACAATTTTATCTATATCATACGGTATTTCAAATTTTATTTTATCGCCTTCGCTAACGTGAGTATAGAACAGATTGGATAGAATTCCGACCTGTTCATATATCTCATTTTCCATGCTTGATTTTTGTGGTTTATTTAACACTTGACACTCCAAAAAGCATATACTTACTAACCAAGAACTTCTTTAATTAACTCATTAACGGCTTTGGGATTAGCTCTACCTTTGGTTTCTTTCATAACCTGTCCGACAAAGAAGCCTAAAAGCTGAACTTTTCCGCCTTTATAGGCAGCAACTTCATTTGGATGAGCTGCTACAACTTTTTCACAAATTTCTTTTATAGCGGATTCGTCCGTAATCTGGCTTAATCCTCTCTTTTCAACAATTTCTTTCGCAGAAGTACCGTCCTTCATCATATCAATAATAATTTGCTTACCAATATTATTTGAAATGGTATTTTTTTCTATAAGAGCAATCAACTCTACTAAATTTTCAGGAGTTAATTTTGTATCAGTTATTTCAAGTTTTTCTTCCTTTAAGTATGCTGCAATTTCGCCCATAATAAAGTTTACTGCAATTTTAGGAGTAGCACCGAGTTCAAGCACCTTGTCAAAGAACAACGCCAATCCCATCTGCTCAACAATAACACTTGCATCATATTCACTAAGCCCCAAACTTTGGTATCTGTCTCTTTTTTGCTGAGGTAGCTCAGGCATTTTTGAACGAATATCCTCAACCCATTCTCTTGAAATTTCAAGAGGCATTAAATCCGGTTCCGGGAAATATCTGTAATCATGAGCATCTTCTTTGCCTCTCATAGAACGTGTTTCACGGGAATTATCATCCCATAATCTTGTTTCCTGAACGACTTCACCGCCTTCTTCAACAATTTCTATCTGACGTTCAATTTCATATTCTATTGCTCTTTGTAAAGCAGAAAAACTGTTTACGTTCTTAATTTCGGCACGAGTTCCGAATTTATCTGAGCCTTTTGGCATAACTGAAATATTAGCATCACATCTCATAGAACCTTCTTCAAGGTTACCGTCACAGACACCTATATATCTTACAATGTTTCTTAATTCTTCCATATAAGCTCTTGCCTCATCAGAACTTCTCATATCAGGTTCTGATACGATTTCTAAAAGCGGAGTTCCTGCTCTGTTAAGGTCAACCAGTGAATAGCTTGAACCTGCAATACCGTCAGCGCCGGCATGTACGAGTTTACCGGCATCTTCTTCAAGGTGTGCACGTGTAATACCGATTTTCTTACCTTTAATATTAAGATAACCACCTACACAAATAGGTTCATCATATTGAGAAATCTGATACCCTTTCGGCAAATCAGGATAGAAATACTGTTTTCTGTCAAATTTACAACGGCTAGGAATAGTACAATTCAGAGCAAGCCCTGTCAAAATACCCATATTAACAGCTTCTTTGTTTAATACAGGTAACACACCCGGCATACCCAAGGTTATAGGGCTTGTTTCGCTGTTTGGTTCCTGTCCGAATTCAGTACCATCCGGAGCGAAGATTTTTGATTTAGTCTTTAGCTGTGCATGAACTTCAAGTCCGATAACTACTTCATACTTATCTCTTATACTGCTTTCCATAATTTCTCCTTATTTAAATCCCTATAAGCCAAGAGTAACACAAAGGAAAGTCCATGTCCAGTAAAAAAACAAATAAACAGTAAATGCTAATTACTAATCAGAAATGACTCTAGCCGGATAATTGTTATTTAACAGTCTGCTTGCAAGATTTGATGCTGTTTCTTTTTTACTAAATGCACCTACCTGCAAAGTATAACCTCCTGCAGCCTGTTTAATTACCGGAGTTAAACCCATACCCGAATCCTGCAAAATTCCTCTTGCAACCTCTGCCTGTGCCTGAGAACTATACATACCTACATAAACACGATAAGTTTTCGGCTGATTAACTACCTCTGTATGAGCGGCAGGAGTATGTTCAGAAATACCTCTTTGCAAAGATGTCGGGGAAGCAGATGACGAAATAGGATGCGGATCGGTTGTTACCTGATGAGAATCCGCATCTGATGAAGTATGTTTATCGTTAGAAACAGGTTCCTCATCTTTCAATGCCAAGAAAGATTTATCTTCAGACTTAGGTATTTTTACAAGACCGTCATCTTCCGTTGTATTTTCTTCTGAAATTTCATCTTCTCTCTGAAGCTCTTTCAGCCTGCTGTCAACACCGTACTGTTCCATGGCATCATCATCTTGAGTCTGATTAATACGTTCTTCGCCCAAAGATATATCAACATCCGGCGACATTAGTCTGACAACTCCTAAGAATACTATGAGTAAAACAAAAAATATTGATACGAACATCATTATATTTTGCTTTTTTTGTTTTGCAACTTTATTCTGATAATCTTTGTAAGAAAGATTTTCTTTCTTTTCGTTTCCTTGTTCTACTCTCATATTAAACACCTCTTACTTTTGTTGTTGCCTGAACTATATCATAGAGTTCTTTTGAGTACCTGTCAAGCACTTCAAGTGCGATTTTTTTTATATCCTTGATTCCAATATCCTCACTAAGTCCCGATGCCTTAACAGGTGCCCCGGTTGATATAATATTCAATCCGGTATGAATAAGAACTGATGTTGCAGATTTTGTGGCAATTGACACCGATAATTTTCTGCCATCATAAAACAAATCATCACCATCACGAACAACATGCACTCCACGCTTTTCTAACACTTCTTTGATTACTGTTATTAAAAGTCTTTGGCGAAGCACACCCTCTACTAATCCTATATTAAATTGCTCGGATATAAAACTCAGCATAGACTTGCTGTATATAGGTTCGTTATTAATTACATCTTCAATATCAACCATCTCGCCAAGTTTTACTTCACACTCGCCGCAAAAAGCAACTATAGAATCACCCTGAATATTAAAATTCTTATATATCCAATGGGGAGAAAGCTGAAAGCCTTCATATTTTATTTCTTCATCAATATATTTTGTTTGCATAAATATCACTTTTTAAACAGAATCTCCATATACTTTGTATCGCCGTTATTAATCAGGGCATTTTTTAAACGGGTACAGGATTCACATTTTCCGCAATGCTTTCCGCTGCCATTATAACAACTATAAACTAAATCCAACGGAACAGAGCGTTCCAACGCCAATTTTACTATAGCATTTTTATCAAGATTAATCAAGGGGACAGCAACAACGGGATGCGTCATTGTTGAATGCTTAAACATCTCATTAACAGACGAAATAAAATCTAAAGAATTATCAGGAAAAGTTTTTGCTTCCTCAGAATTAGCCCCGATAATAACATGGGTAAAATTTTCAGCCTCACAATATGCTGCCGCAATATTTAAAAACAAGCCGTTACGGTTTGGAACCCATACAGCCTTAGCGGATTCAACGGGATTATCAATACCCTCAGGCAAATCCTTATCCGAAGAAGTTAAAGCATTGTTGCAAATGTCTTTTAACCAATCAAGTTTAATAACCTTATGCTCAACTTCATAATAATCACAAATTTTTTTTGATGCGTCAATTTCCTGCTTAGCGGATTTTTGACCGTAATCAAATGTCAGTGCAAGAGAAATATTATAATTTTCTTTTGCGACCCCCATACAAACAAGGGAATCCAAACCACCCGATAACAATATAACAGACTTATTCTTCATCATCATTATTATCCTCATCATCAGTTTCATATTCTTCAATCAAAGAAACAGCTTCACCTCTCAAAAAATCATCATAAACAGAAGAAGAACTTACCTCATCCAAAATCGGACGTCCAGAGATATTATATAAAGCTATCAAAGCATTCCGTTTAACTTCATTGTCAGAATCTTTCAAACACTCTTTTATTGTTTCATAAGCCTTCGGATTATCGGATTCCATAAGAGCCTCAATAGCATTAATCCTTATCTGCGGTGATTCATCAAGCAGCGACTTTTTAACCGCATTAAAGACCCTGTCATCATCGCCGATATTAAGTTTCCCGAGAGCCTCCAAAACTCGTTCTTTCAGAAAAGTAAATTTATCCATTAACCCGTTCTTCGTTTCCAAAATACTTACCAAAGGATCAATAGCACGAATATCACCGAGCATACCCAAGGCAGATGCAGCAGATTCTCTTATATATACCGATTTTTCATTTTCATCTTTAACAACATCAATTAACGGTGCAACCGCATACTTGTCGCCTATTTTACCTAACGCATCCGCACAGGCAAAACGAACTTTATAATGCTCATTTTTGTTGTTCAGACAATACAAAAGAGCATGCACGGCAGACGTATCTTTAAGATTCGCAATAGCCTTGGCACACATAACTCTTACGTTATTATAATCATCTTTATCTACGGCATCAAAATCTATGGTTTTACCTAAAAGGACATCCACAAGAACGGGTAAAGATGCTCTATCTCTGATTTTATCCTGACAACGTATTAGTTCGGATAATACAGCAGGGGTCTTACATACGGTCATAAAGTAATTGTATATCTTAACAAGTTCGGACGAATCGTAACTGTCTTCGAGCTTCAGTATTTTTTCGATAATTACATCTGATTTTTCATCGCTGAACAAACCACACTCATCGGCAATTAAATTTAAATCTTTTTCGCTCTCTAAATCCACGCCAACCTCTTTTCAATAAAAAAATATACAATAAACACGCACTATTTACAATTATGTAAAGAAATCACTTGTAAAAAATTTATGTTTCTGCTATAAATATAGCACTATGTTATTTATAAATATTCAAAAACTCCATTTACATCACCATATCAACCTGAAAAGGCTGTAGAATTGGTGATGCGTTATAAAAAATAATTCAATTCTAATAAAAAAATAGCCTTTTCAGGATTAACGTGAAGGTTATTTTTTTTTACTTTAGAATTGGAGAAAGCCAGAAATGATTACAATAAACGGCATAATATCAGCCATAGGCAACAACAACAGCATTTACCCATTACTTGTGAGAGATTGCGGAATAGAAGTTCCGACAAAAGTCTATAAAACTTACAAGCAAAATAAAGATGACAACGAAATTGCATATCTGGCAACAAGAGAACGTCTGCTTGACGAATACTCAACGTCTGCCGTATGGTTAGGAGGTATTCCCCTTATTGAGAAATTGTTTGGCAAGTTTATCAATATGTGCGGATATTCACCGATTATTAACATTAAACTTGTACAGGCTGAAGAAAAATTAAACGAAATCGACAGGCAAATTAAAAACTGTACAGACAACAACCTGAAAGAAAAATTAATCCAAAAAAGAGAAAATATATATGTACAATCACTTAGCGGAAACATTGAAAAATTCAGAAACGTTAAGGGTGCAGAAAACGCAGTAAAAGACCTTGAAAAAGTAAAATTAAACCGAAACGGCTTTAAAAAACTGCTTGCGGGAAAATTCGGGACGGAAATGGCACTTCCTATAATTCTTATGGGATTTGTTATTCCAAAAGCAGTCTATGCACTTACTGCAGCCACAAGAAAAAAAATGGAAGAAAGACAAAACCGAAACCTTAACCAATTAACAAGTTTTGAGGGCGTAAGTTTTGAAAAATTCAAAGGACAAAAAAATACAAATTCCAAAATAGCTTTTAACGGTAATTTTTCAAGTTATTTATGTAATATGAACACGGTTCAGAAAATGGCGGCAACTGACGGCGGATACGCAGTAGGCAGGGTTGCAACAGCAAGGAAAAAACGCGGTGCAATAGATATTGCCTTCAGAATGCTCGGAATGTTATACCTTAACTTTGTTGCACCAAAACAAATAGAAAAAGTTTTATCTGTTATTTCAAAACAAATGTTTAATATTGACGTAAATCTTGACCCGATTATTCTTGGGGATAAAGAATTTATCAGCCGTATAAATAACAAATCTCTGAGATTACCTAAATCAGACGACATAAAAGATATATTGGAATTTATAGATAATCCCGAAAACAGCAAAACACTATACATAAAGTACGCAAAAAAGCTGAAAAAAATTAAAATGCTAAACGAAACTACCCGAGATCCAAGAGCATACGTTAATGAAAAAAGTCTTGGAACACTCAGAAATAACATGGAAAACTTTATGAAATCCGTTGAAAATTTAAAGGGTCAAAACAAAAAAAATATTTCTAAAAAAATATTCGGCTATGCAGCGAAAGCAAAGTGGGCAAAAACATTCAACATAATCTCAAATGTCGCACTCAGCAGCTATTTACTGGCATGCGTACTGCCGAATGCTCAATATTTATTCAGAGAAAAGGTCCTCGGAACAAAATTAGAACCCGACCTGCTGTAATTATATCTTCATATTTCCGGAGTTGTAAAAAGTGTGCGAATATGCAGCATTTCTGAATTTATCCAGAGAAACTTTTACGGGATTAGGAGCATCGGGCAGATTATTTTCACGTCTGCGTTTGATTTCCTCAACACGGGCAAGCATATCCTGCTGTTTCTTTGCGGCATAAACATTACGAGCCATAGGGGTCAAAACGTTAGACGATACAATAGAACCCAAAAGTCCCGTTACGACTTCCGCACCGTTATTAAACGGCTTATATACAGGCGAAATTGTTTCTTTATAATCATCCAGTCTTGTTACATTAAAATCCCAGTCACCTGCATAAGTTTTACCCGGAACTCGCTTCTCGCCTTTTTCTAAAATCAAACCTCTCTCTTTTAAAATTTTTGTTAATTCAGGGGTTCTGATTTTTGCAGTCTGAGTTAATTTTTTCCCGATATACTTAACACCGCTTGTCAGGGTATAAAAAGAAAATATATTAACAGCTGCATCCCCGATTTCCTGAGGAATAAGAAACATTTTTTGTTCGGGAGAAATTTTATCGTTAAATATAACCGCAGATAACTGTGCCGCAGAAGACAATATCCATCCTAATGTAGCAGTATGAACAAGCATTGTACCGGGATTTTCACCGTAATGCTTGTATATAGCCGCCTTTATAACATTCCAACTATGATTAAGAGAAAACGTCATTTTTTCGCCTCCTCTTTATCGGTTTTATTATCAATATGATGCTTGATAATACTGTTTGTGAGCAGTTTCGTTAACGGTGCATCAATAAGGAAATTCGTAAACAACATTACATTTAAAGATAACAATGTACCCATTGCGTTACGATACTGTTCAAGAGCATCTTCATTTCCTCTTTGCATATTCTTCGGGGTAAAGAACGTTTTAATCTTTTTAACAAGAGGCTTGGTAGTTTCAGGAATATCTTTAAACGGAACAGAACAAGTCTTTATACCTTTTATACATAAATATCTGACTACAAACCCTGTTGCGGTACCGACAAGTATTTTTGCAACAGTTCTTGCAACAGACACTTTTTTGGTTTTATCATCAACATTTTTGTTATTATAATCAATAATCGGCTGTAAAACTATAGCCGTTGCACCCATAGCAACACGCTGCTGAGGGGAAGTCCACTTTCTGCCTATATACTCTACTCCGCTAAGTATATTCTGTTTTGAAACAACATGGGACGGAACACTGTTATACAGTGCCTTCATAGAATTTTTTATCGGAGATATAAAGTTAACTGATACCATACACGTTCCTACCCAAACCAATAAAGATTATCAAGCTCCGGAATTGCCCTGAAATTGAGGTTTATTAAGAAAAATTTACAATAATATTCAGAACGGATTAATTATATTACATGACATAAAAATAGTAAACATGCAGGCTAAGCCTATTTTTTCACTCAGCTACCACTTTTTCCGCTTTTTTCACTTAGCCACCACATTTTCCGTAAATTTGTTCAGGATTTCCGTTTTTTTACTCAGCTACCGGTTTTCCCGCATTGTAATTTTTTACAGCGAATATTTACATTAAACGAGCGAAGCATTTAAAAAAGCAGGCTTTGACGGCAAAAAGAAATCCGCTTCAAAGAAGCGGATGATTAAGGATTATTAAGGTTATATGTGTTAAAAATTTATTTTACATTACCAAGACCGATGAATGGCATTGAGTTCCCTAACATATATGTAGGCATTACACCATTCCATTTTTGAACAGCTTCGTACTGAACAAGCGATTTATTCTGAGCCAAAGCATCTGCACGGATTTTCATAGACCTTGCTTCTGCTTCAGCAGAAATAATCTTTTGTTTTGCTTCCTCCTGAATCTGAACCGTTCTGTTCTTAGCCTTTAATGCTTCCTGTTCAGCCGTAACCTTACTTTCAATAGAACGTTCAAATACATCAGAATATTTTATTTCAGTAATTTGGAAGCCGGTTACGTTTATATATTTGCTTTCAAGCTGTTTTTGTAATTTACCGATAATATCGGTAGCTGCAGCCTCTCTGTTTGCAACCAAATCCTGAGCATTCCACTTACCGATAACGTCTTTTATAGTACCCTCAACAACAGGCATCAAAATTGTATCTTTGTATGCAACACCTACCTCACGATACATTTTGTGAGCGTTTTGCGGCTGAAGATTGTAGTTTATTACATAAGAAATTCTTGCCTGCTGAATATCTTTAGTATAAACCTCAGTATCCATAAAGTTTTTCTGAGTTTTTACATCCATATTTTTAATCTTTGAGATGAACGGGGTTACAAAATGTACACCCTCAGTGAAACTTACAGGTGAAACTTTACCCAAAGTAACCTTTACCCCACGTTCACCAACCCCGACAATAGCTATCGGATTAAATAAAACTACAAACATTATCAACAACAAAACCACAAGTACAGGTGTTGCCATAGATTTAATATCAAAATTATTTTCCGCTCTTGAATATGCAAATTCATCTTTTCTTGAAGCCATTTTACTCTCCTATTTTCCCAATCCGAATACGGATGCCAATACATAACCGATAACCACAAGCAATATCAACAAGCCAAATCCGTTCATTATTGCTTTACCGTGTTTTTGGTATAAATTTTCACCAAATATAAAACTTACCAGAATAATGATTATATTTGTACAAATAAATATTGATAACAATAACATTAAAACTCTTATAGCCATTTCTTAATTCCTGTAATTATCTTACCTACACTCTCGATACTCTCTGAAGATGTCTGATAGTATCAGCCTCCCTGATAGCCCTTTTCATTCTCGGGTTTGTAATCTTATAATCAATACTCGGTTTCATCAAAAGTTCACGTCTGTAATTTCTGTACATCTGAACTTCTCTGTCCCTTATATTTTTTCTGACACCGGCTTTTATCTTATCTTTTGAATCAACTTTAAGATTTCTTGATTTGGCAAAGATAACGCACAGAGCCATTAATGCTAAAATACTCCACCATACGGCTTTGTTGGAAACTCCGTCAGAAACAACTATCGGAGCTGTTGCAGGACTGTCAAAAATTATATTTGCACCTGAAACATTCTTACCCTGCACCTGTATTGCAACTTCATTGTTACCAACATTTTCAACAACTATACCGTTTGCGGATGATGTATTTCTGTATACTGTCGAAATATCATCAGATGCCGTCAGACCTTTTATGTTTAATACAATTTTATTATTGTCTACAACGGTACGTCTGACAGAAGCAATAGCATCCGAACGTAACAGGACGTTATATCCGCCACCGGAAACTCCTTCTAATACCACCGAATTTAAGTAATTATCGGCAGCTAATACAGAACCGCACAACAAAGTAACAATTGAAATAACAGTTAAAAATAATTTTTTCATCTCTCATTCCCTAATCTTTTTACACTATAAGCATAGATGTTTGTTTGTTAATAGTCATCAACCAACAGGCTAAATTATCTCAGCCGATGGATTGAGATTTTAAACATTTTTTGTAAACATATGTTACAAAACTAAGGCATGCTGAAATCGGGGATAAAAATATTTTTTTATATTAGTGTAACGAGTAGATATTAAGGAGTAGAGATATGAACAGTATCACAGGAAATTCAAACGAAGTAGCAGCTGCTGCTACGAGTAAGAACAAATCTAAAAGTGTAGAAACAACGGGTTCAATAGCATCTAACACATATCAACCATTATTTGATATACCGGTTACAAACTATGACATGTTTGTCCCGACTAATCCGTTTTCACTAAACATTGATTTTGGAAACTATCAGGATCAGGCAAACCACACACTTGCCAACAATTCCACGTTTATGCAGGGATGGGCAAATGCTATGGCAGCATTATCAGAATGTTGTGATTCGATGGGCGGCTTCGGCGGAGCTTCAGGAGGAATTGCATCCTTTACGGGAGGTTCAATCGGGTCTTGCTCATCAGGCGGCGGATTTACCTCAGTAGGTTAAAAGTTTTTCACTCCCCTTATATTATTTAACGTTACACCAAATGTCGGATTAATTAATCCGGCATTTTTGCTATATTTAAAATATGGATAATAAAAAATTTTATGTATACATACTGCTGACAGAAAATAATACTTTATACTGCGGTTACACTGACGATGTAAACAGAAGATTTGAACTCCATAAATCGGGTAAAGGTGCCAAATATACCCGTGCAAACAAACCGCTAAAAATAGTTTACACACACGAATTTTCCACAAAATCAGAAGCACAAAAAGAAGAATTCAGGATAAAACATTTACCTAAATCAAAAAAACTTGAACTTTGTAATATATAAACTAAAAAATTTTATTTTGCATTATAAAAATAATGTTACAAAATGTTAACATAAACCCCAAAAAAGCTAAAGTAATCGCATTAATGTGCCGTAACCCAGATTAAGGAAATAATAAAAGGAATGCAATTATGGGAATGTCAGCATCACAAGCAAGATTACTTTATCTTACGGCACAATTGAACAATTTGTCATTAAAAGGGCAGAATGTATCGGATGCGAAAGCAAGATTAGCACTTGATACACAAGCCATTCAGGACAAATATATCAAGGCTCTTAATTCAAGCCGTTTAATGTTGAACAGCAATATTTTTGCGACGGACGGCTCAGTATTCACAAACGAATATATTACGCTTGATAATCTTGCGGCAAACGGTTATAAAGTATCTGACGGTAGCAAAATTCTCGGTTACAAGTGGGAAAATATTCCGACAGGCGAAAAAGAATTGATTGAAGGACCTGCTGAGCCTGACTATACAAAACCTATATATCCGATGAAAGAAGTCGAAACGGATGGTTTTGTTGCTCCGTCAGCCACAGCTATCGGTGATGCAGGGAAAATGCAAAATATTGTTAATAGTCTGGGATTAACAACAAACGATTTAGATGTTCAATCCTATAAAACAATAATTAACGGACAAGAAAAAGAAATTAATGCAATAGTTATAAAATCACAAAACGGCTTTAATAAGGTTTATGAAACATTACAAAACGAAGCTACTTCAGGAGTCTTAGACAACGCATTACAACAGAATTACGCATTTGATGTTGAAGAAGTAAATATGTCTGCTTACAAAAGTACGGGTATACCATTCTTCCAGGGCATATTTGACGGCAACGGAGTAACTTTAACAGGATTAGACGGTTCTCAGGGATTATTCAGAGATGTTTACGGAGTAGTTAAAAACGTAAATATTAAAGGTGCTAATATTAAAGCTGAAAAAGACTCTCTCGGAGCAATAGCCGGATACCTTGGAGAAGGCGGTTTAATAGAAAATTGCAATGTAACAGACATAAATATCACATGTAATTTGGAAAATAAAGAGTATGAGGAAGGATATGACTCAGAAAGAGCCGGTGTTGGCGGTATTGTCGGATATAACAACGGTTCAATAAGAAATACCTCTGCTCAGGGACAAATTTATATTCCGCATGCAGACGAAAGCTTCGGCTATATCGGCGGCTTTGCAGGGGCAAATGTAAATTCGGAATACGGCAGTTCTAAAAATGTAATTGAAAATTGCTATTCTGATGTCAATATAAGATTAAGCTCATCAACAAATTATTCAAACTCAATCAACGGATTCATTGGTGATGATACATACGAAGCACTAATCAATAACTGTATTTCACTCGGCAGCATACTGACTTCAAACGGAAATGCTATTAACGGAACAGATTTGGCTAACTGGGGTCCGGTAATTGAATCAAATGTAACAAATCTAATGGCATTGGATACAAGAAACAACAATGATGTAATGTACTGGGAAAATCAAGTTAACCCAAGTTTTGTAAGCGGTTCAAGAACTCAACCGCCATCATTGTCAGGTGCCACAACAACCCTGTCAGACGGAAGTCAGGTTTACACTTGGTTAAATGCAGGAGCTGCAGGTTATAATGATCAAAACCAACTCTCAGCAATTAATAATAACTTACCTGTTCTTAATCTGACAGCTATTCAATCCGAAGGCTTATCCAAAACAGGAGCAAAACAAGTACCTGATACAGACGCAGAACCTATCGGGTATCAGTATAAGAAAACTTATATTGAAGTAGATAAATTCAGAAGTGAATTAGTATTAGACCCTGACTTCAAAATAACTTCATTAGAACTTGAAGAAGGTTTGAGAAGCGGTGCTTATACACTTGTAAAACCTGCAGATAAATCAACAACACAAACAATTTTATTAAACGGAGTATATTACGATACTGTTTCTTTAAGCTGCTGCTCAATTATTACTGATGAAGCTCAGGATGAATTAATTGAAAAAGCAGAAGCAGAGTACAACAGAGATATGCAAGAAATTCAAATGCAGGACAAACGCTATGAAATGGATCAAAAGAAAATCGATACCGAATATAATGCTTGCTTATCAGAAGAAGAAAGTATTAAAAACGTATTAAGCAAAAACGTAGAAAGATCCTTCAAAACATTCGGGTAAAAATTAATGACAGAAATAAACAACAAGATACAAGTTTATAGAAATTGCGAAGGCTGCACCGACATCCACCAGCATGAGAATGAATATCTCTATACTGATGAAAACGGTGAACATACAGCATTGCCGAATGCTGCCACCTATACCGTAACAGAACATTCGTTCGGTCCGTCATTTCTTTCTGTCACTAATAAATTTGATTTTTCAAAATTAGAGGGGCTTGTTTATGCCGATTCAGTAATATCCGGTGAAGTAGAAGCAGAAACAGCAAAATTACAAGTAGAACAAGATACAATAAATCAAATAATTAATGAAAACACGAACACCGAATTTTCAACAGATAATATCGGAAAATTTACTTCAAAAATTATAAAATTTGAACGCTATGAAAATAATGCTGTAGCAACTGCTAATACTCTGAGCAGCCAAACCAACACTAATAATTTGATAAAAAATATCCAACTAAGCGAAAGATATGGTGAAGGCAACCAGAAAAAAATCATTGAAGGTGCAATTAACATTCTTGCAGAATGGTTAGACGACAACATTAATAACTATAACGAGAGAATGACAGCAGGCAAAGCAAAGGGTGAATCTGAAGTAAAATTATCCTTCCTGTTAAAGCTCAGGAAAGCAATTGAAAACTGCGATTTCCCGGTAGGATTCGGCAATGACGAATATTTCAATCAACATTCAAATGATGAATACGTAGTTTTAGGAGCTTATTCAAACAGCTACTATACCGATCAATACCTGAATCCATACGATCACGCAAATGACAACAATGCTGTAATACAACACATGGATAGAAGCATATTACTGAATGCTGACGTATTTTTGCCGAGCAGAAAATATTCAAGTGAAGCAAAACTTGTATCCGCAATAAATTCAGGTCAATTTGATTATTTAAATGATGAATCAATGAGTGCAATCCAACAGCAAGAAGCCATCAACAAAGCAGTCGGCGAAATTCTTATGTCATCAGATAAAGTATATTTTACATATGCACAAACTTATTTGGCATCAGTCCTGGCACATGAATTCATTCACTCGACACACATAGCAAATGAAGCGGTTACATACAATATCTGCGAAGTACTTGAAGATGACTTCAGAGATAAAATTATATTTGACGGTTGGAAAGAAAGTACGCAAACTGCGGTAAACACAATTCTAAACGGTCTTATCCTGAATGAAGTAACCTTTGGCGAATGCATACTACCTACAGGAGATGGAGGCGGTTTAGGTTTTCATGATTTATTGCCATACGACCAAACATCTCCGATGAAAGAAAATGTTGTAGAACATGGTCATAATGAAAATATGAGCTACACAAACACCTACGGCGAAAACGGCGAATTAATCGCAAAAGGCTATGCTGACTACGGTTCAGGAAATACCATAGATGACGACAGGAAAGACCTTATGAATTTTGTCGTATAATTCCCTCGAAATCTCTGAAATCTTTGATAATCATATTTACGCAAGGAATATTTTCATACAAACTTTCAGACTCCATAGAAGCAATTGCAACTATTTTACCTATTCCTGCAGCCCTTGCAGATTCAATTCCTGATACTGCATCCTCAATAACTACACATTCTTCGGGAGGTAAATTTAATTTTTTTGCAGCCAAAAGATAAATATCAGGTGCCGGCTTACCCTTTATTGAACCGTCATCAAAAACTATCTTGTCCGTATCAAACCAATTTTTTAAATTGAACCAATCAATAAAAAATTCTACATTATCTTTTCCAGACATTGTTGCAATAGTTCTTTTAATTTTCATTTCTTTCAGATAATTCAGAAAATCAACTGCAAAAGGCGCAAGTTTACAGGCATTTCCCATTTTTCGGCATTCTTCCCTGTATAAACTTTCCTTTTCACTGCCCAATTTTTCGACAAGCTCTTCTGACGGAATTTTACCGATAGCATAAGAAATAATATCAAAATTTGTGCGACCAAACATATGTTCTCTCATTTCGGCATCAGTAAACGGTGTACCTCTTAATTTTTCGGAAAAATTCCGCCACGCTTCAAGATGCATCTTTGAATCGAAAAATAAAGTTCCGTTAAAATCAAATATTATACCTTTATAAAAATCTGACATAAGTGTAAATCTAATCCCTAATTATTATTCATAATTTTATTATAGTAATCTAAATAAAGTTTGGCATCTTTTTCTTTTCCAAGTTTCTTGTATACATAAGCTAAATTATAATGATAATCTGCAACATTAGGTTTATAAAAAGCAGCATCACGAAAAGCATTTTTAGCCTTTTTTAAATCTCCGATTTTTAAATATGCACAACCAAGATTATAATGAGCAGGTGCAAACTCTTTATTATATCTGATAGCGAGTTTATAGCTGTCAATAGCCATATTAGGTCTTTCCTGAGCCAAATATATATTTGCAAGATTATAATGAGCTTTATAAAATTTAGGATTAATACTCGTAGCGGCACTGTACATAAACTCAGCATCATTCATTCTGCCGTAATCCATCATTATATTTCCCATAAGCAAAAGCTGCTGCGGAGTTCTGCTGCTCTGCGGGATACTGACAAGAAGATTATAAGCATCTTCAAGTCTGTTAGCTGCATACAATGAATTAATCTGAACGTCCATATCAGATAATTCATCCGCAAATACATTACCCGATAAAACTATTAAAGCTGAAAAAAATATAAATAACCTTTTCATAATAACATTATAGAATAAATAATAAAATTTTGACAAGCAAAAATAAAAAGGGTTAACATAAGCTGCTAACCCATAACACACATTCACTATTCTTTAAATAAAACACACTACTTAAGAAACTTATAATATTAAGACAAGAAGCCCCAAATGCCGCCTACAACAGCACCAATTATTGCACCCCAGCCACCGCTCCAGCTCGTAACTGCAGCACCTATAGCTGCACCTGCTGCAGCACCTGTTGCCGCTTTACCTGCTACACGACCAACAGTATGCCATTTCTTTGAAGCTTCAGAAACCGGCTGTCCGGTAACTTTTGCAATATTTTCATCTGCAGTAGTTCTGTCACCAAACAATCCGAACGTTGCTGAACGAACAAATCCGGACATAAATGCACTTGAACCGTTATCTTTTATATCGGCCAACAATGACTTACCTGTCAATTTTTGGTATTCTGTTACTGCATTTGCCAAAGCTGTTTCATTATCCATAGTTCCTTCAGGATCATATGCCTGACGATAAGCCTGAACGAAAGCCTGTAATGCACCTTCTATCTGGTCTTGTTCATTTTCCAGAATTTTTGACTGAAGTGTAGTTGCAGCAAGAGTTAATTTGTTTAACGGTGCCGTAACCTCAGCATTATTGTAACGATATCTTTGCTGCTGACGCATATTAAAATCCATCATTTGTTCCTGAGTTCTCTGCATCTGAGTATACATTTGAGATGTATCAACAGGAGCCATACCAATACGACCGGGATAAGTATAATCAAGATTACCGCTTGTCGCATCAAAAGAATCTAATTGAGCTCTGTAATTATCCAAAAATGGGAACATTAACATATCATTAGTATTGGTTATAGCAGGCAAAGAATCAACACCTGTAACAGTACCTGCCGCAGCCATAGAGCCATTACCACCGTACGCACCTGCTCCTTGTAATACAAAAGGATCCATAACCTAACCTCCAAATTAAATTTTACTAACCTACCTTACTTATATAAAAAAAAATAGGAGTAAGAAATTGCGTGCTTAAAAATTTTTGTTAATAAAACTTAATATAATACTACTACAAGTAACGTATTGCCTGAATAAGAATATAAGGATATAATACAATGTGGAGAAAGTTGTGGCTAAAGTATTTTTTAGAAGATTATTTAAATTTATACTGATTGTAGCATTTATCGCTTCTGTATTTGTGTACCCAAAATGGTATGAAAAGCAGTGGCACAAAGTTCAGGGAATGTACTGGGTCGCACAGGGGGACAAATATTTAAGAAAAACGAACTTTCAAAAAGCTATTGATTTATATAAAAGAGGGTTAGAATTATATCCTGAGCACTACGGAGCGTGGTTCAATCTCGGAAATCTGTACGTAGCATATGAAGATTACTACTCGGCAATTGATGCATACTCAAATGCTATAAAACATAATCCTAACTACGTAATAGCAAGAATGAATTACGGAATTATTTCTGCCGAAAAACTCGGGGATTTTGACGGGGCAATAGCTCAATACGACAAAATTATCGGAATCAGAAGGAAATTAGTATATATACCCTTTGTATTCAATAATCTAAAAAGCTACAAAACAAACATCGGACTTGCATACTATAATAAAGGTGTTGCATACAGACAAAAATCAACTTATCTGGATAATAAATATACGGAAAAACAGGCTTACTTGTTACAAGCAATTAAGTCTTACGAGGAAGCTGTAAAAATACTTAAAAATGACTATGATGCAAGATATAACCTTGCCCTCGCATATCACTTAAACGGGGATTTTAATCTTGCCGGACTAACCTATTGCAAAGCAATTAAACTGGCACCACTTAACTATGAAGCACATTACAATCTCGCAGTACTTTTAAGCCACTTAAAATATTACAAGGAAGCACTTAAAGAGCTGCAGAAAGCAAATTCTATTGTCAGAGGTGAAGAAGGCGATACCAATCAAACACGTTATGTGTTCGACATTATGAATGATGTAACCAGAAAAATCTTAAAAGATGACGAAGGCAGGAAATACATGTCCGAAGAATTCAGCAAAGAAACCGAAGATTCTATGAAGCATGTAAAATACGTTAACGGGAAAGTCGTATCCTCAGAGGAATTAGACAGTGCAATGTATAAGGATATGCAAAACTGCGCAGGCAGATCAATTTTCAGAAATGAAGATAATTTAGACGAAGAAGGAAATTCTTTAGAAGAAACTGACAATAATTAATTACCCTTTAACCGCACCGTCATTTTCACCGGAAATAAAATATTTTTGCATTGCAAGGAAAAATATCAAAATAGGGATTGTAGATAAAATAGAACCGGCAGCAATAAACCGCCAGTTAGAACTGAACATTCCCTGAAGGTTATTTACTCCGACAGGCAGAGTATACATAGATTCTTTTGTTAATACAATACTCGGCCATAAAAACTCGCCCCAAGAACCAATAAATGTAAAAATTGCGAGTACGGCAAGCGACGGCTTCACCATTGGCAGCAAAACTTTTACAAAAAGCTGCCAAACATTGCACCCATCAACGATAGCAGCCTCCTCCATTTCCTTTGGAATCCCAAGAAAGGCCTGACGCATCAAAAATATCCCGAAAGCGGACACAGCAAACGGCATAATTAAACCCACAAAACCTGCAATACTGCCGTAATTATCAACAAGATGAAGTTTTAATGTAATAAGATAAACCGGTAACATAATAGCCTGAAAAGGAATCATTATTGTTGCCAAAATAGAAAAGAAGGCTAAATTTTTACCTCTAAACTGCATTCTTGCAAGCGGATAACCTGCCATTGCAGAAAGAATTAAGTTCAGGAAAACCGTCCCTCCTGCAACAATCATACTATTAACGAAATAACCTATAAAGTCAACTTTCGACCAAACACCCGTATAATTAGCCCAGGTAAAATCTTTAGGAATAATTGTCGGAGGATATGCAAAAATATTTTCTCCGCCGCCCTTTAAAGAAGTCGATATTAACCAGATAAAAGGAAACACGGAAAGAAGTGATACAAATATAAGGACTGAATGTGTCACTAATTTATCAAATTTAATTTTACTAAAAAATCGTCTTATCATTTAATCCACATGCTTTCAGCCTGCCTCCTACAAATTATACTTTTTCCTTTCAAAACAGAAAATATTTATAAGAGAAAAAATCATAACAATAACAAGTAATACAACTGCCATAGCAGATGCGTAACCTAAATCCAAATTTTCAAAAGCTCTTTCATAAATATAATAAACTATAGTTTTACTTGAATTTAGCGGACCACCTTTTGTCATTACATAAATTTCAGCAAACACCTTCATTGCTGAAATAGCACTAATAGTAGTAACCAGAGCAATCGTCGGCATTATATGAGGAACAGTAACCGTCAAATGTTTTCTTAAAAAGCCTGCACCATCAATATCACATGCCTCATACAATTCTTTTGGAACACTCATTAACGCTGCAAGATATATTATCATATAATACCCGATACCTTTCCAAATCGTAACTATAATAACAGATAATAATGCCCAATTAGGATCTGTCAGCCAACCAACAGGTGCAAACCCTAACTTTGTAACAATAAAATTAAGTATTCCCTGATCTGCGTATAACCACTTAAATGCAATCGCAGCAACAACTATGGAAACAATTACCGGAAGATATATCAGTATTTTATATAAAGTTACACCACGAATTTTCTGATTAATTAAAATTGCAATAAACAGCGGTACTACGGCTAATATCGGCACTGCAATAAATAAATACAAAAAAGTATTCCACATAACCTTATAAAAAATCGGACTATGAAACAATTTTATATAATTATCCAACCCTGATAAAGACGGTGCATAAATGCTTGACGAATAATCGAAAAAACTTAAATACACGGTCTGAAAAAACGGAATAAAAAAGAACACCAGCAAAATAACCGCAGCCGGCAGCAAAAACAAATATGGTATATACTTCCCATAATACTTAAACATAAGTCTATTTTAACCGATTCTGAGTATTTAGGCAATGCTCTTTACATTCACATAACAAACCCATTTAGAACAAACTTGTCTGAACAGAGATACCTGAATTAGCAATTCCAAGATGTTCTAATGCGTAAGCTGTAACCATTCTGCCCCGTGGGGTACGCTGAAGCAAACCTGCCTGCAAAAGGTACGGCTCACAAACATCCTCTAATGTCCTTACGTCCTCGCCGAGAGCAGCCGCAAGAGTTTCAATTCCGACAGGCCCTCCGTTATATTTTTCTATAATAAGCATCAAAAGATTTCTGTCAGTTGTATCCAATCCGCATTTATCAATTTTCAAAGTATCAAGAGCATCTACTGCTATATCTTTTGTAATTTTTCCATCTGCTTTTACGAGAGCAAAGTCAGCAACCCTTTTAACAAGCCTGTTTGCAATACGGGGAGTCCCTCTTGAACGGGATGCAATAGCGTATGCACCTTCCTTGTCTACTTCGATATTTAAAATGCCTGCGGTTCGTGATACTACTTTGGCAAGCTCATCGTCAGTATAAAATTCCAGTCTGTGAATAATTCCGAATCTGTCCCTCAAAGGACCCGATAAAGCTCCTGCTTTTGTCGTTGCACCTATTAAGGTAAACTTCGGTATTGGCAATCTGAGAGTTTTTACCGATTGCCCTTTGCCGGTCGTCATATCAAGGTAAAAATCCTCCATAGCAGGATATAAAATTTCTTCCGCAATCTTATTTAATCTGTGAATTTCATCAATAAAAAGGATTTCACCGCCTTTCAATGACATAAGAATCCCGATAATATCTCTCGGACGTTCCAGTGCGGGAGCAGAAGTAATTTTTATATCAACCCCCATCTGTGCGGCTATAACTCCTGCAAGAGTAGTTTTTCCTAATCCGGGAGGCCCGTAAAATAAAAGATGATCAAGCGGTTGCTGCCTTTTTTGTGCGGCGGCAATAGTAATTTTAAGAGTTTCTTTAAGTGCAGACTGTCCGATATAGGCATCAAAAGATTTTGGACGAATAGTATTTTCAAATGTTTTATCACTTTCCAAAGTTTCCGGCTTTACTACAGGATTTTTTCTGTTAATATCGGTTTTCTTAAAATTATTTTCTTCATCTGCTACAATACTCATACTTTTATGTTATCATATAAATTAAAGATAGTGAAATTATTAAGTTTAAATAAGGAGTAGTTGATGAAAGTATCAGAACGATTAGAAAAAATTCCGCCGTATTTATTTGCGGAAATTGACAGAAAGATTGCAGAAGCAAGAGCAAAAGGACTGGATATAATAAGTCTTGGTATCGGGGATCCTGATACACCGACGCTTCCTCCTGTTGTTGAAGAAATGCATAAAGCAATTGATGACCCTAAAAACCATGACTATCCTCCATACAACGGGACAAAACAGTTCAGAGATGCTGCTTCAAAATGGATGAAAACACGTTTTGGTGTTGATGTAGACGCAGACACTGAAATACTTGCAAATATCGGTTCTAAAGAATCAATTGCTCATGTATTTTTTGCATATGTTGATAAAGGTGATTACACACTTGTACCTGATCCGGGGTATCCCGTATACCATAACGCTACAGTATTTGCAGGCGGAACACCATATCACATACCATTATTAGAAGAAAATGGTTATCTTCCTGATTTTGACAAAATTCCTGAAGATATAGCCAAAAAATCGAAAATTTTGTTTTTAAATTACCCTAATAATCCGACAGGTGCAGTTGCAGATTTAGACTTTTGGAAAAAAGCTGTTGCGTTTTGTAAAAAATATGATATTTTATTATGTTCCGATATGGCATATTCTGAAATGACGTATGACGGATATAAAGCACCATCGGTACTCGAGGTTGAGGGGGCAAAAGATGTTGCCATTGAATTTTATTCACACTCAAAATCATACAATATGACCGGATGGCGTGTCGGTTTTGTGTGCGGCAATAAAGATGCCATAAAAGCACTCGGAACAATTAAAAATAACATTGACAGCGGTACTTTTAAAGCCATACAACAAGCAGCATCAATTGCATTTACAATTGATCAGTCATACATTGATAAATTAAACGGAATGTATCAGGAACGCCGTGATATCGTAGAAAAAGGGTTAAAAGAATTAGGCTGGGATATTAAACCTGCAAAAGCTACCTTCTACATTTGGATTCCGACACCAAACGGAAAAACAAGTGAAGAGTTTGCTACCGAATTATTAGAAAAAGCACAGGTAGTAGTTCCGCCGGGCAACGGCTACGGCAAATGCGGAGAAGGTTATATAAGAATAGCCTTAACAAAAGATGCTGAAACTATAAAAAAAGCATTACAACGTATTAAAGATGCCGGCATCAGATATCAATAATTCAAAAACAATTAAGTATATTATTAATATACTTAATTGTTTATTACATAGTGTTAAGAAAGTATATAAAAAGTATTAAGCATGGTATAATGAAGCTATGGAATGTCCTAAATGCGGAATGGAAATTGACGATAGAGCGACCGTGTGCCCTAACTGCAAAAAGGTACTCAAGATTGTCTGTCCGAAATGTAAAACCGTCAACAAAACAAACACCTGCAAACGATGCGGTTATGTTATTCTTACCAAATGTCATAAATGCGGAAAAATAAACCTTACAGAATTAGGCAAGTGTAAAAAATGCAATTATGACCTGGAACAAAGCGTTATTCTCAATGAGGCGAATACCGATGAATTTGCCTGCCTGCTTATAACATTCCCTGTCATGGGGGAAATTAAACAAATTTTAGGTTCAACAAAACTTTTTAATAAATTTAAAGACAATTTAGACAAAATTATTCTTAAACACGCTAATGAAGCCGGAATAAGAAGACAAATAATTGATAAAAATGTTGTACTACGTTTTAATAAAGATTATTCGTTCAAAGTTTCTACAAGGAATGCCATAAAAACAGCTATTGCAATTCTTACAGACATTACAAAAATGAATTACAAACTTACAAACAGAAAGAATACTACGGTAAGATGCAATATGTTTCTAATGCAGCGTACAATTGAAGACAATCCGTATAACTTTGATTCGGGCTTCAGCGTAAATATGGTTAACAGCAAAATGGATGCTGATAAACGCGGCAGGCTTATGGGAACATTCCAGCTGATTGCCGATAATTTCGTTGAAGAGGCAATCGGTAAAGATTATGCTTTTGACCCGTTAAGTTCAATTTCCATAAATGGTGAAATGAGAACCTTCTACCAGATTGACATTACAAAAGAAATTATCATAAATTATGAGGAGTTGGATGAAGCAGAAACTGAAGTTGAAATACCAAACTTTGTTCAGAACATGCTGGTTGAGCAGGACAAACTGGACGGTGCAGCTCTGAGCAAATTAGAAAAACCAAATGACCCTGATGAAATATACGATATAGAAACCATCAATTTCTCGGAAATTAAATGTGAATTTATCAGAACGGAAAATATTGATGTATTTTACCACGTTGCAAGCAAAATTCAGTCAACACCGAAAGGAATTGTTGCAATAAGGACAGATCCTTTATATGTTCCGTATTCAATTAAATTGTTATCCGCAATAAACGATTTGAATGTATATTCTAATATTATTACGGTTACCTGTTATGATGAAATGAAATATTCACCTTATTCATTCTTCAGAAATTTGGTATCTGCTATATTTGAATACACCGTATCTCAAAAATTGTTTAATAATAATGATTTTTCAATGTTTGCTTCTATTGACAGAACAGGCATGATTAGAGATTTAATTACCTTTAAACAAAGAGGAGATAATCCACAGGATACAAGGTATACATACTTTGACATCTTCCTTACTCTATTGCAGGCAATACCGAATACTTTAATATTTATTGAAAACTTTGATAAGATTGATGCAAGCTCTTATGATGTACTTCAATATTTATTCAAAACGTTTGAGCAGCTTGATATTAGTTATCTTGTACAGTACAGCAAAGATTTCGGACTGCATAAGGATATGCACTTCCTGCTAACAAAACCATACTATACGGAAATTACTCTTAAACCGACACCGTTTGAAAGAATGGTTGAAGAAAACAAATCATACTACAAGAATATTATGGATAGTTTTTATTTCCAAAGGATTGCAAAATATTCTTTCGGAAGTATATTATTCCTCGATATTGCTATTCAATACTTAATTGAAAGCGGAGTTTTTGAGGCAGGGGAAGAAGAAATAAAACTTGTTAATCCGAAGACTCTTATTATACCGTCAAGCCTCAATAAACTTATAAAAAGACGTATCGATTTACTAAAGGATTATCCGGAAGCAATCAAATTCCTTGCGACAGTCATCCTGCTCGGTACAAGAATTGATGACAGCACAATTAAGAGTCTGGGCTTTGATAATCTTGGTGATATACTTGAAAAGCTTGCAGAAATGGGCTACATATACTATTACAATAATTGTATGTACTTCCCGAACTACAATATATTGAGGGCAAATCTGCTTGAGGCATTGGATACAACTGTATTAAAAGAAATTGCAGATATACTGTTTTCTAAAGTATTTACAGACAGTATGCCTTGTCCTGAAAAGGCTTATCTGTACGGTTTATTGCAGGATTATAAAGCCGAATTTAACGAATGGGAAAAACTCGCGAAAATCAACTTGTCACTAGGTGATTTCAACGCATATTTGAATTGTGCGGATAAAATTCTTGAAATTCTTGAAATGAATAAGGATGAAGAAGCCCAGGAAGATATCGAAAATTACAAATTGGAATTGTATGAAAATATAGCACAAAACATGTTTGATTTTGTTCCTGACAAGACTTTTGCAATTGCGGAAAAGACCTTGCAGCAGCTTGAAAAAACAACCAATACGGATAAAATAATCAATTTATGTAATAAACTTATACAAAGCTGTATGCAATCAGGACACTATACACATGCACTTGAATTAACTCATAAAGTACTTGCTCTGCTGCCGAATTGTTCAATTGACCCGGGAGCAACTAATTTTAATAAATATTTCTTCCTTATGACTATTGTACACGTTGAAATATTATTTAATATAGGTGCGTGGGAAGATTGTCTTGATATTGGTTACAATGTTCTTAACGTAGTAAATCAGGGAAATCTTGATGTGATGCGTCCTGATTATATGACAACGGCGCAATTTGAAAAAATTATAATTGATACAATAGGATATATTGCTCTGGCTAATATATTGCAATTAAAAGGCAATGTAAAAGAATTTTTGAATATTGTTCGTTCGGACTTCACAAACATTCCGCATGGATATGATGCATTTGCAGCATTAGAGGATTTAATTTTCGGACAGGCACCACAATATGACCAATCATTATTAACTGACGATAATAAATTTTCATCAGTTATTTACCATATTATAGAAGCATTCACCAGATGCAAACACGATTATCAGGTTTTTGCCGAAGAAATTTACGAAGCAAAAATACTTGCGAAACACAATCATCTTTCACAAATTGAATTGTTTGCCGATTTGATGATTGGTTATGCATATATGAAGCTATGCTCATTCAGAAAAGCCTCCTCAATTATATACCAAATTATAAAAACCGCTAATGACAACGGTTTAAATAATCTCTTGTACATTGCATGGTATGTTATGAGTGAATTAAATATGGCTCAGGGCAAATATATTGTAGCCAAAGGGATTATCAACAATTCATTAATTCAGCTTGAAAAAGCGGATAATTCAAACGAATTTATACTTATGCTGTTTAAATACAATATGTATAAAGTTCTCAGATTTAAGGGGGATACGGAAAACTCGGAAATATGTTTTGCACAGGCAAACTATATTGCAAATAAACATAACCTTAAATTTGATTTTGACACGAATCCGGAACACTATATACCATTGGTTGATCCTGATGAAGACATTACAATTCAGGGTTCAGGATTTAAAAACGGTTCAATTGATGATTTAGATAATAACAATTCAGAATTATTCAATATTGATTCGCTACAATCAGAAAATAATAATTAGTAAAGGAGTACATAAATGAAAGTTCTTTTTGCGGCTGCCGAAGTAGCACCTTTTTCAAAAGCAGGTGGATTAGCTGATGTCGTCGGAAGTTTACCCAAATATATTGAGAAGAAAGCACAAATTGCCATCTTTACACCGCTTCACGGCTTAATTGATACCGAAAAATGGGGGATAAAAGAACTAGAAAATTCTGAATTATGGTTAACTTTTGGAAATCAGGGGCACAAATTCCGTCTTTTTATGTGCAAATTACCCGGAACAGATATTAACGTATTTTTTGTACATAATGATTGGTATTTTACCTGTTTCAAAGAGGTATATCCTAAGTGGCTTGACCCGAGATATGAACACGAAAGATATATCGCATTTTCTCTTGCGGTAATGGAATATGCAAAACTGCTGAATTTCAGAGCGGATATTATACACGCAAATGACTGGCATACGGCAATGATACCCGTTTACCTGCACAGTAACTACAGATATGACGAATACTGGCAGCACACAAAAACAGTATTTGAAATTCACAATCTTGCATACCAGGGTGTTTGGTTTGAAGATGTCCTTGATTTTGCGAATATGAGAAAGGACATCGTATACAATGAATGGGGAGTTGAACACTACGGTAAAGTCAACTGGATGAAAGGTGCAATAAATTATTCCGACAGAATAGTAGCGGTTTCTCCAACATACGCAAGAGAAATTCTGACAGGTGAATACGGTGAAGGTATGGATTACACTCTTAGAGGTGCCCAATACAAACTGAGAGGGATTTTAAACGGTATTGACTATGATGCGTTCAATCCTAAAAAAGACAAAACACTTATAAAAAACTATGACGTAAAAACCCTAAAATATAAAGAAGATAACAAAAAAGCTATCTGCGAAAAATTTGGGTTGGAATATAATCCTGCAAGACCGTTAATTGCCTGCATAACAAGATTAGTCCCGCAAAAGGGTATTGATTTAATACGAAATTCAGAAAATGCGATGAAAGACACAAATGCGGATTATATATTCCTTGGCAGCGGCAACAAAGATTATGAAAACTTACTGATATGGCTTTCAAATAATTCAAAGAATATTCGTGCATACATAGGATACAACGGAGAACTTGCAAACCAGATATATGCAGCAAGTGATTTTTATCTGATGCCGTCAAAATTTGAACCTTGCGGACTCAGCCAGCTTATTGCTATGAGATACGGCTCATTACCTATCGTAAGAGCAACAGGCGGATTAGAAGATACAGTAACAGGATACCCTCTAAATGACAGCACCGGATTTAAGTTCTGGACATATAACGGATTTGATATGATGCAGGCGGTTAATTGTGCCATTGAAGTCTACAAGGACAAATACACCTTTAATGCAATGCGAAAAACCGCTATGGGAGCTGATTTTTCTTGGAAAAAGAGCAGCGAAGAATATTTAAAAATGTACAAAGAATTGGCTAATAAATAATGGGAAAATTCGTAGGTTTTATTATTTGCGTAATTATAGGAACTGCTATAATTGCTTTATCTATCATTAATGAGAACTTTTACTGTTCAAGAGCAGATAATTCCTGCTTAATTCAGTCAAAACTGGGAATATTTAATATAATTTTGAGTGAAGATAAGTTTCTGCCGTCAGAAATAAATAAGGCATACTGCGAAACACAGCTTCAACCTGCACGTTCCGGAGGCAAAAAGAAATTTTTTATTTTAAAAATTGAATTAAACACAGATAAAGAATATTCTTTGGGAAGTTACAGAAAATATGCAAATTGTAAATCATTCATGGACAAAATAAATGATTTTAAAAAACAAAAAATTGACGAATTATCACACGGTTCAGGTTTAGGATATTCAAATACTTTTGGCATTATGCTCGGTATAATTGTATTTATGATTGGGTATTTAATTCTTACATCAAAAGAAGAAGAAAAAAAATATGACTGGGAAGAAGAAGATGATGATGAAAAAGAATAACTATTCCGAACAAATATCTCTTCTGAAAGTTATGCCGTCAAAATAAATATCCTCAATATTATCATACAAAAGTTCTCTTGCTCTTGATAATGTTCCTGCGGATTGTGTAATTACAAGCGTACGTCCTTTATTGGTAAGAGTTTCAAAAAACTCATTTTTGGTGCATCCAAAATATGAAATATCAGTTGTATCATCAACCATTTCCAAACCGGTAATAACTGAACCGTCTTTCCTTGCAGATAAAACGCAGGATATTATACTGTTATCTTTAAGCAGAATATCCTCGTAATCATCAGCAAATGAACCGTTAATACATGCTTCCATAACAGCATATAAATCAATATCAAGTGAACTTAGTACAGCCTGAGCATCATGGTCTTTAAGAAACGGTGTAAATCCAACTACCAAACACTGATTTTCCTTATTCAGCACACACTCAATACCTAAAATCCCGATATAAGGAGTTCCCCTGTTCTGCAAATTAGTCATAATTTTTGATACGACATTTTCCATAATTTGAGAAACCTGCTCTAATGAAACTTTATAATCAGGCAGATATGCACCTGCACCTAATGTATAAAAACCGCCATCACCATCATTCTGAAACTTGTAATCACCGACTACATTTATGGGTAATGCAGAATAGCCGTCAGATATTACATATAATGTAAAAGGATGACCATACAAATATTCTTCAATAACTACCCTGCTCTCATCCTGAGAAAAAATATCGTTCAAACACCTCTGAGCTTGTAAAACAGTTGCACATACAGCACGGGGAGCAGTTTCAGCATTATATTCGGTTGTAATTAATAACGGGTACTTTTCATTTTTTATGTAATCTGAAGCTAACGGCAGCTTGTCAAAAATCCCAAACTTAGCAGTTTGCAGATGTAATTTATATAAAAATTTTTTTGAAATAGCAGCGGATAATGCAAACCCTGCAGCTTCAACCGAAGGAGCAAATATTGGCTGTGAATTTTCTTTAAAATTCGACACTATATCGGCTTTGATAGCTTCAGAAGAGGATGCTATTGTCATATCAATATCATTTTTTATGGCAAATTCCAACAACGCATCGACATCAGTTTCTCTGATGTCAAGTCTTTGTGCAAATTCACCGACAAAAAAATTACCCGGAGCAACATACACCTGCTCAATATAATCAAGTTTATGCAAATATTTTGCAAGAGCGTACTCCTTTGCAGATGAACCGATAATTAAAACTTTCTTCTTATTATTCATAAAACCATTTTATCACGATTAAAAAAACACTGCAACTTTAAACTCTAGTTAAACAAACTTAACTGAGGGACATTAACTTCAGGAACATCTGCAGTACGTTTTCTTGTTGAGAGGTTATTTGAATAATCTTTTTGCATTCTGCTCATTAAATCTTGAGAGCGTTTAACTACGGTTGACGGCAAGCCTGCCATCTTTGCGACCTGAATACCATAGCTTTTACTTGCTCCGCCCTGAACAATTTTTCTCAAAAACTGAATTTCTCCGTTTTCCTCAGACACAGTAATACGGAAATTTTTTATCTGAGGATAATTTTTGGTCATAACATTCAATTCATGGTAGTGAGTAGCAAAAATACATCTTGCCTTTATTTTGTCTGCAATATACTCGGCAACAGCCCAGGCAATAGCAACCCCGTCATAAGTACTTGTACCTCTGCCGATTTCATCGAGCAATATAAAACTTCTGTCAGTTGCAGAATTCAAAATATATGAGGTTTCAATCATTTCTACCATAAACGTAGATTGTCCGAGTGTTAAATCATCGGAAGCCCCTACACGGGTAAATATTTTATCGACCAAACCTAATTTTACATAATCTGCAGGAACCCACGAACCTATCTGTGCCAATAAAACAATCAAAGCATTTTGACGCATAAATGTAGATTTACCTGCCATATTAGGACCTGTTAAAATCATAAATTGCGTAGTATCGACAGAATTTGATTTTAACTCCAAATCATTTGCAACATATTCACCTAAAGGTAAAATTTTCTCTAATACGGGATGACGACCGTTTTTAACAATAAATTCATCTGACTCATCGATTTCAGGTCTGCAATAATTATTTTCAACAGCAACTTCCGCAAGTGAAGAATAAACATCCGCCTTTGATACACAATCAGCTATTTCTCTGATTTTTGAAACAAATTCTTTTGAATATTCTCTGAAATCAACAAATAATTTGTATTCAAGCTCGGTAGATTTGAACTTAGCCGATAAAACATCATCCTCGTGTTTTTTTAATGCATCGGTAATAAAACGTTCCCCGTTTGAAAGAGTCTGCTTGCGGACATAATTTGACGGCACAAGACTAAGATTAGTATTCGTAACCTCAATAAAGTAACCAAAAACTTTATTAAACGACACTTTTAAAGTTTTGATACCCGTCTTTTTTCTTTCACTTTCTTCAAATTTCTTTAACCAGTCTTCGCCGCCCGATAACAGTTCTCTGAAATAATCCAGTTCTCCGCTTACACCTTCTTTAATTATTCCGCCCTCTTTTATAAGAATCGGAGGATTATCAACTATTGTACGCTCAATTAAGTTTGCATAATCCATTATATAATTGCGATATTCTTCAATACTAATAAACGGATTAAATTCAAGTTCCGCACAAGTATCCAACAAATCGGGCAATACACTCAAAGATTCTTTCAAACTAATAAAATCCCTTGGGGAAGCGGAAGAATTACTCATTCTTGTTGCAAGGCGCTGTATATCATAAATTTTTTCCAGCAAATCAATAAGATTTTTTCTTATGTCTGTTTTTGCAACCAATTCAGAAACACAATTTTGTCTTATTAAAATAGATTTCAAATCTTTTAACGGCTGGCAAATCCAGTTTTTTAAAAGTCTTGCACCCATATTTGTCTTGGTTTTATCAATTGCCCATAACAACGAACCGTATTTATTTTTTTCCCTGAGGGTTTCTGTAAGTTCAAGATTTTTTCTTGTACTGCCATCTAAAAGCATATATTCGGATAATTCATAGGTTTCAATACGCTCAAATTTAGGAACATTTTCTTTTAAGGTTTCCCAAATATAAGCGAGTAATGCACCGCCTGCCCTAAATCCCAATTTGTACTTGGAAAATCCGAAAGCTTCAAGTGAAGAAGCCTCAAATACTGCTTTTAAATTATTTTCGGCAAATGACAAATCGAAAACATTTGCAGGAATTTTTGAACAATTATACAATTTTTGAATATTATCAGGCAAATCAATTTTTTGCTCAGGAACGATTTGAAAAGGCATTATTTTCTGATTAACGGCAGGTGCAACAATTTCAACAGGAGAAATACGCACAAGTTCAGACATAATAAGCCCGATATCAGCCTGTGTAACTTTAAATTCGCCAGTGGAAATGTCTGCATAAGCAAATCCGTAGTCACCGCTTTTATCATCCTTAAACAAAGCACAGATATAATTATTTGAATTTTGCTTTAAAAAATCACTTTCCGTGAGTGTACCTGCAGTAATAACACGGGTAACACCACGTTTAACAAGCCCTTTTGCGTACTTTGGGTCTTCAAGCTGATCGCAAATAGCAATACGATAATTTTTTTCGACCAATTTTTCAAGATAGGAATTAACAGCCTTAACAGGAATACCTGCAAGAGGGACTCTGCCATATTCAGCACCAGCATCACGACCTGTTAAAGTTAGTTCAAGCTCTCTTGACATTATAATAGCATCTTCAAAAAAAGTTTCGTAGAAATCACCAAGCCTGTATAGCAACAAGGCTTCCGGGTTTTCGCGTTTTATAGTTAAATATTGCTGCATAACCGGAGTCAGCTTTTCAATATCCAAGTCCTTGGTATTAATATTATTGATTTCATTTTTTGTCATAGTTATAATAGGATTATAACATGAACTGAGGATTTTGGATATGGGATGCTTAAAAAAAATTATTAAGTCTGTAATATTGGCACTTGCCATAATAGGATTTTTCTCAATAGGCGGGAAAGACTGGGTAGTATCTCTGTGGAATAAACATATGGGTAAATCACCTCAAACTATGATTGAAAAAGCTCAGAAAGTAGGTGATTTTTCTCAGATAAATGAAGAATATTCAATAGAAAAAGTAACGGGCATGCTCGGTTATAACGGAGTTCTTGCGGAACACAGTGCAACAGGGCAAAAAATGATTGTTGTTGATGACCATAAAAAACCTATTTTAACCAAAGAGGATATAGTTTCCGGAAATATTGAAGCAAAAGTCAAATCCAGTCTTGGTAAACTAAAATATCAGTCACTAGGGTTAGAGGAATTTGAAATAACGAAACACGGGACTTTATATTCGTACGGGAAAAACACCCCTTACGCAAGATTCAATACTAAAATTACAAGATTCCCTGTAGGGGCAATGAGCGGAATAGTAGCGGTTGTACCTGATAAAAACGGGGAGGACAGAATTTTAATATCCCTAAACGAAAAAAACAAATATTCACAATTATTAGCGGAAGAATTTTTCAAAAAAATAAAATAGTTGTGATATACTTATACATATAATTGACAATTTAATATTGGATATAGATGCCGAAGTGGTACTCTGCCGCAGAAAAATGATTGGGTATCATTTTTCGAGAGGGTTGTGCTTGACACAACATCCACCACGAAGGCAATTTCATGATATAATATATTTGACAACTTAATTTTTTAAAAATGCCGAAGTGGTGGAATGGTAGACACGTGCGTTTCAGGTGCGTATGGAGCAATCCGTGGGGGTTCAAGTCCCCCCTTCGGCATTTTTTATGCGAAATAAACACAGTTATTGTCGGGACGTAGAACCCCCACCGAACAGAGTTCGGTCAGGGTTCAAGCGGATTTGCGGACGGACTGCGGACGGACGACACGAAGTTAGTCCGGATAGCGAACAGATTTTGTTGGCAGGTACAAAGTACCGAAAATATATAGTTTCTGTGGATATTGGATGCGAGTTTTTGTGGCAAAAATGCCTAATTTTAGAGCGAATGAGGCAGATTTATAGCGTAGAGATTTGTTGGACTATTCTTGCACCTTTGTCCTGATTTTTGCACTCTTTTGCACTGAAAGCTCGTCACCCTGAACTTGTTTCAGGGTCTTATTAGCATGGAATTTGAATATTTACACCGTGCAATTTTGTGCAACAAAGTGCAAAAATAAATTATCTTACATTTTGATATGTGTCTAAATGTCTCTGAGATTGAGACAAAAGACTTGATGTTTCTACTAACAAGAGCGATTAATGTGTATGCAAAGGAGCATACGCATGGCAGAATTTACTCCAGAAAAATGTAAACAAATAGCTTTAGCAAGATTAGACATTGTTCATCAATGGCTTGAATTTAGAAAGAAATCTCAAAACAAACTTCAAGCAGATTATGATTTTGTGAAATTGCATAATACTTCAACCTCTCACTTATTTGAGATTTTAGGTAAAATCTCCCGCGGAAGTTTACACCGTTGGTATGTAATGCTAAACGGAACGGAAGATTATACAAAGCTTTTGCCACAGTATAAATATTTAACTGTTCGGGAATACCGAACTGTTCTAAATGATGAAGAAATAAAAATATTTATGAGTCTACTTTTGCACCCGAATAGAATTTCAATCGGAAAAGCAATCGCACTAACAAAATATAAATTAAAAGAGCAAGGGCAGAGTTTTATTCCTGCTGATATTACATTTCGCCGTTATGCAAAATGGTTTAAAGATAATAATTATGACAAATGGATTTTAGCACGTGACGGAGAAAAAGCATTATCCGATAAAGTTGAACCATATATAAAACGAGATGCTAGTTTACTTGAAGTCGGAGATATTCTTGTAGCTGACGGGCATAAATTAGCGTTTCAGGTTATTAATCCGTTTACAGGCAAACCCTGCAGAGCGACATTAGTCGGATTTTTGGATTGGAAGTCAACTACGTTAGTTGGTTATGAAATTATGCTTGAAGAAAACACGCAGTGTATAGCTTCGGCCCTTAGAAACGCAATAATCAATCTTGATATGATTCCCAAAGTCGTATATCAAGATAACGGCAGAGCATTTAGGGCAAAATATTTTACAGATGATAAAGGTTTTACAGAACTTGGATTTCAGGGACTATATTCAAAACTCGGAATTGAAACAGTTTTTGCAAGACCATATAATGCCCGAGCCAAAGTAATAGAAAGATTTTTTAAAGAATTTCAGGAAGGTTTTGAAAAACTTTTACCGAGTTATATCGGAAGCAGCATTCAGAATAAACCCGCATATTTGATGCGAAATGAAAAGCTACACAAATCTTGGCATATAGATTATATTCCAACAATTGAAGAAACAATAAAAATGATTGATATGTGGCTGAGTTTTAAGAATTCTCAACCTTGTCCAAATGCTCCGGATAAAACAATAGCAGAAGTATTATCCGAAAGAAAAAGA
>CACWHC010000004.1 GCA_902760645.1 uncultured bacterium
AGAATTAATTACATTATCATTAAATTTTACTGTTGTGATGAATAAGCTGGATTGCCACGCAAATCAAGCCTTTGATTTGCTCGCAATGACATGGTTAACTGTGCGACAGCACCGTAATGAACTGTTCACTGTTCCCTGTTTACTGTTCACTTAATCATCAATTACCTACACAAAGAACCCCGTATTGACTGGGCTTGTAGCCGGAGCTCTCGACCCCACTGCCGAAACTAACGACCCATGCGAGGTCCGCATTGATCTCTGAGGGAGACCAGAACCAGCCTGACTGTGGTAGGTTAGGGTTGCTCGCTTTTTGGTTATAGATGTTCTTCAATGTTCCTTTATCAGGTAAAATCATACCCATACCTGAACACTTGTCTTTGGCATCAGACCATGTTAACTGTTGTCCTGTGTTTACAACACAGCCAAGACCAGAAATATCCTCACCGGCACAGCCTTTTGAAAATTTTGCAGCAAACAGGTTTCTGATGTCGTTATATTTATTATCAGATGTTTCTTTGTTAGGGTGAGCAGAGCCGTTTACATCAGTTACAAAATCTATTGATGCAGTTGAATTTGATGTATAAACAAATTCCTTACTTCTTCCGCCGCCGACAGGTAGTGATTTTTTTACTGCTACTAACGGGTCAGTATCATCTATTTTACCGCCGTCAGGATTGTAATTCAGTATTATTGACGCTCCGTCTGCAAGTATAAGACCAACATTATTTGTATTCGTATTTAGAGATAAGTTCTTACCTTTTTTGGCTTTGCTTACTTCAAACTCGTTTCCGTCACCGTCTATTACTTTTTCTGTCGGCCAACAATCTGCTATGTGGTTACTGTCACATCTTTTTGATACTTTTAGATATTTTTGCAGTTCATCAACAAAGGCTTCTGTTGACGGGTATGTTCCGCTGAGTTCACCATGAGCTTTCATTATATCCATTGCCTGAGTAACTTTATATACAATGTTTGCATGACGTTCGGAGTTTTTTCTCTCCGTAACATTTTCTATCAATGCAGGTAACGTTATCGCCGCAACAACACCGATAATACCCAATGTTATCAAAACCTCAGCCAAAGTAAAAGCGGCTTTACGCCCCCACATTATGTCATGCCGAACTTGTTTCGGCATCTGACCCATGGTACTTGTTGCGATTACCTTATTTTGAGTTATCTCTAAAGTTTTACGGTGGCTAGATCCCGAAACAAGTTCGGGATGACATAAAGAAAAATCCCACGAGCGAAGCATCTTTAAAGGCAGGCTAGCCTGCAAATCTTGCAAACCCTTACTGCGAGAGGTTCTTACCCCCCCCCCTAGGTGTAAATTCGCTCATAGCAATATCCTCCGCTGTTTTCTATCTACATTATCATTATAAACTATTTTCTAAATATTTCAAGTCTTTTTTTAAATAAAAATTTAACATCTATATACAATATCTCATTTTACTCTCCCTCTACCATCGGGAGAGGGTAATTTTTCAAGGCGAATTTATGAGCCTTCTCACCCGAATTGTTAAACTCAACTTCGTTTCGTTAACCAATTCTTCCCTCTCCCGTTGGTAGAGGGAACATTTGCATTTATCACAACAAATGTTTGCATCAAACGAGCGAAGCACCTGTAAGGGCAGGCTGGACGGCTATTTTTTAATTTGATTTATTTATGTATTCTTTTCTCGTTAAACTGCCGTGCTTTTCAACCATTTTATTATACAAGCCGTCATAATAATATTTTACATCGCCGGCATTTAAATTATATGATTTTTTATTTTTTTCTATTTCAATATTATGCTTTTTAACAAAATTAATAATATCTTTGACTTCGTACAATTTTGCACCTGCATCATCACGTTTAAATAACATATATCTGATTAATTTTCTTGTTTTACCGTTAATAAGTTTATAAAGTTTTACCGCATCAGGGTTTGATGAATCACTTTTCTTAATACCATTAAGCCTGTCAGCCTGCCTTGTTTCCTTAATTGACTCAAAAATAGCCGGTAAAAGTTTCAGACGCATTTTTGTTGCAAAATCAGCATATGTGCTTTGCTGTCTGTCAAAAGTTTTTGAATGCAAACGTTCTTTTATAACATTATTTATATCAGAAATTACCGTTAATCTTTTTGCTTCACGGGAAGATTTCGGAGTATTCACAAGAGCAATTGATGCATTAACACCGTTTTCGTCTTTTACCTTAAATTTAACAGTATGTTTTATCGGTCGGACAGATGAATTTAAAGGAGCTTCTTCTATACCGAGTCGATTATATCTGTACATATTTATTTTATTTCCAACATATCTGAATGCTTTTGAAAAAATATTGTCACTTTCTGCTCCGCCATAAAGGATTTTCCCTCCTTTAACAGATTTTGCGGATGCCGGTTCATAAAACGGATTTTTTAATTCGTTCAAAATAGCCGTTTTGCGTTCCTGCCCTTTTGTTAACGTAACTATTCTTTTCAGGTTGGTAAGGAATATTTCCGCCATCTTTGCAGGTACGGTTTCAAGAATTTCATTAAATTCTTTCGGAGAAGTTACATGCAAATCTTTGCGAACAGCCTTGTCCATAAATGCACGAATATTCTCATTCTCGTCAATTCTGCCATATAATTTTTTTAATTCGCTTATATCAGACGTAATATTATTTGATACTTTTGTCGGCATAGTAAACTTATTTAAAACATCCATCCTTAATTTATAATTTTCCGGAGTAAAAGTTTTGTACATATCGAGAATATCCTTTAATGCGGAATCTTCTGCAGAGGTTTTTCTTAAATAGTTTCTGGCTAACGTCTTTATAAAAGATGCACCTTGTTCACTGTAATTCTTGCTTAAAACATCTTTGTAAGAACCAAACAAAGAATTTATATTTTTATGCCTCATCATTTCATTCACGGCAAGACAGGCATCATATTTTTCTTTTTTATAAACACCCTTAGTGACCATTTTGTCAAGCATACTAACGGCATCCGCATTTCCTGCATTGAGTTTCAAATAAGATGCATAATCTTCAGGATGCTCAACATATACAGCACGATTTGGAGAAGACAACATTTCTATAATGGTTTTTGATGAAGTCGGCTTTCCATTAAGGACATTTCGCTGCATTGTCTGAATAAAATCTAAACTCTTATCATCAGTTGCAAGTCTAAACATATCTTCGGCATTTTTAAATGAGCCCTGAGTTCTTGAAACTATATCGAAATGAGCATTTGTAGGTTTTTCAACCATCTTATATATGTTTATAATATGCTCTGAATCATCCATTAAACCGTTTGCCAAATTATGATTCTTAATTTTATATTGGGTCGCCATATTTGTAAAAAATGAAAATCTGTTTTTATTAGCACCTTTCAATAAATTTGTAATCACTGATGCAGGCTGCCCTATTAAATTACTCATGTATTGGCAAGCCTCCTGAACATATTGTTCACCGTCATATATTCTGACTCTTGTAGACGGGGTTCTGAAACCAAGCCCCTCAAATGATTGCTGAGTACAGTGTTTGTATGGATTATTATTTATACTGTTCTGAATTTTCATTATTACATTACCCTTTTTTCGGTGTAAAACCCATAAAAAAAAATTTTTGCTATAACACTACAAAAAATGTTACATTTAATTATTTTTGAAAAACTTTGCTTTACAGAAAACTAAAACACAAGTTACAGTTACGATTATAGCACAAATTTTTGAAAAATTATATTCCAGATTAAACCCTATTTTAGAATTTAATATAAACCACGAAAGAATAAAGATATAAAACATTCCGGGTATCAACGTCATAAAATAGTTTTTCTTTTTCTGCCAGAGATAAACCGTTGCATACAAGAAAGTCGGAATAGCAATAAGCTGATTTGCAAAATTAAAATATCTCCATACAAGAGTAAAACTTCCGTCATTTAATTTCGCCCACAATATAATAGAAATAATAAGTATTGCTATCGGAACAATAATTACCAGTCTGTTTTTAATTTTCACCTGATTAAGTTTTAATGCTTCTGCAGCAATCATACGCAATCCTCTTAAAGCTGTATCACCTGAAGTTATTGGTAATATAACAACCGCAATCGTAACTACAAAAGCAAGCAACGGGAATACAAAAACATCCGCAATAGAATTTATAACATTTACGGTTCCTACCATATTTTGAGGTACAATGTTATTTGAATATACGTGCATAGCCCCTGCCGCCCAAATCATTGCGATTAAAGATTCAACGCACATCATACCGTAAAATATCTGTCTGCCCGATTTTTCGGAATCTACCGTCCTTGAAATAATTGTTGCCTGAGTAGAATGAAATCCTGACAAAAGTCCGCAGCTAACAGTCATAAAAAACATCGGTAAAATATGCTGCTTCATAGGGTGCATATTAATGTTATGGAAATCTAATTCGCTAAGGCTGATTCCGTTTACAAAAAAACCTATAAATACGAGTCCCGTACCCAATAAAAGTAATGCCCCGAATAAAGGATAAAATTTCCCTATTATCTTATCAATAGGAAATAGTGTTGCAAGAATATAATACAGAGCAATTACGACATATAAACCGACTACTATATGATTATTCAAACCAAAATCTGTCTGATGGAAAAACCTTTCGGCAATTAAATCACCTGCGGTATATACAAACACCGATGCAAGAAGCAGCAGCATAACCGCAACCAGGAAAATGAAAATTACATAAAAATGTTTACCAAGATACTTTCTTATCAGTTCTGTAATTTGTGCACCGTCATTTTTAACAGATAACATACCTGCAAAATAATCATGAACACCACCCATAAATACACATCCCAAAGGAATTAAAATGAACGCAACGGGTCCGAATAAAATCCCCTGAATTGCACCCAGTATAGGTCCAAGCCCCGCAATATTCAGCAAATGGATAAGCATATTTTTATTTTTGCTTAACGGAACATAATCGACTCCGTCGTTAATCCTTACGGCAGGAGTATCCGAATCGGATATTCCGAATTGAGCTTCCGTATATCTTGAATAAAAGATATACCCGATAACTAATATTAAAATACCTATAATAAATGTAACCATAACAACAACATATTATCATACAATTCTTTAAAAGACACAAAGTTTAATAAAATTACAAAATTCGTATGATTGCAAAAAATAATTTTAATTATAATATTATGCTGGGATAAAATGATGCTTGAACGAGTAACGGATAAAGACATTTTAAATCAAATAAAATTGGCAAAATCATATTTTAACGATAAAAAATATGACGAAGCAATACTAATATATAAAGAATTAACTGCCAAAGTACCCGACAAGTATAGTTTTGACAAATCTGAAATATACAGAAATCTCGGGAATTGTTATTACTATCTGAAAGATTTTGAAAAGGCAATTCCTGCATACGAAGAAAATATCCGACTGCACGGGGATAGCATAACTATACTCAATATGCTCGGATACCTGTACTTTTACATAGACAGAGATAAATCAGTAGAGAATTACCTGAAAACAATGGCAATAAAACCTGATATAAGACATTTTGTAATGCTTACACAGGTTTTAATAAAAGACAGGAATTTCTCACAAAAAAATTTAAAGGAAATTTTTGAAAGATATGTAGATATATTCAGACCGGAAATACTCGGAGATACAAAACCTTTTCAATATAATCCTGAGGATTATGACAAAAATAAAAAACTGAGAATCGGATATTTATCATCAGATTTTCACTGCCACGCAATGATGACATTTGTATTACCGATACTTGAAAACCACAATCAGGAATTATTCGATATCTGCCTTTATTCGTGCGATAAAAAATCTGACAGTACAACCACCAGAATAAAAACAGCCATTCCAAACTTTTATGACTGCAAAGACTTAACTAATGAAGAACTTGCTAAAAAAATCCATAATGATAAAATTGATATTCTTGTAGATTTAAGCGGATACACTCACAATGCAGTATGGTCTTTGATATATAAGCCTGCCCCAATTATATGTCAATATCTTGGATTTGTCGGTACATACGGAATGAAGGAAGTCGATTATATTCTGACTGATAAATTATCAATTCCTGAGGAAATGGCTAAATATTATACCGAAAAGCCTTTATACATAGAATGCGGAATGAACAGATTTACTTTCAATTCAAAGGGAACAAAATTACCTGCAATTAGCGAACTTCCTTATGAAAAGAACGGTTATGTAACATTCGGAAGCTTCAACTGCATGTCTAAAATTAACAAATACACGGTTAATCTTTGGTCAAAGATTTTGAAAAAAGATACCGATGCTAAACTTTTATTCTACAGAACACAAATGAATGAATATGACATAAAACGACTGAAAAGACAATTCGCAGAATGCGGAATAACGGAAGACAGGCTGCAATTCAGAAATGATAAAATGAAACAAAATCATTTTAATTGCTATTCATTATGCGATATTGCCCTAGATCCTACCCCTTTCAGCGGTCTTACAATAACAATCGAACAAGCATTAATGGGTATCCCTACACTGACACTTCCATGGGAAACTATAGCCTCAAAAGGTGCAGCAAGAGTAAATACCGCCTTGGAAATGGATGGAATGATTGCAAAAGATGATGAAGATTTTGTACAAATTGGTGCCGATATAAAAAATCATATGGATGAAATCAGATGGCTAAGACAAAATTTGCGTAAAATAACCTTAAATTCACCTATTTGCAGAGGTTACAAGCAATATACCGAAACAATTGAAAAATGTTATGTTGAAATCTGGCAACATTTTTGCAATAATAACCCCTAGATTTACATGAAAATTTTTGGCAAAAAATATTTTTTAGGGATTTTAATCTAGCGTGAGGTAACTATGAAAATTCAAAATAGCATAAATGTGTATAACAATGGCAATATAAATAACTACAATAATAAAGACATAACTTTTCAAGGAATTCCTGTCAGAGCAATCTTAAAAGAAATCAGTTATTTACCAAACGAAGACAAGCTGTGGATGTCTTGTGCTGATATGGGCAAAAAGCTTGGTATACCAAGCAGAACAATAAAATCTTTGCTTAATTGTGCGTCAAAGAAGCAGATTGATTTTATGGAAAACTTAACTGAGTATTACAATGCCAGAAACTGGTCATTTGCAGGTGATTTAAAGGAAGATTCTCAGTTGGTTATTGATATTTACAAGATGGTTGAAAAACCAACACCGCAGCATAAAAATCTTATTGATTATTCTGAAGTGCCGTTAAAAACACTTAAAAATTTATTTGTGGCTGCTCAAGATAAGAAAAGCCTTGAATTTGTTTCAAATATGCAAACAAAGGTTCTTGACGGCAGTAAAAAGTCTGCAGAAATTATAACAGCTATGCTGAATTCACGACATAAAGAAAATTACATTACTGATTTTAGCAGGTATAAATCATATATTTTACTTAATCGTGAAGACGAAAATGTAGTTAAAAATCTTGATAATCTTGTTTCTTCAGGTAAATATAATGCAAAAACTTATGACAGTATGCTTGCTGTAAAAGAAATTTTAAACTATTCAGCATTAAGTGATAATTTGGCTGAGTATGCAGACAAGCTTTCTGCAAATTATTCAGCAGAAGGAAAAGCCCTTATGGATAAAATTGCAGTAAACTTTCTTGCATACAGAAAAGGTTTATCCAAACAGGATTATGCTCATATTGTTGATATATATTCAACTACAACTAAAGAAAACCTTTCTCTTAGGCTGAATCTGATAGATAAGTTTAAATATTCATATACGGACGGTTACTCAAAAATTTCTGATACTGAGGCTTTAAAGCTCTTATTTGACAGAATTGATGCGAATAATGTTACGGCATCCTTTGTTACTAAAGCTCTTGGTGACGATATTAACGTTAAATCTATAGAAGAACTTATTTCAATACTTAATTTGGTACCGCCGAAGAAGGCTGAAATTTTCCACAAGAATATTTCAAATATAGTAAGATATACAACAGAGCATGAGGAAAGGGTTGCGGCTTTAGAAAGCGAAGTAGAAAATCCGTTTTTTATAACCCCTCAATTTAAGTATCAGAAAGATGAAGCTGTAAAATACGGTTTCAATGCTACTGAAAGTAAATGGCAAACTCTTATGACAAAATTGGAGAATGAGTACAATATTCGTAAATATAATCACTATTTAAAAACACATGAAGATATAGTTCCTTCGCTCGAAAAGAAATCTGAAAATATAAATGTTGTATTACCAAATCCAATCGAGAAATCTATAACTCCTGTTGTAGAAAATAAATCAGAAATCAATTCTTCTTTATTGCCGGTAAAATTCGTAAAACATCCAAAAGAACTTCCTGTGATAAAGAAATTAAGAGTAAAAATCGGTGTTAACGATATAATAGAACAAAAACTCGGAGCTAAAACTTTGGCAAGACAAAAAGCAGATTATATTGAGTCTGCGAATGTTATGCGTTTAAAACTTTTACCGGAGATTTTCCGCTCAATTAAAGAAACAAGGAAACAACAAAAAGCATCCGGCATGAAATCTAGTATTGATACAAGAGAAGCTCTTAAACTGTATGAAAAAATTACCGGTAAAAACCGTAAACTTATTCATTACATGCTAAAACAAACAAATTCGGATAATGAAAGAATTTTCACTATAAGAGATATCAATTCTGTTATAAATAGAGCAGAAACAGAAATCTTGAAGAGCAAAAAAACTAATCCAAGTTACAAAGCCGCTGATGCTAAAGCCGTGTATGAAGATATTTCCCAAACTATGGTTGAAAAATACGGAAAACTAAGACGAGTAAAAAAACAAAGCTGAGTATTATTCATCACTAAAATTTAAATTTAATTCAATAATATTTAACAACTCTGACGGTGTTGTTTCAAGCATTTTAGCAACTCTTAAAAGTGTTGAGAACTTGAAATCGTAAAGTCCGTTCTCAATACGGCTCCATGTCGCCGTTGTCAAAAAACCTTTTGACATAACAAATTCGTTTAAAGATTTATTTGACTTTAAACGTAACTCTTTAACTTTTTTCCCTAAGTTTTGTAAATTTTCGACATCACACTGTTGCATATGTGTAATATTAATGCCAAAATTTTGTTATATCATTACACGCGTGTAATAGCGGAGGAATTAAGATGACTATTAAAATCAAATCGACTAATGCATTTACGCTGGCAGAAGTCCTAATAACGCTGGGAATTATTGGTGTTGTTGCCGCAATGACTTTACCAACTTTAATTGGGAATTATCAGAAAAAACAGGTCATATCTCAAATGAAAAAGGCCTTTTCGGAATATGCTCAAGCCATGCAAATGGCTCAGGTCGAAAACGGAACGCTTGATACATGGGCTACTATTCCGAAAGCAAATTTTGATAATAGCAATATCGCACAGAATAGATATTTTGGCGAAAAATATCTTTTTCCAAATATCAAAACATTAAATATTTGTATCCCTACATCAAGTGAATGTTGGGCTGATAATGTCAAGAATTTAAATAATCAGGATATTACAGGAACAACCCATTATAGAAATAATGATCCCGGAGTAGTCTCATTTATAACCGCATCGGGATACTCAGTTTATTATTGGTTACACGGTAATGGAACAGGTATGTGGTATATAGTTGATGTAAACGGTCCAAAAAACGGACCTAATATAATTGGAAGAGATATTTTTTCTTTTGGTGCTTCATGGGGAACGTCAAAGGCAAAAATAAAACCAATGGGTGTTTCAAATGATGCAGAAACAGTTGAATATACCCGAGATGATATTATCAACGGAACAAATGGCGTCAGCAATAATTATAAATGTCAAAAAACATCATCCAGTGATCAACCATTAGGGGCATACTGTGGAGCAGTAATAGTACTTGACGGCTGGGAAATAAAACCTGATTATCCATGGTAAATAGCTAATGGAACATATTATAGGTATATTTATAAACAAAAACAGGTGATACAAATGTATCACCTGTTTTTATAAAATTCAAAATCCAATTACTTAACCAATTCTTTGAATTTCTTACCAGCAGAAAATGCAGGAACTGTTTTAGCAGCGATTTTAATTTCTTTACCTGTTTGAGGGTTACGACCAGTTCTAGCTGCTCTTTTGCGAGCTTCAAAAGTACCGAAACCAACTAAAGTTACTTTACCGCCTTTTTTAACTGTTTTTTCGATAGTTTCGATTGTTGCAGATAAAACTGCAGCTGCATCTTTTTTTGAAACCTTAGCTGATTTTGAAATTTCTGCTACTAATTCTTCTTTGTTCATAGTATTCTCCTTTCTTAACTAAACATGATTATTATATACATTATAAAAGAATATGCAAGCTCTTAACATATTGACACATGCTATATATAACGTTCTTGGAAATTAAACCTGTAAAAAACCGGTAAACAGGCGTTTTTAGGCTCTATGCCAACTCTATATCAGAACATTAAAGATAATAAAGATATATTACGACATATGCTTAGCATGCTTACCTTAATCATACTCTTTTAAAGATTAATGACGTATTAATTCCGCCGAATGCAAAGTTATTACTCATTACATATTCGGTTTTCATAATTCTCGGACTCGTTATAATATAATCAAGTTCAGCACATTTTTCATCGACATTCTTCAAATTTAAGGTCGGACAGAACCAATTATTATTCATCATTTCTATACTCATAATGGCTTCTATCGCACCACACGCACCAAGCGTATGTCCAGTATAACTTTTCAAACTGCTTACAGGAACATTACCTTTAAAAACATTGTGTGTAGCTATACTTTCGGCAATATCACCATTTACGGTTCCTGTACCATGAGCATTAATGTACCCTATATCCTCCGGTGATAAATTTGCATCCGCAAGAGCCAACTTCATTACCTCCGTCATCATATCGGAATTCGGATTGGTTATATGCGTTCCGTCAGTATTTGTCGCAAATCCGACAATTTCTGCGTATATTTTTGCACCACGATTTTTTGCATGCTCATATTCTTCAAGTATCAGTGTACCTGCACCTTCTCCTATAACAAGTCCGTCCCTGTCGGCATCAAATGGCGAAGGAGTTAAACCGGGCGTATCATTTTTTATACTCGTTGCAAACAAAGTATCAAAAACCCCAATATTACTCGGGCTGTATTCTTCTGCACCGCCTGCAATCATAACAGTCTGAATGCCTGATTTTATTGCTTCATAAGCATAACCTATTGACATAGAACCTGAAGTACAAGCTGTAGATGTCGGGATTAACCTGCCATGCGTTTTAAAATACAATGAAATATTAACTGCGGCAGTGTGCGACATCATTCTTACATAAGAACCTGAATTAAGATTTTTTACTTCATGATTTACACACATGGAATAAAAATCCATTATCGCATCAATAGAACCGCTGCAAGAACCGTAACTTACGCCTGTTTGTCCGCTTGATATTACAGGGTCATTTAGCAATTCTGCATCTTCAACAGCCTGTTTTGCCGTAACGACAGCTTTTATTGCAACGTCCCCCATTGTGCGTGTTGTTTTTCTTGTAAAATCGGACGGCAGAACGAAATCTTTTACTCTTGAGGCTAATCTTGTATGCAAACCCCTGTATATACCTAAATTTTCATCGTATTGAATACAATTTTCCAATGTATGTAATCTTTCAAAAGACGATTTGACGGTAGACCCAAGAGGACTGGCTATTGCCATACCGGTAATAACAACACGCTTTGCCATTAATACATACCTCCGTTAACAGAAATCACCTGTCCCGTAATATAAGATGCGTCCTCGCTAAAGAGGTAATTTATCGCACTTGCGACTTCTTTTGCTGTACCCATTCTTCTCATTGGAATTGTTTCTTTTATCATATCGAACGGTATATCACTTGTCATATCGGATTCAATAACACCGGGAGCAACGCAATTAACTGTTATATTTCTTTTTGCGACTTCTCTGCTTAAAGTCTTGACTGCCCCGATAATTCCTGCTTTTGATGCACTATAATTAATTTGTCCTCTGTTACCGGCTAAACCCGATACAGACGATAATGCAACAATTCGTCCTTTTCTGTTTTGTACCATAGGTAAAATCAACGGACGCAGAGTATTATAAAAACCATTCAAATTTGTATTTATAACTCTGTCCCACTCATCATCCTCCATAGCAGGGAAAGAATTATCCGCGGTTATTCCGGCATTAACAACAACACCATAATAAATACCATTGTTCTCAATATCTTTTATTAACACTTCCTTGGTTTGCTCTCTGTTTGAAACATCAAACTGAAGAATACGAACATTTCTGCCGATTTCTTCAATAGATTTTTTAACCTCAAGAGCTTTGTCTTTATTTTTATTACAATGCAAAACAATATCGAAACCATTTTTGGCTAAATATATTGCCGTTTCTTTTCCTATTCCTCTGCTTGAACCTGTAACTAAAACCGTTTTATCCATTAAGAATTTCCTTTATATTATCATTATCATCCTGATAAACATTTATCGCAGCACTTGCGACTTCTTCGTTTTTATCATTATAAATAAAACATTCAAAAGAATACAACTCCGCAACAAAAACTTCTTTAACCAAAATATAATAAGTTTTTCCAAGTTCAAAAGTCTTAATTGCATTGTTATACAACCTTGTACCGAGCAAAAATCCAATCTGAGGTGAAGATAATTTTTTTCTGAAATAGGCATAACAACCGATAGTCTGCGCCATATATTCTATTCCGATTACGCTATCAATACCGTCTAAAGTTTTGTCAAAAAACAAACTGTTTTCTCTGATGGTAACACAAGACTTTAACCATTTGTCCTCTATCGAATAATCGACAACATCATCAATTAAAATCATAGGTTCTTTGTGAGGTAATATAGTAGCCAGATATTTTTTGTTATTCATCATTTTTCCCCATAATCATAATTGCATTAGTACCGCCAAAGCCAAAAGAATTACACATACAAATCTTACACCTGTTGTATATTTTATTTTTTAATACCAGATTAATTTTTGAAATACCTTCATCATATTCTCCATCATAAATATGCGGATATAATCTGCCGTCAAATTCATCCAGTAATTTACAGCATAATGCGGTTTCTATACCTGCTGCCGCACCCAAACAATGCCCTGTAATGGGTTTTGTAGAACTTACCGGGACTTTATCACCAAACACAGCACTTATAGCTTTTGCTTCCATAATATCGTTTGTAACCGTACCTGTCCCATGAGCATTAATATAATCTACCTCACTCTGACTTATATTAGCCTCGGATAATGCCATATTAATTGCACTTATGGCTTCTTTAGCCTCGGGGTCGGGAGTAGTCGAATGATATATGTCGGAATTTTCACCTATGCCCATAACTTTTATTCCCTCCACATTATCTTTTTCAAGAAGGAATATAGTACTTGCTTCCCCCAAATTCATACCTGCACGATTTTTACTAAAAGGAATTGATGGTTTATTCGATAAAACTTCCAGAGAATAAAATCCATACATCGGGACTTTTGCCATAGTGTCAACACACGCAACGATTACCGCATCAGAAATCCCGTTATTTAACAAATCTCTTGCCGCAGAAAAAGCTTTTATGCCGGAAGAACAGGCTGTAGAAACTGTTGTATAAAATCCGCTTAGCCCAAGCACATTTCTCAAAAACAATGCCGGATTTCCTAATTCACAGTGCTTTTGATTTTTGGTTTGCGCATATTCTTCAACCCCTGAATTAGTGGTAGCAACGATTATACCCACTTTATCATCAGAGTATGCAGTCTTTATGCCGTTAATTTTATTTTTTATTAATTCCAGATTTTTTAACAACAACTGATTACATCTTATATTAAAATCAGGATTGTTAATTTCCGGTAGAACGGTTTTTATAATACCCGCACGGACATAATCATTCGGCATATAATTTTCAAGGTTATAAAAGCAACCTGCATTACCATCAATAGCATTTTTATAAATTTCATCGATGTTGTTTCCTAAATTGCAAAGAGCTTCGTAACCTGTTATAATCAAAAATTTAACCCTCTTAATATTTATAATATAATGGTAGCATGAAAGATAATTTATTAGAATTTTATGTAAATAAGTATAACTTTTCCAATGGTACAGACACACTAAATTTAGATTTTCTACCGCCAATTTTACGCAGAAGAATGAGTACCTTGGACAAAATTGCAATAGCAAACTTAAACAGCGTATATTGTGAGGATATTCAAAATATAATATTTGCTTCTCAATACGGGGAAGTTGAAAGACTCATCAAATTAATCACTCAATATAGTGAAAATAAGGAAGTATCCCCGAATTTATTTTCAGGTTCCGTACACAATTATGCAACAGGATTTTTCCTTTTAAATAAACAGAAACCCATAACATATACAGCAATATCAGCTTGTGAACATACAATTTCAACGGGATTATTATTATCGGTTATAGCGAATTACGATAATAATTTGTTTTGTTATGCAGATACAAATAATACCCAAACAAATGCAATGGCAATAAATTTAACTAAAATACCGACACCCGAATTCGTCAAATATATAATTAAACTTGAAAATAACGTAGCCGTAAATGATGAATTTGACGGCTTTATAAAACTCCTTAACGGAGAAATAAATTCTTTGAAAACTTCAATTTACACAATTGAAAGGGCAACAAAATGATAAGATTCATCAGAGGAATAACTGTCATTTTACTGTTTGCTTTGTTTGGTTTTGGGGCTTTATTTATAAGATATTGTATTTTCCCTCTTCAAAAAACCAAATTAGAAAATTATGAAACACTCCAGAAATCCTGGCAGTTCTTTGTATGGCTTTTAAAAGCACTAAAAATTATAGAATTAAAAATCAAGGATGAAGAAAAGATTTGTTCAATAAAAAATTCTATCATAGTTTCGACCCACCCCAGCTTCATTGATATTGTAATTTTAATGTCAATAATACCCCACTCAACATGTTTTGTTGCAGAGAAATTAGCACGCAATCCTTTCTTTAAAGGCATGGTAAATTTGTTATTTATACTTGAGGTTAATTCCATTGACGAGTGGTTAGGGGATGCCTGCAAAAAACTTGATAACGGATTAAATGTAATAATATTTCCGATGGGAAGAAGACACAGAAAAAATGAATTTCCGAAAATCAGACGGGGTACAGCTTTAATCAGTCAAAAATCCCGAAAAAACATCACTTTACTTAATATTGAAACGAGTTCCGATTTTCTGCAGATTAACCAGCCTATATATGAAGCAGGAGATAAACCGGTATTATTTACTCTTGAATACATTGGACAAATTGATACCAATTATTACCTGGGAAAATTTCAGGATGAAGTAACATATAAATCTGAAATTACAAAACAAATATCCGCAATTTTATACAAAAGATAGATTTTAATTTTTATGCTATAGTATTGATATGGAATTAGAATTACGAATAAAACAATTAATTATAAATTCTTTAGAGTTGGAAGATATCGAAGCAGAAGACATAGCTGATGAGGAGCCTTTATTCGGGGACGGACTGGGGCTTGATTCTATTGATGCTTTAGAACTCGGAATGACATTAAAAAAAGAGTTTAATTTGACTATAAGTAAAAACAAAGAAGAAAACAAACAACATTTTTATTCCGTAAAAACTATCGCTAATTTTGTAAGGATGCAACATAATGGATAAAAAATATTCAAAAGAAGAAATTTATAACAAATTATGTGAAATTTTGGAAGAAGAATTCGAGATTGACAAAACTTTGCTGAATAGTGATGCAAATTTATTTACGGATTTGGATTTAGACAGCATTGATGCAGTTGATTTGGCGGTAAGATTACAACAATTTACAGATAAAAGAATTTCACCTGAAGAATTTAAGCAAATCAGAACTCTGGATGATGTTGTAAAAGCTATATACAACCTTGTATAGGAAGTTACTGGAATGCGTAAACTCAAAACTTTTGTACCAATTTTAGTTACTTTTTGTGTAATTTTTCTATTCTATGTAAAAAGATTTGTGTTCCTGAAGTTTTATCCGCCGATATGTAATTTTATAATATTTAGCATATTTTTTGGCTCTTTGTTTTGTAAAGAAACTATTATACAAAAATTTGCAAGAGCATGCGGAGATAAGCTGGATAAGCCTGTTTGGAATTATACCAGAAACATTACATATATCTGGTGCATTTTTATGTTTATAAATTTACTGATTTCAATATGGACAATTTTTATGCCCGATAAAATCTGGATACTGTATAACGGATGTATTTCTTATATTTTAATAGGATTACTATTCGCAGCAGAATATATTGTAAGGATTATATTACGCAAAAGGGAATTAATTTGATACCGGAATTTTTTACAACAGATAAATATGATAACAGAATTGCCGTAACAGACGGGGTACATAATTTTACAATTTTAGACCTGAAACGCTTAATCGCATCTGAAATGGAATTTTTAAAAGATAAAAAAGAAAACATTGTTATTATTGCAGGGGACAATTTTTCTTTTATTATTCAATTCTTTGCTTCGTTATTTTGTGATAAAAGTATTTATCTGATTACTGACAAGACAAGATTAAACTGCATCAATTTTGAATATGATTTGCTTGAAGATTACGTTAAACAACCGACAGAAAACCCCAAATTTAAAAATATAGATATCCGTCAGCCAAAAATAAATTTTTACACTTCAGGCTCTTCAGGAACACCAAAAATAATAAAGAAATCCTTACACAATTTAATATGTGAAGCAGAAGATATAGGAAAAGAATTTGGTTTTCACGAAAAGAATTTGACTGTAGTTTCTACCACAACAATGTGCCACCTTTTGGGATTAACTTTTCACCTGATGACACCTTTGTGTAACGGATTAATTATAAACACCAAAAATATAGCTTATCCTGAAAATATTGATAAAAATAATGTAATATTGGTTTCAACGCCTACGTTTTTGAATACAATTCCAAAATTTGATATGCCGTTTAAAGTACCGCCGGAATATATTATTTCAGCAGGCTCAAAACTTAATGAAAAAACGTTTGAGTTTCTTGAGAAAAAATCTGACATAATTGAAATATACGGAAGCACAGAAACAGGTGTAATGGCACACAAGACATCAAGTAACAACGATTTTGAACTTTTCGGAAACGTTAATATAAAAGCACATAACGATAAAATAGAAGTCATTTCCGACTATTTCCCCGAAGATATGGTCATTTTAAATGACGAAATCGAATTAAACGGACGTTTTTTAAAAATAAAAAACAGAACTGACAGATTACTGAAAATCTATGAAAAACGGGTAAGTGCAGAAGAACTTGAAACGGCATTAAAGAAACACCCGTTTGTTGATAATTGTTATATTGATAAATATAAAGAAAAGCCGGTTTGTTTGTGTGCTTTATCCGAATACGGACAAGATTATTTATTAAAAAACAGTATAACCGACTTAACAAAGACATTAAAAACACATTTAAAAACTCACTCGGAAATTGTTCCGCAAAAGTGGAAATATATTGACGAAATTCCAATGACAATTTCCGGTAAAATTAACCGAAATTTAATTAAACATATATTCAGCATAAATATTTCTTTACCCATAATATTAAAAAGAGTATTAAGCGAAAATGCGATTGATTATAAAATATATTTTTACAAACAGTGTAACTTCTTCAACGGACATTTCCCCGAATTAAAGCTCGTCCCCGGAGTTATGCAGCTGTATCTGGCAAAAGAATTTGCGAATATTCATTTCAATTTATCACTTGGAGAAGGACAATGGAAAAGAATTAAGTTTTCAAATATAATAGAATCGGACAGCATTGTCCATTTAAAACTGGAACGCAATGATAAACGAGTAACTTACGAATTTTATACCGATACAAAAAAATATTCATCCGGCGTATTTTTATGCGAAAATATATTTAAAGGAGTACTATAAATGAGTTTATTTAAATCCACATATGAAGTTAAAGTTCCTTTTGAAGATTTAGATCCTATGGATATAGTTTGGCATGGAAATTATATGCGTTATATGGAACAAGCACGCTGTGATTTATTGAATAAAATCAAATACACATATACAAATATGAAAGCAGAAGGGATTGCATATCCCGTTGCAAAAATGAAAGTTAAATATATTAAACCTGCTAAATTTGAGGACATTTTAACGGTTGAAACCGAACTCATTTCTATAGAACCGTCTTTGGATATTAATTATAAGATTTACAACAAACAAACAGGTGACAAAATATTTGAGGGAACAACAATGCAAATAAGGATAGATATTGAAACCCAAAAGAGTATCTATACTGCACCCGAAAAATTTATACAAGCGGTAAAGGAAGTACTTAATGAAAAAGTTTAGCCTTTTATTGTTATTATTATTGTTTTTATCGGTTCAGGCCAAGGCTGATTTATATAATTCGCCTGCAACTCTTGAAAGTATTTCTGCACAAATCCCAAAAATGGGAAGTATAAAATGCAAATTCAGACAGGAAAAGCATTTGCAAAATATAACAAAACCTCTTATATCTGCAGGAAATTTTGAATTTGTAGAAAACAAAGGAGTATACTTTCATACCCTGCATCCGATAGAATCTACAGTAAGCTATACCAACAAAAATTACAGGCAAATAAACGATATTGTAAACGCAGTTTCCACAAAAAAATATTCAAAATTAGAAAAGGAGTTTGATTTTTTCTTTACGGGAGATAAAAACTCCTGGTCATTAGGTTTACAGCCTAAAATCAATTCCAGTGCTTATAATTACATATCTTCAATAACAATTGACGGTACTGATTATATTCATAAAATAAGTATTCAGCAAACAAACGGGAATAACACTATATTATGGTTCACAAAATAAAAATATTAATTTTTACTGCAATTTTTATTATATTGTGTATTCTGGGTTTTACACATAATAATACAATCGAAACAAATTTATTGAAAACATTATTACCGCAACAGGTAATAGATACAACTTATCTGATTCCTATTGCGAATAAATCTTCCTCTGTAATAAAAGTAGTCCTTGAAGCGGATAATCCGGATAATCTGGAAACACTCAGAGATGAATTCATAAATATTATTGATACAGATTATTTTGAAATATACAAACCGGATGTATCAAAACTTTTGGATAAATATTTAACACAGCCGACAAATTTTCTATCGAATAATACAAAAAATTTGCTGAAATCAGGAAAATATGATGAAATCTATTCAAACAGTATAAAAAAGCTCTATAATCCGACAGAAATTCAATTATCTACACTTGATAATGACCCATACCTTCTGCTTGATGATTTTATAATGTCAAACAAAAGAATTTCAAGCAGTATTGATAACATAGGGGATAAATACTATGATAATTTAATACTAAAAATATCAGCCAAAGATGCTTTGTCGCCGAATGTAATCAATAAACAAATTGCAAACTTGGTAAATACACAAAAAGAGCTATCAAACAGAAATTCTAAAATTTATCTTGGCGGAACTTCTATACATTCATACTATACAAGTACAAAATCTACAGCTGATATTAATATTATTTGTATATTATCAACATTAATGATTATATTTTTAACATTCCGCTACTTCAGAAATCTAAAATTACTACTACCTATTGCATTAAGTATCACTTTCGGAATGCTGTCCGGTTATGTGGTAACGAGATTATGGTTTGACAATTTCCAGATTATCACAATGGTATTTTCCACAACCTTAATCGGTATCGGAATAGATTATTCATATCATTACTTTTTTTCAGATAATATAGACGAAAAATTTATAAAGAATTTGTCCTTTAGCTTAATTACGACTATTATCCCGTTTACTTTGCTGTATTGTACGGGAATAGAATTATTAAAACAGGTTTCAATTTTTACCGTATTCGGACTGCTCGGAATATATTTTGCCGTTCTGCTGATATACCCTTGTTTTAACTTATCACCTGCACAAAGAATTATTAAACCCGAGTTCAAAGTTTATAAATTTTGCCTAATATTCTTTTGTCTGCTGGGTGTTTTGGGACTTTTACGGTTACATTTTAACGATAATTTGACTGCATTATACAGCCCCTCAAAAGAACTTCAAAAAGCAGAAGCATTGTATTCAAAAGTTTCCGGTGATAATAACAGCAATACTCAATTCATTACCGTTAAAGGGAATAGTATTGCCGATATTATAAAAACAGAAGAAACCGTTATTTCTCAGCTTTCTAATGGCACTGAATATATGGCGTTGTCAAAGTTTATACCGTCAACCGATATGCAAAAAGAAAATTTTGAACTTGTTAAAGCTTTATACAAAAATAACTTAGATAAATATTCCGATATTTTATCGCAAAAACAAATCAGAACACTCAAAAATAAGACATTCGCTCCTGTTGTATTTGATATAGAAGATTTTCCTTATCTGAAAGACTTTATGCTCAATTCAAATACTTCTATTATAACTGTATCAGGAGAGCAAAAAATAAACATTGATAATGACAATATCGAAATTACAAATTTACAATCGGATATCACCAAATATATGAAGCACTACCGCAAAATACTAATCTGTCTGTTTCCTCTTGTTATATTGCTATCATATTTGCTGCTTTCATTTCTTTACGATTACAAAAAAGCTATTAAAATTCTGGCACCTTCTTTACTTGGGATTCTGTTATCCCTGTTAATAACGACTCTTATACATGGTGAACTGAATTTGTTTAGCATAATAACGACCTATTTGATTTTAGGATTTACAATAGATTACTCTATATTCAGAATCAGCGGGGAAGAAAAAACCGAAAGTGCAGTTTTTGTATCATGCATAACTACAACATTTTCATTCTTGTTATTGGCATTTTGCGGATTTAAATTACTGAGCTCAATGGCAGTAATGCTGTTTTTCGGTATTCTTATTTCATACATTTCAGGTTATATTATATTCAACGTTCACAGGACAGAATTAAATCATGAAAACGACTAAGCACGAAAATAAAGAGTCAATAATTGATACACTTACAGCTGCACAAAGATTTATATTCGCACCGGTTGCGTTTCAGGCCTTAGCCGCTATGCTTGATTTAGGAATAATAGAATTTTTGGATAAAAAACCTGCTACCGAATCAGAAATAATATCATCTCTGAAGCTTGATGAATACACCGTAAGAACACTTTTACAGTCAGGTCTGATGAATAATATTATTCAGGAAAATGAAAATTATTATAATTTAACAAAATTTGGCAAGTTATTTTTATATAACGATATGACAATAGCCAATTTTAATTATATCAAAGATGTATGCTACTTAGGAGCGAGTGAACTTACAGAATCATTTAAGACACATCAACCCAAGGGATTACATAGATTTATCGGGAACTACCCTACGATATATCCGGCATTAACAAAATTACCGAAACAAATGCAGCAAAGCTGGTACAAATTTGACCATTTCTATTCGGATAACTGTTTTGAAGAAGTTTTTTCCGTTATTACGCAAAAATATAAATCCATATACGATATAGGCGGTAATACGGGAAAATTTGAATCCCTGTGTTTAAAAAAGGATAAAAACATTGATATTACAATGTTAGATTTGAAAGCGAATATTGATGCTATCAGTTGCAATTCCAAATTAAAAAACTGCAAATTCCGTCCCATAAACGTTTTGGATAAAAATCCTGACTATCCTGAAATCAAAAACAGTGCAGTCCTTATGAGTCAGTTTCTGGATTGTTTTTCAAAAGAAGACATATTAAAAATCCTAACCGATTTAAGGATGAAGATGGATAAAAATTCATCTCTGTATATTCTTGAACCATTTACTGATTTGCAAAAATTTGAGGGTGCAGAATATTCTTTAGTACACACGTCCCTATATTTTACCTGTATGGCAAACGGAGTAAGTAAAATTTATTCCTGCGGCGAAATGGAAGAACTTATTAAAAAAGCAGGATTTACAATATGCAATCAATATCAAAATATCGGGTCATATGATTATACGCTTATGGAATGTAAAAATACCAGAACAGAACAATGGTTCCAAATTAAAGAACAAGCGGCAGGCAAAAAAAGATTACAGTTGACGTGGTTTTTATATAAAATATTCGGGGAAAAGATTTTATATGTTATTTCTTTTATCGTAGCATTTTTTACGTTTTTATTTGCCCCAAAAATCAGGGAATATTCCAAAAAGTATTTGAATATAACTCAAAATCAAACAGGAATAAAACCCAATTTATTGAACCAATTTAAACATATACATGCTTATGCTGATTCACTTGCGGATAAATTACTCGTTTACAGCGGAAATTACAGGAAATCGAATATCACTTTGGAGGATAATAATAATATAAAAAATCAGTTATCTGAAGATTTAGAAAAAGGTAACGGAATATTTTTTATATGCAACCATATCGGAAATATTGAAATCATACAAGCATTTTTTACAGACAGCAAAGTGAAACCGAATTTTAATGTTAATATATTTATGAGCAACAAACAGAGCCAAATTTTTAATCAATTTCTGCAAACCATAAAATATAATTTCCCGTTCAATATATTTTATGTGGAAGATATCGGACTCAATACGGGAATAGAATTAAAAGAAAATCTGAATAACGGTGATATGGTATTTATAGCAGGGGACAGACTTGCTCAGGATAATGACAAAAAGTATATAGAAGCAGAATTATTTTCGCATAAGATATATTTACCTGAAGGAACATTTAAACTTGCAAAACTGATGGATGTACCTACATATTTTATTTCCGCCGTAAAAATTGATAACCGGTATAAAATTGTTTTGGAAAGACAAAACAGCTTAGCTGAAACAGAACTTGTATCGGCATACACTAAATTTATGGAAAAAGTTATAAAATATAATCCGCTGCAATTCTTTCATTTTTACGACTTTTTTGGCTGATATCCAAACGGGTATTTTATTAATGTATCATTGACATGGAACCTTTATGTAATAAGATTATATGTGTGAGTATTTCCCCAAAACGGGTTGTTAAGAATGCCGGAGAAAATTTTATGGATGATAAACTGGAGTTGTCATATAATTCAGGGAACAGCGTAAACAATAAAAAGAAACGCTGCTGTATATGTGTATTCTGGGATAAACAGGGAATCGTAAGAGATTATGTAACATACTACATAAAAGGATTACAGGAAGTTGCCGAAAAAGTTATAGTAACAGTAAACGGAATAATTACTAATGACAGCCTGGAAAAACTCCGGAATTTGGGAGTACAGGTATTCCAAAGAGAAAACAAAGGGTTAGATTTTGGTGCCTGGAAAGACACTATTGCTGAAGTCGGCTATCAGGAATTAGCAAAATATGATGAGCTTATAATAACAAATACTACCTGTTATGGACCTATATATCCGTTATCAGAAATGTTTGATGAAATGGAAGCAAAAGAATGCGATTTTTGGGGAATAACCAAGCATCCTACAATAAATTCCTTTCTATTTTCAAAAGATAAAAAAACTGAAATAATTGAAGATATCCAATCATATTTTCTTGTCTTTAATAATAATGTTGTTATGTCAGATGCATTCAAAAATTGGTGGGATAATATTGAATACTACAATGATTACAATAAAGTTGTAGAATATTATGAAACAAAATTAACTAAATATTTCGAGGTTGCAGGTTATAAATCTGACTCTTTTGTTGATATGAAATCGCATGGAAATTATTTTGAAGACTCCCTGTTGTGCACCGATAAAATACTTGAAAAAATCCGATTGCCGCTAGTGAAAAGAAAATCTATAATTAATGATTATTCCTTTTTAATACAAAGAACTATATCATACCACAATAGTAAGATATTAGACTTTATAAAAAATAATACAGACTATAATATGAATTTTATCTATCAGGATATAATTGCAACTAATACAATGTCTGAAATACATTCAAATTTACACTTAAATTATGTTTTACCGGTAAATTATAATCTTGCTCTACCAAAAGAAAATCAAAAAATTGCATTAATTATTTATATTTATTATGAGGATTTGGTTGAATATTGTTTTAATTATGCCAAATCTATGCCGGAAGGCAGCGATATTTATATAGTATCATCAAAAGAAAGTACACTTGAAGCATGCAGGAAAAAAGATTATATATTAAAAGATTACCACATTGAGTACAGGTTAAAAGAAAACCGAGGGCGTGATGTATCAGCATATCTTGTAACCTGTGCTGATGTATTTGAAAAATATGACCTTATTTGCTGCATGCATGACAAAAAAACACCTCATGCTAACGCTATTTTTGGATACGATTTTATGTATCAGTGTTTAGAGTGTAATTTAAAAAGCAAAGATTATGTAAAAAATATTATAAATCTGTTCAATACGAATAATAGAATAGGTTTATTAACTAATCCTCCAATAAAATTTGCATATACAGCTGATTATTATTGGCAAGAAATAGGTGGGAATGAAGATATACTTAAAGAATTGTTCATAGAATTAAACTTATCAATTCCATTTGATGAACATCCTGTAGCTCCGTTTGGGTCAATGTTTTGGATTAGGAAAGAGGCTATAAAACCTCTCTTCAGAAAAAAATGGGCATATGAAGATTTTCCGGATGAACCGCTTCCGGCTGACGGAACAATATCACACGCTATTGAGAGAATATATCCTTCAATTGCACAAGAGGCAGGTTATATGACAGGTTGGATTATGCCTGAAGATTTTGCATCTGTATATATAGATAATCTGTCATATAAGCCACCAATAAACCACATAGGAAAAATAGGAGAAAAATACAATTTTTTTGAAAGAATTTTTTCTTTAAAAAATGCCGTTGATAAAAAACATAAAATTATAACTCTCGCAGGAATAAAAATAAAAATAAAAAGAAAAAAGAAATGTAAAGTATGATAAGGGTGAATATATATGAAATTCAGTCTGTTGGAAAAAATTTTTTCTATAAAAAATTCAGATGATAAAAAATATAAAATATGTACTATTGCCGGTATAAAAATAAAGTACTTAGATAGGTCTAAAATAAAAAAGTTACTGGCATATTATGAAAATTGTCAGAAACAATTTAAAAAGTACGATAAGTATGTTCCTATAGCTGATGAAAAATTCAATATAAACATTAATACCAAATTGATAGCTTTTTATTTACCGCAATTTCATACTTTTCCTGAAAATGAGCTATGGCATGGGCGTGGATTTACGGAATGGACAAATGTTACAAAAGCAATGCCACAATATACCGGACACTACCAACCACATCTTCCTATTGATGTCGGATTTTATGATTTGAGTACAGATAAAGTTATGTACAGACAAATTGAACTCGCAAAAATGTATGGACTATCCGGATTTTGTTTCCATTATTATTGGTTTTCAGGTAAACGTTTAATGGAAACTCCAATATTCAATTATTTGAATAATAAAGATTTAGATTTTCCATTTTGTCTATGCTGGGCAAATGAAAATTGGACAAGAAAATGGGATGGTGCCAATAATGAGATTCTTATGGAACAAAATTTAAAATCCGGCGATTGGAAACAATTTGCAGATGATATAATGCCGTTTTTTGATGATGAAAGATATATAAAAATAAATGGTTGTCCGGTTCTTATAATATACAGACCCGGATTATTTAATCAAGATATATTTTTGGATTTTGTGAAAAATTTAAAGACTGAAATATCAAAAAAACATAAAGGTTTGTATTTAATTATGGCGAGAACCTGGGATGCACCGGACAAAATTCCATCAGATTTTGGCATGGATGCTGCTGTAGAATTTCCACCTCATGTAATGAATAATTTACAACCAAAAAAGATTTTCGAACATGTAAATAAAGATTTTCGTGGACATATCTTTGATGCTGAAAAATACATAGAGAACAATAATTACATTTATAGTGTAGATTATCCTCTTTATAAATCAGTTTTCCCAAATTGGGACAATACAGCAAGACGTGAAAATACGTCTGATATTTTAGAAATAAGACCAACACAGTATAAAAAATGGCTAACAGGTTGTATCGAATGGACAAAACAACACCACAAGCCTGAAGAACAATTTGTTTTCATCAATGCTTGGAATGAATGGGCTGAAGGTGCCCACCTTGAACCTGACAGAAAATACGGGTATGCGTACTTACAGGCTACAAGAGAAGCTCTGGAAGACACAGCTGACTCTCGCTGCGTAGAATTAAAATAAAAATACTTTTATATGACCAAAATTGACACACTCGTTTGGTATCATAATAATGTAGTTTAACAGAAACAGTTAAATGCAGATTTATGATATAATTCTAACCAAAAGGAGTAAGATGATGGAATTAAAAACGGAGAATAAAAAGACCCCGAACGAAAAACAGCAGGAGTGTATAGATAATATTTCGGGCAAGTGGCTTGTATTAGCCGGCCCGGGGACAGGAAAAACTTTTACCATCATTGAACGTATTAAAAATATGCTGTCTAAAGGGATTGAACCTGAAAAAATTCTTTGTCTTACTTTTACGGACGCTGCTGCGATTGAAATGAAAAAACGTATTGAGGAAGAACTCAATGTCATATCCTGCGGAGTACAGATTTTTACATACCACGGTTTTTGCAGCAGCATTATTGAGGAATTTTCTGACGATTTTGAAATTCCGTCAAACTATAAAGTAATTTCCGATCCAATATCAAAGGTATTTGTAAAAGAGTGCATTGACGAAATTAACCCTGTTTACTACAGAACCGATAAAAATGACCCTTATTTCTACATAAATAAAATAAGACATCAAATATCAGCAATAAAACAAAACAGACTGACCAAAGAAAAATATTTTCAAAATTTAAAAGAAAATCAGGATTGGGAACCTGAAATAGACAGATGGCAGTCTGTTATAGACGATGTTTTAGAAGGCAGAAACAAAAGATACAGAAACGGTCCGCCTTACGATAAGAAAGAAGAAGCCGTAAAAAAAGTCGAACAAGCAAAAGAACTTTGGACATTTTATGAACTTTATCAAAGCAAAATGAAAGCTAAAAGATATATCGACTTTAACGATATGATAAATTTTGTGCTTGATAAATTTGAAAAAACACCATCGTTTTTATATGATATTGCCAACCGCTATGAATACATTATGGTAGATGAATACCAAGATACAAATAAATCTCAGAACGAAATAGTTTTCGCTCTTTCTCACGCCTTGGAAACAGAAAATGTGTTTGTTGTCGGAGATGACGATCAGATTATTTATCGTTTTCAGGGTGCAAAACTTGAAACTATCGAAAATTATCTGAAAGAATTTCCCGATACACAAATTATTTGTCTGAAAGAAAATATGCGTTCAACACAAAGTATTTTAGACGCTTCCCGTGCCGTAATTGCTCAAGACCCTATGAGTTTGGAAAATTCTCACAATTTTAAAGATAAAGACGGCAACCCGATAAACAAAAAGCTTGTTGCTAAAAATAAAGATGTTATCTCAAAAGATAAACCCGTAAGATTTTATAAGTATGCTGAAATAACTCAGGAATATATAGAAATAATAAACGAAATTGAAGCTCTTGTTAACTCTGATGATTGCCCTAAGGATAAAAATACGGGTGAGAAAAATTTTTCCGAAATCGCAATTCTAACCCGTTCAAATGCGGAAGCCCAAAAATTTGGAGAAATGCTGAAAATAAGAAATATTCCGTATGAACTCAAAGAAGGAAAAGATATTTTTACGATTCCTGCAGTTAATATTTTGCATTTTTATATACAATTTTTGATTAACCCTGAAATGCACGCATACAGAATTTTTGAACTTTTGTTGACAAAACCTTTTGATATTCATCCTAAAGATTATCAAATTTTGTATGAAGAAGTTTCAAAAGGTAAGACCTTTATTGATGTTTTACGAGAGATTGATAAAAACAGATTTACTGAACCAAAAAAATTCGAGGACTTTTTAAATACATATGACTATTTAAGAGAATACATAACAAAGGAAAGTATAAAAAATTCCATTCTGGAAATTGGTCATAAAACAGGTATTTTCGACTATTATTTAAATACTGAAATAAACCGTACCGAAAGTATTGCCGGAATTAAAAAATTTCTTGATGAAGCGGAAGGTTTTTCTGAAATCTACCAAACAAGTTTCTTAGAAGAATTTTATAAATATTTAAAAACACTTATGGAAGATGAAGAAAAAATATGCACGGACAAAGCTCCCGTAACATTAAATGCAGTACAGCTTTGTACTTACCATGGGTCAAAGGGACGTGAGTTTGAATATGTTTATATGCCAACCCTTGAAACTTACAAATGGGAAAGCGGCAAAGCGAACAAACCCTCTATTCCGTTAGATGCTTCCGAATTTAAAACGAAAGATGAGTGGGATAATGAAATAAAACCGTCAGATTTAACAAAATTGATGTATGTAGCAATGACAAGAGCAAAACATACACTTAGAATGTCGTATCCTGAAACTATTAATGAGAAACCCAGAAAACTGACTAAATTTATCGGAAAAATTCAGGATATATTTGAGCATGAACCTAAACCGTTTGAATATGATGCTCATTCATATTGGGAACAGATAAATCAACTGATTATCAAAAAAGACTATGATTATAAAAAAGACTTTAATGAACTTATTAAAACAAAATTAGAAGGCAGAGGATTTTCTCCGTCTGCTATAAACAGATACCTTGCCTGCCCGAGACAATATCTTTATAGCGAAATCCTCGAACTGCAAATAAGAGACGGAAACCCAAATTTCGTAAGTTATGGTAGTGCTATTCATAAAGCCTGCGAAGAATCTATGAAGTTTTTAATGGAAAATAAAACTTACCCTGAAAAATCACAGGTTATAAAATGGTTTAAAGATAAATTAGATAAATTGCCGATGGAATCTCTTAAACAGCGTGAAATTTTCGAAGTTCGAGGAGAAAATGCACTTGATAAATACTATTGTCAAATTACAAATACAGCCCCGAACCAATTATACGCTCAGGAAGAAAAAATAACTTATGAGCTTGAAGACGGAACAAAATTCAACGGAATAATAGACAGAATTGACAAGTGCGAAGATGGCACATACGCTATCTATGACTACAAAACAGGTAATAATAAAAATTCCGGAATAAAACCTGACGGCAACCACGAAGATTATTATAACCAAATGGCTTGGTATAAATATTTTTACGAACAATCAACAGGGAATAAGGTTTCCGTTACAAAATTTATTTATCCTGAAGACTTCTTGTCCAAAAATGAAGGACTAAAATTCAGCGATGAAGAAATTACCGACAGGGTTGAAAAATTCAAAAATGCCGTAAAAAGTATAAAATCATATGAATTTGAACCGAGCTATAAGGATAACGCTTGTAAATATTGTTCCTACAAAGATTTTTGCGACGTGGACAGACGGTAAAGAAAACAAACAAACTGCAATTCTTATCCTTAGCATAAAAAGAGAAGGTGTAAACACCTTCTCTTTTAAATGGCGGGAACGACGAGGCTCGTGTCTTGCTCGTTCGCCATCGACGTGTCTACGCTGTTTGCTTTTAGTGGCTTATGCCACAAGCAAACAGGCTTCGCACTTGGCTCACTCGCGCAACTCGCAAATAAAACGAATCCTCGCTCTATCATTCAAAATTAAATAGCGGTAGGAAAACCCACCGCTATTTAATTCGGGAACGACGAGGCTCGAACTCGCGACCTCATGCGTGACAGGCATGCGCTCTAACCAAACTGAGCTACGCTCCCATATTTTTTTGTCATCCAAAAACCGTTCTCAGCCTTTGACACTTACTATTATACAATGCTGATTTTTTTTTTGCAATAGCTTTTAATGATTTTTGGCAAAAATTTTTGTTCTTAAATTTTACCCGTACTACAAAAACCTGACACAACAAATTATAAACTCAACCTGCAATTACAACAACAAAAAAAGACGGAATATAGTAAATCCCGTCTTTTTTGTTTATTATTTTTTATACAAACTAATCATTGTAAAGCGGTGCAAGTTTTTTTGATTGCTGAGGAATTACACCCTCCTCGATTGACTGGTACACTCTGTAATCAATAACAGGGAAGCAGTTATCAATACTTTCAATCTCTTTGAGTTTTGCATCATCAATGTTACCGCTTTCAATCATATCGCAGATTGTTTCAAATCTGTCAACATGTTCTCTGAATCTGTCTGTTGCATAATCTTTAGCCTGCCATGTAGTAATCAGGAACGGCCAGTCAGAACTTTGTAACAACAGATTTTCTCTTGCCATTTGATTTAAAGCTCTGTGCAATAAGTTATCTTCAGGAATTTCAGGATACTTGTCTGCAATTCTGTTGATACGTTTTTCGCAAGAGTGAATAATCGGCCACATCCATTCTGTCAGATGGTTTTGCCATACATAGAAGTGTCCGCCTTGTCCCCAAGAGCTTTCAGGTATCTGAATAGCTTCTGTAGGAGGATGAGCAGTTATATATTCGCCTGCTGTCATTCTTTCTACTTCAGGAACATATGTATTGAACTTTTTGATAACCTGTTTAATAAATTCAATACCTTCAAACCACCAGTGACCAAATAATTCTGTATCAAATGATACCATCACTAAACCTTCTTTACCGTTATGAGCCTTTTTATAGTCATTTAATAAGTGGTAAATTAAAGTTGTATAGTGATCTGAATTTTCATTAATTTTATTCAATGCCAATACCGGATCATAAAGCATCTTGTCACCCAAATCAGTCTTAGGTGAAGTTATTCTCCAATAATGCATACCTGATTTATCATCTTTTTTGTGAAATTCTCTAAAGCAGCCGTCCCCGGGATATCCGTCAGCAGCAGACCATACCTGATAACCTGCTCTGTCATTTCTGCCCATAACTGCTACCTGAGCATCAGGCAACCAGTATGCTGAATATGTGTCATAACCTGTTGCAGGTCTGTCAGGTAACGGAATATATTCAATGTTTCCGTATACACCGATTACACGTCTGTTACCTATTGAATTACCACCTTCTATAACGTGAGATTCCGTAAAGAAATATTCAATATCGTTATTTTGAAGGGTAACTTCTATCGCAGGACGCCAATGTTTCTGACCGTCTTTTCCAACGTATTCATAACCTTGTCTGTATGCACATTCAGGTAACCAGCATCCTTTTGCTTTTTTACCGAATAATCTTTTTGTAGTATCAGAACCTACTTTAAACTGAGCATTCAAGTTACTGTCAGTTGCCAACAACGGTGAAAAACCATGAGTAGCACCTGATGTAGTAATCTCAATACACTCTAAATCCTGATATTTTTTGAAAGCACCAATCAAGTCCATACCATACTTGTTTATAAAAGAATCTTTAATATGGTTAAACCAGTCAAAATAATATTTCGCCAAATACTTCAAATGCTGAGAATGAGGAACTTTATCATCCGGATATCTTTCCAAATCTTTGGCAACTTGAGCAATACGGGAATCCAAATATTTGATAAATCCGTGTTTCAAGTATTCATCATTTAATTGTTCCGCTAGTATAGGGGTAATACCTACAGTTAACTTTGCCTTTATACCTTCATCATACAATTCTGAAATTGCATTCAGCAACGGAACGTAAGTTTCAGACATGCATTCATAAAGATTTTCTTCCCCAAAAGGCCACATACCGGCTTTTCTGTAATAAGGAAGGTGGCTGTGTAACATAAATACAAATTGGCCTACTGACATTAACGCCTCCATATCTTTTCTCTCAGAAATTACATTTTAGTATAATCCTGTTTTCACATGAAATATATAACACAAATCGGTAAAAAATATAATCCTTTAGAACTAATTCCATTGAATAAATTTACAAAAGTTAAAATATAATATGTATATAATTATTGATAACGATTTATAACACCAATTACAGCATTTGTAAATTTCTTGTATTCGGCAGAAAAAGCATTATAATTTAATTATGAATGATTTAGATACATCGTTAATGGATACACTGAAAATATTAGTAAAAAACAAATTGGAAGAAACTGAGATGTTCCAGTTTAAAGGAACAGTATCCAAGCTTCTGGGGTTAACTGTAGAAGTAAAACTTCCCGGATTAAAGATTGGGGATTTGTGCTACATAGAAACCAACACAGGTGAGAAAAAACCTGCCGAAGTACAGGCATTCAAAGGGGAAGTTGCACAATTACTTTTGCTATTGGATGGCAACGGCATAGGACAGGGAAGTACCGTAGTCGGGACAGGCAGACCTATCACAATACCTGTCGGTGATTTTTTACTGGGGAGATTAATTAATCCGTTAGGGGAACCTATTGACGGGCGACCGATGGATGTAACTGGTGCTACATGGAGGTCAATCGAGGGACCACCTCCCGGACCGTTTGAAAGACCAATCATCACAGAAATATTCTCAACCGGTGTAAGAGCAATCGATTCTTGCATGACAATGGGCTGCGGACAGCGTTTAGGATTATTTGCTGGCTCAGGAGTAGGTAAAAGTACCCTTTTAGGTATGATTGCAAGAAACTCTGATGCGGATGTTAACGTTGTTGCACTAATCGGAGAACGCGGCAGAGAGGTAAAGGAATTTATTGAGGATTCTCTTGGGGAAGAAGGTATGGCAAAATCCGTAATTGTTTGTTCTACGGGTGATCAACCACCTCTTATAAGACAGAAAGCTCTTTTAGCTGCAACATCCGTTTGCGAATATTTTAGAGATCAGGGGAAAAAAGTATTTCTTATGACCGATACCGTAACACGTTGTGCAATGGCAGGACGTGAAGTAGGTTTGTCACTCGGGGAACCTCCTACGATGAAAGGTTATCCGCCGTCAATTTTCTCTTGGTTACAAAAAGTCCTTGAACGTGCAGGGAACAGTCCTAAAGGTTCAATTACGGCATTATATACCGTATTAATGGAAGGGGATGATATTTCAGACCCTATAGTTGACATTGTTCGTGGTATTGTTGACGGGCATATTTTCTTATCAAGAAAAGTTGCAGAAAGTAACCATTATCCTGCAATTGATGTCTTAGGAAGTATCTCAAGGTTAATGTCCGCTATTGCAACACCTGAACATAAGGAGGCTGCTGCGAAGATGAGGGCGTTAATGTCCTTATACAGAGAGAATAAAGACCTTATTGATGTAGGTATGTACGTTCAGGGTACAAATCCGAAACTTGACGTTGCAATTCAGATGATGCCGCAAATTAATGCATTTTTGCAACAGAAAACGTCCGATACAGTATCCATGGATACAACTGTCCAAACGCTTGTTGATATGATGAGAGATGTTGAGATTTAATGTTACAAGTTTTCAAATGCACTGTTTACGACTATCGGAATATCAAAAACCTCGGATACAGCGTCAATGTTGTTAAATACAAGCCAAACCAGATATTCTATATTCCCTGACGGGCCTTTTATAGAGGAATACGTTAGACCGTTAACTTTATAACCAAGAGATATTGCACAGTCAACTACATTTTTTATAACTTCTTCGTGGACTTTTTTATCTCTCACAACTCCGCCTTTTTCGACCTTTTCCTTACCTGCCTCAAATTGTGGTTTAATAAGACATATCATTTCATGAAAATCGGGTTTTAGTAATTTTTTTAGATTTTCAAAAACTTTTGTCAAAGAAATAAACGACATATCACTAACGAGTAAATCCGCAACGGGTTCGCCTTCTGCATAAATGTCTGAATAATCACAAATTCTTAAATTCGTTTTTTCAATAACTTTCACTCTGCTGTCAGAACGAATTTTCCAGTCCAGCTGACCATATCCGACATCTGCAGCATATACAAATTTTGCCCCGTTCTGCAAAAGGCAATCCGTAAACCCTCCTGTTGAAGCACCTGCATCGATGCAAATTCTGTCTTTTACACCAAAATTGAAAGCATCCAACGCTTTTTTTAACTTAAATCCGCCACGGGAAACATAAGGCATGGATTTTACAACAATCTCGTATTCCTTTTGAGGATTAATCTGAAACCCGGCTTTTGTAATATATTCATCGTTAATTTTAACGTGACCTGCCAAAATTGCAGCAGCAGCTTTACTTTTTGTGTCAAAATATCCTAAATCGGTTAAATATTTATCCAATCGTTCTTTTGGCACAGATTATACCTCATTTGAATTTTTGTTTTTTAAAACAGCGGAAATAATTGCAACCATAGCCCAGAAAATAAATTGTATTTGCGGTCTGAAGAATACCGTATCAACAAGTCCGTGAACCATCATTGCACAAATAGAAACTACAGCCGCTGAGACAAAGATAATCTCTTTTATATCGGCTGAATTTAATATAAATGAAACCCCACGCTTAATCATAACAATAATAAATCCTAAAAACGCTATAAGCGCAAAAATACCGCTTTCCACCGCCGTTTCTAAGAAAATATTATATGCACTCAACGCATCAAAACCTGTTCTCATATACAATCCGTATATTTCACGGAAATTTTTATTGCCGACACCAATTCCCAAAAGCCAGTTGTCTTTAAACATCTGAATTGAGGACTGATATACATTAAATCTGAAAGAGTTTGAAGAATCCTGCCTCATTGCAAATATTGAGCCTATCCTTGCTCTCAAAGAAGATAACGAAATAATAGCGGTTGATACAAGAACAAATGCCGATGCTACAATAGAGATAAATATTTTTTTATACTTATGCCATAAAAACTTTGCACCGATAAGGAATATTCCCAAAAATATGACCATACACCCGATATAAGCACCACGGCAGCCAGTCATAAACAAAACCGCAACGCTTAAAAGTGCAAGCACGGAAAAAATTACTCCGCGTTCATATTTTTTATCTGCAAAAAACAGTGCAACCAACCCGAATAAAGATGGGATACCTGCAACAAAATAACCTCCAAGCAAATTCGGATTTAAAGGTAACAATGTTCCGTATACACGAGTCATCACCTGCTCGGGATTCAAATTTGAAACATCCTGCCAGGTAGATATTTCATCCACACGGGCAAAATTCTGCATTACACCAATAATACTTTCAAATACAACTCCGACCCCGATTGCACCAAGTACATATGGAATATGATATCTGTGATTTTTTAAGTAATGAACAATTGATACATAAAAACCCATATAGGTAAAAGTTTTTATAAAACCTTTTAAGCTCAACGCAAACAATGTTGAACCGGCAAGACTTATTATAACAATCATAAAATATGCCAACAGCCATAATTCAAACCTGTTTGGTTCAAATTTATCATCAGGAGTCGTTGCTACTCTAAAAATTGTCAAAACCACTGCTATTAAAGCCACAAAACCCAATACATCTGATGACATCACAGTAGAAAGTAAAAATACTGAAATTATAGCCACGAAAATCAGTCTGTCTACATTTTGCAGAATCAGACTGTTTTCATATAAAAAATTTAATTTTTCCTGAGTAAATTTTAAAACTTTATTGAACATTATCAACTTTATTTACGCTTGAATTGATATCATCCTTGATATCATCATGGGTAACGGTAATATCTGCAACAGTACCGTTAAATTTGTAATCCATACCCTCCAATGTAATAGGTAAACCCATTTTTACCTTATTTCCGCCAACTACGGCACCATCTTTTGTAATTTTTGCGGTATCCGTGAGGGTAACAACTATATCATAAACATTTGGCTGAGATACGTCCTCTGATACCAAAACATTTTTAGCGGCACTTTTTACATTATTAATCATAGGCAAAACAACATGCCTGCGTTCTGTTTTTACATTTATAATCTCTAAATCGGAATACGGAACATTTCTTATACTGATAAAAGTCTTGTCCCCTGTATGTATCGGATTTTGACCGCCCGTAAGAGTTATTCCTCTCAGATAAACATCAAAAACAATCGGATTTGTTGTTTCAATTTGCTTATCAGCAGTCTGTCTGAAATGTTTGAATGTTAAAAATCCGACAATTAAAGCAATAACTACACCTACAATTACTATCAAGTCAAATGGTCTGATTTTTTTTAAAAACTCAAATTTTTCCATGTAAAAATCCTCCTATAATTTTTCAACCGCCGACAGAAGATTATCGACAGTAGTAGTTGCACAGCCCCACTGTCTTACGACAATACTTGCTGCAACATTCCCGATAATAGCTGCATAAACAGGGTCTGCACCTGCCGAAAGGGCAAGTGTATATACTGCCGTAACAGTATCACCGGCACCTGTAACATCAAATACTTCTGATTTATTAAATACAGGAATTTTCGTATACTTATTATTCCGCTCAGTAACAAACATACCATCCGCACCGCAGGTTATAAGTATTGCCTCTGCATTTGTTTGCGATAACAACATATCCCCTGCTTTTTTCAAATCATCTTCGGTTTTTAATTCAAAACCGACAGACTTCTGCGTATCAGGAAGGTTTGGTGTCATTGACGTAATATTTTTATAACGTCCCAAATCTCTTTGGGCATCAACTATAACTTTCTTACCATATTTGTTTACAAGCTCTATAGTTTTATCAATAACTTTATCTGTTAAAGTTCCTATGTGATAATTTGAAAGTATCACAGCATCATATTCAGGTATAGCTTTTTCAAGGTTTTTAATCAACAAGTCTTCTGTTTCCGAACTCAAAGGAGCATTTGTTTGTCTGTCAATTCTCACAATCTGCTGAGTTATAGAAGTCGTAATAGAACCGAGAATTCTTGTTTTTGTAATGGTTTTTCTTGATTTATCCCTTATTACATACTGAGTACTAATACCGGCATCAACGAAAGCCTGATTAAGCTGATTTGCCTGATAATCATCACCAAACACTCCGGCTACTGCAACTTTTCCGTCATTTAAAGTCGCAACATTATGAGCCGCATTGGATGCACCGCCAAGTATAGGTTTGGTTTGAGTATGCTGAAGTATTAAAACCGGAGCTTCCCTGGATATTCTTTCAACATCCCCGTAAACCATCTCGTCCATTGCTAAATCGCCTACAACAAGAATCTTTACGTCACTCAGTCTTCTAATATATTTTGCAAGTTTTTCTTTATCTATATTCATAACTCACCATAAATATCATAAACAAATCCGGAAATCAAATTACTACACTCTAATTGGTAATTTTGTTATTTTCATCAACCATAACAACAGTAGGTGTATGTTTTGAGATTTCATCTTCATTCAGATATGCATAGGAAATAATAATAACTTTATCACCCGGCTGAACTTTTCTTGCAGCAGCACCATTCAGACAAATACATCCTGAATTTGCCTTACCTTTGATTACATAAGTCTGAAATCTTTCGCCATTGTTTATATCAAGTATATCAACTTTTTGCCATTCTTTTATTTTAGCTGCCTTCATTAAGGCTTCATCAACGGTAATTGAACCAACATAATTCAAATTAGCATCGGTAACCGTTGCTCTGTGTATTTTTGAATATAAAAATTCTTGAATCATTTTATTTATACCTCGGTTATCAACATTATAGCACGAACAAAATATCAGACCGAAAATTTGTATCCTCCGCCGTAAATTGTTGATATATATTTCTTTCCATCGGAAATTTTATCAAGTTTTGAACGTAAATGCCTTATATGAACTCTTATCGTTTCAATATCATCATCAGGAGCATAACCCCATATATCTTTTAATATCTTTGCTGAAGATACCATATTCCCATGATTTTGAAACAACAGATTTAATATATCAAACTCTATCGGAGTGAGTTTTGCCGTTTTATCATTTATCTTTACACTGTATGTTTCAGGAAGCAATGTAACTTCGCCAAGGTTTAGTATATCTTTTGACATAGCAGACTTTGGAATTTGATTGGTACGTTTTAACAACGCTCTCACTCTTACCTTTAATTCTTCCATTTCAAAAGGTTTAACCAGATAATCATCCACACCGATATTAAAACCGTTTACCTTATCATTAATTTGCGACAATGCCGTCAACATCAAAATAGGTATATCTTTTGTACTCTCATTTTTTCTGATACGCTGCGCAACAGTAAACCCATCAACTTCAGGCATCATTACGTCCAAAACAACTACTGACGGGATATGCTGCTTACATAATGCAAAACCCGTTATGCCGTCATTTGCCTGTATGACTTCATATCCTTCCAATTCAAGGTTTACCTTTATAAGCTCATTTATTGCGACATCATCATCTATAACCAAAATTTTACTCATAGTAACTTCATTGTACGCGTAACAAAATTTTTTTTGAAGTAATATTATACTATTGATTAATAAATCTTAATAAAAATAGTGCAGGCGAATGATGTATTTCAAGCCATTTTCAGCCATATTGGAATATACATTTTTTAATGAAAAATGTTTTTAAGTGCAAATTTTACAAAAAAATTGTTTTTTATAGTAATATGTATAGTGCAGTAGATGTTTTTAATAAATATACATAAAAGTATAAAAGGAGGCACATGAATTGGCAATAACTTCACCTTTTACAGCGTTCAAGAACGGTAAAAAAGAAATTCATTTGGGACAACATGTCTTAGCAGAATTTTTTGAATGCGACCCCAACATATTAAACAGTCTTGATAAAGTAGAAAAATATATGGTAGATGCAGCACTTGAGTGCGGTGCAACAATTGTTCAAAAATGTTTTCACATGTTTAATCCATACGGAGTTTCAGGTGTAGTTATTATTTCAGAAAGCCATTTGGCCATCCATACTTGGCCGGAATTGGGTTATGCCGCTGTTGATTTGTTTACATGCGGAGAAAAATGTGATCCGAAAATTTCTTATGAATTTTTGAAAGAAAAATTTAATTCAAGAAAAGCAACCTTCACCGAATTAAAACGCGGCATAATTAACGAAGCAACAATGAAAGTTATTGAAAAACCATTTGAAATTATGCAGCAATCTATAGATTAATTATTACAGAACATATAAAAAAAAGACATCAAAAGATGTCTTTTTTTTATGCTGTTAAATCTTTTTCAACCACTCTGAAAATATTCCCAAAGCAGCCTCCAACTGCTCAAAATTATTTCCGTAACCTATTCTAAAATAACCGTCTAATTCCATAGTTTCGCCCGGCAAAAGCATAACCCCTGTTTCTTCCTGTAGTTTCGCACACAAATTCGTTGATTTTATCGGAATATCATAACCGACAAATGCTGTCGTCCCCGCTTGCGGCATAACACAATGAACTCTTTGCTCCTTATCAAGCCAATCTGTTAAAATCTTTTTGCCCGTATTAACTTTTTCAATATTACGCTCAATAATTTTGTCCTTATTTTCTATTGCCAAAGCCGCAAAATAATCATCCAAAATCCCCACACTTATCGTGTTATATTCTCGCTGATGATTTACTTCATCTATGACATCGCGATTTGCAGCAATCCACCCTAACCTTAAACCTGCCAGAGAAAAAACTTTAGACATACTGCCTGTCGAAATTCCTTTGTCATAAATATCAGCAATAGACTCCGTAAAAGGATTTCCCTCATGCTTTAATCCCCGATACACCTCATCACAAAGAATATATGCATTCGATTTTTCTGCAATTCTCGCAATCTTTATCATCATATCATCGGAAATAACAGCACCTGTAGGATTATTTGGATTGTTCATACAAATTATTTTTGTATCCTGCCCGACTAATTCTTCTAATTCGTCCAAATCAGGAAGCCAGTTATTTTCTTCTTTTAAAACATAACACCTTACATCAGCACCTACAGATTTTGGGATAGAATAATGCTGCTGATATGTAGGAATTATTGAAACTACTTTATCTCCTCTTTCAATCAACGAATGCATAACAAGCTGATTTGCACCGATTGCACCATGCGTAATCGTAATGTTATCAACTTCCTGATTTTCATACAATGAAGATATAGCCATTTTTAATCTTTCTGAGCCATGAATATCCCCATAATTTAATTTACGATTAAAAATTTCCTCAACATCAGAAGCCTTAGCTATCTCAAGCAATTCATTTACAGACAATGAATCTACACAAGTATCTGCAAGGTCATATTTTGCCCAATACTCATACTTGTTAAACCATTCTTCAACTTTAAACTTATCTATATGCATATCAAGAATATTACCACAAAAAGGCTGCTGTTCTCATCCCCCATTTCACATAATAAAAGACAGGCTTTCGCCTGTCCTTTATGGTGGGACCGGAGGGATTGTCTTGTTCGCCGGCACTAAACGAGTCTGCGGATTTTGATTTCAAGAATTTCATTCTTTCATCAAAAGTCCTACGCTCTCTGCCGGCTCACGCTCGAACCTGACAAGACTCCGTCTTGTGGTTCTCATCCCTCTTTTTTACATAATAAAAGACAGGCTTTCGCCTGTCCTTTATGGTGGGACCGGAGGGATTCGAACCCACGACCAAGGGATTATGAGTCCCCTGCGCTACCGCTGCGCCACAGTCCCACGGTATAATATTTAATTTTCATTCTCGCGGTAGCTGCGCTACCTTCCTCTCAGAAAATGATACTTAATCATTTTCCTCGGCAGAGTGCCACAGTCCCACGGTATAATATTCAATTTTCATTCTCGCGGTAGCTGCGCTACCTTCCTCTCAGAAAATGATACTCAATCATTTTCCTCGGCAGAGTGCCACAGTCACACTGGATTATTTAATCATCCAACCCGGCAAAACGCCTCAGGCTCGGAGTTAATTAATGCTTCGGCAACCACCTCGGATTAATTAACCCTGCCTCTCTAATCTATCATCAAGAGTAAAAAAAATCAAGTACATATTTTGTTTCTGATTTTATTTGCATAAAGAACAGGACAGAATTAATATTCTGCCCTGTCGTAATATGGAATAAATGAATTGTTATTAGTCTTCAGGTATTGACGAGTAACGATTGTCACTGTTTACTGCAACTGCTTCAGGTTCAACCATACTCAAGTACAATATCTTGTTAGCTGTTGCCTGATCAAGGTCTACGAATCGTGCCCCTGCCTGTACATCGGTCGCTGAAACAACTTTTACCTTTGCATCAACTTCCATATCACCGTATTTTAAGTGTACAGGAATTACATCGCCAACTCTTACGTTGTGGTTGTGACTTAATGAAACGCCGCCTCTTGATATGTTAGAGATTGATTTTACGTTAGCTTCTGAAGTGAACTGCAAGCCCTGAATATCATTCGGATTAAATCTAATTGTCTGACGTTTATCGATTGCAGGCATTGTTTCTGCGATATCTCTTAACTGAGAAATTCTTCTCAAAGCATCATAATCATATTTTGGATCAGCTGCCGGATCCGGGTCCTTAGTTAGGTCAGGATTTGGATCGTCATTATCACTGTCACTGTCATTATCGTTGTCATTATCATTATCATTGTCGTTGTCATTGTCATTGTCTGCATCTGTATCTATGTCCGCATCAGCATCGGCATCAGCGTCTGCGTCTGTATCTACATCGGCGTCTGTATCGGTATCAGCATCGGCGTCTGTATCAGCGTCTGCATCTGTATCGGTATCGGCATCAGCGTCCGTATCGGTATCAGCATCGGCATCGGCATCTGTATCAGCATCGGCATCAGCATCTGCGTCTGTATCTGCATCGGCGTCTGTATCAGCATCTGTATCAGCATCTGCATCGGCATCAGCGTCTGCATCAGTATCTGCATCTGCGTCCATATCACTATCTGTATCGTTATCGATATCGTTATCAGCATCAGCATCGGCATCGGCGTCAGCATCGGCATCGGCGTCTGCATCGGCATCAGCGTCTGCGTCTGCATCAGCATCTGCATCGGCATCAGCGTCTGCATCGGCATCACTGTCGCTATCATCATCAGTTGGTTCTGTTGGCTCCGTTGGCTCAGTCGGTTCCGTAGGATCCTCAGGAAGAACTATATTTTCATCATCTTGTTCATCTCCATCATAGTTAGGATCATCTTCCTGAACACTGCCGTTAATACCGTTGCCTCTATAGTAAATACGTCTGTTAGGATCATTACCGTTTTTAAGATTTGATACATCTTCCGGTTCAACGGTTTCTACTCTTATTGAAGATGTAGTACCATTTATATTCTTTATAGGATCGGTAGCAGGATTTGCTACGTATTTAACTTTACCATCAGTACCTGCGTGAGGATCCATAATGAATTCATAACCGCCAACATATGCGTGGTCTGCAATAACCTCAATATCTTGTGTTGCGTTAGGTTTTCTGATACGACCATTACCATCGCCGTTCAATTTACCTGCTTTAACAACAACCGTACCGTGAGGATGTTCATTTTTATTACCAACATTAGCTAAATCTAATGCTTTTAGTGTTGCATGTTCCGGATATACATCATTGTATCCGCCATAGTAATCACCATTCTTGTATTGGAAACTGCTTGATTGAGATGAATCACCTAAATTATCAACAATCAAATATTTACCACGGGATGAAAGATTAATTTTGCCCTGAGCAACCGCATCTTTTACATATGCGTTTCCTGAAAATTCAGCGTTTACATCACCGTTTCTTGCAACCATAGCACAAACATTGGCATCCGTCATACTGCCGTTTGAAGCATCCAAACCTACGACATTAATATTACCTTTGTTTGATAACATATCAATACCAAACTGAGCAGTTGGTGTATAGTCGTAAATATAAGGGGTTGAATCACCATTTGAATCCTGACGTGTAAATCCGTCATCAACATACGCAGGATTGAATGTACCTTTAGTCTGGATAAATGTTAATTCATTACCGCTTGTACCAATATTACCGTTTGCAATAGCAGATATGCCTGCACCTGTTACATGAGGTGTACCGTTATGTTCTACCGTACCTCTTATACCGTAAGCAGCATTACCGCCTCTGCCATCACCACTTGCATTTGCATCGAATGTATCGGCTAATAAGATTACTCTACCCTGAGTATTTCTTATTTGGTCAACGTGCATATCTTTATTTAAACTTGCGATGTTTACAGTTTCGTATGCTCTGCCGGATTTAACACCATCACTTGTTGCAATAATATCGCCATCAATACTCATATTAATAGATTTTGTCAAATCTCTAGCATCAGCTCCGATTCCTGTACAAACACCGTCTGCACAAGGACCGACTTCCTGACCTATTGAACCTGATTGAACCTCTACGTCCAAATCTCCGCCATTAGTTGTAACGATATGAGTTTTCTTCACTCCGTTATTCAATAAGTCACCATTGAAAACTTCTATATAAACATTATTGTTAGCCTTAATGTTTTTGTCAGTAGCTTCATCACCGATAGTTACGTTAGAATTTTCACTACGTACACGAATCGTTGCATCCGTACCTGTAATATTACCTCTGACATCAATACCGCCATTAGCAAAGTTGTGAATTTTTAACTGACTTGATTTCTGGTTTATTTTACCGGTATTAGTTAATTTTATACCGTCTGTACCAGATACATTGTTAATAATTTCGGTTTGACCTTCGTTATTAACAGTACCACTGATTAATACACCTTTTTGTCCATCATTAATTGCATTTAGGATACCGTTAGTATTTGTTACTTCACCTGCAACATTAATACCTGAATCCGGATTGGAGCCGGTGTTTGTAAGTTTTAGTGAACCTTGACCTAAATTAACAAGTCTTGCATTTTGTGCAATTGTTATACCTGCACCATTAGTATTAATATCAACATTTGAAGAATTCCCTGCACCTGAATTTACTAATGCATTAAATAAAGTTTCAGCAGCTGTATTTGCATCACCTGCACTAGGGAATCCTGATTCATGACCTAATCCGTAATTACCTGTAGTGCCTGCCAATACATTACCATTATTTACAAATTGACCTGCATTAACAGTTAAATTCCCTGCAGCCATTACTTTACCGCCGTCTGCGATTGATACTGCTGCATTTGGATTAGTTGCTGCAGCCAAAGTAGAAGGATTCCAAGATTTGCTTCCTTCTGCTCCGTAATAGCCCCAAACCTGAGCTTCAGCACCGGCATACGGACCTGTTGTAATTGTTTCTGTATGATAATTATCTCTGCTTTCAAACATTCTTGCACTCTGAATATCTGAAGCAAAAGCATTATATGCACTCTGAGTAGGAGTATAAGCAGACAAAGAACCAACGTTTAAAACACCGCTTGCACCGACAACAACCCCACCGGGTGCAACGAATACCAAATGGCTGTCAGGTTTAAACGTACCGTTTTCATTAGCAAAACCGGTTGCTCCGTTAGGTAATGCCGTCAATGCGTTAACAATACCGTTAATGTTAACAGAACCATTGTTTACAGCCGCAATAAAAGTATTTATATCTTTATACTGAGATACCATATAATTGGTATCAGCAGCGTTGCCGTCTGCATACCTGTTATACATTTTGAAAATGAAGTTTGCAACATCACCCGGCTCTAGTTTGAATTGGTCGAATTTTCTGAAGCCAACATCGCCGTCTACCATATCAGGAGTGATATTGTAAACTCCGTTGTCTTTGCTGAGTCCGACACCATCAACGTTTGTAATTGTGCTTTCTGCCATAGCCTGATATGTTGCAGACTGCTGCATTACCATTAACAAAGATAATACCGACGCTACTACTCGTCTTTTATTGGTTGTTCTTTTGTTCTTCATGCTTTTAATCCTCTTATTCTACTTTTATTCCATATACATATATAAACGGCACATGCTTTTAAAACTTTACTTTTTTAAAGTACATGTTTACAAAAATTTACAATTAATTTTCGGGTTATATATGTGCATAAAATGAAAGCTAGCGTACAATAGTTATACCGCATTTACTGTAGAATGTAACATTATTTTTTCAATATGTAAAGATATTTGAATTAGAATTGTTTTTATAATTACTCAAGTATATCAAACAGAATACTTATTTGGTAAGAGGGAAGCCCTTCAAGCATAACCAAGAAGGGCTTTTCTCTATTATACTAACTAATCTAAGAATACAGTTCCTTTTGGTAAATCAAGCAAATTCCACTTAGCATCTGATTTAATATTACCGTTTGAATCAAATACGCTTGGGTTAGCCTGAATTATATCATTTACATTAGGTGCCGGCTGTAAGTGTTTAGCCAAGTCTGCCGCATTTTGAGCGTTGTAACTCTTAACCTTATTCTGTCTTGCAACATCCTGACGAGCCCAGTTGCCCCACTTGAAGTTAGCACCGTTGTTGCCTTCAGTTCCGCGTTTTGAGTAGTCATTTGAACTTACGTTATATCCGGACATGCCTTCATATTGTCTTAAATCATAATGACCGACTTTATTTTCGCCTTCGCCGTCTTCTTCATAATTTAATTCATAAAGTTCAGCATGTGTTGACTTGATATCAGTACCATCCTGTTTATCTGCAGAAACCAGTACATATAAAGGTTGTCCGCTTCTGCCGCCGGTTTGTATTGGAGTACCGTCAGAAAGTTTACCTGCCTGAGCTTCCTCATCAGTTACCAATCTGTAAGTATATGAGTTGATGTTACCTTTATCAGGGTCATTTGTATTATCCTTGAATGTAATTGTTTCAGGTTTTTTGTAATCAGAACCTGTAGTTTCAACTTCACCGTCTTCATTAGCTAATATATATTGACCGGCATCAGTTTTCTGCATAGGATTTGTACCTGTTTTCCAGTCAGCTTCCTGAATATTTCTGCGAGCCTTTAAGCCTTCATCAACTGCTCTGCCTCTGAATTTTGCAGGAGTTGGATCCGGTTCCGGTTCCGGCTCCGGTGACGGTTCCGGTTCAGGTGATGGTTCCGGTTCAGGTGATGGTTCCGGCTCAGGTTGGTTAATTTTAGCTTCTGGCACTTCGCTTCTGTCGTGAAGCTGACTTGCTCCTGCTAAACCTGCACCAACAGCACCACCGGCAATTAATCCGGGTATCAAATGACCGGAACCGGCAACAGCAGGAATAAATAATCCGCCACCGCCATCTAATGCCCCGATAGCAGGCAAACCTCCTGTTATTATAGATGCACCAATTCCGGCACCTGCAGCTGTTGCAGCAACACCGCCTGCAATAAGTGCTTCCGTATAATCGTGAGCATGGTCAAAACCTAAATGTTTAAACAAGTTCTTTGTTTTACGTGCAGAACCGTGTGAAATTGCACCGTCCACATCCTTTGCTTTTCTTGTTAAATCAAATCTTTCTTTATAACTTACTTTATTATCATCGCCTACAAGTTTTGCAGCTGCAACTTTCAAACCATCCTGGTCCTCTATTGTCTTTTTACCGTTTTCGTCAGTTTTAACAAAGCCTTTAAGTTCATCAAACTGCTCTAAACGTTTCATATCACTATCTGTTAATTCAACAACATGTTTACCTTGTGCTTCAGCTTTAGCTTTTTTCTCTTTAAAATCAGCTGCTTTTTTGTCATCAGGGGTAAAATATACCGCAGAAATTACTTCATCAGCAGCTTTTTCAGATTCAATACGTTCTTTTGCTTCTTTTTTCGCAATTTTTGCTGCTTCTTTTTCTGTCATACCTGCATCAACGTATTGCTGTTTAAGAGTTGATTCATACTGTTCGCGTCTTGCACTGTAGTCTTTTTTACTTTCCATTTTCTCAGAACCGCGTTCAAGACTTGTGCCTGCATAATTTTGGTTTTGTGTAAGCTGAGCATCAGCTCTGGATACATCACCCTTCTTACTCATAAATACGCTTTCAGGATTAAAACTAACAGGTTTGCCTTCCTTAGCAGCTTTCATTGCTTCTTTGTACTCCTGCTTGCTCATTTTTACATAAATAGTTTGTCCATCAGCAGTCGTAAATTCTCGTAATTTTACACTCATGATAAATCCTTTCTCGCAACCTCGCAGGTACGATTACTTTTAATTAATACTTCTCTATACACTAATTAACAATTTCTATCGGAAAAATTTGCCTAAAACTTTAGAAATTTTCAAAACCCGATTTAAAATTTCTTAATATAACTGGATTACAACCCATAAATTTGTATTTACAAAACTTAATATTTTCTATCTTTTATATATACTTAATATATGCATTATATGAATTTATTATACATTACAAATAATTTATCATATTTGACACAAATGCCATATTTATAATAATATCAATGTATTGAGTACTTTAGGAGAAGGCATGTTTAAGAAAATAGTATGCGTTTTAATATTCATGTGTATATTCCTTTGCGGATGTGCCACGCCTAAGAGCAAAAATGATTTTAAAATGATTAAAAAACGCGGAAGAATAATTGTAGGTGTAAGAAGCGACACCAAACCTTTCGGATACAGAGATATTAACGGCAATTTACAGGGATTTGATATAGATTTAGCAAGAGCTATTGCAAAACACATATTTGCAGATATGGGTGCAGTTGAATTTGTACCTGTTACGGCGGCGAACAGGATTTCCATGCTAACTTCGGGGAAAGTAGATATCCTTATTGCGACAGTATCTGTAACAGACCAAAGACGCATGCTTGTTGATTTTTCAAAACCATATTATATGGCAGGACAAGCAATACTTGTCAAAAACAACCGAAATGTTGCAACAATAAGGCAATTAAACGGCAAAAGGGTAATTATTGTATACGGCTCTACAGGTGAAGAAAGCGTAAGACTAAATGCACCTGAGGCTATTGTAAGAGGGTATAAAGACTACGGTTTAGCGTACAAAGCCCTGAAAAAAGGTGATGCGGATGCAATGATAGCGGATGATACAATTTTGTATAATCTTGCATTAGACGACCGCTCCGTAAAAATACTGAAAAAAAGGTTTTCTAAAGAACCGTATGCCGTAGCTTTCAGAAAAGGCGATGAGTCAACTCAATTAAAAGATGCGGTGAATTTTACCATCGATTTAATGGAACACAGCGGACATCTTAGGAAACTGCAAAAGAAGTGGGGGATTTGGAAATAATGCTTGAAAAATTCAGATTTTTAACCTCGGGAGAAAGCCATGGCAAATGCCTCACGGCGATAATAGAGGGATTACCTGCAGGATTGAATATTGATACTAATTTTATAAATTCCGAACTTAAACGCAGACAGCAGGGATACGGCAGAGGCGGGAGAATGGCTATTGAAGCCGATACCGCAGAAATTACATCCGGAGTAAGGTTTGGAAAAACAATAGGTTCTCCGGTTACACTTGTTATCTGTAATAAAGATTATGAAAATTGGCAAAAAATAATGAGCATAAACCCGGAGGATACAAACGATGAAAAGAGTTTTACGGCATACCGTCCGGGACATGCCGATTATGCAGGAAGCATAAAATATAATCATAAAGATTTAAGGAATGTGCTTGAACGCTCAAGTGCAAGAAAGACAGCAATAGAAGTCGCAGTAGGTGCTGTTGCAAAATTATTTCTGAAGCATTACAACATAGAATGCACTTCAAAAATATTACAAATCGGCAACGGGAAAACGGAAGAAGAATTTCATAAAGAAATTGATAAAGCTAAGGAAGCAGGAGATACCCTTGGCGGAAAATTTGAAATCACATATACAAATTTACCCGTAGGATTGGGTTCTTATGTACATTGGGACAGAGGAATTGACGGGAAAATTGCACAGGCAGTGATGAGTATACCTGCGGTAAAATCTGTTTCCATAGGTGACGGCGAAGATGCTTATAAAATTTCCGGCAAAGATTTTCATGATGAAATTTATTGTGAAAACGGGAACATCACAAGAAACACCAACCATGCCGGAGGCATAGAAGGCGGAATGACAAACGGGGAAGACTTAATTGTTAAAGCTGTCATGAAACCCATTCCGACATTAAAAACACCTCTTGCAACGGTTGACAGTAAAAACATGGCTGAAACGACCGCACATTTTGAACGCTCGGACACATGTGCAGTTGAAGCATGCGCCGTTGTTGCAGAAGCACGAATTGCATGCGTTCTTGCCAACGAAATCATGTTGAAATATCCGACAGATTATATTGAATAGAGAAAGGCAAGTCAATGGAAGTAACAGTAATAGGAGGCGGACTTGCCGGCTCGGAAGCTGCATTACAGTTAGCAAAAAGAAATATACAGGTCAAATTATACGAAATGCGTCCTGTAAAAACCACAGGAGCTCATAAAACCGATAAATTCGGGGAATTTGTATGTTCAAACAGTCTTGGAGCGGCAGATTGCTCTAATGCCTCAGGTTTGCTGAAAAAAGAGATGCAAATATTAGGCGGTGAACTAATAAACATAGCGTTTGAACATTCCGTTCCTGCCGGAGGAGCTTTGGCAATAGACAGAGAAGCTTTTTCGCAGTCTGTTACGGATAAAATAAATAACAATCCAAATATTACTGTCATAAGAGAAGAAACAAAAAAAATTCCGGACGGAGTTGCCATTATGGCATCAGGACCACTAACAAGCGAACCCCTTGCAAATTCTATAAAAGAATTTACAAAAAGTGAACATCTGCATTTTTTTGACGCTATTGCACCTATAGTTGAAGTTGACAGTATAAACTTTGATAGGGCATTTTATGCAAGCAGATATGATAAGGGTGAGGCATCATACATAAATTGTCCGATGAATAAAGAAGAATATGAAAATTTTTACAATATACTTATAAGTGCTCCTAAAATTGAGCTTAAAGAGTTTGAAAAGAATGCTAAATTTTTTGAAAGCTGTCTTCCGATAGAAGTTCTTGCCTCAAGGGGAGTTGATACATTAAGATTTGGACCGATGAAACCTGTCGGACTTGTTGATAAAAGAACCGGCGAAAAAAATTACGCAGTAGTCCAGCTAAGGCAGGATAATTCTGCCAAAACCTTATACAACCTTGTCGGATTTCAGACCAATTTAAAATGGGGAGCACAAAAAGAGCTTCTTCAATCTATTCCGGGCTTAGAAAACGTAAACATTTTAAGATACGGAGTTATGCACCGAAACACTTTCATAAATTCACCTCAGCTGCTAAACCCGACTCTGGAATCCCGAACAAGAAAAGGACTGTTTTTTGCAGGACAATTAACAGGTACGGAAGGATATACGGAATCTATTGCTTCAGGTTTACTTGCAGGAATTAATGCGGCAAGATATATTAATGGGAAAGAATTACTGACTCTTCCGCAGGAAACAATGCTTGGAGCATTAACTCACTACATAACCAACCCTGAACATACAAAATTTCAGCCGATTAATTCTAACTGGGGAATTGTCCCACCCATAGAATTACCTAAAAATGAAAGAAAAAATAAAAAGCTGAAAGCAGAAATCATTTCTAATCGTTCCATTACCGCATTAAACGATATTTTAAATAATTTGTAACAAAAAGGTAATTATACGCAAAAAATTTTATTCTCGGATTTTTTATCCGCAGGAGAATAAATTTTCATGAAAATATTAGCAATTAGCAGTACTGATAATAAAAACAATATCTGCATAAATAAAAGCTCTAAAAATACAAACGCACGAGATAATACGGCAAATTTTGAGTTATCAAATTCGATAAAAAACTATGTTGTGCCATTTATGGGCAATAACAAGAGAAAAGTTCATTTACCAAATGAGCTTAGACAAAGCACCATAAACGAATGTAATCCGGTACCGGATGACGGTGTAGATTCGGAAAGACTTTCCGGCATCTTATCAACCGCATTTGAATATCTGAAAAACGACAACCTTGTAGTCCTCGGATGCTCCGACAGACGTGATATGCAAAACAAGGTCAGAAAAATTTTCTATGACGATAATATTTTTTCGGAAGAAAGAGAAATAAACAATGTAATCGTAATTGAAGATGACAGAATTATAGATGAGCCGATAACATTTATTAAAGAAGGCAAAAAGCTGTATGTCATTGGGAATGCTCAGATTGTAAATAAAGAAACAAAAGAAAAAATTTACGCAACGGATACAGAAAAAACTTTAATAAATCCGTACATACACAGCATAAAGCTGTACAATACGGATCTTGATAACATTTCGTTGGGAGAAATCCCTGACAGAAGAGATTTACAACACATAAAGAAATTTAAGGTGGAAGATTTTTTGGATTTGGATTTTAGAACCTCAGGCAATTTATCCCCCGAAGAATTTAGCACCAGAATAGATAAGGAAGATCAGTATGTAGCCGGAAAACATCCTCTGTTTTCTGATATAGGAGGTAATAAAGAAGCCATCCAACGCATAGTGGAAACAATCTTTGCACCTATGGTGTACCCTGATTTGTTTGGTCACGTTATGACTAAAGGTACACTGTTAGCAGGTCCTCCGGGTACAGGTAAATCCATGCTCGGGATAGCACTTGCTAATGAGCTTTCAAAAAGATTAGGACAAAAAGTAAGTATTCATGAAATCAGCGGGGCTCAAATGCAGATTCCTGCCGTAGGCGGCAGCGAAGCTAAGTGGCGTGCCTTATTTGAAACTGCTATAGAAAATCAGCCTTCTATTATACTAATAGATGAAGTTGATGCATGCACACCCAAAAGAGATGACAGCAGTAATGCAAGATTTGATAACTCGGTTGTTAATCAGCTGCTTAGTCTTTTTAGCAATCTTGAAAAAAGCGATAACAAAGTCTATGTTATAGGAATGACAAACAGACCTGAAGCCATTGATCCTGCGATGCTCAGACCCGGAAGACTTGGTAATCTTATTCCGGTTCCGGCTCCGAATTTTGAAGAAGCAAAAGACATTTTCTATAAAGTGTCTAATCAATACAAATTTGACGATACTTTTGATGTTGATGCGTTCTTAAAGAAAATAATCAGTGTAAACGGAACAGGCTCAATAATAGCAGGAACACTGGAAAATGCCCAATTATTCGCTCGGCGTAAAGGAGGGATATACCAAAGAGTTTTGGATAATACACTTACAAAAGAAAATTTTGATGATTGCTTAATAAGTCAGGATGATATTGATAAAGCCTTTGCCTGCGAAATAGAAAAACAGAAAAAAGCGAAAATATCCTCAGACAGAATAGTGATAAAAGGTTTTAGAAACTAAAAAAACGTACCCTTTATGGTACGTTTTTTGATTAAAATTCTTGATTAATATTTTGATTTTGCTAATGCTTTGTAACTGTGCCCCCACTCAGCCATATTATTAATTGCAGGCTTCATCTGCTCACCCAGCTGAGTCGGAGTATACTCAACACCGGCGGGAGCTCCGGGATAAATTGTAGTTCTGATGAGTCCGTATTCCGTCAAATCTTTTAAATAACCCTTAAGCTGCCACCCCATACACTGAGTTGATGCACTAAGTTGCTTAAAACTTTTTGTACCTGACAACAAATCACGCATAATTCTGATTTTTGCAGAACAATCCATAAGCAAAAGAAACACATCTACGGCATCATTCGGCATATTTTTAGGCACTTTAAAATTTTTCTCACCACTCATATATAATTATCCTCATATTATTTATCATTATAACATATATGATTTCAATTATCAATATCAAATATATATAAATAGCAGGCTTAGCAAAGGTAAAAAGCAAATTGACATTGATTTTTCAGCAAGGTACAATCATTGGGTAAACATAACTTGAAGGGAGTTAATAAAAACATGTTGGATCGTATTCAAATTACAAAAGAAGTTGAAGAAATGTGCCAAGTAAAACGTGGCGTAAAAGGCGAACCGGCTCCGATACCTCAGGAAGGACAATGGACAAAATGTAAAGAAATTAAAGACATTTCCGGTTTGACTCATGGTTGCGGATGTTGTGCACCGCAACAGGGTACTTGCAAATTAACTTTAAACGTTAAAAACGGTGTTATACAAGAAGCTTTGGTAGAAACTATCGGCTGCTCAGGAATGACACACTCCGCAGCTATGGCAGGGGAAATTCTTCCGGGTAAAACAATCCTTGAAGCATTAAACACAGACCTTGTATGTGATGCTATTAACGTTGCAATGAGAGAATTATTCTTACAAATCGTTTATGGCAGAACTCAAACAGCGTTCTCAGAAAACGGTTTACCTGTAGGTGCAGGTCTTGAAGATTTAGGTAAAGGCTTGTGCTCTATGTGCGGTACAATTCACTCTACAAAACAAAAGGGTGTAAGATACCTGCAATTAACCGAAGGCTATATCCTTGAATTGGGACTTGATAAAAATAACGAAGTTATCGGTTATAAATTTATCAATCTTGGCAAATTTATGGATGCAGTTAAAAAAGGTGTTAATCCGCAAGAAGCATATGATAAAAATATCGGGACTTACGGCAGATTTGCAGATGCAGTAAAATATATTGACCCGAGAAAAGAATAACGAACAAGAAGCCGAAGTAAGTTCGGCAACACATTAAAGGTAGATTAATTATAAGGAAATAAAAAAATGGCAAATTTTGAAGGAAAAGACAGACGTGAGTCTACTTTAAAGAAGGTTTTACCGGAATACGGTTTTAAAGACCTTGATGAAGCCCGTGAATTATGCTTATCAAAAGGTATTGATGTTGACAATATTGTTAAAGGCATTCAACCAATCGCATTTGATAATGCATCTTGGGCATATACTTTGGGTTGTGCTATCGCAATCAAAAAAGGAATTAAAAATGCAGCTGATGCAGCAGAAGCTATAGGTTTAGGTTTGCAGGCATTTGCAGTTCCGGGTTCTGTCGGTGATACTAGAAAGGTTGGTATCGGTCATGGTAACTTGGGTGCTATGCTTTTAAGAGAAGAAACAAAATGTTTCTGCTTCCTGGCAGGTCACGAATCTTTTGCCGCTGCTGAGGGTGCTATCGGTATTGCAAGGAATGCCGATAAAGTCAGAAAAGAACCTTTAAGAGTAATCTTAAACGGTCTTGGTAAAGATGCCGCTTATGTAATTTCAAGAATTAACGGTTTCACATATGTTGAAACTCAATATGATTACAAAACAGGCGAATTAAAAGTTACTAAAGAAATTCCTTTCTCTGACGGAGAAAGAGCAAAAGTAAAATGCTACGGTGCTGATGATGTATCGGAAGGTGTTGCTATCATGATTAAGGAAGGTGTTGATGTATCTATTACGGGTAACTCAACTAACCCTACAAGATTCCAGCATCCTGTAGCAGGTACTTATAAGAAATGGGCTATTGAAAACGGAAGAAAATACTTCTCAGTAGCTTCAGGCGGTGGTACAGGCCGTACTCTTCACCCTGATAATGTTGCTGCAGGCCCTGCTTCTTACGGTATGACGGATACTATGGGCAGAATGCACGGGGATGCCCAGTTTGCGGGTTCTTCATCTGTTCCTGCTCACGTTGAAATGATGGGCGTTATCGGTATGGGCAACAACCCGATGGTTGGTGCTACTGTTGCTTGTGCTGTTGCAGTTGCTCAGGCTATGAACAAGTAAATTTATTGAATATAAATTACAGATACAATTACAAACCCTCTCAAAATTGAGAGGGTTTGTTTTATAGGCAATCTCTGGTACAGATAATTACTGCTTGACATACAATATTGTCAAAATTATCATAGAAACATGAAAATAAGTACAGGCAAAGTTTTTTTATCAATTAGTGCAGTATTACTCACCATTTTGGCTGTCATATATTTTTTGTTTCTTTTTGCACTACCCGAAATTTGCAATTCAAGAAAAGTCAGAACTGCTATAGTAAATAAGATTAATGAAACATACGGAATAAACCTGAAAATGTATAATTTTAGGCTTAATACATATCCGAATTTGACATCTGACATACATATCGGGGGATTAAGAATTTCTAATAAAGACAGCAAGCCTATATTTACGGGAGAAGAAATTAATGTGACATTTGCCCCTGTAAGACTCATTCCGGAAGCCATAACCGTTGATTACCTATTTTTTGATAAACCTGCATTTGACGAGCTTAACATCAAACCAAAACCAAAAGCAAAAAAAGAAGCTGAATTTAAACATATCCCGTACATTAATCTCCGTAAATCCGATATTGTGCTGTTTGACAATGAAAAACACCAGATAAATGCTTTAATAGAAAAATTAAATTTAATACCTGATAAAAATAAATTTATGCTTGACACGGATGCAAAATTAGTGTCAAAAAAATGGAATAATAACTATATCAAACTCAAAGGGAACGGCTATCTTATATTCAACCCCAATAATCTTTCGGCAGAAAATTACAAAATCTCTGTCGGTGATGCTGATGTGAAAATTTCCGGAGAATTATACAATAAGGAAAAGGGTTCTGATTTCAATATAACAGCTGATAATTTATCAATAAAATATATACAAACAGCTTTTCTTGCCACTATGAAATATTTTAAACCAAATGAAAAGAATTTTATAGAGAATTTTTATGACTTTAGCGGAAGGGCAGATTTTGATTTAAACATATCAAAAAAAGGAATTACGGGCACTATTCAAGCTCTGAATCTTGCGGCAAAAACGGTTAAATTTTCTATCCCGGTAATATTTCCTGATGCAAAATTTTATTTCACAGGAAGCGGTATGAATGCGGAGGCAGAAGGCTTATTCGGGAATGAAAAAGTATATTCCGATATAAAAGCAGTAGACATGTTTAACAAAACAAGAGTTGTAACAGGACATGTAAAATCCGATTTGGGCAGTAAATTTGCAAAAAAGTATGTCCCGCATGCCGATATTATAAACAAAATTAAATTATCGTTAAAATATGTCATACAAAATCAAAAACCGCTTGTAGACTATTGGGCAGAAATCCCGATAGGTTCAAATATGCATTACAGAGGGTGTGACCTTGGATTATTAAATGAGAAAAGAAGAGTTTATGCCCAAACACTCAAAGACGGGGACAACATGATTCTTCAAACCTATGACTATTCCGTTGTAAAGGACAATAGTGCGGATATTATAATTACCGGAAACGGATTATTCAAACGAAAAGATGCCGGCAGCAAATTTCATCTTGATTATATCACAGGGAAAACAGATGGCGATGCACCGGTTTCACTTACGGGTTCGTTTGGGAAATACGTTAAGGGCGGAACCTTTAACGGTGATTTAAAATATCATCATGATAAAGGTATAATTACAGGAAGTTTCAATGTAAAAAATACCAATTACAAAGATTTTCACGCTGATTTTGCTTCTGTAACCGCAAACGAAAATATAATGGAAATCCGCACCAAAGGTACATATAATAAAGCAAAATTTACAGGATATATTAATCTTGATAATTGGTTTAAAGATAAAGTAACAATACACGATTTGGATTTATATCTTGAACAATTCAATCTGACGAAAACCCGTCCTTCAAACAAAAATAATAAAATAAAATTTTCTGAAAAAGCAAAAGATATTGACTGGCTTGTAGAACACGGAATCATAAAATTGGATAAGATAACATACGAACGTGTGGTTATGGAAAAACTTTATCTTGAAGGGAACTTAAAAAAGAATCTTGTTACCTTCAACATGCCCGGCATAAAATTTGCTGACGGAAAAGTGTCTGCAAAAGGTACTTTCTTTATCCCGACAAAATCTTCTGACATATATTTTTCGGCTCAAAATATTAATTCAAACAAAGCTGCCGATATGCTCCTTAACCTGCAAAATCAGGTTAGAGGATATGCAAATGTAAGCACGCATGTAATTGCGGAAAACAAAACCGAAAAAATATTTGCACATACCGAATTTAATATAAAAGACGGAGCATTAACCAAACTTGGCGACCGTGAATTTATAATTAATAAAAGTAAAAAACATCCGATAAAACTCTCTATTCCTAAAATCATACGAATAAATAAAGAACAAATTAAGACCGTGCAATCAGATATTTACGGAACTTTTGACGTACAGGATGAAATAGTAAAGAATATAAATATCTTCTCGGAACACAAAAATGTTGCCACGTTTTTTGAAGGACAATACAACATGGATACTCAGAATGCGGAATTTTATCTGTGGGGCAAATTCAATAAAAAGGCCCAAAAAGGAATAAAAGTTCTGTTTTTACCTCTTTCTGTCGTCACAAAAATAATTTTCAGGCCGGAAAAAACTATGGATTTATATAAAGACAAGATTAACAAAATTCCTGATATAAGCGCCGACAAAAATCAGATAGAAATATTTAATGTCAGGGTTATCGGAAATCCGAATAAAAAATCAAAACGACGGATAGAATTCAGAAGACTCTATTAGACACAATATTAAGAATATTTAAGCAAATTTTATAATGAAAGCAATTATTTGCATTCATAATCTTTAAGTGAGTGAGAAAACCATTTGGAGAAATAATTTGCAAATTACATTCAGCCCATACCAAATTCAAAACAATAATAACAGAAAAACCGTTAATTTTAGCGGTTATTTGGGCAACGAATCAGTAAAAGTCATGGGGGAATATGTCAGACTAAGACATGAAACAGCTTTTTTAAGAGAACTGGAAACATTAGAATATATTAAACAGTATTTATTAGAAAATTTTCCTGAAATACCTGTTAAAAACATCCTGATAGGAGCCTGTTCTACGGGTGAAGAAGCATTATCAATGAAAATGGTAATGAACAAAGTTCCTTCAAGAATAACTGCGTTTGACCTTGGCAAAAAAGCAATAAACAGAGCCAAAAAAGGATATTACTCAATATCCGAACCCAGATACGAAGACGATAAAAAATATGTGGAAGACTGGGGCTTATCAGCATATAATGACAAATTTTTGGCGTTTAAAAATCCGAAAGACATGACTCAAAAAGAAAAAACATATTACAAAGCTTTTAATAAAATATTCAAAGAAATAAATACCGAAGACGGTAAAAACAAATTTCTCAATCGGATTAGAGTATTTTTCAAGAGTTTCGGGGAATTTCACATGATTGATGTACGCACCAAATATTTTAAACTCAAAGACCTCAGGAAATTAAATTGTGAATACATTGAAGGTGATATCAGAAACCTTGACGAAATTACAAAAGGCAGAAAATATCAAGCCTTTACGTTCCGAAATGCTTTCTATCATCTTATTACCACAAATGATGATTACAGAACACCGCTTGGAGAACACCATACAAGGAAAATTCTGGCGGAAATTTTACCGAAGATTAATAAGAGTCTTGATATGAAAGGTTTGTTTGCAATTGGGAAAAAAGAAGACGAACAGATTTGCGATGTGCTTCTTTTGACAAAAATGCTTAAAGAATATGGTTTTAAAGAAGCAAAACACTTTGATAATCCTTATTGCTATATTTGGAAAAAAGTTAAAGAGTGCTAAAAATAAAATTCCGCTTTACACATAAGCTGATATGATTTATTATTATATTCAAAGGTTGGATTAATATGTCGGACAAATATTTTTGGCAGCTGATTTTTATAAAATACACGCAGGATAATAAAAGAGTGTTTTATCCTAACTTCTTTTCCAACGGATATTTTATAACTTCAGAAGAACAAATGATTAATTACAGAAAATACGGCAATAAATTCTTTATCGTATGCTTATTTTTATTATATCTAATGTTTAAGCTGAAACTGATTAAATTACTTCTCAAACTGCATTTGGTTAATTTCTGGTATCTCCTGATTATACTCGGAATAATTATTTTGGCGGGAATAATATACAATATAGCAGTTGAAAAAATCATCTTCAGATATTCTCCGAAAATCGAAGAAAAATTTTGGGAAAACAATAAAGAAAATACTGAATTTATACTCCAAACAGCAGGAAGTTTTATATTGTTTATTGGGTTATTGGCAGGATTCATATACCTTTGTTTAAAACTCATAACCCAGTGGTATTTATTTATTGCCGCAATAATAGGAATAGTTATTATATGCTGGCTGTACGACAAAAATCAAAAAGGACGCATAAATGAATATGTTTCAACTCTTGAATATACCGCATTGTCCTCATATTCAAAGGAAGCCATACAAAAACTTTCCCAAGATAATTTTTCGGAAAAATCTAACCCCTATAAAATTATTGAAAACGCAGAAGCATACATGCCTGATTTACTTGCGTACTTTATCAGAAATTATAACTATACATATGAAAATGAAATAAAAAATATTGATAAATATATAAGTGAATTAAAAATTTTCAATGAAAGTTTATACGAAAAAGATATTCCTGAGGATGAACATCTGAAAATTATTGAAGAAGAATTTTTACCGAATTTTGAATGTATAAATGCACAGGAATAATTATCTGTTAAATATTCTCATAAACCACGATTGATTTTCTTTGTAAGCTTCTTTTTCCAGTACGTTATTTCTGTATGACCCGAAAGGATTAAACGCATTCAAAGGACTTACATCAGAATAATTTATTATTGCATCAAAATACTGATTAGCTTTTTCTTCTTCTTCAGGAGTTAATGCACCTTTTTCCGCAATTAATTTTTCATAATGCGACATATCCGTAACAACAGGGATATCATTATAAGTAGCATTTTCATTATTCAAAAGTATATGCACGGCTTTAATATACTCTTTAAAATTCATTTCAGCACCCGAAAGGGAAATATTAACATTATCATATTTTCCTGTCGTATCATTCACAGCAATATTGTATATATCTTCAAATTCTTTGACTGTCTGAGGAGATTGTTTTGCACGCTTTACCGTACCAATAACAGAAGCATAATTGAGTTTTTTAATACCGTCTTTAGAACGTGCTACCAGTTCAAACTGACGGGCATGCACCAATTCATGCCGTAATAACCCGTCTAATCTTGTATTAAAAATAGGGTCATTAATTAAATTCTTGTTAACAAAAACTTTGCCGCTTACACTGTTACAGTATGCACCCTTATAAGTTGAACGGAATGTTTTTTCATCCAACTCAGAAGATGTTTTTGTGTTAATCTTATCAAATTTTTGTTTTAATGATGCAAAATTTTTATCGGTGTTAGAATTAAAATAATATTGTAATCCCTGCAGCAAACCAAGTCCTGAAGCAGAATACAAAACCATATTTCTCAAAAAATGTTTTCGCAATTTGTTTAATGATTGCATCTGACCGTCTAATTTAAAACGTCTGCTGCGAATCATAGTCAATGATTCATACAATAAAGGCAATGACAAACCTGCAAAAATTGCAGTAGGCGACCAAAAATACTTTGAAAAGAATCCGCCTTTTCTCTCCTTCTCGGCAATTGCATTAACACCGGAAATAAACTCATCGGCAGCATTAGGCACAGCAACTTGCGGCTCATTACCGCAAAATTTCGTATTATTACGGATATATTCCGGATTTTTACCTGTTATTCTGCTAATCATACAACACTGCCTATATACATATAAAAACGAAATATAAAAATTATTGCTATTATTATAGATTAAAAGTTAAAATTAATACACATGCAAAAAACGGGAAATCAGATTTTTGTTTCCCGTTTTTTGTATGTCTGTTTTACTGTTCTACCAAGGGTAATCTTTTGGAATATTCCACCCGTTACAGAATATATATGCACCACAAATATGACCTGCCGCTGTAGCAGTCTTATTACAACCGTTTGATGCACTGTTTTTTAAGCCAACACAACCACCTGTCAAACCATCAACGGCAGATATACCCTCAAACCCAAGTTTCTTATTATTAGTCCATAACCTCATATTGAAAACATCTTTTCCTCCTACATTTGGATTTTTCTTTCCGTTAATATCAACTCTAATTTGAATTGATTTTGGATAACTACCGGAAGCCGGATTATTCCTGATACAATACTGCATACCGTCTGTCGTAAGAATACAATTATATATATCATTGGAGTAGCCGTCTGCACCATTCATATGCTTATACACAATTTTACAATTATTATCCGATTCACTTACTCCACAGTTTTCCGCAACATTAAGATACGGGATAAAATAGGTGTTTACAAAATCTGCAACGGGCAAATCATAATCCCATGTATCGACATCTTCATAATCAACTTTTGCCCTGTCAATAGCCTGAGACATTGAAGTATAGGCTTTTTTTAATGCCGTAAGCATTTGCTGTTTTTGATGATTTTGTATAAGAGTCGGCAATGTCATTGCCGCAACAACACCAATAATACCAAGGGTAATCAGAACCTCAGCGAGAGTGAATGCTTTTTTCATAAAACCTCCGAAATATTTTATATATATTATTATTTACTATTTCAAGTCTTTTGTCAATATATAATACTACATTATGTAGTATTATATATTGTTTATAGAGTAATATAATACTCTTATCATGAATATATGAACGATAAAGAATTATTTGACCGCATAGCATTTAACATAAAAGTAGAGCGAACAATAAAACGACTAACTCAGGCAAAGTTAGCTGAATTAATAGATGTTCATGAAAAATATATCGGAGTAATTGAAGCCGGCAAACAAAATATCACTCTTAAAACATTAAATAAAATTGCAAATGCCCTAAACATTGATATTAGTAAACTTTTGGAAAAAAGAGATTAAGAAACATTTTACTTGTTCGTGCTATGATAGTCTTGTAATAATGGTTAAATTAAGGAGAAAGACATGGCTGATGCAAAAATTTTAGCAACAATTGAGAGAAGCGAAACAGAACAATTACAAATTTCTTTAAGCGAATACAAAGGTACAAGCTATTTGAATATGAGAATATTTTTTACAAATGACGGCGGTGCAACCTGGATTCCGACCAAAAAAGGTGTAACTTTTACCGCTGACCAGCTTGACATTTTAACCGAAGCTATTGAAGAAGCTAAACAGGAATTCATGGCTGAATAATATTTAAGCTTATGCAAAACAGTCAATTATTTGATACATCCGAATTTGCACAAAAAACTTCACCAAAATATGCTCTTGCTCTGGTGAATATAACGGGACTTGGTGTAAAAACTTTCAGTTATTTAATCCCTGATGATATGAAAGGTAAAATCCAAATAGGACAAGCTATATTGGTACCTTTCGGACGTCAGGGACTGATTAATGCTTTTTGTGTCGGGTTTTCCGACTATTTACCCCCTGAAATAAAAGCGAAAAAAATCAACAGAATACTGGACGAAAAGCCGTTATTTTCGATAGATTATCTGAAACTTCTTGAATGGGTGGCAAATTACTATTGCTGCGATTTGGTAACTGTGTTAAATGCGGCTATCCCTATGAAATTAATAGAAAAAAATTCCAAAACAGAACAACTTATTGAATTTATAACATATGACGGAGCAACAAAACGCCAAAAAGAAATTCTTGAACAGCTCAAAAAAATGGGGAAACCTCCGCTTATTACATTTGAAAAAATAGTCAAAACAACAAGAGCCACAATTAAAAAACTTGAAACACTCGGCTGTATAAAGCTTACCGAAGAAGAAATTTACAGGAATCCGTTAGATATTCTGCAAATAAACGAAACAGAACCGCTCAGCGAACTTGAAGCGGAACAACTGACCGCTTACGAAGGAATTAAAAAATCCATTGATAATTATTATAAAAGGAAAGAAACATTATCCGAAAACGAAGTTCTGCCTCCGTTATCAATTTTATTGCACGGAGTTACCGCTTCAGGGAAAACGGAAGTTTATTTTAAACTGATTGATGATTGTATAAAATCAGGCAAAAATGTTTTATTTTTAGTGCCTGAAATTGCTCTTGCTTCCCAATTAACCAAAAGATTGGCAAAAAAGTTCGGCACACGGGATGTTGCAATATGGCACAGCAGTATATCGGAAGGTGAAAGATACGATGTATGGCAAAGGTTGTACAATAATGATATTAAAATTCTTGCAGGTGCAAGGTCTGCCGTATTTGCACCACTACAAAACATTGGTTTAATTGTGATTGACGAAGAACACGAAGGGGCATACAAGCAAACAAATCCTGCTCCAAGATATGATGCAAGAATTGTCGCCCAAAAATTATCAGAATTTCACAACTGTCCGCTTATATCAGGTTCTGCAACCCCTGATATTTCAATGTACTATAAAGCCTTAAATGCTGGCAGTCTGTTTGAGATGAAGCATCGATACAAAAATGCCCCGATTGCACCTGTTACTGTAATAAATATGCAGGAGCATGGCAAAGCCGCATATAAAAGCATTATCTCTAAACCTTTGCAAACTGCAATAGAAGAAACTCTCGATAAAAAACAGCAGGTAATTTTGCTGATAAACAGGCGTGGATTTTCTACCTACACTCAATGTAAAGCATGCGGACATGTAATAGAATGCCCGAATTGTGCCATTCCTATGATATGGCATTCAAAAGACCAGATGCTGAAGTGCCATTACTGTAATCATAGTGAATACTTCCCCGATTTTTGCCCCGAATGCGGTTCTGATGCATTAAGAAACAGCGGAACAGGCACTCAGAAAATTGAACAGTACGTTCAGGAGCTATTTGCAGACTATAAAGTCGAAAGAATTGACAGCGACGTACTTGTCAGAAAAGGGGAACACATAAGACTTTTAGAACGTTTTCAAAACGGGGACATAGATATTTTAGTCGGCACACAAATGATTGCAAAAGGACTTGATAACCCTAATGTTACGCTTGTTGGCGTAATATCGGCAGATGCAAGTTTTAATCTGCCTGATTTCCGTTCTTCCGAAAGAGGATTTCAACTGCTTACACAGGTTGCAGGGCGTGCAGGCAGAGGTGAATTTACGGGCAGAGTATTTTTCCAGACATATAATCCTGAGTTTTATGCACTTGAAAGTGCAAAATCACAAAATTACAGAGAATTTTATGATAAAGAAATCATATCCCGTGAAGAATTTGATTATCCGCCATACAGCAAAATTGTACGGCTCATTATCAGTTCAGCAAACAATTTCCGTGCGGAAAAAGCCGCAAATGAAATTGCTTTAAGCCTGTGTACGATTATTGAAAAATACGGTGTATCCGAAAGACTTGAAGTTCTTGGCCCGACTCCATGTGTAATAGAAAGAATAAACGGTCAGTACAGATTTCAAATACTTATCAAAAACAAACTTGATAACAAAGGTCATCAGTTTATTTCAAGTTTTATCGGTAAAATTACTATGCCAAAAGACGTAAAACTTGCGGTAGATGTAGACCCTTTAGATATTTTGTAATCGTTTGTTCTGAGATTTATCCCTGAGATTTAGGGGTAATTTGAACCCGAAAACACACCGCCCGTTTTCAAAACTTTTTGCATAGACTTTTCCGTTATGCAGTTCTATTATTTGTTTTGACAAATATAAACCCAATCCCGTACTTGCCGAATTATAGTGAGATAATCCGCCCGTAAATTTTTCATAAATTTTTGATAATTTTTCTTCAGGAATAGGCTGACTATAATTTTCCACATTAAAATCCAGTTCTTCGCTGTTAATATCAAGATTTACATTAATTAAGCTGTTTTTAAATCCATATTTTATTGCATTAGACACGAAATTTGTCATAACTCTTGTTATCTGTAATTTATCCGCACAGCAAAACAGATTTGTGCAATGGTAATTTATGCTTATAGTTTGATTATTTGCATCTGCCAAAGATTTCACCGAACAATAAATATTATCCAAAACCTCTGTGACATCAAAACAAGATATCTGAAGCTTTAAACTTTTTTCCCTGCATTTGTAAGAAGTTAATATATTTGAAACAAGTTCTGCCATATATTTTTCTGATGCCAATGTTTCTTTTATGATTTCTTTTTGAGTGGAAGTTAGATTGCCAAAATAACCTTTTAATAACAAATCCATTGTCCTTATCTGAGCAAAAGCAGGGGTTTTTAAATCATGTATTAAGGTCGCAAAATAAGTTTCCCTGTCTTCATTTGAAGCTTTGACAGGCATATTATTATCCTTGTTATTTTTATAAAACAGGTTGTTATGTTTTAATATTTTAGCCTTCAAAAATAATCCGGTAAGCATTATAGTAAGTAAAAACAAATACATACCCATATCCCCCATAATATAATAGCATTACAATATTATCTGCATATTATCCTGTCGGCTAAAGTGAAAAACGTAAGAATTACATAACTATACATAATTGCTTAAATATTATGTTTTTAATATAATTGACATATGATTACGGATTATTTTCACAAACTGAGAAGACAACTAAAAAAAATAACAATTCTTGATAGGTATATATTAAAACAGGTTATTGAAGTATTTTTAATGGGAGTATTTGTGTTCACCTCCATTATTTTTGCTTCCGATACTTTTATAACACTTATTAAACAGATTTCTATGTTTGGGATTCCGTTTCATATCGCTTTGCTTATGATAGTCTTGAACCTGCCGTCTGTAATCGTAATGACAATTCCTATGGGTGTATTATTGTCAACAGTTATGACACTAAATAAATTAAGTCTTGATTCTGAAATTACGGTTCTGAGAGCATGCGGTGTCGGAATAAATCGTATTGCAAAACCGATATTTATATTTGCAACAGTAATGTGTATATGCAGTTTCACCATAAACGAAACCATCGTGCCTGTTGCCACGAAATACTCAAAAGATTTAGCCCTCTGGTCACTAAGCCAAAAAAATGTACCTGACGGGAAAGAGAATTTCGTATTTAAAGAAACGGGTGAAAACGGAGGACTCAGAAGATTATTTTATGTCGGAAATTGTAAAGATAAAGTTTTATATAATATAACAGTACTTGACACCTCAAAAGAAAATACCATTCAGGTTTTACAGGCGAATACAGGGAAGACAACACCTGCCGGCTGGGATTTTTATAAAGGAGCTGTTTACACTATCGGAGATAGAGGGGATGTTTTAAATACTACTCTGTTTGAAACTTCTAACGTCAAGTTTGGACTTGATTTATCAAAACAGTTAAATAAAAATCTTGCAAGAGAAATGAATTTTTCATCGCTGCTAAAATATATTGCAAAAGGTTTGCATAGTTTTGATAAAGAAAGCAGAAACAAAATTTTAATAGAATTATACGACAAACTTGCTCTGCCGATAACTACGGTTGTACTTGTACTTGTCGGGGTACCGCTTGCAATTACTCCTCCGAGAGTAAGGTATAACAGAGGATTTTTATTTTCAATATTTATTATATTTACATATTACCTGATTAGAGCATTATCAATATCCTTTGGGGAAGCAGGAACATTACCGCCCGTATTGGCAGCTTGGATGGCGAACATCGTCCTGACAATATTCGGTGCAATAATGTATTATAAAAAAGTTTACACCATCTAAAAAATATTACGGCAGACATACCCCGAATTGGCAATTTCGCTCGAAATTCCTCTGCCCGAAATCTCTGTCCGGAACATTTACCGTATCAGTACCTGCATTATTATACGGATTATTTATTGTGGAATTAAGAGTGTACGGCTGTTTAATCTGATTTATATTATCCGGAATAAATCTCATTTCCATAGACTGATTTCCGGTTTCTGTGACAGGAGCACAAGCACCTCCCAAAGGACAAGCCGCAAACACCGGATAGTTAATTATTATTGCTGAAATTATAATTAATATATAGTTTTTCATACGTTCCTCCTTATACAGATTTTAAACACACAAAGACGGTTTTTCATTACAGAAAAGTAGTAAAAAAAGGACTATTTATTTCTAAACAGTCCTTTTAATTTTATTTGGTTTTAAATTTATAACTTACATACCGCAAGTACAAATTTCACCGCATTCGCAGCCGTCACCGCAATTACATTTGAAGTATTCTTTTGCAGCTTCCATCTTAACTTTTATACGTCCGTCAACTGCAATACCTTCACCTGTTTTTTCGGAAATCAATAACGGATTGATATCCAATTCGGTGATAAAGCTGAAATCGTTAACTAATTGAGATAATCTCAACAGAGTTTCCTGAATTTGATCCATCTGAGCAGGAGTTGTACCTCTTGCACCTTCTAACAATTTATAAGCCTTAACTGACTTAATCATTTCAGAAGCATCAACATCAGATAAAGGTGCCATTCTGAAAGTTACGTCTTTCATAACTTCAATGAATACACCACCCAAACCGAACATCATCATATGTCCGTATTGCGGGTCTGTTGCAACACCACAAACCATTTCACGGTTACCTTTAACCATTTCCTGAATGATTACGCCTTCCAAACCGTCAAGCAAACCTTTTGCTTCAAGTTTAGAAATCAAGTCTTGGTATTCAGCTCTTAATTGTTCAGCTGACTGGATGTTAACTCTTACACCACCAACATCAGTTTTGTGAGAAGTTGTCTTAGAAGTCATCTTCATTACAACAGGATAACCGATAGAATCTGCAATTGAAACAGCTTCATTTTCATTTGTTGCAAAACCTGACTTACAAACTCTTATACCGTAAGCATCCAATACATCAATTGATTCACGGGTTGTAAGCTGTTCTCTGCCTTCTCTTAATGACTGAGCAATAATTTCAGCTGCTTTGTTTTTGTCAACATTGAATGTAGGATATTCGCCAACAGGTCTTTCAATCCATTTTCTCTGTTGATTTAATCTGTTAAATCCGTCTGCAGCTTCTTCAGCATACATAAAGAACGGCATATTAACATTCATATCGGATAATGCCGTAAAGAATTCTGATTTAGTCATGAATACACCGATAACAGGTTTTTGCGGATATTGAGCTTTAATTTCCATAACTGCTTTAGCTACATCAATATCTTTCAAGCCCAAGAACGGCAAGTAAATAACCATAATCATATCTACGTTAGGGTCAGCAATTACTGTTTCAAGAGTTTGCTTGTAGTGTTCGATAGGAGCTGAAGCTATCATATCGATTGGGTTCTTAACTGATGCTGCTGAAGGTAAAAAGCTTCTGAGTTTTTCTTTTGTAGCATCAGTAATCTGAGCCATTTGCATACCGTATTCGCAAACAGCATCGGTAGCCATAATACCGGGGCCGCCTGAATTTGTAATAATTGCTACTCTGTCACCCTTTGGAATAGGGCAGTTAGCAAAAACTTTTGCTGTTGCAAATAAGTTTTTCAAAGAATATTCTCTGATAACACCTGACTGATTTAATAAAGCATTAGCAGCCTTATCAGCACCTGCCAGTGAACCTGTGTGAGAAGATGCAGCACTTGCACCTGCAGCAGAACGACCTGCTTTTAATGCTAAAATAGGTTTCTTCTTAGAAATTCTTGAAGCTAATTTACGGAAGTTTGACGGATTTTGAATAGATTCCATATAAAGAAGAATTTGTTCAACATCTGCGTCATTTTCCCAGTATTCCATAGCCGTTTCAGCATTTACATCAGCCTGATTACCGATTGAAATAAACTGTGCAAAACCTAAGTTAAGGTCTTTTAGTATATTTAAGATACCGCCGCCTAAAGCACCTGACTGAGAAACAAAACCGATATGTCCTCTTTCAGGAAGAGATTCAGCGAAACATCCATCCATAGAAACTTCAGGTAATGTGTTTACAACACCCAAGCAGTTAGGACCTACGCATCTCATACCGTATGCCTGAACTTTTTCCAATAATTGTTTTTCTAATTCGGCACCTTCCTTACCTGTTTCTTTGAAGCCTGCCGTAATTACGCATAAACCTTTGATACCCTTTTCGTGGCATTGATCAATTGTTGCCAAAACAAATTTTGCGTTTACAACAATGATTGCAAGGTCAATTTCACCCGGAACTTCAAGAACTGAAGTATATGCCTGAAGTCCTTCAATAATGCCGCCCTTAGGGTTAATAGGGTAAATAGTACCTTTGAATTTGTATTCCTGTAATCTTTTCATGATGTCAGAACCGATTGTGTGTTCCTTTGTAGAAGCACCTACAACCGCAATTGACTTTGGTTTCATAATTTTGTCTAAATTGCTCATGCTTTTCGTCCTTTCTTGTTTTATGACTACATTATAGTACAAACATATTTGATAGTCATATTACAATTTTAAAAAGTCATAAGTATATTATTAAGATATGTAAAATATATATTATTTATATGTTAGTTCTGATTTGATATAGGGTATACATGGAATATAACCATTTTCTTTATTTTCTCCTACACACTAACCTTTTACACATTGAGATAAGTCACCGAGAGGTGGCTTTTTTTTAGCGTGAGCAGAGGTATGAGTCCGAAGGACGAAAGTCGAACAACAATCAACGGAAACGTTGAGTTTTCGTTGTTGTTGTGAGCGGTACCGTTTAATGCGAACGCGTGGGGACTAGCCTGCTTTTCTAAGCCACCAGAATTTCCCCAAGACTTCACTGTTTTTCCGCTTTTTTCACTCAGCCACCACATTTTCCGCAAGACTTCACTGTTTTTCCGTTTTTTCACTCAGCCACCAGATTTTCCGCTTTTTTCACTTAGCCACCAGAATTTCCGCAAGTTTGTTCAGAATTTCAGCACTTTTCTCTTAGCCACCAGTTTTTCCGTTTTTTCACTAAGTCACCAGAATTTCCGCAATAAAAAAACAATCCGGTGGTCAGGCATCTTGGAGGATTAAAAATAATAAGTATGAATATTACTGCATTATTTCCCCGACCGACCGGATTGCCTTTAGGCAATTGTTTGTTTAGTGAACTGTTATTTTATGCCCTCTCCTTGGGGGAGGGTAGAAAATCAATTTGAGCATTGCGAAATTGCGAAATTCGGGTGGGGGTTCCCTACGGGTTAAACCCCCTCTTAGATTTCTAAGTTCGTTATCACTCACTAAGAAATCTTTTTCTCCCCCTTGGAGAGAACTTTGTACCCTAGTAGTTCATTGCGTCTTCTTCGAGTACTCTGGCGGCACACATTTGACCCCTTGCTGAAGAATCATCCGTTGTACATTTATCATTAGCACTTTCTGTTGTTCGCCAATACCTTGATGTTATATCTAAATTTGCATAATATTCTGGATTTTTAGCTAGCATATAATCACTATATTTCTGAGAACCATTAGGAATCACTATTCCATCATTAAAAAGATGGAATACAAAAATATCTCTACCTACAGTATTTGGGTTTTTAGGTCCATTAATATCAAGTTTAAAGCTACCCATATATACGTCAGATGATTTATTAAATCTGTAACTATAAATTTCAGAGCCATCAGGAAACTTTGCACAAGTTAGGGTTGATTTCCTGTTTAAAGCAGTAGTGCTTGAAAGTGGATTTCCATTCAACCATTTAATCGGAGGTTCGTCACACGGAGCAAACTGAATACCTGAAAATACGCTCGCAAGTCCCTCTCTTATACTACTACAATTGTTGGTAAGTATATTGTTTCCAACCTCGGCACTGGACATGCTAGCGCAGATATTTGCCCCCATCCCGCTAAATGCTTCTGTATCTTTCAATTCTGTTACTCCATCATGAGCCATCATAAGTCTAAATCCGTTGGACAGGACTGATGCCGACTTCTTTAACTGGGTTACATAGACACGCTTTTGGTAGTTAGAAATCAGTGTCGGCAGCGTCATCGCCGCAACAACTCCGATAATACCCAATGTTATCAAAACTTCTGCTAGGGTAAATGCAGCACGACTAGTCTTTGCAGACTGAGCTACGTGCGTAGCACCTTCTGCTAATGTAAATACCTGTAAACCCTTACTGCGAGAGGTTCTTACCCCCCCCCCTTAAGTGAAAACCTAGTCATAATAACAACCTCCGCTATTTTTGTACTACAATATCATTATAAACTATTTTCGGGATTTTGCAACCCTTTTTAAATTAAAAATTATTTATCACGACAAATTTTTACACAAAACGAATTGCCCTCTACCGTCGGGAGAGGGCAGAAAATCTGCTTGAGCCTTTGCGAAAGCTTGATTTTCGGGTGAGGGGTTGGACATTGCAAAACCTCGAAGTCTGACCCCTCACCCAAATTTCTAAGTTCACTACGTTCACTAAGAAATTTTTCCCTCTCCCGATGGTAGAGGGGGTAAGCCAGCTTACTTTTCTCAGCCACCAGAATTTCCGCACTTTAAAGCGTGCCTGCTATCTTGATTTTTTTTGAGCAGAATTTTTATTGGATGATTTTTTATTATTTCTTTGACCGCTCGGGTGAGGGGACGCCGTATAAGATGTTTGGATACGTTTTACGCTATATACATCAGGAATTGCCTGAATACAGTTAATAACTTTTTTCAGGGTATCAATATTATCCAGTTCCATACCGATTTCAATTACGCCGAGTTTTTTACTTGTTTTTGCTTTTACGTTTGCATAAGTGATATTTGTATTATTATCGGAAATTGCAGCAATAATATCTTTGAGTAATCCCATTTTTTCGCCTGTTTCAACACGGATAGTGGTTGTGTAAGTTTTATTGGTATTATCACCCGACCAGCGGATATCAAGCAGCCTTTCAGGCGGAATATTTTCCAACGTTTTACAGTCAATTCTGTGAACGGATACTCCTTTAGAACGGGTAACTACACCTACAATCGGTTCGCCCGGAATCGGGGAACAGCATTTTGCAAATGAATATAACAAACCCTCCAAACCGATAATATCTTTTTCCGATTTTTTCCTGTTATAAGTATGGAATGCTGCTTCGTGTTTTTGTTCAGGTTTTTTAAGTTTACTCAAAACTTTATTTACTGTTGTTTCACCGTAACCGAGTGCGGCAAACAAATCATCTACACTTTGATAATTCATTTGTTTTGCAACTTTTTCCAGTTCACCTGACTTTAAGTGTTCATCAAAAACACTTTTAGTAAGTTCATGTTCAAGATTACTCTTACCAACCTCAATATGACTTTCACGATTATTCTTTTTAAACCATTGCTTAATCTTTGAAGATGCCTGTTTTGTTACAACGAAATTCAGCCAGTCCAGACGGGGAGCAGGAGTCTTGGAAGTCAGAATTTCAACTATATCCCCGTTATTTAATTTGGTATCAAGCTGTGCAATACGTCCGTTAATCAATGCACCAACGGTTTTATTCCCGACATCCGAGTGAATACGGTAGGCAAAATCGACAGGAGTAGCATCTTTCGGCAAATCAAATACGTCCCCGTTAGGAGTAAACGCAAAAACCTGATCCGAGAATAAATCCATTTTTACGGAATTAACGTAATCTTCGGCGGAAGTCATATCCTTATCAAACTCAACCATTTTGCGCATCCATGAAAATTTCATATCAGCAGGATTGTTTGCTTTTTGAGAACCTTTTTCTTTATATCTCCAATGTGCGGCAACACCATATTCAGCAACTTCATGCATTTCCCATGTTCTTATCTGAACTTCAAGAGGTTTTGAACGGGGACCAATGACAGAAGTATGCAAAGACTGATACATATTGCCTTTTGGCATTGCAATATAGTCCTTAAATCTTCCCGGAATCGGTTTAAACTGGGAATGAATAAGCCCTAAAACTTCATAGCACTCTTTTTCGTTATCAACAATTACACGGACAGCCGTAATATCATACAATTCATGGAATGCGATATTTAAGCGTTTCATTTTCGCATAAATACTGTAATAATGTTTTGCACGACCCGTAATCTGAGCATTGATTCCGTTTTTCTTAACATCTTTTGAAATCTGGTCAATCAGCATATTAACAGTCATTTCACGCTCGGCTTTTGTTTGTGAAACAAGCTGTGCAATTTCAAAATATTTATCAGGTTCTAAATACCTCAGAGATAAATCTTCCAATTCAGCCTTGATTTTACCGATACCTAAACGGTTAGCAAGAGGTGCAAATATATCCAGCGTTTCCTGTGCAATTTTCTGCTGTTTATTTGCCGCCATAAAATTAAGCGTACGCATGTTATGAAGTCTGTCCGCAAGTTTTAAAAAGATTATTCTTATATCGTTTGCCATGGCAATAAATAATCTGCGGAAATTTTCGGCCTGACGTTCTTCTTTCGATTTAAACTGAAGTTTACCAAGCTTTGTAACACCCTGAACAAGTGTCAAAACATCTTTCCCGAACTTTTCTTCAATTTCTTCCGGTTTGGTATCCGTATCCTCTAAAATATCATGCAGAAAAGCTGCCATAATAGTATGACTGTCTGCTTTTAAATCCACCAAAATCTTTGCAACTTCAACCGGATGAATAATATATGGTTCCTCAGAAACACGGTATTGCCCCTCATGAAGCTTTTTGGCAAACTCAAAAGCTTCTTCTATCTGCTTTATATCAGCCTCATCACGTTTTTGTAAAACGAGGGCATTTTTTATTTCTTCAAATAGTGGTTTTTCAGCCATGGTATAATTATAATACGAGTTTTAATATTGATTTTCAAGAGGATTTAACAAATTTCATACATAAGGATTATAAATAATGATAAAGGAAACCAAAGACGGACTAACCATACAGATAAAAATTTCACCTAACGCTTCTAAAAACGAAATAATTAAAGATGAAGCAGGGATAAAAATAAAACTTACCGCACAACCTGTTGAGGGAAAAGCAAACAAAGCCTTAATTGAGTTTTTGTCAAAACAGTTTAAGATTCCGAAAACTTCAATAATAATTTTAAAAGGAGAAACCTCAAAAGATAAAACTTTGTTGATAAAAGTTTCCGACAGTGATAAAATAGCCTTATTAAAAGGAGTATTTATATGATGAAAAAAAGAATATGTTTAGCTCTTGCTATTGGTGTTATATTAGCAACAAGCCTATCCGCAAGTGCATTTTCGTGGAAATTCTGGCAAAAGAAAAAAACACCTGTAACTGTTGAAAATACCATAGAAAAATCTAATTTTGAACTTGTACCAACAATGAACACAGAATCCGGTGCTAAAAATGTTGTTTGGGTCGGAACATTTCAGCTTGTATGGAATGATTTAATTGACGAACTTATAAAACAACCTGTAGAATTTGTCGGAACAAAATCAGTTATGGCAGACAATTTGAACAGAAAAGAGTTTACAACGTCCGATTTATTCGAAAGCTCGTATTATAAAAAGTGGGGATTAGCATCACCAAAAATGAAAAAAGAAATAGAAAAAAGTATAAAAGAAAAATTTAATGAAACAAGCGACATTCTAGACAGTTTTGACTGGACACCCGCTGAAAGAAAATATATTTTATATGCAATGCTGAAAAAAGATTTTGAATACATTGAAAAATTTGACAAACTTCCTGATGCTAAATTTATCGGAAGCAAAGAAAATGTTAAATATTTCGGGATAGACAAAGATTCATCCGGAGCTTTAAGACGTTCCGTAAAAGTACTATTTTATAACAACGACAATGATTATGCGGTTGCTCTGAAATCAAAACAAAATGACTATATTTATTTTTACAGAACGGATGACAATAAAACACTTGATATTCTTTATAAAGACATGGTGGATAAAGCAGATAAATACAACGGTGCAAAATGGCTTACTTCCGAGGACGAGTTCAAAGCACCTAATCTTGATTTCAAAAAAGAACGAACATTTGACGAATTATGTAATAAACTTATCAAAAATACTGATTTCATGATTTCACAGGCGATAGAAACAATTCAGTTTAAAATGGATGAAACAGGAGTTAAATTAAAATCAGAAGCCGGAATTATAATGAAAGCAACATCTGTTGGCCCCGGACACAGAATTGTACCGAGATATTTCTATTTTAATAACAGATATGTAATATTCCTGCAAGAAAAGGAAATACCTTACTTTGCAATGAAAATCGAGGATGCAAAGGCTCTACAAAAATAAATTCAGAGGATTATAAATGGCTAAAGTAAAATCAAAATGGATATGTCAGGAATGCGGTTATGAAACAGCCGGATATTTGGGTAAATGTCCCGAATGCGGCAGTTGGGGTTCATTGGTTGAGGAGGTTCAATACAATGAAAAAATGCCTAATGCTGCAGCAAATGAATTTGTTAACACCGAAAAACCCGAATTACTTAAAGACATCCAAATAGGAGAAGAAGTCAGAGTAAGTACAAATATCTCAGAATTTGACAGAATTTTGGGAGGCGGTTTTGTGCAGGGTTCATTGATTTTACTTGCCGGAGATCCCGGAATCGGCAAATCCACGATTACCCTCCAAACATGCGGACGGTTATGTGATTCGGGCAAAAAAATCCTCTATGTATCTGCAGAAGAAAGTGCATCTCAGCTGAGACTCAGAGCCGAAAGACTGAACATAAATTCCGACAATTTATATATTTATCCGCAAACAAGTATGGATAATATAAAATCACAAATTGAAGAAATTCAGCCTGATTTTGTAATTATCGACAGTATTCAGGCAATATATTCAAATAATGTCGCAAGCTCTGCCGGCAGTGTATCTCAAATCAGGGAATGTACAAATATTCTCATGCATATTGCAAAAAGCAAAAACATTACAACTATTGTTATAGGACACGTTACAAAAGACGGAAATATCGCCGGACCAAAAGTCTTGGAACACATGGTAGATACTGTAATTTATTTTGAAGGGGACAAATACAAATCCTACAGAATGCTCCGTTCTATGAAAAACCGTTTCGGCAACACCTCTGAGGTCGGAATTTTTGAAATGTGCACGGATGGATTACACGAGGTAACAAACCCGAACGAATTATTCCTGAATGAACGTTCAAGAGTAGCCGCACCCGGAAGTGCCATAATTGTAACCAATGAAGGAACTCGTCCGTTAATGGTAGAAATTCAGGCTCTTGTCGGAACAACCTCCTATGCGGCACCAAGACGAGTTACCAACGGAGTAGATTTGAGCAGACTCCATCAAATTTTGGCAGTTTTAGAAAAACGTGTAGGACTTAATTTTTCCAAACAGGATGTTTATGTAAATGTCATGGGAGGGATTGAAGTTGACGAACCGAGTGCGGATTTGGGTATAGCACTAGCCGTTGCAACATGCGCAAGGGATGTTGTCGTTGACCCGCAGACCGTAATCATCGGTGAAATCGGTCTGTCAGGTGAAATTCATCCCGTAAACAATATTGAAAAACGATTGAACGAAGCTGCTGCTGCAGGATTTAAAAAGGCAATCATACCATACGCAAACAATGTACCAAAAGACTTTGATAAACTTTTGATTATTAAAGTTAAAAGGCTTGTTGATGCTATAGTATCCTGCGTTTCCGCGAACTGATTACCTTACGTCACGGGCTTTACTAACTTTTTGAACAGTTTTTCTTAATTCTGAACGTTTTTTGTTTTCAAATTCGGTAAACATTTTATGTTTTTTATCATTATCAGTATCTTTTTTCTGAGCACGTTTACCGACATCACTCAAGGTAGATTGCATAGTTTCCACAACTTCTGATTTTACGGTATTTCTTGTACTTTCCTGCATTGCATCCTGCTCCGCAATTTCAGTAATTTCAAGATCTGCAGCTTCAGCCATGCGTTCTTCCGTATCCACTCTCGTATCGTGAATTAACGGATTGAGGTAAACATTTTCACGCTCTTCGGTAATATTTTCAACAACAGCTTTTTGTGCAACTATCTCTAATTCTCTTGTATTATTATCAGGATTGTTATCACTTTCAAGGTCTACATCATGATCGCTTACGGAAATATCTCTGTCCGCGTACTCCTGAACATCTCTTGATTCATCAGCAAGTGTAGGAATTGCCTTGTAATCAGGTTCTTCCGCAACATAATCAGAACCGTCATCTTCTTTTGTAATATCATTTACAAAATCAAGCTCATCTTCAGCCTTATCTGATTTAACTTTACCTGTCTGAACGGTATTATTTGTAGTTCTTTCCAATGCATCGCTGTCTTTCTGCATTTCTTCCAACCCGTTAACAGTTTTTTCCATATTTACAGAAGCTGTAACGAAATTATCTCTGCCTGATTTAACAGAATTGTTAATATCATCGAAAGAACCGTTTGATGTTTTGGCTTTATCTTCAATTTCAATAATTCTGTCGGACAAATCAGAATTCTTATCGGCATCCGTCTGAACATTATTCTTGGCTGCTTTTTCTGATGTGAGATTTTCATCTGCAAACAGAACTTCCTGTGCATTATCCTGTTCATTTGCAGCATCAAATTTATTTATTGTGACTTTATTTTCGTCAACTTCCTGCGAAAGGGCTTTTGCACGGTTATTAAGTTCTTCCATTCTCGCTTCGGTATTTGTCCTGCTGCTTTCTATCGTATCCTTATTAAATTTTATATGTTCAGCTTCCTGATACAATGATGTTAATTTTGATTTTGATGATTGATTATCGGTAACAAAATCACTTATTTTATTATCTTTTGTTCTGAGCTCCGTAATATGACTCATTGATTTGTCTGCGTTTTCTGTAGCAGAACTTACGGCATCACTATTTGTATTATTTGCCGTATTTATTACGGTCTGAACATCTTCAACTTTATTTTTATCGTCTTTCGGCATTTCTTCCGCAATAACATCAGTAACCGGTGCCTCAGGATTATCAACAGGATTTTCAACCAATTCATTTTCTGCCGTCGTATTTTCGTCAGACATTTCAGTCTGAGCATCCTCAACAGGTTCTCCTTCTGTTTCTTCCTGTTCACTTACTGCGACAGCTTCTTCTTCCACAGTTTCCTCCTGAACACTTGCAACGGAATTCTTTACATTTAGCTCAGAATTATTATCGTCTGCTGAAATATTCTGAATTTCTCCTGCATTATCAGTAATTTCTTCATCAGAAGGCATCTGTACAGCTGTCTGAGGTTCAGAATTTATATTCTCTGCCGTACTATTTGTATTATTATAAGCTATACGGTCAAATATATTACTGTTTGCGAAATCTTCAACAGTAAAGTTCGTGTTGCTTGAGAAAATATTATTAAATCTGAGATAATCCTGTATACCTGCAATTCCAAAGCTGCTGTTAAGTATACTTGAACCGCCGTTTAATCTGAATAAATCACCAAAATCACCCGGCATATCGGTTATCGATTTCACATCAGTAACCTGCGTTTCTGCATTTTCAGAAGATTGCAAATTGTATTCATTATTATCGGCAATCCTGTTTGTATTATTATTTACAGAATTTTCTTCCTTATTATCAGATTTTTCGGTATTTTGAATTTGTTCATTTTCAACTGTATTTTGTTCCTGATTATTTGCTTTATCGGTTTGTTCTGCGGAATTTTCATCCTGAACTTTATCGGAATCATTTTTATCCTGCGGTTTACTTGCATTTTCTACTTTTAACGGGGATACCGGTTTTTTGCTTTCCGCTTCATTTACTGCACCGGAAGCTATACTCCGCATATAATCACCCATGACTTTTGCCGTTGATATATTACTGTTAATAATATTTGAATTTACGTCTAACTCTGACATTAAAGAAATACTTTTAACTGAAATCAAACTTGAAATCTGACTCATATCGTTATCTGACCTTGTAAATCTGTTAAGATTTTCAGGGGACATATAATTCAGACTTTTAACCGAAAGTTTTGACGGAGTTCTTACATATTTATCCAAATTTTGACTCAATGATTCAGCGATTTTAGTGTCCGAGTTTAATTCGTCCATGCTTTTTAATAATTCATCTATATCATCATTCAAATTTTTTGATTGATTAGCAATTGCACGGTTTTCTGTCTTTACTTCATCGCTTAATTTATTGTATTTTGCGACATCCGAATCAGACAACGTTTCCCCATTTATAACACGGTCTTCAAGTGTTTTTAATTCTTCCGTCTTCTTATTTATATTATCCGTAATCTCTCTTTGAGTATTCTGAAACTTTTCATTTTCCGCATTCAATTCATCATTCTTTTGTCGGATATCTTCTGCATTAGCTTGTAATTGTTCATTTTTTACCTCAGCAGCCTTTCCATAATCAGTTAATGCCTTTGAACTCGCTGTATCAAATGAATTATTACCATTACAATCAAGAGCCTCGACATTTGAGGTTTCTGTCAATTCAGATACGTTACCGTCAGTAGGAACATAACTTACCTCATCAAACTTTTCTTGAGAGAATGCCCATTCCACAACTTCATCAGGAACAGTAATTCCTTCCGCCTTCATTGAAAGAATTTCTTCGGCAGTATAATTTAGCCATTCCCCTGTTCTCGGATCACTGGGATCATAAGCTATCATTTTGTTGTAAGATGCAATAATAGCAATATTATGATGGGTAATTTTCTGTAATATTAAGTGTAATATTTCCCCATCCGTAAACCTGCTGTATTCTTCAGAAGCCTTATATATCGGCAATAAATCTTCTATATTATATTTTATAATATTTGTTTTATCTTGCAAAAAGAATCTGTCTCTCAGTGTCGGAGTATTTTTACAAATCTGATATTTACCCATTTTTTTTATTCCTTTAGCTAAAGTATTATTCTATACAACAGTAATCGGTAAATTTGATAAAAACTTTAGTATAAAAACGGTTAAAGAAATAAATTGTTACAAACAAAAAGCACATGTTTTACAAACATGCACTCTTTGTTACTCTTTAAATTTTACTAAAAATTATATGTGCTTTGTAATATTTGAAATTATAGCCGATTTTGGCATCAAACCGACTAATCTTTCAACAGCTTTTCCGTCTTTGAATACCAAAAGGCTCGGTAAACCACTGATTGCATAGTCTTTTGCAGTCTTTAAATTTTCATCGGTATTAACTTTTACAAATTTTACCTGACTACCTAATTCTGTTGCAATTTCATCCAATACCGGACCTAATTTCCTGCAAGGTCCGCACCAAGTAGCCCAAAAATCAACTACTACAGGTTTATCAGAATTTAAAACCTCTGCTTCAAATGTTGCATCATTAATATCTACAGCGTTAGACATGATTATACTCCTTTGTTAACTTTCCTGAACCGATTATATCATAGAATTTATTTTTGTGCTATTATCTTGTTAGCACACGATAGGATAGAGATATGGTTAGGAAAAAAGTAATAGAAATTATTCTTGATACGGAGACAACGGGCTTAGATTATACAAAAGAAAGAATGGTTGAATTTGCTGCTGTTAGGATGGAGAACGGGAAAATAAAAGAAGAATTCCAGACATTAATTAATCCTGAGCAACATATCAGAAAATCCAGCATTGCAATTCACGGTATAACACCGGAAATGGTTAAAGATGCCCCGACAGAAGCTGAAGCCATGGTTAAAATTATGGATTTTATAAAGGATTATCCGATTGTAGCCCACAATGCTATTTTTGATTATTCATTTTTAAATGAAGCAAGCAAAAGAGTATTCGGGAAAGAACTTGAAAACCCAAGAATTGATTCTCAGCAAATGTTTAAAGAAATATATCCTGATTTGGAGTCACACGGATTAGAAGCATTGACGACAAAATTTAATGTTGATTTAACTAATCATCACAGAGCTATGGCGGATACTATGGGACTTGCACTTGCTTATCCGAAGCTAAAAAAACTTTATAACCAAAAATACAGCTGGGAAACCAAACAGCTTGATAATATTGAATATCTGTTTGAAAGATATCTGAGAATACAACAAACAGTTGTAACATTACAATCAGAATTGCAGGATTTAAAATCAGTGTTCAAATTATATTTTGAACAGGGAGGAAAACCTATTATTTCTCAAAGCGGAGAAACTCTTGTGTATAATACAAAACAGACCTTCGGATATGATTTTAACCAAATTAAGGATGTGCTTGAAGAAGTAGGAGCATTTGAAAAAGCCGTAAAAATTAATACAGGATTTGTTGACAGACTTGTAGGCGGCGGAAGACTTGATGAAGATAAAAAAGAAATTATCAAAGATGCAAGACAAGAAATTACCGAAACACGAAATGTTCAAATTATAAAAGCCGGAAAATAGTTGAGAAGGAACAAAACATGTCAAATAAATTTATAGAGTTTTTTAAAGAACCTGCATTTGCAGAACCTATTAAAGATGAGGCAGAAGTTAAAAAAACATATTCGCATTTCCGTTGGAGAATATTTTATGCAAGTTTTGTTGCATATGTTGTATTTCATCTTTGCCGTAAAAATATAGCAGTAGCACTTCCTGCTATGGGAGAAGCTCTGCACATGTCAAATACCGAATTAGGTCTATTGGGTTCTACATTATATGTAACTTACGGCATCGGTAAATTTATTAACGGAGTAATTGCAGATAAGGCGAATGTCCGAACTTTTTTACCTACAGCTTTAATTTTATCTGCAATATGTAATATATTCTTTGTGCTTAGTGCAGTATTCATAACTCCGGGACATGCCAGCTTTTTGGGTTTACCCTCTGCAACAGTTCTTTTATGGATAATGGCATTTTTCTGGGGTGCTAACGGTTGGTTTCAGTCCTGCGGATTTCCTCCGGTTGCAAAGAGTTTATCTTATTGGTTTTCAAACTCGGAAAGAGGAACGAAATGGTCTATATGGTCTACATCACACCAGATAGGGGTATTTGGTGCGGTTGCTTTATCGGGATTTGTTATTGACAAATTCGGCTGGATGGCTGCTTTTTATGTACCGGCAGTAATTTGTGTTATCACCGGATTATGGTTATTTGACAGATTAAGAGATAAACCTCAGACTTTGGGATTACCTGATATTGAAAAATATAATAATGAACCTGAAGCTAAAAAAGATAACGATGGGGATGAAGATAATCGTTCATACTTCCAGGTATTTAAGGAAAACATTCTATGCAATCCGATTATATGGATGCTTGCAATAGCTTATGTATTTGTATATATTATAAGATTCGGTACGGAAGACTGGCTTGTAAAATATTTGGTTGAAGTTAAAGGGAATGCTCTTGTTACGGCAAGTGCCAAATTAAGTACATTAGCCCTTGTAGGTTCTGCCGGTGCTATTATGGCAGGTGTAATATCCGACAAATTGTTTAAAGGAAACAGAACGCCTGTTAATATTATATTTTTAATCATGCTTATTGTAAGTTTGTACTTATTTGCAACAAACCCGTCAGGCGGAATACATGAAACTTTAGATTATGTTTACGCTGCAATGATAGGTGTATTTACGGCGGGTCCTCAGATGTTAATAGGCGGACTATGTGCCGTTGAAAGCAGTTCTAAAAAAGTAGCCTCAGCATCAATCGGATTTACCGGTATATTCGGGTATGTCGGAGCTGCATTATCGGCAGCCGGTACCGGTGTGGTTGTTGACCATTTCGGCTGGCACGGGGCAATTGCATTTTGGATGATTTCTACAGCAATTTGTGTTGTAATTTGTACTATTTTGTTGATATACGAAAAACATAAAAAGAAAAAATCAGCTAAAAATAATTAATTTAAATACATCAATAAAACGATAACGGATAACAGATAATGTTATCCGTTATCGTTATTTATGCGATTTTATAGGAGTTTCAAAGATTTTTATAATTCCCTTAAACATCATAAAAATAGATGATTTAATTTTAAAAAACGTCTGCTAATATAACACTATACTCCTTAGAGACTAAGATACACATATCCCTAATCAACAGCTATGCACCTCAAAAGTACATAGCTTTTTCTTTTGTTTGCTAAAAATTTTTATCCATGAGATAATCCGATTATGAAAAACTTATCAGGGTTAACACAGGCTGAAATAGAGCAAATTACGGATGATTTAAAGGCATCCAAATTTCGTGCAAGACAAATTCATAACTGGATATATTTAAAATCGGTTTCCTCAATAGATGAAATGACTGATTTATCTGTAAAATTCAGAGAAGAATTAAAACAGGTTGCACAAGTTACGGATGTAAAAATAAAAGTAAAACAGGTAAGTGCCGACAAAACAATAAAATATCTGCTTGAATATCCTGACGGGGAATGCGTTGAGACAGTATTGATGAGATTTGACCATCGTGCAAACTTGACTGCTTGTGTAAGCTCTCAGGTCGGATGCGCCGTTAATTGCTCATTTTGTGCTACCGGCAAAAGAGGATTCATAAGAAATCTGACGTATAAAGAAATAATTGAACAAGTATTAACAATTCAGCGTGATACAGGTTTAAAGGTAACTAATGTAGTATTTATGGGGCAGGGAGAACCCCTGTTAAATCTTGATAACGTTTTGAAGGCGATGGATATTTTTAAAGAAGATTTTCAAATCGGTGCAAGACGGCTGACTGTATCTACAAGCGGCATTGTTCCGCAAATAAATAAACTTGCGGAACTTGATATGCAGTCTACACTTGCGATATCTTTACATGCTCCAAACCACGATATCAGGAAACAGATAATGCAAATTGAAAATAAATATCCTATGAACGAACTTAAAACGGCAATGCTTAATTATGTAAAAAAAACCGGCAGAAGGATAACCATAGAATATTTATTAATAAACGGACTTAATGATACGGTAGAAAGTGCAAAAGAACTTGCAAATTATCTTCACGATATAAAATGCAACATCAACCTTATTCCGTATAATCCCACAGAAAAGAACGATTACAAGAAACCTTCAAACAATTCAATTATGAAGTTCAAATATTTAATGGAACATTCAGGGAAAAAAGTAACGGTACGATTAGAACGCGGTGCGGATATAGATGCCGCATGCGGACAGTTAAGAGGAAAAGTTACTCAAACATCCTCTGAGCAGTCCTGACGGAATGCGTATTTACGGATGCTACAACTTTTCTCAGGCTTCCGCTTTCACGTTTCAAATAAACATCAAAATTCCCATGAGGTGCCGTGGATATTGAGAATCTTACACGCCTTAAATCAACATAGCCAATCTTATTTATATCAAAATCTAAATTTTTTTCATTTACGGCAAGACGTCCGTTTGTTTTCAATTTAACAAATCGCACATGAGCTCTTCTTAATTCAGCCGGAGTAAGTTTTTCTCCGTCACCATCACTTTCAAGAGCTTCTAATGGTCCCAATAGCGAACGCTTGTGACCGTTGCACCCCAACAAAGATTTATAAGTGTAAGGCTGCCCTCTGTCTATCAGCATATAATATTTGTATCCGCTTACCGTTAATATAAAAGGATCACAGTTTGTATACGCTCCATAACTCGGAGTAGGAATGTATCCGTACATAGTACGGACTCCACGCCGTATAGTATGAGTTCGGGTTTCCGCAAGAGTATAACTTGCAGTAATAATAAGAATAATTATAACCGCAAATATTTTATTCAAAATATGAAACCATTTACTACCCATATTATTATTAAAACAAAAAAATAATAAAATTTGCGTAATTTAACAAATAAAAAAGGATTGAGTGAAACTCAACCCTGTTTATTAAAAGCTCTCTTCTTATTTTAATCAGCCTCTTTTAAAGAGGTACTATTTTTGCAGGGATTATCTGACCACTGCAAAAGTTGTCTTAATACCCGATTCAGAACTTACGCTGCGGGCAGACATAACCGCCATAGAACGGCGTTTTCTCGCTCCTCTTAATATAAATTCCACACTGTCGCATTTATTTGACGATGGGGATGAAATCTTCTTTAACATTTATAACAACTCCTTAGATTTTTCTGCTTACAAATTTCTTATCGGCAGGAAAATCATAAAACTTTAGAATATATTAAGCAGATGTTACAAAGTTTTAATATATTTAAGATTTCGGAATTTCTTTTATTTGCTCATTCAGATTTAAATCAATAAACTTAAAAACATTTAAAACAATACCGGGAGCGAAATAATACTGACCGTTTGCAGGCGTAATTTTCAGAATACTTTTGTTTGGACCGTAATAAGCAACTGTTGCCAAAAATTCTTTATTTGCCGCTTTAAAAAGCACATAACCCATTTTTGACTGAAGTTCTTTTATTTCAAATCTGTTAGCGGTAATACTGTCAACCGTAAGATAATATAAATTTTCGGCAGGAAGATTATATGACTTTGTACAATCTGCAAATTCCATATTGGTAGGAGTTGTTAACTGATGTATTGAAAGTTCTTCTGCCAAAACTTCTACAGAACCTACACCAAAAAATATCAGTAATAATATTAGTACAAATTTTATTGTTCTCTCCATGTTTCACCTGTATTTATATCGATTTTCAAAGGAACTCTCAAAGGCTGATTTAATTCCATTGCGGCCCTTACTATATTTGTTACATCATCTAATTCTGACTTTAATGTTTCAACAACAATTTCATCGTGAACCTGCATTATTATTTTTGATTTTATGTTGTTTTCTTTAAACTTCTTACTGCACTCTATCATTGCTAATTTCATAATATCCGCAGCTGTACCCTGTATTGGCTGATTAATTGCAGCACGCTTTGCAAATTCTTTTATCATAGTATTTGAACTTTTAATTTCAGGCAAATATCGTTTACGACCGAATACGGTTTCTACATATCCGTGATGAACAGCAAAATTTACCGTTGATTCCATATACAATTTAATATTTGGATATGTTTCAAAATATTTGTTAATAAAATCCTCAGCCTCATTATTTTTAATACCAACAGCTTTTGCAAGACCATATTTGCTTTGACCGTAAATAATACCGAAATTAACAGCCTTTGATTTATATCGCATCTCTTTTGTAACATCTTTAATATCAACCCCGAACACTTTTGATGCGGTCAAAGTATGAACATCAATATCATTTATAAAAGCCTCAATTAAATGTTCGTCTTTTGAAATATGAGCAAGTAACCTTAACTCAATTTGAGAATAATCTGCAGACAAAATCACAGACTGTTCTTTATTTTCCGGAACGAATGCAGAGCGGATTTTATTACCCTCCTCGGTCCTTGCAGGAATATTTTGCAAATTCGGGTTAGATGATGATAATCTGCCGGTCGTTGTAACAGCCTGATTATAAGTTGTATGAATTCTGTTATCCTTTTCAGATACCAACGCAGGTAAAGCATCAGTATAAGTGGACTTTAGCTTAGCATATTTTCTGTATTGCAAAATCAATCGTGCAATTTCGTTTTCCTGAGCCAGATCCTCTAATACATCGGCACTAGTAGATTTTTTCTTTTTGCCCGGCTTAAGACCCAGCTTATCGTATAAAATTTCACCGACTTGTTTTGGCGAATTTAAATTAAAATTACAACCTGCAATACCGTAAATTTTTCTTTCTAATTCAGATATATTTTCATTAATTGAATTTGACAAATCATTTAAGTATTCCGCATCAACAGAAACTCCGTCATATTCCATATCAGCAAGCACACGTGACAACGGGATTTCTATATCATACAAAATTTTTAATTCTGCAGGAGAAAGTTTATTATACCAATATGCCGTTAATTCAAGAATTGTTGCCGCCTCATCACATACAGGGTTTAAAAGCATATCCGCACTAACATTACCGTATGTGAGTTTGAGTTTTTTAATCTCATCAGGTTCCGCATAAACCGATATAGAATGGTTTATATTTTCAATTGCCTGAATATCCAGATTATGCCTGTCTGAAGGATTTGCGACATAACTTGCCAATTCAACATCAAAAATTACACCCTGCATATCAATATTTTGGTTTTTCAAAATACAATAAGTATCTTTTGCATTAAATGTAGTTTTAAATATTTTCGGATTTTCCAAAATAGGTTTTAATCCGTTTATTACATAATCCTTATCTAATTTATTCTCAATAACATCAGACTTCAATGGAATATAAAATGCCGAAACTGATTTATCACTATTGGTAAACTTGCCATCATTAAATGAAAATCCTTTTTTATATGCTAAAGCAATTCCATATATTTCATTATCGACAGCATTGACAAAATCTGCTTTCAAATTAACTGAAAATATTCCATTTCCAACAAGTTCATTGCATAAACTGTCAAAATCGGAACTGTCCGTAACTAAACGGGAAGTATAAACCACATCGTTATTTTTGTTGATTTCCTGGTGAACAGCCTGAGTAAACAATCCAAGCTGAGTTTGAGGCTCAATGTTTTGATTAGAGATTTCTTTTTGCGTTTGGATTTGCTCAGGAACAACTAAATCTTCGCCATCCAAATTAAATGCGGACAAAATAGAATTGATGTTCTTTAAAAATTTATAGAACTGCATTGATTTCAAAAACTCAGTTACCGAAGAAATATCCGGAACTTCAACCTTAGTCTTTTCAAAATCAAAATTTACATCCAAATCCCTTACAATCGTTGCAAGATAATAACTCAAACGGGCATCCTCAATCCCGTTTTTAATTTTTTCTCTTATGGAATTACCTTTTATATTATCCGCATTTGAGATAACTCCGTTAAGATGACCATATTCAGCCAAAAGGACCTGTGCCGTTTTTTCGCCGATTCCATGAACACCCGGAATACAATCTGATGTATCGCCCCGTAATGCCTTATAATCAACAATTTGATCAGGATATACACCTAATTTATCATAAACTGCCTGCCAATCATACTCCTTTAATTCGCCTTTTGACGGAATAATTACTTTTACGCAGCCCTCTTTATCTATAAGCTGAAAAGCATCCTGATCACCGGTTAAAATCAAAACTTTATGCCCTAATTCGCAAGCCTGCTTTGAAATAGTACCGATAACATCGTCCGCTTCAAAACCTTCTTTCGTATATATCGGAATATTAAAAGCCCGTAGTCCTTCATAAATCAAGTCCATCTGAGAACGCATCGTATCCGGCATTTGTTCTCTGTTACTTTTATAATTTTCATATTTTTCCACACGAAAAGTATAGTGACTTACATCAAAAGCGACAGCTATTGCATCCGTCTTTATTTTTTGATTTTTTAACAAATCAAATATTGCAAGGAAAAAACCATATACTGCCCAGGTAGGCTGACCGGAAGTCGTCTGCATGCCTGTACGTTCAAGAGCATAATATTCCCTGAAAGCTAATGCGTGCCCATCTATTAAAATTAAAGTTTTCTCATTCCCCATACCTGTATTTTCACACAAAAATTACTTTTAATCAATTTATTTATACATTGAAATGAGTCAACAAACTTCGTCAGGCAAATACTGTACTTTTCTGATAATCTATGTTAATAAATACTTATGGAATATTATTGGCTAAACAAAAAAAATAATGACAACTTAATCATATTCTTTTGCGGTTGGAGCTTCGACTACAAGCCGTTTGAGAGGCTTGAGTGCGGAAATAATGATGTAATTATCATATATAACTACAACGATATTGCAAAAACAAATTCTACCATAAACGGTTTATTTGACGGATACAAAACGAACAGCCTTATTACCTGGTCTATGGGTGTTTACGTTGCGTATCTGCTAAAGGATACATTACCCGATTTTAAAAACAAAATTGCTGTCAACGGAACACCATTTCCTGTGGATGATGACTTTGGGATTCCTGTTAAAACTTTTGATTTGACATTAAAGTATGTAGAAACAGGTTTACAGGGGAAATTCCAAAAAAATCTGTTTAAACATCCCGAAGAATACCAAAAATATTTGTCCTGCCCCGTTGAACGTTCAATAGAGAACTGTAAAGAGGAACTTATTGCTTTAAATAATTATATAAAAAATAATGAGCCTGGATACAAGAAATTTTATGATTATGCTATAATTAGTGATACGGACAAAATTATTCCGACAAGAAACCAAATAAAATGCTGGGAAAACTATAATACCCCCATAAAAATATTGAATAGCGGACATTTTCCTTTTTTCAATTTTAGCAGCTGGGATGAAATTATAAAATGCAATCAGACACAAAAATAATAAAAAAACATTTTCAAAAAAGTATTGATAAATATGCGGATAATGCCGATGCTCAAAAATACACTGCAGATATTCTCATAAAAGAATTACCCGTAACAGATTTTGATAACATACTTGAAATCGGTGCAGGAGCAGGAATTTTAACTTATTTTGCCGCAAACACTTTAAAATGGAATAATTATTATGCAAATGATTTAGTAGAAAAATCAGAAATTTTTGTAAAAAAATATATTAAAGATACAAAATTTTTTGCAGGCGATTTCAGAAAAATCAAATTTAATAAAAAATTCGATTTAATAATTTCAAATGCAGTTTTTCAGTGGTTTGAAAATACCGATAAAATTCTTGACAAATGCAAAAATCTGCTGACAAAAGACGGGTTATTAGCTTTTTCGACATTCACTCCCGATAATTTCAAAGAAATTCGTGAACTTACCGGCTTATCCTTAAACTACAAATCTGCAGACGATATAAAAAATGTTATTGAAAAAGATTTTGATTTAATAAGTATTAAATCTTCAGAATTTATCATGAATTTTGATAATCCGTTAAAAATTCTGGCTCACATGAAAAATACAGGAGTAAATTCTCTGACCGAAACTCATTGGGGAATAAAAGAAGTAAAAAACTTTTGTGATAAATATTCTGAAAAGTTCCCCGATTTAACTCTTACCTATTCGCCTATTATCGTGGTGGCAAAAATAAAATAAATTGTCGGAGGATTTCTAATTTTATTAATTCGGATTAAGCTTCACTTGTAAGTAATCAAGAGGAGTTTATATGAAAAAATTTATATCTGTCTTACTTGGATTAATTTTGGTCTGTCCGTGTTTTGCAGAAACTCGAACAATAAAAACCTATTCGCCAGCAACAAACTTTAGCGGATATTACGGAAAATATAACGGCATTTCCGACTATTCTTACGCAAAACTTTCAGAAATGGAAAATGCTGTTTTCGGACGAAATTACGCAGGACAGCAAATCCTATCCAGAATAGAGAGATTGGAAGACAGAATTTTTAACCGTTTATATCCAAATGCAAGGCCTGAAGAAAGAATAGCAAATTTACTGCATAATTACAACAATACTGTAAGCCAGTCTACACAAGCACCGGTTACAAACAAACTAAAATCCGTTGTCAATGATATTACAAGCAGCTTCTTTGGCACTCCTACAGGGTACACACCACCTCTCAGCTATCCCGATTATAATTGGAATAACAACGGAATAAGACAAAATTACGGCAATTACAGCGACTATTACGGCAACAACGGCTGGCATAAATACGGACATAACTACGGTACCTCAAGCGGTGTACATATTATCGACTAAATTAAATCTGTTATAAGAATCCGTTTATGGTATACTAACCATAAGAGGTTTTTATGACAAATATTAAATTAACAAAAATGCAGGGTCTGGGTAATGACTTTGTAATCATAGATTATGATGAATACCTGAAAACAGGATTATCAATGTCCGAACTTGCCGTAAAGGTCTGCGACAGACATTTTGGTGTCGGTGCAGACGGAATGTTTATTCCAAAACTTGACACAAAAGAAACAGATATAGGCTGGTATTTTTACAACAATGACGGAACAACAGCACAAATGTGCGGAAACGGTATCCGATGCTTTGCAAAATACGCTTTTGAAAAAGGACTTGTCAACAAAAAGAAATTCACGGTAGAAACTCTCGCCGGCACAATTACGCCTGAGATACTGGATAACGGTATGATTAGAGTTGATATGGGACTTCCTGTTCTTGAAGATGAGAAAATCCCTTTTAAAGGGGAAAGAAAAATTTCTGTTCAGGATAAAATTTTTGAAATAAACCCTGTATCGATGGGAAATCCGCACTGTGTAATATTTGTTGATGGAAATACTATGGATTATGCGGTAAAATACGGTCCGAACATAGAAAAACATCCGTATTTCCCCGAAAAAACAAATACTGAGTTTGTAAGCATTATTTCCAAAAATGAGGTAGAAATGAGTGTTTATGAAAGAGGCTGCGGAATTACATTAGCCTGCGGAACGGGAGCTTGTGCAACGGTTGTGGCATGCGTTTTAAATAACTTAACAGAAAATAAAGTGAAAGTTAACCTGCCAGGTGGGGCTGTATTAATTGAATGGCAAGGTTCTCAGGCAAATACGAAAGAGCATGTATTTATGACCGGACCGGCTAATTACAGTTTTGTCGCAGACTACATATTGTAATTAAAAACTTTTTCATGGTAAGATTTACACATAAGATTAAAAGGAGAAATATAAATATGAAAAATTATGAATTACTTGCTATCTTCAAACCAAATTTAGATGCTGAAGAAGTAGATAAAATTATTGCAAAGATTGATGAAACAATCGTTAGCTTCGGCGGTAAAGTAGAGTCTGCCGACAAAATCGGAAGAAAGAAATTGGCTTATGATATCCAAAATTTCAGAGACGGTTTCTTCTATTCTTCAATTTTAAGCTTACCTGCTGACAAAGTTGCAGAATTTAAAAGACAATTAAGATTGAATGATTCAATTTTAAGAACTATGTTTATGGAAGCTTCAGAAAAAGTTTCAGCATAGTTATTAACGGAAAGGAATACAAATGTCATTAGCTAAAGCAGTAGTAACAGGAACATTATACAGAGCACCTGAAAAAAGATTTACTCAGAATAATATAGCAGTTTCTTCGTTTGTATTAAATATAGGCGAACGTGAGGAAATGCTTATCAGAGTTCTTTCGAGAAGAACCGCTTTGGATGAAGTTGTTTCAGGCCTAAACAAAGGTGATAAAGTTCTTGTTGAAGGCAGACTTCAGACAGCTGCTGTAAAAATGGATGACGGCTCCGAAAAAAGAATTTATGAAATTGATGCAAACGCTATCGAACCGTTTAACGGCGGCGGCGTTTCAGTTTCATCAAGCTCATCAAGTTCTGATTTCGGTACGGAAGAAGTGGTAAAAATTGAAGCCGATGATTTTTCAAACGAATTAATCGGTGAAGATGAAATACCATTCTAAGAATAAATATTAAAAAAGTAGAAAATAAAAGGCTAGAAAGGCAAATTAAAAAAATGGCAAGACAAAATGAAGCAGATAAGAAAAAACGTAAAAATTGCAGTCTTTGCGGCGATAAAGTAGAAGCTATCGACTACAAAGATGCTGCAAAATTGAAAAGATATCTGACTGAAGCAGGAAAAATTATTCCTCGCAGAATTACAGGTAACTGTGCTAAACATCAACGTATGATTGCAAAAGCAATTAAACGTGCTAGAGAAGCATCAATTATAAGCTACGTTTTTGATTAATCGCAAAAACTTGAAAAAACAACCGTCCTTATATTTAAGGGCGGTTGTTTTGTTATTTGATTATAAAAAACGGGATACATAATCTGTATCCCGTTTTTTATGCTTTATATTTTCTTATGCAGAAATTTCTTTGTTTTCATCTTCTTTTGTAGGGAGTTTAATCAGCTCCCCCGAATTTCTGTTTTTAACCATTTCTGCCGTAATAACAAGTTTATCCGTATGGTCTTTTGACGGTACATCATACATTATATCAAGCATCAGCTCTTCAACGATAGAACGTAATGCTCTTGCACCTGTCTTACGCTTAATTGCTTCCTGTGCAATCAAATCGACTGCTTCAGGCTCAAATTCAAGCTCTACACCGTCCATTTCCAACAAGCACTTGTACTGCTTCAATACAGCATTCTTTGGCTCTGTTAAAATCATTTTCAGAGTCTTTTCATTTAACTGGTCAAGCACCGCATAGGTAGGAACACGACCGATAAATTCGGGAATCAAACCGAATTTTAAAAGGTCCTCCGGCTGAAGTTTCTTTAACAGTTTAGCTGCATTAGCTTCTTTTTCAGCCTGTGACATAGCACCTGTTGCACCAAAACCTACTGTCTGACCAACATCAGCTCTGCGTTCAATGATTTTTTCCAGACCGACAAATGCACCACCAACAATAAACAGAATATTACTTGTGTCTATGTCGATAAATTCCTGATGAGGATGTTTTCTTCCACCCTGCGGCGGAACATGAGCAACAGTACCTTCTATAAGTTTTAATAAAGCCTGCTGAACACCTTCACCTGAAACATCTCTTGTTATTGATGTATTTTCTGATTTTCTGGAAATCTTATCAATTTCATCGATGTAAATAATACCTCTTTCAGCTTTTGCAGAATCAAAATCAGCATTCTGATAAAGTCTTAAAAGGATATTTTCAACATCATCACCTACATAGCCTGCTTCCGTTAAAGTAGTAGCATCCGCAACCGCAAACGGAACATCAAGCATTTTTGCCAATGTTTGAGCCAACAATGTTTTACCTGAACCTGTAGGACCTACAAGCAAAATGTTTGATTTTTGAATTTCAACATCATTTTTAAGGTCTGTATTCTTGTTATGTTTCAGACGTTTGTAATGGTTATATACCGCAACAGACAACACTTTTTTGGCATCATCCTGCCCGATAATATATTCATCAAGATAAGCCTTAATTTCATGAGGTTTTGGAATAGGTTTTTCATCAGACTTTTTATCTTTTTCTTCACCCTCTTTATCTTTGCCCTCAAGAAATTCCTCATCAAGAATTTCATTACAAAGTTCAACGCACTCATCGCAAATATAAACCTCAGGACCTGCAATAAGTTTTTTTACCTGATCCTGCGATTTACCGCAAAAAGAACATTTTAATCTGCTATCGTCATGCTTTGGCATTAATTTTCTCCTATCTGAAATCCTACTTTACTGAATCTCTGGAAATGACTTTATCAATCATACCATATTCCAGAGCTTCCGCAGGAGTCATGATGTAATCTCTGTCAGTATCTTTTTCAATTTTCTTGATAGACTGACCTGTATTAGCCGCAAGAATTTCGTTTAAGGATTTTTTAATTCTCAAAATTTCCTGAGCCTGAATTTCTATATCGGTAGCCTGACCCTGAGCACCGCCTAAAGGCTGGTGAATTAAAACACGAGAGTGAGGCAATGCCAATCTCTTACCCTTTGCACCTGAAGATAATAAGAACGCACCCATAGAAGCTGCCTGACCTAAACATATAGTAGATACATCAGCTCTTATATGCTGCATAGTATCATAAATTGCAAAACCGGCAGTAACGCTTCCGCCCGGACTGTTGATATACAACATAATATCTTTTTCAGGGTTTTCACTATCCAACAACAATAACTGTGCAACGATTAAATTTGCAACCATATCATCAATCGGAGTGCCAAGGAAGATAATTCTCTCTCTCAATAATCTTGAGAAAATATCGAAAGAACGTTCCCCTCTGCTGGACTGTTCTATAACTACAGGTACAAAACTCATTTTTAATTCCCTTTCCTTATTTCATTATACGATTATTATTATTTTTCTTCTACTATTTTGACTTCTTAGGAGGAACAATATTTACTGTATTGTTCTGCAATAAGAAATCTCTTACCTTGTCATTCATTGCCTGTTGTGACATAGAAGATAAAATTTCAGGATTTTTACTGATTTGTTTGTACAAATCCTGCTGAGAAATTCTGTATGCTGCACTCAATTCAGTGAACTTCTTGTCTAAATCAGCTCTTTCAAGTTCAATTTTTTCAACTTTAGCAATTTTATCAATTACAAGTGAATTTTTAATTCTTGTTTTAGCGTCTTCGTTCAGGTTATCCAACAACTCTTTTTCGCCCTGAGCTTTTGTTAACATTTCCCAGCTGATACCCTGAGCAGCAAGCCTGTTTTTATATTCAGCAAGTAATGACTGTGCTTCTCTGTCAATCATTGACTGAGGAATTTCAACTTTTGCATTAGCAATTGCAGCTTTGAATATTTCATTTTCAGAATTATTTTTATTTGCATTTTCTCTTGACTGGTCAAGATACTTTTGAATATCTGCTTTTAAATCATCAACTGTTTTGAAAGGTCCAACCTTTGCAACAAATTCATCATTCAGTTCAGGAAGAATTTTTTCGCTGATTTCGTTGATTTTAATTTTGAAATTAGCTTTTTGACCTTTTAATTTTTCGTCATGGTAATCTTCAGGGAAAGTAACTTCGATAGTAAATTCATCATTAAGTTTTTTGCCGACAAGCTGTTCCGCAAATCCCGGAATAAATGTAGAATGAGCCAAATCAAGCGAATAATTCTTACCTTCACCGCCTTTGATTTTTTCTTCCCCTACATAACCATCAAAATCAATTTTAACGATATCAGTATCTTTAGTTTCACGGTCTGTGATAATTTTTGATTCTGCATGCTGAGTTCTTAAATTTTCCAATGCTCTGTCCATAGCATCATCAGCTATAACAGAATCTTCAACATCTACCGTCAAACCTTTATAATCGCCCAAAGTAACTTCAGGTCTTGTTTCAACTTTTGCAACAACCTTTAAATCTTCGCCAATATTGTAATTGTAAGATGTAATATAAGGTTGAGTGATAACATCAAGTTTATTTTCATCAATTGCCTGACTTAAAACTCTAGGCATAATACCTTCAAGAGCTTCCTGTTTAATTCTGTCAACACCTACATGACGTTCAACCAATTCTCTCGGAGCCTTGCCTTTTCTGAAACCGTCAATATTTACATACTGTGAAATTCTTTTTACTGCATTATTATATGCATCTGCAGCTTCTTTTGCCGGGACTGTGATGTCTAATTTTACAACATTTTCTTTCTCATTTTCTAATGTAACTTGCATAGATAATTTTCCTTTATAATTTTATTACAATATCTTATCAAATTATACCGCAAAAATCTTTTCTTGCAAGTCAGCTAAACGAATGAAATGTAACGTTTTGGATATAGAAATCAGTAATTAAGTGAACAGGGAACAGTCTGTTATAAGTGAACAGTAAACAGTGAACTGTGAACAGTTCTTTACGGTGCTTCGCACAAGTTCGCCCTCTCTTGAGTGAGAGGGGTAAACAAAAACAATCCGACGGTTATGGGTAAGCTGTACCCAAAATTCTCACGGAAAACCTGTGAAACCGTGTGGAAAACCTGGTGGCGAAGAAGAGTAGGCTGTGCCTACCCCGACCGACCGGATTGGAACTGTAAACAGTTCTAATCAGTGCTATCGCACAATTAAAATAATTAACCGCCCGAAGGGCTGTAAAGAACTGGTCACTGTTTACTAGTCACTTCACCATCAATCCCCTATACACATAACACCACGATTATAGTCCTTGAAAGGATACCAGTGGAACTGATTTCCATTACTGAAATCAAGATTCTTTGCAGAATCTGCACTATTCTCTGTGGAAGACCAGAACCAGCCTGATTGTGGAAGGTTAGGGTTACTTGCTTTTTGGTTGTAAAGGTTCTCTAAAGTCCCAAAATCAGGTAAAGTCATTCCCATACTTTCACATTTTGCTTTAGCATCATTCCATTTTAATTGCTGTCCGGTATTTACTACACAACCTATCCCGGAAAGTTCTATGCCTGCACAACCTTTGGTAAATCTTGCGGCAGTCAGATTCCTTATGTCGTGGTAAACGTTATTTGAAGTCTCTGCGTTAGGGTGAGCAGAACCGTTCACGTCTGTTACAAAATCAATTGATGCGGTTGCATTTGATGTATAAACAAATTCCTTACTTCTTCCGCCGCCAACAGGTAGTGATTTTTTTACCGCCACCAACGGGTCAGTATCATCTATTTTCCCGCCGTCAGGATTGTAATTCAGTATTATTGACGCTCCGTCTGCAAGTATTAAACCAACATTGTTTGTATTCGTATTTAGTGATAAGTTTTTACCCGTTTTGGCTTTGCTTACTTCAAACTCATTCCCGTCACCGTCAATAACTTTATCAGTAGGCCAACAATCTGCTATATGGTTACTGTCACAGCGTTTTGAAATTTTTAAATACTTTTGCAGTTCATCAACAAAAGCTTCTGTTGACGGATATGTTCCGCTGAGTTCACCGTGTGCTTTCATTATATCCATTGCCTGAGTAACTTTATACACAATATTTGCATGACGTTCAGAGTTCTTACGCTCAGTAACATTTTCTATCAATGCAGGTAACGTTATCGCCGCTACAACTCCGATTATACCGAGGGTTATCAAGACCTCAGCGAGGGTAAAGGCAGCACGACGAGGCTTTGCAGACTGAGCTACGTGCGTAGCACCTTCGGCAAGGGTAAATCCTCTTTTTAACATATATCCTCCTGTTCTTTTAATACTTACGACTAATTTTATTATTCAATATATTTATTTATTTGTCAATATATTTATTGAATTAGCAATTAATATATGAAACATAATTTATCATGAAATATAACTTATCATTAACTAGAGAGGATGCTGTATGAAAAATCCTATTCTTAATGAAATAAAAAATTTGGTAGCGGACAGAGATATGACGCTGACTGAACTTGCAAAAATCATGGGCGAAAGGCTCAATCGGAATTATTCACTGGCTAGCCTGTCACAAAAATTACGAAACGGAACAATTCCTTATCGCGAAGTTTTATTAATTGCAAACATTTTAGAATATAAAATTGCATACTATGATACTATCGAAAAAAAATTTAAAATCTCGTAATCAATTTAGTGTTTTTGAATAACTCGCTAATAATAAGAAAACTTATTTTTAAAGTTATCGCATGATATTTTACATTTTTGCAAAGGTTTACTTTTTATGCTAATCTGAGAATTATGGTTAGATTAATTAACAAGGAAAATGCAATATATTTTGGCAAAGCCGTTAGTGCATATTTGCAGACACAAACACATTTTACACACATTTATGAAATAGGTAATCCCTATTTAAAACCTTGTATTTATGCTATGTGGCATTCGGATCAGTTTTGCATATATGGTGTACAAAACAGAACCGAAATAAATATTTTAATCAGCAATTCTTCTGACGGTGATATTATCACCTATGCGGTTGAAGGACTGGGCTTTAAGACTGTTCGAGGCTCCAGCAAGAGAGGCGGAGTAAAAAGCACACTTCAGCTTGTAGAAATACTTGGAAAAGGTGAATGTGTTGCGATTATGGTTGATGGCCCGAACGGTCCTCTGCATAAAGTTAAAAACGGTGTTGTTCGTATTGCAAAGATGGCAGGAGTACCTATTATTCCTGTAGGTTGGTACAGTCCGCAATGGAGTTTTATCAAATTGCCGTCCTGGGATAAAATGACTATTCCGATAGGTCATTGTAATATTTTAAACATATACGGTGAACCTATTTACGTTCCTAAAGATGCAACTATCGAGGACGAAGCAAAAATAAGGCAGCAATTAAAAACCACACTTGAAGATATTGGGAACAGATTACCTGAAGAATACAAAAAAGCGAAGAAAAACAAAGTATGGGAAAACTTGAAGAAATAAAAATTTCTGCACTTCAAATGTCATCTGTAGTCGGGGAAATTGAACAAAACAGAAATAAATTATCCGAAATAGTTTCAAAAGAACTTGAATACGATACCGATTTTCTGGTACTGCCCGAGGTTTGGACTGTAGGTTGGTCATGCGAGGATTTTTCGGCTTCTGCAGAGGATTTAAAAAACAGTCAGACCGTAAAATTACTGTCGGATATTGCAAAAAAATATTCCGTAAATATTCTTGGCGGCAGCTTAATCGAAAAAGGCGAAAACGGGAAATTATATAATACCTGTCCTGTTATAAACCGCAAAGGGGAGCTTGTTACAAAATATTCAAAAATGCATCTTTACACATATTGCGGATGCACGGAGGGTCATTATATTGAAACGGGTAAAAACCCTGTAATGGTAAACTTAGACGGGGTTAATATCGGACTGACAATATGTTATGATATAAGATTCCCTGAAATTTTCAGAGCTTACAGAAAGAAAAATGTTGATTTGCTCGTTAATATGGCAGCATGGGGTTCAAAAAAGCCTATTCCATGGGAAACTCTCACACGCTGCAGAGCCATCGAAAATCAAGCCTATATGGTTGCATTAACTCAATCCGGACAAATTAAAGGTGATGACTGGAATATAGGTCATTCAAGAATTTTTGACTATGTCGGGGAAACCATAACGGAAATTAAAGACCAAAAAGAAGGGTTAATGACCTGCAAAATAAATTTTGATAAAATGTATGAATATAGAAATTCTTGTACTATACTAAATGATATACATGAAAAATATGAGGTCAGGGTAATATGAAGAAAATCTTAGGGATATTGGTATTTGTTATGTTTTGCTTGTCACAGACGGTGGTTCAGGCTGCCGAAAGCATTGACAAGGTTATTAAATCTTCACCGATTAATAAAGGGGCAGTTTTTGTTTCCGTAAAAGACTTAAACTCCGGGAAAAACATATATTCACATAACAGTAACAGTCCGGTAAATCCTGCTTCAACCCAAAAATTGATTACCCTTGCAGCATCACTGGATACTCTTGGGGAAGACTACAAATTCACTACGGAATTATACAAATCTTCTGCGAATGAACTTTATCTTAAACTTAGTGCAGACCCGTTCTTATCATCAAAGGATTTGGGGAAATTATTGGAAACCGCCAAAAGTAAAAACATCATAGAGCCTAAAAATGTATATATAGATGATTATATTTTGGATGATATGCAATGGGGTGAAGGTTGGCAATGGGATGATGATTTAAATCCGTTAATGCCAAAATTCGGCTCGTACAACATGGATGATAATCTGGTAAAAGTTGTAATTAAGCCGACTACACCAAAAGCTCCGGCAGATATTTTTACCGAAAAATTTTATCCTGTAGGGTTTGTAAACCGTGTAGTTACAGGAGGTTATGATAATGTAAGCATATCTCATAACCAGTCAATATCAGAAAATCTCGTTGAAATAAGCGGTGTTGTAAAAGAACAGATAACAAGATCCATTCCCGCAAGCAACATTAAAAGATATTTCAAATTAAGATTAGATGAAGCATTTACAAATAATAAAATCATATTTTACGGAAAAATATATCAGAAAAAGCTCCCGACTACAAATGTTTATCTTGTAGATAAGGTAGAACACAACATTAGCGATGCTGTTTCAGCTATACTGCAAGACAGCAATAATATGATGGCAGAAACCGTATTTAAACTTGCCGGCGGTAAATTTGTTAATAACACCGGTTCCGTTGATTCGGCAATTTTAATGCTGAATGATTATTGCAGGAAACATAATCTTAATACGGCAAACATCAGAATCGTTGACGGCAGCGGAGTTTCAAAAAACAACCTTATGACTGCAGATTTTATGACTGATTTCCTTATTGAATTGTCAAAACAGGAAAATTTTGAAAGCCTTAAAGAAAATATGGCAACTCCGGGTAAAGGAACTTTATCAAACAGAATGCTTTATTTCCATGATAATTTGAGAGCCAAAACAGGCACTCTATCAAATGTCAGCTCTATTGCAGGATATATTAAAACTCAAAAAGGCCGCAATTTAGCTTTTGATATTGTGATTAATGACCCTAAATCGCAAAGCAATAATAAAAAACAGCTTGAAGAAATGATATTAAGAGCTATTTATATGAATTATTAATTTATCTGATTTTTCTGGCAAAAGATAAACCTGCAGGTAAATCTAAAATCGTATGTATATAATCGGGATGTGCATTTATAGCATCAATATAGGTTTTTACTTTTTCTTTATGTGAAAGTACATTGTCGCAAGTGTATATCCCTCCAACCTTTAAATGCGGATGAATTAATCTGAAATAATCCACTGATTCTCTTTTGTTTGCATCAACAAACGCAAAATCAAATTTTAAATCTTCTGGCAAATATTCCAAAACTTTTATTGCCTCCCCCGGACAAATTTTTATAACATCTGCGACATCACATTTTTCATAATTTGATTGTGCAATTGAATATCTTTTTTCATAAAATTCAATTGTACGCATTTTACCGCCATTTGCCTTAAAAGCCTTTCCAAGCCAAATTCCGCTATAGCCGTTAGAAGTACCGACTTCAATACCGGAAATAAAACCCTCATTTCTTACGGTATTATATAAAAATTCAGCAGTCTGTCTTGAAATATTCCAAAAATCTCTCTGAGTTTTCTCAAGACTATACAAAACCTCTTGCGTTATATTATCAAACTTTTCAATCATTATTTAGAACCTATTTTTTTGAAAGAATTTGTTATATACATAGACGTAATAGGTATATCAAGGGCGTTTGTCTGAACAACCGCTTTTTTATCCAAATCAATTATAGTATATGATTGAGCCCGAGCATCAGCAACTATAGCGAGATTAGTATCGTCTATTCTGATAAGTTTTGACGGGAACTCGCTGTTAGTCAACTCAATCATATTTGTTCTCTGATCAAGCGTTGTATCAATAACGTCTATAGTCTTACCGCCTGCAGCAAGAATATATAAATTATCATTATAAGCAAGCATATCCACCGGTTTATCCGAAGTAAAATTCTCAGACATTAAACCTATTGTTTCATAATCTATAATTGCCAGTCTGCTCTTTGTTCTGCTTATAATGTATATTTTATCATTCATATATATAATTTTTGATACGTTCGGGAATTTACCGATAGCCTTCAGAGTGTAGTTATTTTCTAAATCCAAAACCCAAACTTCTCTTGTCTGCTTATCGCTGTAAAAAAGCTTTGTTCCGTCATCGCTGAGTGCAATCTTTTCACACATACCGTTTAATCTCAGCTGACGCTTCAAAGTCATTGTTTCCAAATTTACCACATATATACTTGCATCTTCACCGCTTGACACGTAGGCAAGTTTATTATTTGCATCTATAACTATTTCTTCCGGCTGAGTATTAAAACCTATTTCCTTAATAACTTTATCATCAGTAAGAGAAATTACATCTAAGGACTTTTTGCCATAAGAAGTTACGAGTAAAAATACATCATACCCTTTTACCATTATCGGAATATCCGTCTGTGAAAGTGCATAACTAGGATACCCCTTAGCAGGATTAACAACCTGTATATTCTTTGAAATACTTGATACAATGTACATTATTTTATTCTTTAATATCGGAACTTTATCTAATGAATTTGTTATCATTTTTTTAGGCGGTGTAACCGGAATTACTAACCCGTTTTCCTGAAAAGTTCTTATATCAAGATTTCCTATTATATTACGCATAGATTCCGGAATAATAAAATTCTTCGGAACAAGCATATCCTGAGGGAATACACCTGTTACAAGCTCAACAGGCGGAGCCGGCATGCTTAAAATCGTATTCTTACCTTTATTATTTTTTATTAACTTCAACAATACATAATCATTAGTTAATACAATTGCATTAGGCTTTTGCTCTAAGGTTTTGTTTTCAGGAATTGTATATTTAATATCTGCAACAGTTTCCGTATTAAATTTAGACGGAATTAAGGGAAGATACACAGTATTATCAGGCAATATTACAACCCCGTCAAATCTGAATACGGATTTCGGATAAGTAGCCGTAATAAAATTCTGAACATTATCGGGCAATTTTGTTGCGTTTGCCGGCAATAGCACAGACATTAACAATGCAATTGTAATAAATATCTTTTTCATTACTGAAAAACTCCCTTTACTTTGGATAAAAGAGATTCCGAATCGGAATGTTTTTTACCTCTGTTAATTTCATATAATTTTCTGTATAATTCTCTTTCTTCTTCGGTAAGCTGTTTTGGTATTTTAACTGAAACTACAACAATATGATCTCCTCTTTGAGAAGGTCTTGACAGCACAGGGATACCTGCTCCTTTTATCCTTACCGCATTTCCATGTTGAATCCCTGCATGGATTTGAATTTTTTGCTCACCATCAAGTGTTTTTATTAAAATTTCATCACCCAATGCAGCTTGATCCGGCGTTATTTCCAATTTTGTATAGACATCAATATTATCTCTCGTAAAATATTCAGACGGCTTAACATGGATTACAACAAATAAATCACCCGAACGACCGCCGTTTGTACCTGCATCACCTTCACCTGACACTCTCATTTTTGAATGGCTGTCTACACCTGCCGGAATCTTAATTTCAACTTTTTTCTCTCGCTCAACTTTTCCGTATCCTTTACAAGCTTTACACGGATGAGAAATTTTTGTACCTGTACCATGGCAATCCGGGCAAGTAGTTATTTGCGTAAAAGAACCCAAAGGAGTTCTCATAACATTAGGGATTTGCCCCCGACCATGACAAGTCGGACAAGTTTCCGGCTTAGAACCCTTTTCCGCACCTGTTCCACCGCATTCGGTACAAGTTTCCAAATGTTCAAAAACTATTTCTTTTGAAGTACCAAAAGCTGCTTCTTCAAAAGAAATTTCAATATCATATCTTAAATCATCACCCGGCTGCGGAGCATTCGGATCCTGACGACCGCCGCCAAACCCAAAACCTCCAAATCCGCCAAAAAACGTATTAAAAATATCGTTTATATCACCAAAACCATTCGCAAACGGTCCATTTGTATTAAATCCGGCATTTGCCAAACCGTCTTCTCCGTACCGGTCATAAGTAGCTCTTTTGTTATCATCAACCAGGGTTTCATATGCTTTACCCAATTCTTTAAATTTTTCTTCGGCATCGGGAGCTTTGTTAACATCGGGGTGTAAAGTACGGGCCTTCTTCCTGAAAGCCGACTTTATTTCATCTTTAGAGGCATTTCTTTCAACACCTAATATTTCATAATAATCTGCCATTTTCTCTATTCTTCTGTATCTCTAATCACATTTATTCTACCTAATACATTATAATGCAAACAATCATAATGTAAAATTATTCTGCGGTGGCAACATTTACAAGAGATGCTCTCAAAACTTTGTCACCCAATTTATATCCCTTTTGCAATTCCGCAATAATTGTATGTTCAGGATATTCAGATGTAGGAGTCTGCATAACCGCCTCATGAAAATTAGGATTAAATTCTTGTCCCTGTGCCTCAATAGGTTCTAAGCCCATCTTTGTTAAAGATTCAGTAACCTGTTTGTGCAGTAATTCAATACTTTCTTTATATTTTTCAATATCTTCAACATTTTCAAGCGATTTTTCAGCTCTTTCAAAGTTATCCAAAACTTCAATCATTTTTATTAACGCATTCTCTGTACCAAAACGTAACAGATTTTCTCTTTCACTATCCTGACGTTTTCTGTAGTTTTCAAAATCCGCAGCAAGACGCATATACTGATTATTCAAAGTTTCGTAATCAGATTTTAATTTATCTGTTTCGGATGTGTCCGATTCTGTAATTGTGTCTTCAGCAGCTTCTGCTTCTTCAGCATTTTCAGTCTGCTCATCCTTTAATTCATCAATACTTTCTGTGATATTTTCGTTTTTGAACGGATTTTTCATAAATACTTCTCCTCAATGTATGTATAACAATATAACTATTATATGATAATAATAGTTATATTGCAGTAAAATTTATTATTTTTTAATATTTCATTATTGGCGAACTTTATTTTCTTCACCTTTTATAAGTCTTTGAATGTTAGAACGATGAAGCCATATAATGTAAACCGCACCTAATAAGCAATATCCGACATAAGCGGCAGGTGCTCCGGTAAAGTACATAATAAACGGCGATAACCCCAATGCAACAATTGATCCCAATGAAACATATTTTGAGAAATATGTAACTATTGCCCATATTACCGCTATTATCAAACCTGCAACCCAATTTAGAGCTAATATTGTACCAACACCTGAGGCTACTGATTTTCCGCCTGTGAATTTTAGAAATACGGATTTTGAGTGCCCCAATATAACAGCTATTGCTGCTATAACAGGCAATAAACCTATGCCCGTAAAAGATACACAGAATATTTTAGCAAGAATAACAGGTAATGCACCTTTAAATGCATCTAACAACAAAGTAATGAAAAACCATTTTTTCCCCATCACTCTTTTTACATTAGTTGCTCCGGTAGAACCAGAACCTATCTCTCTGATGTCCTGACCTTTTGCGGTTTTTACAATTATGTATCCGGTAGGAACTGAACCTATCAAATATGCAACCAAAGCTGTTATTACAATTTCTAATATTCCCATAACATATCCCTCAAATATAGTTTTAATGACGTATGGTATTGTAGCACGAATTTGTGTATAATTGCAATATTGCGAACTTATAAAAAATATGCTAAAATTCGGTTAAAGAGAGTGAGAGTAAAGTATGAATAAAAGAGTTATTATATTAGGCGTAGTTATCCTTGTTGCCGCAATCGTAATTAAGCTTGTATGGTCAGGTTTGAGAAAAATAAAAGTAGATAATTTTAAACCTGCAGCAGTTATGTTCGTTATAGATTCTTCAGCATCAAACCAAAAAGAATTGCCTGAGCAAAAACGACTGTTGAAACAAATATGCAATATTTTGGATCCTGAAGACCAAATTAAAATTATTCGTGTATCCGAAGACGCATATTTAATATATGAGGGTGCACCTTTTAACGGCTCCAATATTGAAAAAGTAATGAATGAATTTACAAAATATGACAGTAAAGATTACGGTACAGCGTACGGTGTCGGGTTAAAAAAAGCATTTAATTATTCAATCCAAATGAAGAAACAAGGATATATCCCTGCAGTAGTTGTTATAGGTGATTTGGAAAATGAAGGTGCGATTGAAAAACAACTTAATTGGGATACTATTGCCGGAGAAGTCAAAGAGGTACAAAAAACTGCCCCTGATTTAGCAATGATGTTTTTATATGCTCACCCGTCTAAACTGGATTTAGTTAAAGAAACTCTTTATCCGGTATTAGGAGAAGATAAATTGATTATTTCCCCGAAACAAAATTGCGATAAAGCCATAAGATTATTCCTTCACCTGTTAGACAGATAGGAGTTATTATAGTTGATTATAATTAAATCTCAGGACTATAAAAAGAAAATTGCACATAAATCACTTATAAATATTGGTACTAATCCAAAGTGTGATTTTGTTGTTGATTTGGACTATGATGTTCTCTTAACTGTCCGATACAGCGAACAGGACAATATCGGCATTATTGCAAACAATTTTAAGAATAAGAATATTCTTTTTAACGGTTTTCCGCTGGAACATGAAACTTTTGACAAAAATTGTAAAATCACATTCGCCAAAAGTGATAAATTTGTAGAAATTGAAATTGGGGATGAATTAACAGAAGAAAGCGAAACCCACACAGGCTATAAACCGGTTGAATTAAATCTTGAAAATGAAGAAGACATTTCCGATGACATGAAATTAAAAATTGAAAAGTCAAGAAAACCGATTGAAAAGGCCAGAATAGAGATTATAAAACAAATTGCCCAACCGATAGAAGAACTAAAAACAAAAATCAAAGTGAATTGGCGGACATCACTTATAATGCATATTGCATTATATATAACATCTCTTTTAAGTGCATTTGCCGTTTCTAATTATCTCATGGGATTATCAATTCAGGAATCTGTCAGAAATGTATATCTTGCAACAAATGTCCCAGCTTGGATTGCTTATTCGTTAGTAATTATGGCAATATGCTTGATGCTTAAACAGGGAGTATTTCTGCACTTCAATGAAAAACAATCAAAAAACCCCTCAACTAATTCAAAAATTGCTAAAACTTTTATGTTATGGGCATCATCAATTTTTATAATAGGAATATATGCAGTTAATTTGCTTTATTATTCGTCGATATCGGATTTCGAAGCATTCTCGGTTTTTATAACAGTATTTTTTGTCGGCATAATGTCAATTCTTGCTATCGGATGCGGATACTTTAAATCAAACAGCTCCTCTTACGGCTCTGCCTTACATAAATACGAATTCAGGGAAGATTTTGAAGAAGTCATAAAAGCGTACAGAACTTGGATTAACCGATATGCAAACAGCATTACCGATGATAAAATCAGACAGATTAAAAATAAACTTTTCGGGTACCATATCAAAGCATGGACAGAAACTGTTATAGGAATACTAACAACACCTGTTCTGGCATACGGAGTTTCAAATACCATTGCAATATGTTTTCCGGAAGCGGCAAATTGGGTCAGAATATCAGGATTAAGATTTTGTCCGATGTTCTTTGTATTATCCACATTCCTTATAATTTTCGCATTTTTTGCTTTTGTAAACGGTTTTGTTGCAATAAAAAAAATTCAGGCATCTCAGGTAATAAAACTTGACGGCTTTACGGATTTCACATTGCATGGTGCAACAATATACGGACTTGAGGGAACAAAAAAACTCGAATGGGACATGAAATATTCATTTACTATTGCATGTTCCATTGTATTTATTGAGTTTATGATGAATATATCATATTTTATGGCAAATACAGGTGAAGATATAAAAAGCGTATTTTTGAGTTCGCTTACCGCAATCGTACCTACGGCACTTCTTATTGCACAAACATTTATTCTTGCAGGTGCAAAATTTGATATATTTGCGTGTGAAGATATAATTGCTAAAATTGATAAAGAATAAAACTATGAACATTTTAAAGATATTTGTATTTATAAGTATACTTTTAATAACATTAATTACGGTTTCAAACAAACCCACAATGCATAAACACTTTATTATCGAAAGCCCCGGTTTTCACATGAGCGGAATTACAGCCAGACCCAAAGATATTCAAAGCTCGGTATTATTTAAATTAGGGGAGCGTAAATATAAATTAACAAAACAAATAGAAACAGTTACAGAAAGAACGGATTTTGAAGTATCAAACAGCAGTAAAATTATACCTTCAACAATATTCCAAAGTTTTCAGTCGTCCACAAAACAGGTTAATACAACAAAAAAAGATATTACGCGAACTGAACCCAAAAATGAAAATTACAATCACAAAAGGATGGAAGTCGCTTCTAAGCTGTACAACGATAAAAAAATATCCGAAGATAAACTTGATGAGATTATGGCAGATATATTTATAGAAACTGCAAAACAAAATAATCAGCCTATGAATAACACAAATCGCGGGAACAGGATGGAAAATAATGGCGGAATGAGAACAACTGCATATTGCCCTGTTTGTGATAAAAAACGTAATCCTAAATTATATCAGGAAGAATTATCTTGGAATATATGGCGAAGTAATGTTCAGAATATGATTATGGATAACACCGAGGTTAGAGGAGATTTAGGCGATTGGTTTATTTTTTCTTTTGAAGTAAATAAGTCAAAAAAGATTGAAAAAGTATTTGTATATGCATCGAACTGGGATAAATTTTCCAAAAATTCAATAGAACGTGCAATCAAAAACCTGCAGGGTAAAAATATATTGGAATTTCCAAAAGGTACAAAGAGAACATCCGTATTTGTTGAAGGCGGTTTTATTGTTGATAACTCCGTCCAATACTCCAGACCTGAAGATTTTAATGATTACGAAACAATTCAGTATTACAAATAATAAAAACCGGCTTTTAAAAAGCCGGTTTAATTTTCCTTTAAATAAGTTTTCCTATATTCCTAATTTCCAACGATTTATGCTATAAAATTTGTTGTTCCGCCATAGATATATGAACCATGGAAAAATGATTGCCTCATTATATCAACAAGCGATTTTCTTATTGTAGGTTTTGATTCCAAATCAATTTCATTTATTGCTTTTGATGTATTTTTATATGCATTTGTAACTGTATTCGGCATTAAAATTGTTTTCGCCATAATGACCTCTCTTCTCTTATTTAGCTCTCGTATTTATATAAAAAATTTAATCTTAAAAATATTGCTTTTTTATTTACTAATTATATAATTTTCGTTACAAAACTTAATAGTATATAATTTGTTAAAGTTTTTCCGCAATATTCCGTTAACGTACATGTATACAAAGGAGTATCATCATGGTTGATGCAGTAAGTGCAATAAACGGTGCAATAAACAGCACCGTACAGAAAAACAAGGATTTATCCATTGACTGGAAAAAACTCAATGCTAATGAAATTCTTGACTATGCCGGACAGGGGCAGGATGTGCCTATTGACATATTAAAATGGGCAAAAGACTACGCAAAACTTGAAGATGCACCTGAAGACGTAACTTATGATTCTGTAGGCGGTGCAACAACAGTAAGAGAAGCGAATGAAGCAACCGCAAAGCAGGAAGATGTTCCTGATACAGAAGAAGCAAAAGAAAAAGCAGAAGAACAAAAAATTGAAGATACGGAAGGCACAGGCGGCACAGAAACAACTGAGTCAACAGGAGAAGAAGATACTGTTGAAGCAGAAGATGAACCAAGTCTGTATGAGCAGGCAGGTGTACTTATCCCGCTTAGCCAAAACGGTACAACATCAGCTGATATGATGAGTGCTGATACCGTACAAAGAGCAAAAGAAAGTGAACGTAGTGCAAATCAAAGCGAACAGAAAGCTGAAAGCACAGAAAGCCGCGTGAAATCAGCAAAAGCAGAATATGACGATTTAATAAAGAAAATCCAAAACGATAAGGAAAATGTAACTCCTGGGGACTTGTTGAAATTACAACAGTTGTCAGGAAACATGCAGCAAACCGGACTAAGAGCCCAAAGTGAACTCGCTGCTTTTGAGATACAGTTGCAGGAAATAGAAGAAATCTTCTCACAATATTCTGATATAGTTCCTGAAATTGAAGATACAGGCAAAGAATCCGTAACTGTTGGTAATGAACTTGTAAAACAAAATCCGCCTGATTGGCCGTTTATTTTCAGCAGAGAATATGTCAGAGGCAAACAGGCTATCAAAGTCGGGAATGAAGCTATTTCCGCTTCTGAACAGGCTAATAACAGACTGGATGACGGCAGCAGCAGAAATAACGACTCCATATCAACAAATCAGGAAGCTGAAGATAAAGTTGAAGAACTCACACTTGTTGAAGAATTTGACATTACTTCGACAGAAGATAAACGAGAACAGAGAAAAGCCGAACGTGATAAAGAAAGAAATAATAACTCTGCAGCAATCAAAATTCAGCTTGAAGGAGTTAAAGACACTACAATACAGGCTGATGACCTTGAAATTAAACGCAGAAAAGCTAATCGCGGAGAAGGAGCTTATTAGGCTTTATAATATTTAATTGACAAGCTCCAGATAAAAATCTTCAAGATAATTATTATAATTTTCAGGTTCGAAAAATCCAATAGCAAATTCTGCTTTGTTTTGTCCTAATTGCTGTGCATTCGGCACTTTAATCGGAGGTCCTGCAGGTGTTGAGCGTGAAGGATTTTTAGGATTAGATATAATTCCGACCGAACGCAGCAGAGTTACAGAAATAGTATTTTCAAATACTTCGTATTCGGTCAACCCTTTTGTAATAATGCCCATTCCTTGAGTACCTGCAAATCGCTGCATTGGTGCAAAATTAGTTTTAACCTCTATTCCTGATGTTTTTGGCAAATGTTCTCTGATATTGTAATACGGGTCAAATTCACGCCTTATAATGCTGTTCATATCTTCAGAATATGTTTCATAAATCGGCTCAGGCATTAAGAATCTTGCCTGCCATAATTTATTTTCAAACGTATTATTCCAGTCTATATTAAATTTCAGTAACTCCGAACCCTTATCCAAAATCAAATCCACATCAAAGAATGATGTCCTTACCCTTAAACCGGCTCTTAAATTACCGTCTGTTATAATTTCAGTACCGGTGATTTTTGCAATTTCCGGAATATCATTTTCTACAGCTCCGAAATTATAAGTGTCACCCAAATCGTTTACGCGGACAAAATCAAGTTTTACTTTATCATTTATCACAATCTGATTACCGTTTATTTTTGCATATATATATGAATTTGAAACTGAATTTAAGCTTATACTAAGCTCATCTTCATTTGGCTTTATTTCCTTCAGGAACTTAAAAATAGTTGTATAGTCTTCTGTAACAGGGATTTTCTGGGTATCATAAAGCAAATTGTCCGTAAAACCCTCTCTTTGAGATATAATTTGTCCGTTTTCAGGAACATTAACATTTTCAGATTCCGTAACACAGCGATATTTCTTGTTGATTTTTTCTGTATACTCGGAAAATTTTTCGCTATTAACGTGTTTAAGTTCTTTTAAAACAGTTTCGGCAATCTGATTAATCTTTTTATATCTGATTAGATTTTCCGTATGAACATCATCCGTAGAACACCCGCAAATTCCATCGTGAGCCTGATTTTGTAAAAGTAATTTGTAGGCATAATTTATTGAATTATCATAATTTGAACCGAAATATTTCTGAATTTTGTCTGCAAAATCCAATTTGTACGCAGCTTTCACATTTGCCTGTTTGATTTTTGTTCTGGAAGAATAACATCCTGAAAGGATAAATGTTTTGCTGTTATCTCTCAATTCATCATTCCATTCAAATTTAAAATTATCTTTCACCAATTCAAAATATTTAAACGGTGTAGATAATTCAATTTCGTAATCTTCCAATAACCCGTTAACCTGCCTAACCTGTTCTGCAATATCACATTCAACTCCCAAATGGTCGGCTCCTATCGGCAACAATAAAACATCCCCTGATTTTTGAGCTATTTTATCTAAATTTTCTTTAAGCCACTCCGCTTTTTGACTTACAGACATCTTTGAGGAAAAGATATCCATAAAATAACCTCTTATAAGATTCACGGTATTAATACCGTTAAAAATAAATTCTGACGGGATATCTCCGCAACCTCGCCAAACGACACATTTATCTATGCCATATTTTTTAAAAATTTTCGGTATATTCTGACTGTGTCCGAAAGTATCTGCAAGATACCCGATAAAATCAGTACATCCAAACTCCTTAGAAATTTTTATCCCTATTTCCAAATTCTTTTCAAAGCAATTTTTATCTGTCAGATATTCATCAACCAGTGTATAACAAGGACCAATAAACAATTTTTTTTCTGCTATATATCTTCTGATTATATCTTCTTTTTCAGGTCTTAATTCCAGATAATCCAAAAGAGCTGCTATCTGACCATCAAAATAAAATGCAGGAATTTTATTGTTTTCCAGTAAGTTCAAAACATTATCAAATACTCTCAAAAGTCTTAATCTGAAAACTTCAAACTCTCTGTACCATTCTCTGTCCCAATGTGTATGCAAATAAGCAATAACTTTTTTCTTCATAAAAACATTATAAACAAGGTTTAAACTGCTTGCAAATTGTAACGGATTTAATACGGCTTACCAACCAATGAAGAATGTGTCATGGTTTCCAATTTGTCATCAAGAGAAGGGAGTACTACAGGTTCATTATAGCGTTTTTCCAAAGCGAGCTTTATCATATAATCTGCAAAATGAGGATTTTTAGGTAAAAAAGAACCGTGTAAATATGTTCCGAAAACATTTTTAAATCTTGCACCTTCGGTACCGTCTTTTCCATTATTTCCGTTACCGACCTCAACAACAGCAAGAGGTTTTGTATCCCCCTGCAAGTATGTAAGTCCGCTATGATTTTCAAAACCTACAAGAGTTTCCGGATTTAAAAAATCTGTTTTTGCGGTCACATTTCCGATAAATCTGGTATTTCCGGCAACAGTATAAGCATCCATAAGACTTATACCGTTTAATCTGTCTTTATCGTGCGGTTGATAATAATGTCCAAACAACTGATAACCACCGCAAATACCTAAGAAAACCGCATTTCTGTCACGTTCTTCCGTTAAAAAATCTTTCTGACGATATAATTCGTCTGCAACTTCTTCCTGCTGTTTATCCTGTCCGCCGCCGACAAAATATATATCATGTTTTTGTATTTTATCCCCAATATTTATATCTTCAAATTCTACATCTATACCACGCCATTCACAACGCTTTTTCAAGGTAATAATATTGCCGATATCACCGTATAAATTAAGCAGCTTCGGATACAAGTGCGCTATTGAAATTTTTAAATTTTTCTCTCCCATAAATATAATTATACCATAAATCATTACTATGGTATAATACGTTAAGGGAGATTAAAAATGGTAAGTTTAACAGATACACATACACATATAAACTGTTTGCAAAAAATTACAGCGGAAGAAAGTGTCCGAAATGCAATAGAAAACGGTGTAGAAAAAATACTTGTACCCTCGGCTTCACCTGAAGATATTGATACTGTACCAAAGCTTGTCAAACAATTCGACAATGTGTACGGAATGCTCGGGATTCATCCGGAAGATGCAAAAAATTGGAATGACAGTATCTTAGATAAAATAAGAGAATATTCAAAGGACGATAAAATAATAGCAATAGGAGAAATCGGACTGGATTACTATTGGGATAAAAAGCATATTGATATACAAAAAGATATTTTTATTAAACAAATAAAATTGGCAAATGAATTAGAACTCCCGATATCGGTCCATGACAGAGATGCACATAAAGACACCTATGATATTTTAAAAGAATACAATAAGACTTCCAATGTAGTTATGCACTGTTTTTCAGGAAGTGTAGAATTTTCAAGAGAATGTCTTAAACAGGGTTGGTATATAGCAATAGGCGGAGTTGTAACTTTTAATAGTGCAAATAAAATGAAAGAAGTCGCAAAAACTGTTCCTTTGGACAGATTACTGTTGGAAACAGATGCTCCATATCTCACTCCCGTACCGTTCAGAGGGAAAGAAAATCAACCGGCCTATGTGAAATATGTAGCGGAAGAAATTGCAAAACTAAGAGGGATTACCTTTGAAGAAATTGCAGAAGCTACAACAGAAAATGCCAAAACTGTATTTAAATTAAATTAGATTATATTCTTTTATTTTTTCCATAACAGCATCCGGTGATATGCTTGAAATACAAGGAGGATATTCCCCGGGTTTGGCACCTTTTTTACATTGTTTTTCCCAACAATATTTGCATTCGTAATCAGGACCTATATAATGACCTTTCGCACCATAGGGTCTGATATCATCCGGCGATGTTGAGCCTAATATAGCAAGAGTATTCACATCAAATGCCGATGCAATATGCAAAGGCCCGGAATCACCGGAAATTACGGCATCTGCCAAAGACAAAACAACCGAATTATCTTCAAGAGAATTTTCTTTCGGCACAAAAATAACCCTTTCTGAAGCTAAAGGTTTTTGATATTCATATTCATAACCGCCTCCGTTTACGAAAACAGTTCCTCCGTAAGTTTCCAATATTTTATCGGCAAGCTCTTTCCAATAATTAAGCGGCCAAACCCGTCCCTGTCTGCCGACAGGAGTCAAAAATCCGGGGTTAATTACTACATGCGGTCTTGGATACTGTGCCATCCAGTTTGAAACTTTTTCTTTTACTGCAGGATTAGCTTCAAGCACTAATCTTTCAGGAAGTTCTAAATCCTTTATTACATCTGCGGCAGAATAAAAATAGTTTTCAACCCAACTATTACCCTTATAGCCTCTAAAAACTACCTTTTTGGGGAGCGAACCGAATGAAAGTATAAAAAGCCTCAAAGAATGACTTAGGCAAAATACATAGTCATAGCGTTCTTTCATAAGATTTAACACATGACTAAACATATAGCTGTGAGGTTTTTCTGCTCTGGTATCAAAAGCTATAACTTTATCAATATAGGAACAATTCTTCAATAATGTTGCAATAAGAGGGGAAGTCATATAATGGATTTGCCAATTCGGATGTTTATTTTTTATGGCATAAGGAATTATAGACGTATGAACTACATCCCCAATAGCACCCAACTTTATAATTAAAACTTTTTTGTCTTTCATTAAAATTTCCCAATCAGAATAATAGTATAATTAAAACATTAATATTGCAACAATTATATATAATTAGTAACAAAAGATTTTCTTGTTTTCAAATTTCTTATATAATATAAATTAAGCAAAATGAGGGTTAATTTATGAATATTGCAAAAAACATGATTGAATTGGTGGGGAATACACCTTTGGTAAAAATTAATGTATTAAATAACGGTTATGCAACCGTAGCGGCAAAATTGGAATGTAAAAATCCTGCAGGTTCAATCAAAGACAGACCTGCTCTTAATATGATATTACAAGCCGAAAAAGACGGTTTAATAGATAAAGACACGACAATAATTGAACCTACAAGCGGTAATATGGGTGTCGGACTGGCTTTTGTATGCGCAATAAAGGGTTACAAATTAATCATTACCATGCCTGATACAATGAGTAAAGAACGCAGAGCCTTAATGAAAGCTTATGGTGCAGAATTGGTCTTAACAGAAGGTGCTAAAGGGATGAAAGGTGCTGTAGAAAAAGCCTGCGAACTGCATGCAGAAATAAAAAATTCGTTTATTCCGCAGCAATTCCAAAATAAAGCTAATCCTCAAATTCACTACAATATGACTGCAGAAGAGATTTGGGATGATACAAATGGCAATGTTGATATAATTGTTGCCGGAGTCGGAACCGGAGGCACTATTTCAGGGGTTTCAAAAAAATTAAAAGGGAAAAACAAAAATATAAAAGCCATAGCGGTAGAACCATATGACAGTCAGGTACTATCGGGCAAAGATGCTGCTCCTCACAAAATTCAAGGCATAGGTGCAAATTTTGTACCTGATAATTATAATTCGGATGTTATTGATGAAATTTTCCCGGTAAAAAATGAAGATGCGCTGGCTATGACACGAGAACTTGCACGAAAAGAAGGTATCTTAGCCGGCATATCAGGAGGGGCAAATATTTTTGCGGCAATCGAAATTTCAAAACGTCCCGAAAATAAAGGAAAATTAATTGTAACGGTATTGCCGGACAATGGTGAAAGATATTTATCCTGCGGAATTTTTGATTAAACATTGACTTTTTAAATATTATCATTAAATATATCATACGTTTAGATGTTTATCTTCTTGCACAAATCAGTAATAATGAAGTCAAGAAAGTGTAGTCTAAAATGCCTTTTCGATACAGATTACAAAAAGTATTGGATTTTCGAATCCGCAAAAAAGAAGAACAGTTGTTAGTAGTACAGAAGGCACAGCAGGCTGTCCTTATTGCCGAGGAGAATATCCGAAAAAACAACGAAGAGATTGAGGCTACAAAAATAAACATGCGACAGGCTGATCCTATGATGTACGAAGCGTACGACAAATACCTGATACACTTGTGGGAAAAAGCCGAACAATTGGAGCTAATCCGACAAGAAAAACAAGCTATCCTGGATCAGGAAAAAGAAAAGCTTGTAAAATGCGAACAGGCGGTAAAAGTTCTTGAAAAGCATAAAGAAAAAAATCGTGAGGCCTATCTTGAAGAAGAGAAAAAGGCAGAACTAAAGCAATACTCCGAACTCGGCGTTACAAGATTCTTTTCACAAAGCCGTGAACGACAGGAGGAAGAAGAACGAGAAATACTGAAACAGCTCGAAGAATTGGAGGGAACATGAACCTTGATACAACCACAAATGCAACAGCAGCAGTTTATACCAAAAATGAATTGAATAAAAATATATCGTCTACTCAAATAAAAAGAGCAAGCGATGCCTGTGCATCTTTTGCATCAGAGATGAAAGCTTCCTCCGAGCAAAAAGAAGCTCAGACAGAGACAAGTGCAAAAGCGGAAGAACCGTTAAAAACTGAAGAGAAAAAAGAAACTTCAAAACTTGAAAATAAACAAAGTGAAAAAGTATCAAAAGAACAAAATTCTCAGGATACCCAACAGGTAAGTAATACCGACTCTCAGCAGGATTCATCTCAATCTCAAAATCAGAATTGGCAGGGACATAATCAGGACGGACAGCAGCAGAATGCTTACACTCCTTTAACAAGCCAAATTCAGGCATATATGAATGCAAACGGTGTTGATTTGAATTTTGCAAGCATAAATCCGATGACTGCAACAAGTCAATCACAGCTTTCCGGTATGGTTACAACAGTAAATTATTCTAACATCCAAATGTCAGATACCGATGCAAAATTCTTTGCCGATTTAGTATCAAAAACAGATATGACTGCAGGTTCGGTTGCGGCAGAATTTGAAAGACAAATGCAGCAGGGTAATGTAAAAATGGTTCAGTCAACAGCAAAAGCAAGTGCAGCATTGATTGAAGCACTTAAAGAATCCGCTAAAAATCACCAGTCTTTCAGGGTTGATTTTGATAAAGACATATCAGTAATTCTTCAGGTAGATAAAGGCGGAAAGATTAATGCTAACTTTATTCCGGGGGATAAAGCCGTTGAAGCATACCTGAGAAACAATATTGACACACTTCGTCAAAGATTTAACGAAGAAAATATATCCTATGGCGACTTGACGTATTCTCAATCAAGACGTAACAAACAAGACAGAGAAAGAAACAATAACAATAAGGAGAACAGCTAATGAATGATTCGTATGTAGCGGCCTTAAATACAAGAAAAACCACCGAAAACTGGATGGATGTTATTGCCGACAACATGACAAACGTCTATACTCCGGGTTTCAGGGAAAAACAGGTTAATTTTAAAACCTTCCTCGGCGGTGCAATTTCCGATGATTATGCAAAAAATTTGGGACAGGGTAAATCTACCCCCGGTACTGCAAATGAAAACCTTTTCTTAGAGGGTAAAGGCTTTTTCCTTGTTCGTTCTCCTGAGGGTAAAAGTGTTTACACAAGACTCGGTGAATTTACGTTTGACGGGGAGGGTGTATACAAGGACAAAAGCGGTAATACGGTACAGGGATATATCCTGAATGATAAAGGTGAAATAATGCAGGGTACAAGAGCTATCACAGCGGACTTGTATCAGGAAACAGCTATGAAGGGCGGTTCATTAGATATTCCGACTACGAACATCAAAATGTGGATTGACCCGAATAACGGCAAATATCTCGGCAAATATGATGATTATGAAATAAAAAATGACGGAACAATATACGGGAAAGCCGATAACGGCAAACGTGTAGTTCCGCTATACCGAATAACAACAAGAAATTTCCATAACGCAGCAGGATTATACGAATTTAAAAGCGGACAATTTGTTGAAACCGAAGAATCAGGTAAACCGTTACTCGGATTTGGCGAAATCCGTTCAGGTTTATTAGAACTGTCAAATGCTGATTTTAAGGCTAATATTTCGTATTATCAGATGGCAAAATTACAGATGGAAGTTGCAAACAAACTTATTGATTCAAACAAACAATTACTGGAAGACGCATTACGTTTGGTTGGTTCTTAATAATAAAATTTAAACTCCATTTGAATACACATACAGGGGCATACAGCCCCTTTTTTATTTTATATTTATTAATATAAATATTGTAAATTACGTCTGCTTATGCGACAATCTTGCAGAAAGGATATGCGTATTATGGCAAATATTTTAGTTTACGAACTATACGGAAAAATATATATTAACCTCACAAACAGATGCACAAATGAATGTGTATTTTGTCTGAGGCAGGACAAAGATGATGTGTGCGGTCAGACATTATGGCTTGATAGTGAAGATTTTACCGCTCAGGATGTCATTGAACAATTAAATAATTTTAAAATTACTTCGGAAATTATTTTTTGCGGATATGGGGAACCGCTTTTGAAAGCCGATATTTTAAAAGAGGTAGCGGCATATATCAAAAAACATTACCCCGATGTAAAAATAAGAGTAAATACTAACGGACACGCTAATTTTGTCTACAAAAGGAACATTGTACCGGAACTAAAAGGACTTATTGATGAATTTTCGGTCAGTCTGAACGGTGCAACGAGTGAAGAATATGATGAACTTTCACAACCAAAATTTGAAGGAGCTTTTGATGAAGTTAAGAAATTCATCAAAGCTTGTGCCGATGAAAATATTGATGTCACAGCAACCGTTGTAGAGGGTTATAAAGGTCGTCATATTAACCTTGAAAAGTGTGAAAAAATTGCAGCAGATTTGGGTGCAAAATTTCGTGCAAGAGAATGGATTGAAAACGGATATTCATAAAAGGACGGTTAATGAAAACACAGTCAATATCACAACAAAATTTTACCACAGGTAAAACAAGATATAATATTGATAAACCGTATTTCAACGGGAATTTGATTTTCCCTGAAAAACTGACACCGAATATGCAAAAATTTAAAGATTTTGCAGAAGAAAGAATTATGAACATCATAAAAGATACCCCGTTCGACTTATATGTAAAAGAAGTTCCGAGAACAGAAACTCATTCCGATATAGGTCTTACTTCCGCTCCGAAAGGGAAACCTGCTAAAATGCCGTTTATAATGATATATTCGCTCAGCGATATTTTGCATAGTGCAAATGAGGAATTAATCCTTGAAAAAGCGACGGAAGCAATGGATAAATTAGCTGTTGATGCTGAAAAGATTATGAAATCTTTTACATTTGAACCACTTAAACAAAAAAAATTAAAAACAGAAATATACAGACCCGTGAAAATAGGTCAAAATTCGCAGATAAAGACCAAAGCGAAATCTAATATAAATAATCCAAGACGGAAACATTAGTTTCTGTTTACAGATAGCATTTTCTTTCCTGACCTTCTACCCCCGCGTAGAGTTCAATATATTCTTTTGCAGGACTGGAATCTATTTTGGTTAATAAAACTTCTTCTATCTGGAAAAATCCAACATCTCCCGACATTTCAACATCAATTTTAATCGGTTTTCTTTCTCCTCTGTGAATACCGATACGATTGATTGCACTTGCGGAATATTTATGGATATCACCTACTCTTGGAGTTTTATTCAAAGCAAGAGGTATTCTTGCTCTGCCCTTTGTCATATCACATCCGTCTGCAACAAGGATAATACCTGCTTCAATAGAATGTATTTTTCTTGATGACATGTGACCGACAATAGCTTCCGTTGCCATAGCTTTTATAACAACACGTTTATGCAGATTATTCGGGAAAACATTCATCAATGCTCTTTCAATTATAGGTTGAGCAAGCAGTGAAGACATTTCCTCATGTCCCTGTCTGCCGATAGTCATACCCAAATCGTGCATAATTCCTGCTAATATAACAGCACACATGCTGTCCTCAAACGTTCCGATTTCTTCACGTTCAAGTGAAGTCTGAATACCTGCTTCATGCAAAATTTTGAGCATTTTTATTGCGTTACTCACAACCTGACGCATATGAACAGGTCCATGGTCGTTAAAACCCAATCTCTTTATGGATACATTATTTGCATAATCCTGCATTTCCTGCAATTCTGCATCATCAAATAAGTATTCCGCCAATTTTAAGCAATTAGGATAATCCTTTAGCCTTTCGTGAATTTTATTTTCTGTTGAAACTTCTTTTAATGATTTCATTTACAATTCCTTATAAGATATATATACATATTATAAGGCATTATTAAAAATTTTCCAACCCCTGTGTTTTAAGTGAACAGTAAACAGTTCACTACGGTGCTGTCGCACAAGCAATTCTTCTCCCGTCGGGAGAAGATACATTTACGAGGAAACTTGTTTTCTCTGCAAATGTTGATGAGGAGTTGGTCAAAAATTTACCATAATCTGTACGTTTGACCCCTCACCCATTTTTCTAAGTTCACTTCGTTCACTAAGGAATCTTTTTCATGTCATTGCGAGCGAAAGCGAAGCAATCCAGCCGTTTTTAAGTCTGTTTAATAAGTTTCATTATTTTAAATTTGCTCCGTTTTATCAT